>JANPBT010000030.1:0-65174 GCA_031430575.1 Betaproteobacteria bacterium | reverse complement strand
CAGGCCTTGCCATAGTCTTTGGCTGTCAAATTTTCGGCAAATGGTACTCCGGTGAGTGCGTCAAAAAGTGCGAATGGCAATGCCGAAAATATTAGATGACACTGGGGGGGGGGATATCAGAAACGTATTTAATTCGTTTTTGAACTCACCGAGCCTAGCGCATGCAAATCAATGTGACCATAGACATTCATTCGTACATTTCTGTTGTGGCATGAGTTTTCCAACTTTGAAATGGCCAGTGCTGAGTAGTAAAACAGGGATTCGCAAAAAAGAAAATGTAGATCTGGTCTTTACTAACCGCGCTTTGGAGATAAAACAATGCTTGATTTCGTCGATACACACCTAATCGTCAACCTCATTTTTCTCGCTGTGATGATCTGCGTACGATTCTTTACAACGATGCAGAGATCTGGCTTCGTTGTCTTGTTTTTAACGTTAGGTAGCGCGGTCGCGGTAACGACAAGGAACTTTCCACAGTACCTCTATTATCATTATCTGAGCTATGGATTTATCTCCGCTCTCGGTTCGCTCGTTTTGATTGAACGCGTTAAATACTTAAAAGATCGGAAAGATACAAAAAAAGCATTGGGAGATTAGTCTTACGTATTCTTTTTGCGGTGTATATGTGAGCTACCCGCGGCGCAGATTTCGCTCAAATTTTGCCCAATCTGCGCCGCAGGTATTGCCCTGCATCGCATCAGAAATTGATATTAATATTTTGGATTGGAGAGATTTCCCCTGATCCGATAACGCTTTTAGTCAGGCTTGCGGGCTGGCCTTTGTATCGAATGTCTCCAGAGCCGCTGATGCTCGCGGCGAGCGCTTCTTTGGCCCAAACACGGGCATCGCCTGAACCGGAAATTTTTACGTTGACCCGCGCGCCTTCGAGTGATTCCGCGCGCACATCACCACTGCCGCTAATCGCGAAGCTTTGCGCTTTCACGCTACCGCTGGCACGAAAATCACCACTGCCTGAGATCGACATCGAGAGCGACTCGGCAGTCAGTGCGCTGAAGGCGATATCGCCCGAGCCTGCGAGCCCGACGTCGAGCGCGTTGGCTTTTAAGCTGCCAACGATCACATCGCCAGAGCCGGTGAGCGCGATGCCCGTGAGTGAGATCACGTCAACGACCACGCGTGTTTTCAACTTTGAGTGATACGATTTATCGGTGTCGATGATGAGCGTATCGCCGACAACGCGGGTGCGGATGAGCGGTGCAATATTGTCGTCGGCGATCACGGTTGCGCCGGTTTTGCTGCCCTGGCGAATTTCAACATCGGTACTGCCCTTGACTTCAATTTTTTCGAATGCTGCGACCGCGCGTGACTCTTCAATTTGCTTGCCTGAGCCTTTTACGCCATTGCCAATCGAGATGCTCCACGCTTGGGCGTTGGCGCTGACGGCAAGCATTGCAACGACAAACAATGGGGCGATGTAGCGGCTAAACGATGGATAGGATTGAATGTGATTCATGAGGAGCTCCTGAAAATCAATACGATGGCGATGTTTGAACTTTACGGGCACGCCAAGCAAATGCAAAGCCCCCTGCGACGAACTGCGGGTAGCGCGGCGCGAATCGGCATTGCGCCGAACGAACGCGCGAACCTGCGAAAATGCCGGATATGAACGCAATCGCTTACCCACTGACGATTTACTACGATGCTGCGTGCCCGGTTTGCCGCGATGAGATCGCGCTTTTGAAGCGCTACGACCCGACGCAAAAACTGGCAACGGTTGATTGCTCACCCACCAGCTACACGCCGCCCGGCGACGCTCCCCCGGGCGTGACGCGCGACGCGATGATGACCTTGATCCACGCGCAAGATGCTAAGGGGCAATGGCTGGTCGGTGCGCCCGTTTTTGCTGCGGCCTACGCGGGCTGCGGTTTTGCCGAATTCGCCTGGCTCTGGGGCCATCCGCACTTGCAAGGCGTTTGGCGCATCATTTACCCTTTCATTGCCCGCAATCGCATGGCAATCTCGCGGCTGGGAGCAGGTCATGCGCTGGAATGGATGATGGGCAAGATGCATGCGCGCGCGGTCAAGCGTGCGCTGGCCGCGTCGTCGGTTTGCGCGGTTAACGACAGTAAAAACTGTAGTTAAAAAAGCGCCAAAAACGCTTAAATCTGCGCCGCAGGTATTCGGTTTGTGGCGCGAATCGCGCGCGGCATATTTCGAATTCCCAGCTGCTGGCAAATGCGCCCGCCCTCGCGCCGATCTGCGCCCAGTGGGAAAGCGGCTTTACTTTGCGCCGCGCCATGAGCGGAAACGCGCAGCTTTGCCCAAATCAGAACGGCAAAATTTGATCGGGCAGTAGCACCGTTTATCGGGAACGAAATCACCCGTCCACCAATTTGGTTGAGTTGCGTTACAGTGCGTATGCAGCACGTGCGCTGCTGTTTTCGCAAAGGGGATTGACGCGATGGACAACAACAAAACACTTCCAGCCGGACATTTTTGCGCGCCTGAGCCGCGCCCGGGCACCGTGCTCGATTTGGAGTGCACCCATTTCGCCCTCTCGCTGGTGTTGAAGCTCGGCGCCAAATTCAATCTGCGTCGGGATATTAACGACGTGCTCAATCTCACCGCGCGCCAATTTGTCTGGCCCGAAGGCGCGCTTTTGCGCGTACAGAAATTTCTAGCCGCCCGCTGCGCTGAAAACGAAAATTGGATCGGCGCTGGCACGCGCGCGCCGCAAGAGTTTTTGAATAAACATGGCGTGTGGAATGGCACTTACGACGATACAACGCTTTTTTACTACCTCGACGAATACGTTAAGACCTACGCCAAAGACTTGCTCGCGGTCTTCCAAGCAACCGTGGACGTGCTCGGCACGCGCTTGAAAAACGAAACCACCCTGCTCTCCGCCAACGTTGATTTACTCGCGCGGGTGCTCACGCTCTCTGAGACTGAAAAAGCAATTCTCAAAAAGGCGAGCTTAGTGAAATATTCCCGGGATTTGCGCCCGGTGCTCGTTGATTGCAAAGCCGCGAGCGCGCAAGAAGCATTCGCCATGCTCGGTGAAGTGCTGCACGTGCCTGCAGCGCAGATCGCCGAGACCTTGCGCACTGGCGCGCGGCTGGAAATGCTCGGCTTGATCGATACCCCAATTGCTGACCACAATATTACGGATCTCGGCGATCTCATGCGCGTATCAGATCGCTTGCTACCGATTTTGCTCGCGCAGTATAAAACCGATGCCGATATGATGGCCGTTTTTACCCGCCCAGCAAAAGCGACCGAGCTCACCTTAGCCGATTATCCGCACGTAGACGCCGATGCGAAATACTTGATCGCGCTCATCAAAGCGGCGACCGCCCGTGGTGAAAAAGGGATCAACATGCTGATTTATGGCCCACCGGGCACAGGCAAAACGGAATTTTCTAAGCTGATTGCCAAGGAAGCAGGCTGCGAGCTTTATGAAGTCGATTGCCTCGATAAAGATGGCAATAGCCTGACGGGCAAAGAGCGCTATCGTTCGCTACAAGTCAGCCAAGCGTTCTTGCGCGGGCGCAGCACGACAGCGCTGCTTTTTGACGAAGTGGAAGATGTATTCCCTACCGCGCCTTCTGAAATGCTCAACCTCTTCGGGCGCGATGATGCCCGCGGCGCAAGCGTAAACGGTAAAGCCTGGGTTAACCAAACCTTGGAGCAAAACCCGATCCCAACGATTTGGATTTCTAACTCCATCGATCAAATTGACCCAGCCTACCGCCGTCGCTTCCAGTTTCATTTGCAACTTAAAACACCACCGGCGAACGTGCGCGAAACGATTACGCGCAAGCATTTATCAACACTGCCGGTCAGCGCTGAATTCATCACCAAGCTCGCGCAACGCAAAACGCTCACGCCCGCGCAGATCCAATCGGCCGCGCGCTTCGCTCAGCTTACGCACGGCAATATCGAAGGCTCGCTGGAAGATCTGATCGAGCGGCAATTGGATTACGCTGATGCCGCGCTGGGCTTAAAGTCAAAAGACCCCACCGCGCGCGAGATCGTAACCCACTACGATTTGGGCTTGCTCAATATCGAATCGCGCTTTACAGTCGAGAAAATGCTCGCTGCGTTAAAGGTGCACAACAAAGGCACGATGTGCTTCTACGGCCCGCCAGGCACGGGCAAAACTGCCCTTGCCGAGCATATTGCAAAGCATTTAGAGCGCCCGTTGATGATTAAGCGCGCCTCTGATTTGCTCTCAAAATACGTCGGCGAAACCGAGCAGCAGATGGCCGCGATGTTTGAAGCCGCACACAACGAAAAAGCGGTGCTCTTGCTCGACGAAGCCGATACTTTTCTGCAAAACCGCCAGCTCGCGCAGCGCAGCTACGAAGTGAGCGAGGTGAACGAAATGCTGCAAGGCATGGAGCGCTTCGATGGCGTTTTCATCTGCACGACCAATTTATTTGATCGTATCGATGAAGCCGCATTACGCCGATTTACCTTCAAGATTCAATTTAAGCCATTCACCACCGAGCAGCGCGAAAAGATGTTTATTGCTGAGGCTCTGGACGGCGATAACGAAGCGCTTACCGAAGAATTGCGCATGCGCCTGAATAAGCTTGAGCTGATTTGCCCCGGCGATTTCGCAACGGTGAAGCGGCAAGTCGTGCTGTTTGATGAAAAGCTCGCTGCAACCGACTTTTTGGCGCAGCTCGAAAACGAGCATAAATCCAAGCCTGATGTTCGTTTTGGACGCTCTATCGGTTTTCATTAAAACGACTCTCAAAATCGGCGTACCTGCGGCGCAGAATACGCTCAAAAATGGGCTGATCTGCGCCGCAGGTACGTTTTTTGGCTTGCGTCTGCGATTGCCGCGCGCCCCATCCAGGCCGATTTTGAATCCAGACCGTGGGGCTTGCGAAATCGTTGCGCCACGCTAGAATTCGCGGAGATCTTGGCGTCGACCAAGCCCGAGAAAGACCGGAGAATGACTGCTAAGATTGACAACGTCAAACCCGACGAGCGCGGGCATGACAATGCGAGTTTTGATTTATCAACGCTGGGTCAGATTTGCGATTCATCGCTAGGCGCTGTGCTGTCGGTGATTGATTTTGACTGTCGGTTCAAATATGTCAATGCACCGTTTACAAAAGCGTTTGGGCTTGCGCCTGCGCAAATGATCGGCAAAACGCTCGCTGATTTCTACGATCAAAAAGCGCTGAGCGTCATCATGCCGTATGTTCACCGCGTCTTTGCGGGCGAATCGGTCACTTATGAGCGCTTAGGCCATGCGCAAGGCAGCACCGGCGTCTGGCATACCGTTGCCCTGATCCCGTGGCGCGATCAAGCCGGAAAAATCATTGGCGTTGTGCAATCGGCCATGCGCGTCCATGAACTGAAAGCCACGATGGAAGCGCTGCGCGTTGCCAACGAGCGGCTTGCTTTTCATATCGACAATAGCCCACACACCGTCATCGAGCTGGACGATGGATTGCGGGTGACCCGATGCTCGACGCAGATTGACGATCTGATTGGCGTAAAGGCCGCCGCGCTGATCGGAGAGCCGCTGATCGCAGCACTGGGTGATCCATCGTCGTTAGTGCCGCTGATTGCGGCTTTCGCGCATTTGCAAAATGGAAATGCATCGCGCAGTCGCGTCGAAGCGGTGCTCACCCATCGTAGCGGTGAAAAGGTCTACAGCGAGTGGTTTAACTCGGCATTGACCGACGCTAGCGGCAAAGTCACCTCGATGATGGCTCTGGTGCAAAACACTTCCGCGCGCACGCTTGCTGAAGCCCGCCTACTCGAAATGGCCACGCTTGATTCGCTTACGGGGCTACACAATCGGCGCTCTATTCTCGGACGCATCGATCAAGCCTTCATTCGTGCGAATCGCTCTGGCGCAACGGTGGCATTGCTCTTTGTCGATCTCGATGGTTTTAAAACTGTCAATGATCGATTTGGCCATAACGCCGGTGATCTCCTGCTCTGCGAGATCACGCGACGGCTGCAGCGCACAACGCGGGAATCAGACGTGATCGGCAGGATCGGCGGCGATGAATTCATCATTCTTGCCGAGGCCGACGTGAGCCGCGATTCACTCGCGGCCATGAGCGAGCGCATCCAATCTGCGCTCGGTGAGCCGTGTGCGTTAAGCAGCGAGACGATTACGATTGGCGCATCCATTGGCATCGCAATTCGCGCACCGGGCCAGATTGGCACTGCAGAAGTGATCAGGCAAGCAGATGCTGCGATGTATGAAGCCAAACACGCTGGAAAAGGGCGGATTCGTTACGCGGAAAACGTCTAACGGCGGTAGATATTTTGCAGATAAATCACAAATACCTGCGGCGCAGAAAATGGCCTTTTTAGGCAAAATCTGCGCCGCAGGTATTGCCTTAAATTGCAGGCACGCGCAACTTCGGCCGTGGTCGCGCCAGTGCCGCAATCTCGCTAACGCTTTGCGCTGCGCCCAGCGCCCAACACGCGGCGATTAACGAAGAAGCCTGCGTGGCGCCGATCACAGCGTCTGCGAGATGATGAAATTTTGCTTCCAACTGCGCTGTGGTCATCGGTCGCGCCACCGAGCCAATCGCATCTTTAACAAACACATGCTCACGCCGCCCATCAGTGAGCACAGCGGTGACATCGACGCTGGCTTCGTCAATCGCATTATCAACCGTCGCGACGACTTTGCACCGCAACGCGACGACGTCGGCACGGGTGACGATTTCATCGGCGAACTCTTCTTCAGCCGCTCGCCCAAAAATCAAACCCGCCGCGCAGCCGTGATACACGCTGAACTTGCCTTGCAGCCCATCAGCGGGCTCTTTTTTGCCCGTCAGCTCTAACACGAGCGAATGCACTTTAAGCTCGATGCGCTCGATCTGCTCCGGGCGCACGCCGCGCTCACGCAGTTGCACGCAAGCATCTATGCTCGGATGAATGACGATGCCGCACGCGAACGGCTTATAGGTATTAAAACTGATCTCAAAGCGTTGCCCAAGTTCATGCGTGACTTCGCTCCAATCGCATTTTGTCGAGACCACTTGCGCCCAACCGCGCGGCGCTTCGATCGCGCGCGGGCTCGCGGTAAAGCCTTTTTGCGCCATGAGCGCTGCCATCAAGCCCGCGCGGGCAGCGCCGCCAGGATGGAAGGGCTTGGTCATCGTGCCAAATTGCTCGCGCAAGCCCACGGGCTGCGAGGCGGCGATGCCAAGCGCCATCGTCGTTTGTTGGGCATCAAGCTTGAGCAGCCGCGCGCAGGCGGCAGCGGCACCGAGCATGCCGGTGGTGCCGGTAATGTGCCAGCCACGATCGTAGTGGTCGGGGTAAACGGTATTGCCCAAGCGGCAGGCGACGTCAATCCCAATCACCAACGCGTCAATGACGTGCCGACCGTTCGCGCCCGTGAGCTCGGCAAGCGCTAGCAGTGCCGAGGCGACGGGCCCTGCGGGGTGGATGATGGTTTTGAGATGGGTATCGTCGAAATCGAACGTGTGGGACGTAATGCCATTGATGAGCGCAGCGCTTGCGATATCCACTTTTTCGCGGCGTCCGGCAAGCGTTGCCTGCGGCGCAGGTTGCAGCACATTGACCGCAGCCAGTGCGGCATCGGCCGCTTCATGGTGAGCCGCGCCGACAGCGCAGCCGAGCCAATTCATAAACGTGCGGTGCGCCTCAAGATCAACTGCATCGCTCCAGCCGCGTGAGGGATGATTGCAGATAAATTCAGCAAGAATTTTGGTGATCGGTGGTGCGTTGTGATCAGCGGATACATTGGTGTTGCGAGCCATTTATTTTTTCTTTACGAAAACTGAAATTACGAATCGAGTTGAATGTTGCGTTCGCGCGCGAGCTTGGTCCAGCGCGCAATATCCGCGCGAATGAATTGCCCAAATTGAGCCGCGCCCATCGGCATCGGCTCAATCGCTTCTACCGATAGCTTCTCGCGCAAGTCAGGCATAGCTAATACTTTGCCAAGGGTTTCGTTGAGCTGGCTCACGATTGCAGCTGGCATCTCAGCCGGGCCAACCACGCCATACCATTGCTGCGCTTCGAAGCCTTTCATGCCAGACTCATCGAGCGTTGGCACCTCTTTCAGCGCGGGATGCCGCGCGAGCCCAGTGACCGCCAATGGTCGCACGCGACCCGAGCGAATGTGGGGCATGGCGGCGGCAAGCCCGGGAAACATCGCGTGCGTTTGCCCCGAGATCACATCGAGAAAGGCCGGCGCAATCCCGCGATACGGAATGTGGGTTATCGCCTCGTTTGCCTGCAACTTAAAAAGCTCCATCGTGAGATGGGTGAGCGACCCGGGCCCTGCCGAGCCATAGCTCAAATTGCCAGAATTTTTCTTTAGATATGCGATGAACTCCGCGACCGTATTGATCGGGAGCTGCGCATTGACGATGAGCACGTTGGGCGTGCCTCCGATCATGCCAATGGGCGTGAAATCTTTGATCGCGTCGTAAGGCAGTCTTCGAGTCGCGGGGCTCGTGCCGTGGGTGGCGACGTAGCCTTGCAGAAGGGTGTAGCCATCAGCCGGTGCCCGCATCACGCTTTGGCAGGCAATCACCCCGCCACCACCGCCTTGATTGTCGACCACAAACGATTGCCCGAGCAACTTGCCCCAGCGCTCGCAAATCGTGCGCCCCACCATATCGCTGCCGCCGCCAGCCGCGACGGGGACGATATAGCGGATCGGTTTATTGGGAAACCCCGACTGCGCCGAAGCGAAAGGCGCTGCGCCCATCAAGGCCGGGGCCAGCGATAAAAAAGTGCGACGCTTCATTGAATTTATGCTCCTGCGTGTTGCAAAAAATAAGGCAGCGCGCGTGTTGAGTAGAGTCTAAAACGATAGCACGCGATCTGGCGCATTGCGCACGTGCGTTTCAAATCGGGGCGTGATTTTTTGAAAGGAATACCCGCAATATGCCTGAGCCTTAAATACGTGCGGCGCTGATCTAGCCTGAATCAGACCTTTTTGACGAACTGAGATTTCAATTGCATCGCGCCGATGGCTTCGACCTTGCAATCGATATCGTGATCGCCTTCCACCAGGCGAATGTTTTTCACCTTAGTGCCACTTTTAAGCGTAGTGCCTGCGCCTTTGACTTTCAAATCTTTAATGAGCATTACCGTATCGCCATCGGTCAGCACAGTGCCGTAAGCGTCTTTAATCACGCGCGCTTCATCGGTTGCGGCATCTGCAGCGGCGGCGCTCCACTCGTGCGCGCAATCGGGGCAGACGAACATCGATTGGTCTTCGTAGGTGAGCGCAGAGCCACACGCCGGGCAGTTGGGTAAATTTGTCATCGTCGGACCATACCTGCGTCGCAGATTTCAATCGATTTTGATGCCAATTCTGCGCCGCAAGTAGAGACCGTTTTTGGCCCACGTGCGCGCGTTGTCGCGGTTTTCTTTTTGCAAATCGGCGTGCTGTCGCGATCTGGCGTATTTTGGAAATCGTGAAACTTTTTTATTTTTGATCACTCCGATGTTGAGCCTGCAACAAGCAATGTGTCCCCTACACCGCGCTTGCATCAGCAGGTCGCTCTGGCCACGGCGAACAGTTTTGTGTCGTACGTTCGCGTGTGTGCTGTAGCGTCGCGCAGCCGCTGCCTCCCATTTCAGGCGGTTGCAAACAGGGTTATTTTTTCAGCGCTTATCTTTCGCGCTGCGGGATCGTTGTCGCCCTCGTTTTTATGATTCACGAAAAGGAGTATCACCATGAAGCAAGCATTACTCGCAATCAGTCTCGCAATGGGCATCGCCACGCCCATACTCTCCATCAACGCGCAGTCGATGGCGCAAGCCAAGCCAGCGGCGGCGCAAGAGCTCGTCGCCGCCGAAGTCAAGAAGGTCGATAAGGAAGGGCAAAAAGTCGTGCTCGCACACGGCGAGATCAAAGCATTTGATATGCCCGCGATGACCATGACCTACATCGTTAAAGACCCCGCGATGTTTGTAATGCTCAGTGAAGGCGCAAAAGTGCGCGTGGCGCTCGAGAAAACCGCTTCAGGCTACGCAGTGATTCACGTCGAGCCTGCGGGCTAATCGCGGAACGCTTCGCAGATCAATGGCGTAAAAAAGCCCGGAGTCGCATGCTGATTTCGGGCTTTTTTAATGTCAGCGTGAGCGCTCGCATGCCCACGTGACCGCATCCGACCATACGCTCACGCTCGGTGCACCGGACTCAAAGATACCTGCGGCGCAGATTTGCACGATTTTCTTGAAAAATACCCATAAATCACGCAAATCTGCGCCGCAGGTATGAATATCTGCACATAATTTGCTGCGATGCACAAAATCCATGCCATAATCACACCTTGCTTGAAAAAGCAAATTAGTTCGTTGAATAGTGCATCGCCCTCCTTCCCACCCGTCTCGCAGAAATGCGCAGACTCATCTGGTGTTTTTTTGGTCGACGCGTTTTTCTTCGTTTTCGACCAAAAAATTTAATTTTTATTAAAGGCCTCAGTGGGCTATGCGCCGCTGTGGAACACCATGACGTTTGCAGAACTCAATTTAGCCGCTCCATTGCTTCAAGCCATCGAAGCAATGGGCTACACATCCCCAACTTCCGTGCAAGAAGCGACGATCCCCGCCTCCATGAATGGTGGAGATTGGATGGTATCAAGCCAAACCGGTAGCGGCAAAACCGCTGCCTTTTTGCTGCCAGCGCTGCATGCGCTGATCCAAAACCCGGGCGCACAGGCCGCACCCAAAACCCACAAAGTCAACGAGCGCAGCTCACGCGGCTCGCGCACGCCCGGCACGGCACGTCCGCAAGTGCTGGTGCTTTGCCCGACCCGCGAATTGGCTCAGCAAGTGGCCGCAGAAGCGATTCAATTAGTGCAATTCACCCGCGGCATTCGCATTGCGACCGTGCTCGGTGGCACGGCTTACATGATGCAACTGCGAGCGCTCGAAGGCGCATCGTTAGTCGTTGCCACGCCGGGGCGATTGCTCGATCTGCACCGCAATAAGCAAATCAATCTAGACGACGTGCACACGCTCGTGGTCGATGAAGCTGATCGCATGCTTGACCTCGGCTTTTCGGAAGATTTGGAAGCCATTCATCAAGCGACTGAAGATCGGGACCGCACATTGATGTTCAGCGCAACCTTCGCCAATCGCATCATGCAATTGGCCTCGGCCGTCATGCGCGATCCACAAAAAATCGAGCTGGCCACTGCGCAAGACACGCACCAAAACATTGAGCAACGCTTGCATTGGTTTGATGATGCCAAGCACAAAGAGCAACTGCTTGAGCATTACCTCAACGATAAATCAGTCGAGCAAGCGATTGTCTTTACCGCGACCCAAATTGAGACCGACGAGCTCTCCGACCGCCTACGCGTGGCTGGCTATCGCGCTTCGGCGCTGCATGGCGGTTTACCGCAAGCGATGCGCAATCGTCGCATCCAGAGCTTGCGTGAAGGTCACATCCAATTTCTGGTGGCTACTGACGTTGCCGCCCGTGGCATCGACGTTCCCGCGATCACCCACGTGATCAACTATGGTTTGCCGATGAAGCCAGAAGATTACACCCACCGCATCGGCCGCACGGGCCGCGCGGGGCGTAATGGTTTGGCGATTACATTAGCTGGTGCGCGTGATCGCTATAAGATCCGTAATATCGAGCGCTTTACGCAACAGGCCATCGCACCAAGCGAGATCGAAGGCTTAGCGCCAACACAAATTCCGCAGCCCCATCGGCCCGCGCCGCGCGGTCGCCCTGAAGGTGGCTTCGGCGGCGGCGGGCGCTTTGAATCCCGTGGCGAGCGCCCGGCCCGTCGCGATGACTTCCGTGGTGGCTCGCGCGCGCCCCGTGCCGAAGCCCACACTTTCGCAGCGCCCGCTGGTGAGCGCCCGGCGTTTGTTCGCCCAGAAGGCGCAGCACCGGCATTTAATTCGGAGCGCCCACCCCGCTCCGCCCGCCCGGCGCATTTCGAGCGTAGCGAGCGAAGCGAGAAATTTGTCCGTACTGAGCGAGATTTTGGTAGCGCAGGCGGCTATGCAGATCGCCCGCCGCGCTTTGAGCGCAACACCAGCAGCGAGCGTGCACCACGTTCGTTTGATAGCGCGCCGCGTTCGTTTGACCGCGCCCCACGTAGCGATTCTGCGCCGCAGGTACGCAATGAATACCGTGGCGATAATCGGGGCGAATTCCGCACCGAAAGCCGCACCGCACCGCGCACGAGTGAGCGTGGCAACTTCGGCGGCGACCGCAGCTTTGCGCCGCGTCGGGAGCATGGCGCAGAAAACTCATTTAATAAGCCACCCCGTCGCGATTTCGGCGCACCGACTGGCGCACCACGCGCTGAGCGTGCACCGTATGCAGCGCGCGAGAGCCGCCCCGCTTTTGAGCGTGACGAATTTTCGAATGGGGCAGCACCCCGCCGCCGGGAATTTTCGCCCGCAGCAGGCGCACCGCGCACCCGCGCACCCGGCACGTTTGGTGACAAACCGGCGTTCCGTAACACCGACGCCGGCAACCGCGCCCCAGCACGCGCGCCACACGCAAAAGGCGCAGATCGCGCGCCTGCGAGCGACAAGAAAAATTCTGGCCCAGCCTACACCCCGCCACACCCGGACGGCAACCGTTCGATCCGTCGCGCTGAAAAGCAAGCCGCGTATAACGCCGCAAACGGGGTTGCATAACGGCATTGTGATTGCGTCGTAAATCATGGCGCAAACAGCGGCACGACCGCAGGACGCAAAAAGGACGCCTTGGCGTCCTTTTTGTTTTTCAGGCGCAATTCGGGCAATACCTGCGGCGCAGTTTTGAGCCCGCGGAGGTCGCATTTAGCACTCCGCACTCAAAAATACGCGTGGTCGGGACTTCGCAATTCCTTCATTTCCGGTCGACGATTAGGTCATCGGCGCAGCCAAGCGATCAGAAACCGCGTATTTTGATCAAATCTGCGCCGCAGGTATTTGCCGAAATGGCCCGATTTGTGACAAATCCAAGCGTGCGCCCAGCGCCCGTAGGCCTCGCCTGGCCCTAATTTTCGCGTCTATTTTTTGTGCGCGTTGATCGATGAAGGTGCCGCGCCATTTTCACGCTAAACTAGTGGGTTAACGAAACCGCTGAGAAATGCCGGATCATGGCTGCATACGACTTAGAAGAACAAGATAAGCTCAACGACATCAAAGCGTTTTGGGCGCGTTGGGGCAATATCATCTCTGGTGCGGTAACGCTCGTCGCGCTTGGGGTCATTGGCACGCAGGCATGGAGCTGGTATCAGCGCTCGCAATCAGAGAAAGCTGCGGTGCTTTACGGCGCAGTGAGTGAAGTCGCCGCCGCTACGGGCGATAAAAAAGATTTGACTAAGGCAAAAGAGGCGACCGCTGCGCTCATCGCGCAATACCCGAGCACCGGCTACGCCCCGCGCGCCGCTCTCGTATTGGCCAAGCAGCTTTTTGACGCAAAAGATCTCGACGGCGCGAAAGCGCAACTGGGCTGGGTCGCAGCGAACGCAAAAGAGGATGAACTCCGCCAAATCGCGCGCCTACGCGCGGCAGCGGTCGCGCTAGATCAGAAGAAATACGATGAGGCGCTGGGTTTGCTCGATGGCAAATTTGATGCTTCGATGGAGGGCTTGGTGCTCGACGCTAAGGGGGATGTGTTCTATGCCAATGGTAAAACCGCCGACGCAAAAGCGGCCTATGCAGCTGCGCTCGAAAAGTTGGACGCGAAAGCCCAATCTCGCGCCTTCACGCAATTGAAACTTGATGCGGTTAGTGGTGCCAAATAAGCATGAAAAAAACCGCGCTCTCGTTCGCAATCGCATGCATCAGCCTGTCCGCATGCAGCACCTTGCAATCGCTCAACCCGTTTGATAATTCGCCGACGCTTACAAAGCTCGCGCCAGCAACCGTTAGTGCGGTAAATGCCCGCTGGCAATCGCCGCTAGGTGCAAATGCAGCGCCCGGTCTTGCTCCGGCGTTCGCTGCGGGCGTGATCTACGCCGCGGGAATTGATGGCACGATCATAGGCGTCAATGAGACAACGGGCGCATCGGTCATGCGCGCGAAAGTCGAGGGCCAAATCTCTGGCGGCGTTGCGACCAACGGCGCGCTGATCGCAGTCGGCACGACCAAAGGTCAGGTGATCGCAATTGACATCACGGGCGCAAAAAAGTGGGCCACGCAAGTCAAAAGCGCGGTGATTTCGCCGCCGACCATTGCCGATGGCGTGGTCATCGCGATTTCTGGCGATGGCACGATTACCGGGCTTGACGCCACAAATGGCGCAGTGAAATGGACGATCCCGCGCACGCTTCCCGCGCTCACGGTGCGCAACAATGCTGGCATGGTTGTCACCCGCCGGGCCGGCATTTTGGGTACGGCAGGAGGGCGGCTGATTGCATTTGATACCGTAACTGGCGTCATGGGTTGGGAGAGTGTTGTCGCCACCCCAAAAGGTACGACCGAGCTTGATCGTATCGCCGATGTCGTCAGCTTGCCAGTAGTCGATGACCGTGTCGCTTGCGTGACGGCTTTTCAAGGCCGCACGGGCTGCTTTGATTTGCTGCGCGGTACAACCGTTTGGGTGCGTGACATTTCGAGCCGCTACGGTCTTGCAATGGAAGGCGATTCTATTTTCGTCACCGATGATAAGCATGTGTTGCACGCGCTCGACAAAACCACTGGTGCATCGCTATGGAAGCAAGACGCGCTTGCGGGGCGGAAGATTTCTGCGCCGCAGGTATTAAATGGGAAGTTACTAACCTTTGATCACGAAGGCTATGCCCATCTTCTCGATGCTAAAAAAGGAGATGTGTTGGGACGCTCACTCGCGGAGGCCAACCCACCTGTGCACCAACCGATCGTTGCCAACGGCGCGCTGGTTTGGCTTACGGCAAAGGGCGGTTTAATCTCCACCACGCTTAAATAATTTTGCATTGCCGCGTGCCTCTTGCGCGCGGCGAAACCTTACCTGAACGCCTACGATGACCGATAAACCCATCTTTGCGATTGTCGGTCGCCCGAACGTCGGCAAGTCCACCCTTTTCAATCGGCTCACCCGATCTCGCGCCGCACTCGTTGCCGATTTTCCGGGACTTACCCGCGATCGGCATTACGGCGAAGCGCAGATGTTTGATCGCTCCTTTTTTGTGATCGATACTGGTGGATTTGAGCCGGTAAACGCCGATGGCATCGTGCGCGAAATGGCCAAGCAAACCCAGCAGGCCATTGATGAAGCCGATCTTGTTATTTTCTTGACCGATACCCGTGAAGGCTTGGCAGGTCGGGATCATGAAATTGCGCAGCTTTTGCGTAAGCTCAATAAGCCTACGCTTTTGGCGGTTAATAAAGCCGAAGGCATGATCCGTGAGCGCGCCGCAGCAGAATTTCACGAGCTGGCCATGGGCGATCCACATGTGGTCTCCTCTGCACACGGTGAGGGCATCGGCAATTTAATCGAAACTGCGCTTGAATTTTTCCCTAAAAAAGCAATCCCTGACCCACGCCCTGAGCTTGATGCCGATCATCGAATCCGTATCGCTGTCGTCGGCCGGCCAAACGTTGGGAAATCAACCTTGGTTAACGCGATTTTGGGTGAAGAGCGGGTCATCGCCTTTGACCAACCCGGCACTACCCGCGACTCGATTTATCTTGATTTCGAGCGCAATGGGCATCCCTATCAACTCATCGACACCGCCGGAATTCGTCGCCGTGGCAAAGTCACCGAAGCGATTGAGAAGTTTTCAGTCATCAAAACTTTGCAGGCCATTGACGATGCCAACGTGGTCATCTTGCTACTCGATGCCTTGCAAGACGTTACCGATTCCGATGCCCAAATTGCTGGTTTCGTCCTTGAGCAAGGCCGAGCGCTTGTCGTTGCGATCAACAAATGGGAAGCCGCCGATACCGAAGTGCGTGCGGCCGTCGAGCGCGATTACGAGCGAAAGATGTATTTTCTGGCGTTTGCTAAGCGGCTCAACATCTCCGCCAAAGCAGGCTCAGGAATGAATCAAATTTTGCCGTCTGTGCGCGCTGCCTATGCGGCCGCCACCCGCAAAATGGCCACTCCGAAGCTTACGCGCGTGCTGCAACTTGCGGTTCAGCAGCAACAACCGGCGCGGCACGGTGCCGTGCGCCCCAAAATGCGATATGCCCATCAGGGCGGCCAAAATCCGCCACGGATCGTAATTCACGGCTCAAGCTTGGATGACGTACCACCGGCCTACACACGATATCTTGAACATTTCTTTAGGAAAGCGTTCGAACTCACCGGCACCCCGCTGCGCATCGAATATCGAGTGGGGCATAATCCATTTGCCGATCAGAACGACCGGTAACTATTGGCTCTGATTTACCCAATCAGATTTGCATCGCTGCGGTTTTCAAGGTAACGTATATTCCGATGAGACCGTCATCAATAAGAAGTTCTTTTGGAGAACCAAGAAATGAGTAACAAAGGGCAATTGCTACAAGACCCGTTTTTAAATACCCTGCGTAAAGAGCATGTCCCGGTGTCGATTTACCTCGTCAATGGCATCAAACTGCAAGGGCATATCGAATCTTTCGACCAATATGTTGTGCTGCTGCGCAATACGGTGACGCAAATGGTCTACAAACACGCGATTTCCACCGTCGTGCCCGGTCGCGCCGTGAGCATTGATCACGTCGAAGAACCCGAAAGTAATTAGTCTGAATATTTTTAAAATAGCCCAGCACCCGCTGGGCTTTTGGCGCTTTAATCGTGAGTGCGGGCTTGCTTGCGTGGGGTATTGCAATGTTTGATCGGCATGCAGGGAGCGAGCGCGCAATCTTGGTGCAGCTTGCGTTCGGCAAAGGCGAATTTGACGAAGATCTAGAAGAGCTTCGCCGGCTCGCCGATACCTCCGGCGCAGCGACCGTTGGCGTCATTACTGGGCGGCGGCAGAGACCAGACCCGGCGCTCTACGCGGGAAAAGGCAAGGTCGATGAAGTCGCCGAGCAAAAACAGGCGACCGACGCCGATTTGGTTATTTTCAATCATGCGCTGTCCGGCGCCCAAGAGCGCAATTTAGAGACCAAGCTTGAGTGCCGTGTAATCGACCGGATTACGCTCATCCTTGATATCTTTGCACAACGCGCGCGCAGCGCCGAAGGCAAGCTGCAAGTTGAACTGGCCCAGCTTGAGCATATGTCGACGCGTTTGGTGCGGGGCTGGACGCACTTAGATCGCCAACGCGGCGGCGGCGTTGGCGCGCGTGGCCCGGGAGAGACGCAACTCGAAACAGATCGCCAGTTGCTGACCAAACGGGTTGCTGTGCTTAAAGACAAGCTTAAAAAAGTGCAAACGCAACGCGATACCCAGCGCCGCGCACGGCAGCGTTCGGGCGTGGTTAATATCGCCATCGTGGGCTACACCAATGCGGGCAAAAGCTCGTTATTCAACAAGCTTACCGCTGCAAAAGCCTATGCGGCGGATCAGTTGTTCGCAACGGTTGACACGACCTTGCGCAAACTCTTCATACCTGCGGCGCAACCGTTAGTGCTTTCTGATACGGTCGGCTTCGTGCGCGATCTGCCGCACGAATTGGTCGCGGCTTTCCGCGCAACCCTAACAGAAGCCATCGAAGCCGATGTGCTGCTGCATGTCGTTGATGCCGCAAATAGCGCGAAAGAAACCCAAATCTCGGCGGTCAACACCGTCCTTGCAGAAATTGGCGCCGGTGATATTCCGCAAATATTAGTGATGAACAAGATTGATGCCATCGAACACGCGCCTCATGTGCTGCGCCATGAGAGTGGTAGCATTTCGGCGGTGTGGGTGAGTGCGCGTTCTGGCGAAGGTATCGATTTGCTGCGTGCAGCATTGGCTGAGCGCTTTCCGCTCGCGCGTTCGCCCCTTGAAATTGAATGGGCAAATACCCAAATATCTGGCAACCATGAGCAAAATCTCTGATTTCAAACGCTGGGCGACGTTCTCGCTCAACGATCCACAGTGGGGGCGCGGTAAATCCGATGCGCCTTCCTCACCCAACGCACCAACTTCGGCTCCACCCGCAGGCGCGCAGGAGCCGCGCAAACCAAGCAAAGACGGCGCTGGCCCGCCCGATCTGGATGAAGTCGTACGCGATTTCAAAAATAAGCTTGGTGGCATGTTCGGCCAAAAGCCGACTCGACCCAACCCCTTTGAAACTCCGAAGCGTCACGACAGCGGCGGCGGCGGTGACGGCAACAACTCGGGGGGAGGCCTTAACATCCCAAAATTGCCGCTCGGGGGCATCGGTGCGCTCATTGCGCTCGGCCTCGTGCTTTGGTTGGCCTCAGGCTTTTACATCATCGATGAAGGCAAACGTGGCATCGTGCTGCGCTTTGGAAAATACGTTGAGACTACGCAGCCAGGTCCGCGGTGGCACATCCCCTACCCCGTCGAAACGCGTGAGATCGTTGATCTTTCTAACGTGAAATCGGTTGAAATCGGTAAAAAAACAGGTCGAGACAATCGATCTTCATTAATGTTGACTGAAGATTTAAACATTATTGAAGCCCATGTTGAGGTGCAATACAGTCTCAAGGACGCGAAAGAGTTTTCATTCAATAATCTTTTTGGCGGGCGCGATCCATCACGGGTGATTGAGCAAATTGCTGAAACAGCGGTGCGAGAGGTCATTGGTAAACGCAAGATGGACGCTCTACTCTCGCAAGGTGGTCGCGCCGACGTTGCGCAAGCCGCGCAAAAGCTCATGCAAGATATTTTGGATCGTTACGTTACCGGCATTTCGGTGAGCAAAGTTAACTTGCAGTCAATTAACCCGCCCGAGCAGGTTGCCGACGCGTTTAACGACGTCAACAAAGCGGAGCAAGATCGTGATCGCCTGCGTAATGAAGGTCAAGCCTACGCCAATGATGTGATCCCAAAAGCCCGGGGCACAGCGGCGCGCGCGACGGAAGAAGCTTCTGCTTATCAGCAGTCGGTCGTCTCACGCGCTGAAGGTGATGCGAGCCGATTTAAACAATTGGTAACGGAGTACGAAAAATCACCAAATATCATGCGTGAACGGCTTTATCTCGATATGATGCAAGCGGTTTTGGGTAACACGAGCAAGGTATTTGTCGATCAAAAAAGTGGCGGTAACAACATGCTTTACTTGCCCCTTGACAAATTAATGGAACGCTCACGTGCCGACACACCACCCGTTGCAGTTGGTGCCCAAGCAGAGCCCGTGCGCCCCACGGTGCCAGATCCCGTACCCAGCGTTGATGTAACCCGCGATTTGCGCACGAGCCGCGAGGTCAGGAGCCCACGATGAATAAGTCTTTCTTGTCGCTGCCTTTTATTGTGGCAGCGTTAGTGGCGATCAGCCAGTGTTTATTTACTGTCGATCAGCGTGAATACGCCGTGGTCTTTCAACTCGGTGAAGTCGTCCGCATCGATACTGAGCCAGGAATTAAATGGAAGATTCCGCTGATTCAAAATATCCGTAAATTTGATAAACGGATCATCACCCTCGACTCACAAAACGTCGAAACTTTTGCCACAGCAGAAAAACAGCCAATCGAAGTTGATTCGTTCGTTAAATGGCAAGTGGCCGATCCAAAAGTGTTTTATGTTTCGACCAATCAAGGCGATTTTGCAACCGCTGAAAAACGCATTGGGCAAACGGTCAATTCACTTTTGGGCGAAGAGCTGCAAAAGCGCACGCTGCAAGAAATCGTGTCGGGCGAGCGAGAAAAAATTATGGATAGCGTGCGCATGCGTGGCGATGCTGATTTATCCAAAATTGGTGTAAAGATTGTCGACGTCCGCTTAAAGCGTGTTGAGCTGCCAAAGCAAGTTTCTGAAAAAGTATTTGACCGGATGCGCTCGGAGCGTCAGCGTGTGGCTAATGAGCTGCGTTCGCTCGGCGCTGCCGAAAATGAAAAAATTAAAGCTGACGCCGATAAGCAGCGGCAAGTTATCTTGGCAGAAGCCTACAAACAGGCGCAAACGCTGCAAGGCTCTGGCGACGGTAAAGCTTCAGCGATTTACGCCGACGCCTATGGGAAAAATGCAGAGTTTTATGCTTTTTACCGCAGCATGGAAGCCTATAAAGCGTCGTTTCGCAGCAAAAATGATGTGATGGTGCTCGAGCCAAACGCTGCCTTTTTCCGCTACTTAAAGCAAGGCGCAGGCAAGGCGCCGTAAGCGCCGCGCTACGCAGTTTTTAATCCACCCACCATGTGGCAAGAGTTGGTAGCGGCCTTCGCACTCTTCCTCGTTTTAGAAGGATTAATGCCATTTATTGCGCCGCGGGTATGGAAAGAGTCATTCCGCCGCGTGCTTGAAATGCGCGATGGTCAATTACGTTTTATTGGTCTTGCCGCGATGTTGGTGGGTGTAGCGATCTATTTCACGCTCACCTAGCCTGCCATAAAGCACGTATACCTGCGGCGCAGTTTTTGGCCTAAAACTGCGCCGCAGGTATGATCTTCGACCCCAAAAAAACACGCCGATTGCGGCCGGTCGCTGTGCGCTATTAAGCTGAGTTAAACTCCTACCAGTTGACGCGCAGATTGCGCTCGCTCTTGCACCTCGTGCACGCTTCCTATGCCCCGTTGGGCGCTTCCTGACTATGTAGAAGATATTCTCCCGCCTGAGGGCGCGCGCTTAGAGCGCGTGCGTCGGGCCTTGATCGATCTTTGCTTCGCTGCGGGCTACGGCCTTGTACAGCCCCCATTAATTGAATTCGCCGATACGCTGACCGCAGGGACAAACGAGCTCGACGATCATTTATTTAAAGTTGTCGATCAGCTCTCCGGCCGTCTGTTGGGCGTACGCGCGGATATGACGCCGCAAGCGGCCCGCATTGATGCCCACTTATATGGGCACGTTGCAGAGAATCGTTTGTGTTACGCCGGTAGCGTGCTGCATACGCGCCCGAGCGCGCTAAACGCGACCCGCGAAGTCGTTCAAGGGGGCGCAGAGCTTTACGGCCTGCCAGGGCGGGCTGGCGACGAAGAAGTGCTACGGCTGCTGCTGCGTATTTGCGCAACGCTAGGGATCGGCGGCTTACACGTTGATATTGGTCACGCGGCGGTGTTTAACGCACTAAGCGACTCGGCCGCGCTTTCACCCATTGCGCGCGAGCGGGCGCGCGAAGCGTTGCAGCGCAAAGATGCGGGTGCCTTGCAAATCGTCACCACCGATCCCGCCATTACCGCGCTGCTCTTACTTTACGGCGATGCACCAACAACCCTTGCCCAAGCCCGCAAGACCCTTCCGGGCACTGCGATTGCAAACGCACTTGATGATCTGGCCGATTTGGCCAGCATTGCGGATACCTGTGGCGCAAACGTAACGATTGATCTGGCCGATGTGCCTTCTTACGCATATCACACGGGCGTCGTGTATTCCGTCTTCGCCGCCGGTGAATCTACCGCTTTGGCGCGCGGTGGTCGCTACGACAATATCGGCTCAGTGTATGGCGCGCCTGCACCGCGACCAGCGACCGGGTTTTCATTGGATTTGCGTCTCGCGGCAGCTTGCACCCAGATCGTGTAGTCCGCAACGATTAATAAAAATATTTTTTCGCAACAATTAGGTAACCCAATATTTAGGATGTGATGGTTCATGGCAAAGCGTAACGTAGTGGTAATTGGCACCCAGTGGGGCGACGAAGGCAAGGGCAAGGTGGTGGATTGGATCGCGCCGCAAGTGGCTGCCGTTGCCCGCTTTCAAGGCGGTCACAATGCGGGGCACACGCTGGTTATCAACGGCCAAAAGACCGTATTGCGCCTACTCCCCTCCGGCATCCTCCATCCGCATGTCACCTGCTTCATCGGCAATGGCGTTGTCGTCGCCCCCGATGCGCTGCAAATCGAGATTAATGAGCTCGAAGCCCGAGGCATTCAGGCCCGTGGGCGTCTGCGCATCTCGGGCGCCTGCCCCGTAGTCATGCCTTATCACGTTGCCATCGATCAGGCGCGCGAAGCCAAGCGCGGCGCGGCCAAAATTGGTACGACTGGCCGAGGCATCGGCCCGACCTATGAAGACAAAGTGGCTCGCCGTGGGATTCGCATCACCGATTTACTCAACCCTTCCACCCTGCCCGAAAAAATTTCGGAAGTCTTGGATTATCACAATTTCGTGCTGAAAAATTACCTCGGCGCGAGTGAGTTGGATCGAGATTTAGTGGTTTCGCAAGCACTTTCTTGGGGAGGCTACCTCGCCCCCCTGGTGGCCGACGTCTCCGCCGAGCTCAACGCAATCTGCGCCGCAGGTAAAGGCGTGCTCTTTGAGGGCGCGCAAGGCACGCTTCTCGATATCGACCACGGCACTTATCCGTATGTCACGTCATCCAATTGCTTAGCCGGGCAAGCCTCCGCTGGCACGGGCGTTGGCCCACGCGAGATCAACCACGTTCTGGGCATCACCAAAGCTTACACCACGCGCGTGGGCTCAGGCCCTTTCCCGACTGAGCTCACCGACGAGACGGGAGCGTGGATCGCCAAGCGGGGCAATGAATTTGGCTCCAATACCGGGCGCGCCCGCCGCTGTGGTTGGCTCGATATTCCAGCGCTCAAACGCGCCGTAGAAATCAATGGCATCGATAGCTTAGCCGTGATGAAGTTAGACGTTTTAGATGGGCTACCAGAAGTCAAAGTCTGCGTGGGCTATACCAACGGCGCGACGTTGCTTGATCGGCTCCCGGTAGGCGCAGAAGAGGTCGCGCGTTGCGTTCCGGCCTACGAGAGTTTCCCCGGCTGGACAACGCCGACGCACGGTCTACGCAGCTTTGATGCGCTACCGGAGCAAGCGCGGCACTATCTCACCGCCGTGCAACAGTTAATTGGCGTACCCATTTCAATGATTTCCACCGGTGCGGAACGCGACGATACGATCTTGCTTCACAGCCCCGTAAACTATTAACCTTCATCGGTAACGCAGCGGCGCGCATATGGCAAACGATCTTTTTGTAACCTGGGACCAATACCACCGCTTGATTGAAAAATTGGCTCTGAAAGTGCACGACTCCGGTTGGCAATTTAATCAGATTGTGTGCATCGCCCGCGGCGGTCTGCGCGTTGGAGATCAGCTCTCGCGTATTTTTGATTTACCACTCGCAATCATGAGCACCAGTATGTACCGAGAAGGCGGCGGCACCGTACGCGGGCAGCTTCTCATGAGTGAACATCTGACGATGACCAGCGCCAAGCTTGGGGAGAGCATTTTGTTGGTAGATGATATGGTTGATTCTGGGCATACGATGGAAATCGTAAACCGCGAATTGCCACAGCGCTACCCCCATATCGCCGAGATGCGCACCGGCGTCATCTGGCATAAAGCATGCTCGGTCTACACGCCCGACTACGTGGTTGATTATCTGCCTGACAACCCGTGGATCCACCAGCCTTTCGAAAAGTACGACAATCTCCGCCCCGCAAAACTTTCACGCGATCCCGCTTAGTCGGCTTGCCGATTTCATTAGCGTTTGGAATCGAACGTGCTGCCATACCTGCGGCGCAGCTTTGGCCAAACTATGCGCTAAATAGCCACTTTCTGCGCCGCAGGTATGATGAGCTCCGGCAGTCGTTTCCTCAGTCCGCCACTTAGTCTCCAAAAAAATGGACAAAAAAAACCCGCCGGGAGGAGCATGGCGGGCTAACGGGGGATCTGGAGGAGATCAAAGGCAATTCAGAGAATTGCCCGACTACTGATTACTATGCACGGTACGTGCCAAAAACAAAAAATCGCATTAAACCAAGACGTTGCAAAGCTACTTTTTTTCAGATTTAGTTAAAGACCATTTTCTAGATGGTAACTGGCCTAGATTTGTTGCTATTTTGCGACAAACTTTCGTAAATTTCATGTAACTTATTGATTAAGCTTGGTTATATTTGTCGTCTTTTAGATACAAACGACGCGAAAACTTACACCAAAATTATGCGACCGCAGCTTCTCGCGACTTGAATGCTGCTGGCTCCAAACTATGCCTTTGCAGAAGCTTATAAAAATCAGTACGGTTTCTATTCGCCAATTGTGCTGCTTGCGCGACGTTACCGCCAGTCAATTTGAGTAAGCGCACGAGGTATTCGCGCTCAAATTGCCGCCGCGCTTCATCAAACGGCACGAGCGGTTTAGCGTCTTCTAAGCCCTGCAAAATTAATGAGGCCGGAATCATGGTCGTTGTCGAAAGCGCTACGGCCTGCTCCAACAAATTTTCGAGTTGACGCACGTTCCCCGGCCACGGCGCTGCAACCATGAGTGCCATGGCCTCAGGAGAGAGCTGCAAAGGGGCACGTCGATAGCGCGTGGCAATTGAACGCAAAAAATGCGCTGCCAGCAACGGAATATCTTCACGGCGATCGGCGAGCGCGGGCAAGCGCAACAAAACCACATTTAACCGATAAAACAAATCTTCGCGAAACGTACGCTCCTTACGCATAATTTCTAGATTGCGATGCGTCGCTGAAAGCACGCGCACGTCAATCGCAACACTTTGCGTCGAGCCGACGGGACGCACTTGCCCTTCTTGCAAAACCCGCAGCAACTTAGATTGCAGCACTAGCGGCATATCACCAATTTCGTCGAGAAAAATGGTACCGCCATTGGCTGCTTGAAAGAGCCCAACATGCGCGGTATTGGCGCCGGTAAATGCACCTTTGGCGTGGCCGAAGAGCTCCGACTCCAATAATTGCTCGGGGATCGCAGCGCAATTAAGTGCAATAAACGTTTTTCCAGCACGTCGACTTGCAGCGTGAATCGACTTCGCAAGCGCCTCTTTGCCGGTGCCAGATTCGCCTTGAATCATCACCGACGCGTCGGATTCGGCCACTAATTTTGCGCGCCTGAGCACTTCTTCCATCGCACCGTTACGGGTTACGATTCCGCGACGCCAATCGTCTCCTCCTCCCGCGTCGGAAATATTTGAAGACTGACCACCCGCTGCGGCTGCCGCTGCGACTTGCTTGAGCAATTCATGGCTCTCAAACGGCTTAGTCAAGAATGCAAACACCCCGTGCTGGGCTGCGTTTACCGCATCGGGAATGGTGCCGTGTGCGGTCAAAATAATGACCGGCAGCGCAGGATGGTCGCGCTGAATCGAATCAAATAATTTCATGCCATCGATGCCTGGCATTTTGAGATCAGTGACCACAAGTGACGGACGCTCGATGCTGAGCTGCGCCAGCGCTTCTTCACCGTTGCGCGCGGTTCGCACTTTATACCCCGCTGCGGAAAGGCGCAGTGAGATGAGACGCAAAAGATCAGGGTCATCATCAACCAAGAGCACGGTCGTCTGAAAAACGATATCGTTCATTGTGGCTGCCTCCGACCTAAGCTGCGCTCTAGTTTGCGTAAAGCCTCAAGTTTTTGCTGCGTGGCATCGAGCTCTTTCTTCAGGTTATCGGCTCGTTCTCGTTGGGTTTCTGTTTTTTTGAATTCTTCACGCATTTGTTTTGCTTTCTCCTGGAGCGGAATTGCGATAAGCTCTGCGAGCGCTTTATAAGCATTAGCGTCGGCAGTGCGGCTTAGATAAGGCTCAAGCAAGGATAGTGCCCGTTGATCATCGGTAGCGCCTCCTGAAGTGATTGCCGCCAGTACAGCTAATTTCAAACGTGTTGAATCCGTCCGCGCTTTGGCCCATGCAGCATTGCTAGAGGCCATTTCGCGACGCAAACTGTCGCCACCGCCAGACAGCGCCTTTGAGACGTCCGTCAAAACACTAATCACAACCAGCGTATCTTCAGTCGCGGCCGGTTGCGCGATCACAACTGGCACGACCGGCGCGGGCGGCGTCGGCGCTGCCATTACGGGCGCGGGAATCTGCGCCGCAGGTATGGGCATCGGCATGGTATGCGGTGGTGGCTCAGGTGCCAAGATCGATTGGCACGCTGTCAACGCTGCGATGAGTGGAATGATCAAAACTATTCTGCTATTCATGTGTCCCCTCGTTCCGACGCGCTGATGACGCCGGATTCTCTTAGTGTTTTTATGGCCACCTCGTCAAGCGGTAAACGCACCCGAAATCGCCCGCCAGGTTTCCCTGCCTCGATCACGTCAATATCACCGCCATGCGCAATCACAAAATCACGGGCGATGGCAAGCCCAAGCCCCGTGCCTTTAACGTTGGTAACGGCGCGCGCTTCACCTTGAAAGAACGATTCGAAAATGCGCAACTTGTCGGCGAGCGAAATTCCAGGCCCTTGATCGGAGACATCAATCTGTAGTTGATCTGAAACAATCCGTGCGGCAAAGAAAATCTGCCCGCCTTTCGGGGAAAATTTAATCGCGTTCGACATCAAATTATCTAAAACTACGCGGATCCGCTCCTGATCAAGCGCGAGCGTTACGGGCACAATATGCACGCGCGTTGAGAGCGCTTTAGCCAGAATCGGCACACGATGGGAATCAACCACGCTTTGAATCAAATCAGGCAGATAAACCGAAGCAATTTTGAGCGGGACGGCGCTGCGATGCTGCTGATAAGTGAGCAAATCATTAATCAGCTTTTGCAACTGTAGCGAATTTTCGCGGATAATGCGGACAACTTCTTCCTGACCTTCGCTAAGCTCGCCCGTCACCCGATCATTAAGCAGCTCCGAGCCCTCCCGTATCGCTGTCAATGGCGTCTTCAGCTCATGGGAGACTTGCCGCAAAAAATTAGCTTGGTGACTCTCTAAGCTCTGCAGGCGCTGCCGCAACCACTCTAGGCGCTCTCCCAAACTGCGCAAATCTGGCGGACCTTTGATCGTAACCGGCGTATCAAAGCGCGCCTCGCCCATACGCCGAATGCTGCGATCAAGACTGCTCAGCGGCCGCGAAACTAATGCTGAAAACCCAAGCCCGAGCACGCCTGCGAGTAACGCTGCCACGCCGACCATCCACGGCCACTGCGTGCTTCCCTTCGACGCTTGCGTCTCCAGCTCGGATAACTCGCGCGCAATCACACCATCGAAATCGGTGACCACGACATCGGAGAGCTCTGAAAGGCGGATCGCGGCATCAACGGCATCTTGCCGCAGCTCAACGGGCGGCAATCCTGACGCAATTGCCGTGGCGACGATGCCGTCTTGTTTACGCAAATCTTCGATTGCTTTGCGCTCGCGCGAATCCATCGGCAACGCTTCGGCGCGCGTTAGCGTATTAGTAAAAGATTGCCGAGCGCGGGCGTATTCGTCAATATAAGTCGAATCATCAAGCACGATGGCTTGCCGCACGCTGCGCTCAATGGCAACACCCGCATTTCGCAGCTCACGGCTCACCGCGCCAACAGACTCAGCACGCTTTACCGCAAGCTGACTGCGCGCGGCCAAATCGTTCATATTGATCGCAAGCCGCGCGAGCGCGATGCATAAAGGAATGGCCGTGAGCACGAAGCAGCCGAGCACCAATCGCATCACGGTTTGGGGAATAACCATAGCCGTCTTTATAATCGAAATGTAAATAGGAAAAAAAGATTTTGAGCACTACTCTCGAATTGACTCCGGTCACCCTCATTGCCGCGATGGCGCAAAACCGCGTAATCGGGCATCTCAATCAGCTGCCGTGGCAGTTACCTGCAGATCTAAAGCGATTTAAAGCGCTGACAATGGGGCATCGCATCGTAATGGGGCGCAACACATTCGAAAGCATTGGAAGACCGCTGCCCGGTCGCGAAAATATCGTCGTCAGTCGCACCTTGCAAAGACGCGAGGGCATCACTATCGTCGGCGATTTGGAGACGGCTCTTCGGCTTCCCAGCACTGAAAATCAGTCGGTCTTCATCATCGGTGGTGGTCAGCTTTACGCGCACGCACTTGCGAACTTTGCGCCGCAGATAAATTGTATGGAGCTCACCATCATTGACCATCCGTTCGCGGGCGATGCGTGGTTTCCCAATTACGACGAAGACGACTGGATTTGCGAGGCGAGTGAAAAGCACGTTCACTCCGCTGAAGACGGTAACTCATTTACCTACGAATTTTGCACGCTGACAAGACGGTCGGTAGCGTGACCCCTCTTTCAAAAGAAGCGAAGATGCAAGCGATACGGGCGGGGGTGGTCTACACCGCGTCGATCTCCCCCTCGTATCTCGTGTTTGGTGCGGTCTGCGGCGTCGCTTCCAAGCAGGCCGGATTGAGCTTGATTCAAGCAATTCTGTTACCCGCACTAGTCTTTGGAGGATCTTCACAGGTCGTCCTGACGTCTATGCTGATCGCAGCTGCGCCGATTTGGGTCGTTATCGTCAGCGCAATGATTGTTAATTCGCGTATGGCGGTATACAGCGCGATTTTTTCAGGATGGTTGCGCAGCGCGCCTCAGCGCGTGCGGTATGCCGTAGCACCCCTTCTCGTCGATCAAACCTTCGTTGGCGTCAAAGGTTTCAGCAAAGATCCACAAGCCCAGCCAGAGTGGCTGCCGTTTTACTTTGGATCAGGGCTCACGTTGTGGATGTTTTGGGTATTTTGCAACGTGATCGGCTACGTGGCAGGCACGATTGTCCCCGCGCAATGGGAGCTCGATTTTGTCGTACCGTTATCGTTTGTTGCGGTTCTCGCGCCAATCATAAAACGCTTACCCATGGCAATCGCAGCGGCGCTGGGGTCGATCTTAGGCACACTTTTTTTCGCGCTACCTTTAAAGCTCGGGCTTATCGCCGCGTGCTTTTTGGGCGTCGCAATCGCAATGATTTTTGATACGGTTTTTCAATGGACAACACAGCGCTCTGGCTCGCAATAATCGGCGCGGCAGCGGGCACATTTGGAATCCGCGTGAGTTTCTTAGGGCCGTGGGCGCGCGGGCAATTCCCGCCGTGGCTAGAGCGCGCGCTTTCGTTTGCACCGGCTGTCATTTTTGCGGCGCTGATTACGCCAATGATTTTGAGGACTGGTACCGATATACCTGCGGCGCAGTTATTGCCGCG
This sequence comes from Betaproteobacteria bacterium, assembly GCA_031430575.1. Classification (GTDB taxonomy): domain Bacteria; phylum Pseudomonadota; class Gammaproteobacteria; order Burkholderiales; family Casimicrobiaceae; genus JANMDS01. The sequence goes on along the minus strand of JANPBT010000030.1, from coordinate 36,399 downwards.
TTTGGCCGCCGTGGCCGCAACGCTTGCGTGGGCTTGGCGATTCGGCGGACAAGTCTGGCCGCTCGTGGTCGGTATGGCTGTACTTCATCTACTCAAAGTCTGCATCGGCTAACGCGGAGAAAAGACTGCTAACACTCCCGCTCGCCAGGGAATAAATCACGCCCTGATGTCGCATCACGCGTCGCGGTTGAAATCACAACTTCGTCAGCGCCGTATTCAACGTAGAAGCATTGAATTGCGAACTGCCCGGCGTACTTGTATACAGCCGATAAATTTGAGGATACGCGAAAACGAGTCAGCCAAAAGGCCGGCCCAAACTCGCGTTCGACTTCCCATTTTTTCCACCCCGCAGCGACCCGCGAGAGGTTGTCGCGGGTCATCGCATCAAAATTTCGCAAGAGTCGTCCTTGCCGATTAAAGTCTGTCACGTAAACGTTGTGGCCCTGCGGGCCAAGCGAATATATCAGCCGAGCACCGTACGGCATCGTGTGTGACTGCGTTGGTGAACCCCAGAGGCGCTCAACTTCGGCCATTGAGCTCCCGACCGTCAATGGTGTGATGCCAGCGCATCCGGCGATCACCAAAAAGCAGAAAATGCCGAGCACCGATCGAGCTTTCATGCGCTGCCCAGCGCTGCCCGCTTACGTTGGGAAAGCGGCCGCTCATCGATGGGCCAGTGCACGATTGCGGCAAACACGCCGAGCGCGATGCAAATACCCCACATCACGTTGTATGACCCGGTCGAGTCAAAAATTCGCCCACCCAACCACGCACCAAGAAACGAGCCAATTTGATGGGAGAAAAAGATGATCCCAGCAAGCATGCCCATATACCTAACGCCATAGATCTGGGCTACGAGCGCATTCGTTGGCGGTACTGTAGAAAGCCACAAAAATCCAATCCCAGCGGCGAAGAAGTAAACAGAAATCGCTGAAATCGGCACCCACAAGAAAATTGCAATGACGACGCTACGGGCGAGATAAATCGCGGCAAGAATTTTTCGTTTTGGGTACGTTTGCCCTAGCGCTCCGGCAAGGTAAGTTCCAAATACGTTGAAAAGACCGATCAACGCTAACGCGGTAACGCCTACGTGCGCGGGCACTGAGCGATCGCTCAAATAAGGCGATAAATGCGCGCCAATAAACACAACTTGAAAGCCACAGACGAAGTAGCCAGCCGTCAACAAACCAAAACTCCGGTCTGAAAAGGCCTCGGTCAATGCGGCCTTCACCGTTACGGCTCCGGACGGTATTGCGTTAGTTGTATTGCGCGCGCTTTCGCCATAATTTGCCAGGGCCCACCCAAGCGGAGCAATGGCAAAGACCAACGCAGCAACCCAGAGTAATGCCTGCGACCAGCCGACGTTAGAGATAAACCATTGCGCTGTAGGAATCATTAGAAATTGGCCAAACGACCCCGCTGCTGCCGCAATACCAAACGCCCAGCTCCTACGCGCCGGAGAAGCCAAGCGCCCGAGTACGCTGTACACCACTGAGTAGGTCGTGCAGGAGATTGCCACCCCCATCACGACACCGCCAAAGACATTCAGCCAAAGTGGACTATTAAGGTAGGCGACACCAATGAGCCCCGCACAGTAGGTTAAAGCGCCCCATACCAATACGGCGCGCGCTCCTTTTTTATCGGCAAGTAGCCCAATGAAAGGCTGAGTAATACCCCACGCGAGATTTGAGAGCGCGACGGTCAATGAAAAAACTTCCCGACCCCAGCCTTGCGATTGGGTAATCGGTTGCATCCAGAGCCCGGTAAAGGCATTGCGCGTGCCCATGGCGAGGCCGACGATAATTGCCGACACCATAAGTGCCATTCCGAGATTGGGGTGATCTTTTTGCTCAGTCATGCGCAGTCGTGAAACTCGCGCATGAGCGCTTTGGAATATCGCTTAACGTACGAGGCACACGCTTTCAGGTGAAAACGAAAGCTGGACTGTATCACCGATCTGCGGAATGACGTTGTGTCGAGGCAGGAAAATAAACAACTCACCCAACGCCGAATCCACCTCCATCTCCGCGCCACGCCCTACAAACGCCGCTTTTTTGACTTTTGCACTAAAGGTGGGTTGCCCAGGAATTTGTCCGAGCGAAAAAATATCAGGACGCAGCGCTAGCATGCTGCGATTGGCCACAATCTGCGCCGCAGGTAGCGTAAATTGAATTTCACCCGCGCGCACCTGATTGCCGTCAATTTCAGCCTTTACCAAGTTGGCTTCCGTTAAAAAATCAGCAACAAATGCGCTATCAGGTTGGAAAAAGAGCTTAGACGGATTGCCTGACTCAGCGATGATGCCTTTGTCCATCACGATGATGTTGTCGGAGACTGCGAGCGCCTCTTCCCGATCATGGGTGACGTATACGCTAGTAATCGCTAAACGCTGCTGGAGCTCACGAATCTCTTCCCGCACGCGGCGACGCAAACGCGCATCAAGGTTAGACAATGGCTCGTCGAAGAGCAAGACCGCGGGCTCTAAAACTAAGGCGCGAGCTATCGCCACGCGCTGCTGCTGCCCACCAGACAGCTCAGATGGTAGGCGCGATTCATAGCCAGTCAAACCTACGGTTTTCATCGCTACATCGGCTTTCGCCATTGCTTCGGGTGGCTTTGCTCCTTGCATTTTCGGTCCGTAGCAGACATTTTCCATGACCGTCATGTGTGGAAAAAGCGCGTAGCTTTGAAACACTAAGCTTACATTGCGCTGCGCGGCCGAGCGCGTCGTTACATCTTTGCCCCCGAGCGAAATCGTGCCAGATGTTGGTAGCTCAAGCCCAGCAATCATGCGTAGGGTCGTGGTCTTGCCGCAGCCGGACGGGCCAAGCAGCGTTACCAGCTCGCCATCTTCGATGCGAAAAGAGATGTTGTTGACAGCAGGGTCACCCGTGCCGTAATCTTTGCTCACCCCGTGAAATTCGAGTGTGCCTTTTTTAGTTGTTTTTTCCATAATTTGCCTTAGATGTTATCCCGCTGCCGCGACTGCGGTACCGGCAGGACTTGCGCCGACACGACGTCCGAGCTTGCGCGTGCCAACCGCCCACTGAATGAAAAGAATCACAATGATCATCAGCACAATAAGCACCGAACAATATGCAATTGATACACCATAATCCCCGTTGACGACACGCCCGATAATATAGGTTGTTGCCACTTCAGTCTCACCGGAAACTAGAAAAATAATTGCAGAAACAGTTGTCATCGACCGCACAAAGCCGTAGACAAGCGCGCCGACGATGGCAGGCTTTAACATCGGTAGCAAAACGTAACGGAAAGTCTTGGCACCGTTTGCGCCGAGAGTAGTTGATGCTTCATCGAGTGATTTATCAATTTGCGACAGGGCCGCGATGCCACCGCGAACACCCACCGGCAAATTGCGAAACACAAAGCAAATGATGATGATAAGTCCGGTTCCCGTAATCTCTATTGGCGGCACGTTAAACGCAAAAATATACGCGACGCCTAGAACTGTCCCAGGTATTGCGAATGAAAGTAGCGTTAGGAACTCAAACCCGCGCTGACCTTTAAAGCGTGTGCGTGCAATCAGATATGCAGAAAGTATCCCGACGATCGCCGTGAGCGGCGCGGCGACAGAGGCGAATATCAGCGTATTAAAGAGCGAATCCCACGCTGCGCCCGTCCACTGCAATCCGAATTGCCCCCAATCAACAGAAAACGCTTTTACATAATGCTCAAGAGTCAACGTATAGTCCCGTCCCCACACCTTCGTGAATCCACCCACTAACGCCATCCCGTAGATCACGACCGTCAGCACGAGCCAAGGCACTGCCACTCCAATTGCCGTAAAACGAATACGCGTATCTAGGGGCACTGGCAAACCAGTGTCGCCTTTACCCGTCACGGTCACGAAGCTCTTCCTGCCCGTCGCACGCTGCTGCAACCAAAACGCGAAAAGCGCCATGGCTAAAAGGAGCATCGACAACACCGCCGCTTTGCCCTGATCAAGCTGCGCCCCAACGATTGCGAAATAAATATCGGTTGATAGGACACTGAAATTGCCCCCGAGCACAACCGGGTTACCAAAATCGGCGATGCTTTCAATAAAGCCTACGAGAAACGCATTCGCCAGCCCCGGCGCCATGAGCGGCAACGTCACGGTAAGAAACGTCTGCATGCGCGACGCCTGTAAAGATTGCGATGCCTCCTCGAGTGTTGGGCTTACGCCTTCGACGACACCAATCAATACCAAAAAGGCGACAGGGGTAAAGGCAAAAAGCTGCGCGAGCAAAACACCGGGCAGCCCGTAGATCCATCGCGATGGCTCGATCCCAAATGCCCATTCTAAAAAGCTATTGATCATACCAGCGCGCCCAAAGAGCATAATCAAGCCAAGCCCAACCACAAACGGTGGCGTGACGATCGGAAGCACCGTAAGCAAACGCAAAATCTTCTTACCTCTGACGTTTGTACGCGTCGCCAGCAGCGCAAGCATCAGACCTAAAAAGGTGGTTCCTGCGGCGCAGAGCAAGGCCAGCCAGAGCGTATTCCAAGCCACGCCGCAACCGGAGCCACCCCATAAGCAGGCAGGCGTCAACGCCCAAATTTTTTGGGTGGCGAATCGATCCCAGAACGATGAAAAACTTAAGTTTCCAGAAGCATCAAGCAGCCCCGCCCAAAGCACGCGAAGCACTGGAAAGAAGACAAACAAAAGCACCAGCGACACCACTGCAATCAAGCTTGCCGCAACAAACCGATCACCGCGAAAATACCCCATGGCGGCAATGCCATCGGAGGCGATCAACACAAACCCGAACGCTAACAAAAGTGCACCTGCGCCCATGCCAAGCTGGCCACCACTGACGGCTGGAAAGAGTACCTTCAGCCACTCAAAGGCGTAACCTTGACCCGTTACCATAAAGCCTTGCGCGAGCAAATAAGTTACGCCTGCAACGCCCACGATCGCGCTTGCCTTCGCCGCGGCGTGCGCAGTGAAGGGTTTAAAAAAATAAATACCTGCGGCGCAGATTACAAGCGCTGGTAACGGCCACAGCCACCCGCGGTGATAGGTAATGGCTTGGATAATCGCTGGTGCAAACTCTTTGCCGCCAACGGATTTGACCCATTTAAAGGCCCAGATACTGTCTTGCAGTGCATACCACGGCACGAGCAAAAGCCCGGCGGCGCAAAGTAGCAATGCAATGATTCGATAGTTAGAGGAACCGCTCGTTAGTGTGCTCATGATGTTATCGCGGCAAGCTATTAACGTCTTTTTCCCACTTTTCGATCAAGCGTTTTCTTTCCGCAGACGAGCCATATTTTTTAAAGTCGTAGTTCACAAGCTTAACGTTATCCATAAGCGGAATCCGCGCATCCGCTTTAAACATTTTATTAGCCGGAATTTGAAGAGAATTTGCTTTCGCACCAATCGCCTGACCAACAGGGCTCATTAGCCAATCATAATATTTCTTGGCGTTATCCATGTTGCGCGCACCCTTGATGAGCGCAATGCCGCCCACTTCATAACCAGTGCCTTCACACGGCGTTGCACTTTGCACCGAAGTAAAACCGGCATGGCGCTCTTCATCAAAGCCAAAGTTAAACGAGATCCCAATCGGCACTTCACCGCGGGCTACGTTTTTAGCTTGTGCCGTGCCCGATTTGGTGTAGCTCGTAATATTTTTGTGAAGTGCTTTCATGTACTCAAACGCTTTGTCTTCCCCCATCAACTGCACCAGACCCGCCAAAATGGTGTATGCGGTGCCAGAGGACGCCGGGTGTGACGTTTCCACTTTATTTTTATAGACAGGTTTTACCAAGTCAGCCCAGCACTTAGGCTCTGGCAAATTTTCTTTCTTAAGCAGATCACCATTCCATCCGAACCCAATCGCAGCGGTGTAAAAACCACCGACTTGATTGCCGCTGGTTTCGTATTGCTGGATCGACCACGCATGCAAATCATTTAAGTAGGCAGGTTTATAAGCTTCGAGCAGTTTTTCCTCGGCCGCTTGCAAAAAAGGATCACCCGTGCCGCCCCACCAAATATCCGTTTTTGGATTGGCCGCTTCCGCCTTAAGCTGCGCCAGCGCTTCGCCCGTCGCCTTACGACTCTGCACGACTTTGATGCCGGTGGACTTGGTGAACTCAGAAGCCGCAAGCTCGCACCAAGATTGATTGGTTGAACACACCGCAACGACTTGCTGAGCAGCGGCAAATTGGCTCATACCTGCGGCGCAGATTGCGCTGGCAACAAAACGAATGATTGGTTTCATAAAAAATATCCAAAAAGAGTCAAAACTGCGCCGCAGGTAGAACCCTGCGGCGATCAATATTAGCGAGGCAAAGAGTTAACTTCTTTTTCCCATTTATCGAGAAGGCGCTTGCGCTCGACAGATGAGCCATATTTTTTAGTATCGTAGTTAATCAGCTTTATGTCTGAAAAACGTGGTGCCTCTTTAGGTTGAGGTGAAGCCTTATTGGAAGGCAACTGGAATTGCTTCGCGGGCGCGGCGAGTTTTTGTGCGTCTGGCGTGAGCGCCCATTCGTAAAACTGCTTGGCTGCTTCGAGATTGCGCGCACCTTTGATGATGGACATCGAACCGATTTCGTAGCCAGTGCCTTCGCAAGGCGAAACCGATGTCAATGGAAATCCAGCGACTTTTTCGCCCACGACATCATGCAAAAACGAAACGCCAATGACCGTCTCACCGCGTGCAGCCGCCTTAATTGGCGCTGCGCCGGACTTCGTATATTGGCTCACATTTTTGTGCATGGCTTTTAGCAAATCGAAAGCTTTATCTTCGCCGAACACCTGTACTAGCGTTGCGAGGGCTGTATACGCCGTTCCGGAAGCATTTGGGTTTGCAATCTGGATTTCGCCTTTGTATTCAGGTTTTGTAAGATCGGCCCAGCACTTAGGCTCTGGCATTTTTTTCTTTGCAAGCAGCTCCGGGTTAAATCCGTAGCCAAGTGCTCCAGCGTAAACGCCGACGGTGCGATAGTTGGAAATTTGCGCTTGGTGGGTCGCCCAGCCGTGAAGCTCGCCCATCTTAGGCGAGCGATACTCTACCGAAAGCCCCTCTTCTGCCGCTTGCAAGTGAGGATCGCCCGTACCACCGTACCAAACATCGGTTTTTGGATTGGCGGATTCCGCTTTAATCTGTGCGTAAGTTTCGCCTGAGCTCTTTAGGCTCATGTTGACTTTCGTTCCGGTGGTTTTCTCAAATTCAATTTTCGCCGAGTTGCACCAATCGGCTTGCATCGAGCAAATAATATTGACTTGCGATTGCGCGGCGGACGCGCCTGCGTACGAAACGGCAGCAACGACGGCAGCCGCCGCTGAAAATAACTTAGTGTTCAAAAAAATCTCCTCGATCTATTAATATAAGCGCACAACTTTTGAGGCACCGCGCTGGTATGCCTTACGATACATCAACTCAGCGGGCAACGCTATTGACTTCTTTTTCCCACTTTTCAAGCAAACGCTTACGCTCTGCTGTCGAGCCAAATTTTTTGGTGTCGTAATTAATGAGCTTCATATCCGAAAACTTAGGCGTTTCTTTGGGCTGAATTGATGCTTTATGGGACGGAAGCTGAAATTGACGGGCGCTCGCGGCCAATTTTTGGGCGTCGGGCGTCAAGGCCCAATCGTAGAATTTTTTTGCGGCGTCTAAATTGCGCGCGCCTTTGATGATCGACATAGAGCCGATTTCGTAGCCCGTGCCTTCGCAAGGGGTCGACATACCAACCGGAAATCCCGCCATACGCTCGCCCGGAACGTCGTGCACAAAACTAATGCCGACCGTAGTCTCACCGCGCGCCGCTGCTTTTACAGGCCCCGTGCCCGATTTTGGATAATTACTAATGTTTTTATGAAGCGCTTTTAAATATTCAAAAGCTTTGTCTTCACCCATTACTTGTACTAGCGTCGCTAGCGCGGTGTAGGCCGTGCCTGAGGAAGGTGGTGCGGCCATCTGCACTTCGTTTTTAAATTCTGGTTTGATCAAATCTGCCCAGCATTTGGGCTCAGCTAACTTGCGCTTTGCCAATTGTTCGGTGTTGAAGGAAAAACCCAACGCACCCGCATAAATACCAACCGTTTTAAAGTTGGCGATCTGTGCCTGATGTTGCGCCCAGTTATGAAGCTGATCAAACACAGGCGATTTGTATTCCAACGTCAAATTATCTTCAGCTGCGGCTAAGTGCGGATCTCCGGTGCCGCCAAACCAAACATCGCCTTTGGGATTGGTAGATTCAGCCTTGATTTGCGCAATAGTCTCCCCCGAGCCCTTGTGGGTCATATTGACTTTAATTCCCGTTTGCTTTGAGAACTCGTTTGCCGCGAGGGAGCACCACTCAATTTGCACGCTGCAATAAATATTCAAACTGGTTTGCGCGGAGGTCGTACCTGCGGCGCAGATTGCGGCCATTGCGAACGCAGATAACGTCGCAGCCCTCTCCGTTAAAAAACGAATCATTCAATAGTCTCCAATATTTTTAAATTTAGCGCACGAATGTTAGAGCTTCTTTGAGCTCGGCGCGCGTTTACCGCCCGCGAAATTATATAGACGATTTCAATTCCACATCTAAACAGTTGATTCAAACGACTGAACGTTTATCGGAGATGAGCGGTGTACCTATTGACCAACCGCACCGATAAAACCGGCACGCTATCGGCGATCCGCAATGTTGCAACACTCCCACGCCTGATGTTGATATTTTGGAATTTACCGCTGAAGGGCTAGAGCGTTCAGCTCGCCGTATTGCCACACGAATCATTATTGGCGGCTCTACTTTGATACCCACAAAGCCATTGCTGCGACCTTTTCTGGTGCTGGCTATCCGGTGCCAGGGACACCGATGATTCATCGAAACTTCAGCGTGTAAAGCTGCAGTTCGTAAACTCAAGCGGATGATGTTGAAATACATAAAAAACGCGGGATATCCCCCGCATTTTTTATTTTTTCTTGTTTTATCTCGCGTTAAACGCTTGCGCTCTGCCAGGCAAGATTTGCAACCAATTCTTCAGCAGGCATCGGTTTTGAAAATAAATACCCTTGCAATTGGTCGCACCCTGCCTCTATCGCGTCATTGCGCTCTTGCTCGCCCTCAATCCCCTCTGCAACCACTGTGCGCCCAAGATCGTGGCAAATCTGCACGGCCCGATGAAAGAGTTTTTTTGATTGTTCATTTTGCTGAGCACCCACCACTAATTCGCGGGCAATTTTGATCGTCTGCATATCTATTTGACTTAATCGCCACAAACTCGAATATCCAGTGCCGAAGTCGTCGATGGCTAACCGGAAACCGTGCAAACGCAGGCGTTTCAAATTGGCCTGCATGGTCTCACCATCGTCGACCAATTGACTCTCAGTAATTTCGAGCATGACCCGCTTTGGATCCACCCGCGTATTTCGACAGACGTTGAGTAAATTCGAGACGAAATGGGTATCACGCAATTGCAGCAATGAGACATTAACGGTAATGTACGCATCGGGATATACCCCAATGAGCACGCGGCCGAAATCTCGCAATGCGAGCTCTGCAATCAAAATTCCCAAAGACTCGATCAGCCCCAGCGACTCGGCCATCGGTATAAATTCCACAGGGGAAACCATACCGTGCGTCGCGTGTTTCCAGCGAATCAGAGATTCAAAGCCGCACACCGCAGACGATTGCGCATCGACCAACGGCTGATAGGTAATAAAGATCCCAGAATCGGCGTTGGCGGTCGCGAGCGCGGCCTCAAGATCACGACGGCGACCCAATTTTTTTGCCAAATCGGCGTCGTAGATTTGCGTGCGCGCTGCGTAGTTATCGCGCGCTTTTTCCATCGCCGCATCCGCGTTAGCAATAATATTCGATGCGTTTTCGGAAGGCGCTCGGGCAAATGCGATACCTACAGAAGTATCCAGCGTTATCGAAGATCGATCGACTTCAAGCGGCATCGACAGCGCATGACGGATGATCTCGCCCAGTTCACTCGTTGCAGCCTCTGCGCCGTCTTCTTCCACACTTGGGGCGATGCAGGCAAATCGCCAATCACTAAACCTCGCTAGGAAACACGTTGGCGAGACCTCTTCTAGGATTTTTGCCACACGCGCCAGGATTTCATCATTGCGCACGATACCAATCTGCCCCCGCAGCCCTGCAGGCGGCTCAATACCAATCATCAACACGGGCAAACAATCGCCCGACTTGAGGATCGAGACCGTATGCTCGAGGTTCGCGACGAGGCGACGGCGGGTCGAAAGCCCGGTCACCAAATCGTGGCCGGCTAAAAATTCGCTGCGCTTTTCAGAAATTTGGCGATGTTGCGCTTCGCTTTCTAGCTTCCGCACGGTTTCCGCTAACGTTTGCGTTTGCTTGGCAACCTCTAATTGCAAACGCCGCGTAAATGCCTGCGCCGAGTCAAGGTTGCGCTGGGTGTCTAAATCGATGAGTTTTAGCTTGCTGCGCTCGGTGGCCATGCGCGCTTCCAAGCGCGCCAGCATTTCCATCGCGCCGAGCGATGCGCCGTAATTTCCAGACTCTTTGCCAATTCGGATCTGCAGACGCAGCACATCGAAATGGGGCAAAACCATCGCCCGATCACCACAAAAACGACTCACTTCGATCAACGCATCGATCGCTTTATTAGACTTTCCGCTAAGCTCTAAAAGTCTTGCATTCGCCATATCAACGACAACGCGGGAATTGCTGTCGCCAGCACGTTGCGCCGCTTCTTTTCCGGTGACTAAAAATTGCTCAGCGACCCGCTTTTGCTTTAACCCGGCCTTTGCAATGGCGGCGTAGGCAAACAAACAGGCACGCAAGGTGTCATCGATACCTTCGCCTGAGTTCGCTTGCGCTAGCGCGCCGCTCAGCGCAGATTCCGCTTCGAGAAACCGATTGCCATCGAGATGCGCTGCAGCGAGCGATACCGAGAGGGAGACGCGCTGCGTCGGCGTGGCGAGATAGCCGTAAATGTTAAGCGCACGCGTAAAACTCTCTGCCGACCGCGCAGACTCGCCGGCCGCCCGGTTTGCCAGCCCAAGCATGCTCAGTGTCGTTGCCATCCATTCTTTTTCGTTGGCGCTCTCAAAATCTGCAAGTGCCGCCTCATAAATGGTCACGCTAATATCAACTTCGGCGAAATGCAATAAGTAAAAACTCGCAAGCATACTGCTCACGCGTCCGCGCCAATACCGCTGCTGCGCGCCTTCCGCTTCAGAGACGCGCGGGCGCAAGATTTCGACGGCTTCGATCGGTCGTCGTGCCCGATCATAAGCGTCTGCGATCACCAGCGTCAGCCGAGCCGACTGCGCGTAGCTCATTGAAGTGCTATTGAGAATCGCCCTGCCCTTACGCACCTGAATTTCGGGCGGATCGTCCGCACGCCGCTCCATCAGAGCGATGAGCGCCTCAACGTCGGGGTTATCAGTAGTTTGAATATCGAAAAGCACTGTTTCTGAGGTGAAAGTGGCTATGCTTTCTGCATTGTATGCGAATAAATGCGGAAATATGCCTTAGCAATATTTACATTTCCTCTTAATGCGTTACTTGGAGACAACCGATAGTTTGCAATTGTCGACTTTCGTCCAACACGCTGCCCCCATTTCTAGCGCTGTCAGGGGCGATAACGCCCCCCAAATGTGCATCTCGCCGATGTCCACGTGCGCCCACGCTTGATGGGGTAATCGCAGAATACTCCGCACAACGCCCGCAACATCTTTTTTGTCTAGCATATTTTCATGAACAGAAATATGTCGGTGGGGCGCGAGGACGAACGCATCGTTTGCCGCGAGATCATTGGGTTTCACCGGCGTCCACGGCATCGCAGCCTGCCAAACGGAATACGGAATCACGTTGCGCCATCCCAACACGCGGGCAATTTGTGCTGTTGGCGGTGCGGTCAAAAAAAGATCAGCCGAACCTTGCCCAACAACGCGACCGTCAACGATAACCGCGATCTCATCGGCGAGCAAAGCCGCCTCTTTTACGTCGTGGGTCACCAAGACCGTCGGGCACTTGATTTGCGCGCGCAAAGTGATGAGCTCTTCGTAAAGACGCTGCCGAGTCATGGCATCGACCGACGAAAATGGCTCATCTAGCAAGAGCAATTGCGGTTGACGGGCAAGCGCACGGGCGATGGCGACCCGCTGCTGCTGGCCACCCGAGAGCTGATGCGGCATACGCGCCTCTAAGCCTTTCAAATTTACGCGCTCGAGCCAATCTTTGGCGATGTCAGTGCGTTGCAAGGGAGAAAACTGCGCCGCAGGTATCGCCATCGCGACATTTTCCCAAGCATTGAGATGGGGCAGCAAGTTGGCAGACTGCGCGACTAACCCAATCGCCCGGCGAAAGGTCGGCACACCCTGCCATTCACGCTCACCAATGCGCACACTGCCCTCGCATGGCAAAAGCCCTGCAAGCGTGCGCAACAGAGTTGATTTACCAGCGCCTGACGAACCCACCAGTGCGACCATTTGTCCCGCAGGGCACGACAAGCGTGCTCGCAAGGTAATCGGCCATTGCGCGTGAATGTCGGCACGTAAATTCATCGCACTTCGCGATGCGTCCGTGTGAGCACATTAGACAGCACCGCAATCACGACGCCCAATGCTACAGCGACCAACGCCAGCGCATGTGCCTGCGGCAACTGCATGGCTTGCATGTGATCGTAAACCGCCACGGCAAGCGTGCGCGTCTCCCCTGGCAGATTGCCGCCAACCATCATCACCACGCCAAATTCACCGACCGTATGCGCAGCCACTAAGGCAAATGCGCTGACCACACCGGGCCACGCCTGCGGGAGCTCGCATCCCTTAAAAACCCGCCACGGCGACCACCCAGCGCAAGCAGCCGTCTCCCGTGTTTCGCGCGGTATTTGCTCCCAGGCGCGGCGGACAGGAATGACCGCGAAGGGAATATTAACCAGCACCGAAGCCAACACCAAACCCGCAAAGCTAAAGACCAGCGGTGTGCCCGCAAAAACGGCTAAAAAGTAAAGCCCTACGACGGTGGGCGGAATCAACAGCGGTAGCAACAACAGCGCATCAATCCACCAGCCATTTCTGCCTTGGCGCACCGCCACCCAGCGCCCAAGTGCAATGCCAATCGGTGTGGTCAACAGCGCGGTGCAAAACGCGAGTTTGAGCGTGAGACCAACAACCATCCAATCAATCATGGGTCAAGCCCGCACGGGCAAAATTCTCTAATACCTGCGGCGCAGAAAACCATACCCAGAACGATTTCGCCGCCACGTCTTCAGTCAGCAAAATCGCTTGCTGAACCAACGGGGAATGTTGCGCAAAAGGCACTTTTTGAACGCAAAACTGCGCCGCAGGTATTTTGGCTGTATGCGTCCACCCAATCAAGCCAGCGCTCGCCGCGCCCGAAATCACCCAGTGCGCAGCCGTCGCCACCGATTCCGCCTCGACGATTTGCTGCGCTTTTCGCGCGCCATCCCACACGCCTGCACGCTGCAATACCTCGCGCGCCCGCATGCCATAGGGCGCATGCTCAGGATGGGCAATTGCAAATTTTCCCTGTGCATCGGCAAGCGCCGAGACGCCACGCTGACACATCGGGTTACCACGGCGCGCCACTAACGCTAACCGCCCACGCGCGTATTCGACTACGGGTTGCCTAGGATACCTGCGGCGCAGTTTTTCAATCCAGAAGGCATCAGCGCTCAGAAACAGTGCAAACGGCGCACCGGCCTCAATCTGCTGCGCCAGCTTGCCGCTGCTGCCATAAATCACATCTGCATGCGCGTTATTTTGAGCGTTAAATTGCGCCACCAGCGGATCAAGAATCGGCTGTACGTCCGACGCGGCTGCGATGCGCTGCGCGTGGGCAATATTGCTTGAAATGAGCAGGATCGAAAATATTAAAAATCGCATAATCGATAGTGTGCCGTAAAACAGGTTTGCGCAAAATCCACGGTGACGATACATCGACGATAACGCCGCGCTCTTGACTGCGATGGCGACGGGTTAGGCTCAGATTCGACAAAAAAACGCTACGCTCAATTAATCAACGCGATTAAGGCGTTTCTCAACCGCGCGCGCGAAGGCATCGATTGAGCCGGTTGCGCGTCCGCCCTGCTGCCACCACCGCAAGAAAAATGCAACTGCGAGATAAGTGACGATCGCCACCATCAGCGTCATTGGGCGGGTTAACGCACCGTGAAAGCCAAACACCGCACGATGAAAAATCAAAAAGAAAATAATCGATTGCCCGACAAACATCGAAAGCGGCGCTTTTCCAACATGAATAATGAGAAGCGTGAGCCAACTCGGCACGACACGCCTAGACACACGCACGCTGGCAAAAATGATCAACGGGATGCTTGAAAGGGCTGCAAGGTCTGCGCTTACGGTGTAAAGCGCGAGCCAGCCGTTGTTGCACGGCGTTGAATTCCATGCGCCGTGCGTTCCAGCAACCACTTCTAGGCTCGTTGCGATGAGATACACCGCGAGGCAGAAAATCAATAATCGCGAGGCGTATGCGGACGCGGGCTGGGATTCGCAGTTACCGACAAACGCCCAAAAATCATCGCTTTTTGCTGCGAAAATTCCGAGAAATATGCATAGCCAAACAGGAGCAAGCAGAAGATGGGACGCCACGCCATTGATCGCCCACTCTGATGCGCGCAATCCCAATCCGGCGCGCCAAGAATTCAGCGCAAAGGAGCTCACCGACGGAATATTTTGGGCGCACCCAGCACTCGCGGTATCAGATAGAAAAAAGTAAACCAATCCGCCAACAGAAACGAGATTAAGCAGTAAAAGCACGTAAATCACGCGCCGCACCGATGTGCCGCTGCCCGCGGCAAATCGATGCCCCGCGATCAGGGCGATGAGCGCGTAGGCCGACAAAATCTCACCCGGCCAGGCGGTGAGCCCCAGCGAAATGCCAACGCCTAGCAAAATCCAAAAACGTCGCTTTGATCCGCCCCGCATCGCGAGCGCTGCAACGCCGAGTCCAAATAGAAATGCCAAGGTTGGAAAAGCGCGATGGGCAAAAAAAGCACCAACTACGATTTCTGCAAATTGGGCCATCCGGGTCGTTGCCGTATCCCACGCATGGGTGCCGCCATCTAAACCATTGGCAAATGCATGCACGTTGACAATGCCAACACCGAAAAGCGCCCATCCGCGCGCCAAATCAATCGCAGGGCTTCGCGCTGGCGCGGAATTTTCCTTAATCAAACTTTACTTTTTGATCGTGAAGGCGCAGCCTTTTTTGTAAGGCGCTGCCGCACAACGACCGCGGCGGCAATGGCGAGCGCCACCACAAGTATTGCGGCATGCGCGCCATCGCCAAACCAGTGCGCGAGCCCATCGATCACCCCACCGTGAGCACCGTGGCCCTCATGAGCACATGCGACGCTCGCCAAAAACGGACTCAGATAGCATACCTTGATGCTCGATAAATGCAATGATTTCATTGAGACCTTGTCCGGTTTTAAGATTTGAAAATACAAATGGTTTAGCCCCGCGCATTTTTTTGGCGTCGGTATCCATCACCGCTAACGACGCGCCCACATACGGCGCGAGATCGATTTTATTGATGACTAATAAATCGGACTTCATAATGCCCGGTCCGCCTTTACGGGGGATTTTTTCGCCTGCTGCAACATCGATCACATATATCGTAAGGTCGGATAATTCTGGTGAAAATGTCGCCGCTAAATTATCGCCGCCACTTTCGACAAATACTAATTGCAAGCCGGGGAACTGCGCACACAAACGATCTATCGCTTCTAGGTTAATCGAGGCATCTTCGCGGATGGCAGTGTGTGGGCAGCCACCGGTCTCAACACCTAAGATACGCTCGGGGGGGAGTGCCGCATGATCAACCAAAAACTGCGCGTCTTCTTTGGTATAGATGTCGTTGGTCACGGCAGCAATGTCGTATTTATCACGGAAGTGTAAGCACAGCGCAAGCGTGAGCGCGGTCTTGCCGGAGCCAACAGGGCCACCGATGCCAACGCGAAGAGGGCCGTGCGGGGATGGTGAATTCATGATCGAAAGAGCCTTGTATATTGTGTTTCATGTCTCATACTCGCGATTGCAGCGAGTGGCGCGGCGCTTGAAAACTGCGCCGCAGGTAATTTCAACGCGTTTGACACCTGCGGTGCGAGTTGCGCAGTGATTTTGCGCAAGCTTTGCTGTGAGGCGGTCTGCCCGAGTGGGATCGTTTTGCTTGCGGCCATCACCTGATTTTCGACAAAACCAAACGCGTATGCGGTCGCGCCAGCATGCACAGAAATGCCCATTACGTACGCGCAGAGGGCATGAACGGTAAGCACGGAAACGGGATCGAGCGTATTTAAGAGCGAAATCTGCGCCGCAGGTATTTCAGGTAAAACATCGATGCACCAGCGCCGCAGCGCGTGCCCCATTTGAGTTTGTTCGCTGCGCAATTCGGCCGTTTCGCGGGCGGCGATGGCGCGGGTATTGAGGTGGGCGACAAAGGCTGCTGCGCTTTTGCCCTCTCGCTCTCCCTGAGGCGGAGAGAGCAGGGCTTCGCCCCAGGCCTGGTAAAGCTGGCCCCACAACGGAATTTCCCAGGTTAAAACAGTTTCTTCCAACTGCGCGGTGATCCACGCGCGCACGCTCGCTGCATCGCTTACCCAACCCAACTCAATTGCAGATTCCAAGCCCGAGGAATAGCTAAATGCCCCGATCGGCAACGCTGGTGATGCGAGCTGCAAGAGCGCGGCGAGCGACGCATCAGACGAAATCGAATTCATCGTGGATCGTGTGCGGGTGTTAACCGTGGCGTGATGCCACCGTGAATGCGCCCGCCATGCCCAAGATCATCGTGTGAGTGATGAATGTGGCTATGACCATACGCGCCCGATTCAGGATTAAAACGCGCGGTTGTCGTTTGCACGACCCCGCCCAAGCCCTCGATCATGGCACGCAGCACATGATCTGGCAGCAAGCGTAAAAATCCGTCGCCCACTTCCATCGGGACGTGGCGATTGCCGATGTGATAGGCGATTGCGGCCAATTTCTGCGCCGCAGGTACGGTGACTTCCATCACATTTTCTTGCGCGGCAATGATCTGAGCGATTCTTCCATCTGAGAGCGCGAGCACGTCGCCGTGGCGCAGCATCGTGCCGGGCCGTAAAGAGATGCCGATATCTGCGCCGCAAGTACTTTGCACCCGTAGCCGCGATTTTTCGCGTAAATCAAAAGTGAGTTCAATGCATACCTGCGGCGCAGATTTAGCAGAAAAAGGGGTGGCAGTGAGCATAGCGGGCGACTAAAAGAGGAAGTAACGCTGGGCTAAAGGCAAAACGATCGCGGGCTCGCAGGTGAGCAATTGCCCATCGGCGCGCACCGCATAAGTCTCGGCATCAATTTCCATCGTCGGCGCGTAGTCGTTGTAAATTAGGTGCGCTTTTTTAACGTCGCGCGTGCTTTTCACAGCGACGCAGCGCTTGCGTAAAAAGAGTGCCTCTGGCACGCCGCGCGCGATCGCCGCTTGCGACATGAAGGTTAACGATGCCGCCGCGCCCGCGCCTGCGAACGCACCAAACATGAAGCGACCGTGCACCGGTTGCGGCGTTGGGATACTCGCATTGGCGTCGCCCATCAAGGCATACGCAATCTGCCCGCCTTTAATAATCGTTGTCGGCTTGACCCCAAAAAATGCTGGGCGCCAGAGCACGAGATCAGCCCACTTTCCCACTTCAATCGAGCCCACTTCATGGGCAATACCGTGCGCAAGTGCGGGGTTGATCGTGTATTTTGCGATATAGCGCTTGGCGCGGAAATTATCATTACGAGAATTTTCTTGCGCTCGGCTACCCTCACCCCGCATGCCCCCCGCAACAGGAGACGGCGATAAAAAACCACGCTGCACTTTCATCTTATGCGCCGTTTGCCAGGTGCGCGAAATCACCTCACCCACACGCCCCATCGCTTGCGAATCAGAGCTCATCATTGAAATCGCGCCGAGATCATGCAAGATATCTTCGGCAGCAATCGTCTCGCGGCGGATGCGACTCTCGGCGAAGGCCAAATCTTCGGCGATCCCGGCATCTAAATGGTGGCAGACCATCAACATATCGAGGTGCTCATCGACGGTATTGACGGTATACGGCATCGTGGGGTTAGTGGACGACGGCAAGAAATTTTGCGTGCCAATCACTTTTAAAATATCAGGAGCGTGGCCGCCACCCGCACCCTCAGTATGAAAGGCGCAAAGGGTGCGCCCTTTTGTCGCCGCGATGGTATCTTCAACGAAGCCCGATTCATTTAAGGTGTCGGAGTGAATCGCCACTTGCACGTCAAACTGATCGGCAACCGTTAAGCAATTATCAATCGCCGCCGGTGTCGTGCCCCAATCTTCATGTAACTTTAGGCCAATCGCACCGGCTTCAATTTGCTCTGCAATCGGCTTGGGCTGGCTAATATTACCTTTGCCCAAAAACCCCAAATTCATCGGGAATGCATCGGCGGCTTTCAACATCTGTGACATATGAAATGGGCCAGGGGTGACCGTGGTCGCAAACGTGCCATGCCCCGGGCCCGTGCCGCCGCCAAGCATCGTGGTCACGCCCGACGAGAGTGCTTCCTCGATTTGCTGCGGGCAGATGAAGTGAATATGGCAGTCAATCCCACCTGCGGTGACGATCATGCCTTCACCAGCGATGATTTCGGTCGCGCCGCCAATGGGAATGGTTACGCCTGGTTGAATATCAGGGTTACCGGCTTTGCCGATACGCCAAATGCGCCCGGCTTTCAAGCCAATATCAGCCTTGATAATGCCAGTGACTGCATCCAATATTAAGGCGTTTGTAATCACCGTATCGGCCACCTGCGCCGCAGGCAATTGCGATTGCCCCATACCATCGCGGATCACTTTGCCGCCGCCAAACTTCACTTCATCGCCGTAGACCGTGAAATCTTTTTCCACTTCGATGATGAGCGCGGTATCGGCCAGCCGCACCCGATCACCCGTAGTCGGGCCAAACATTTCGGCATAGGCGCGTTTATCAAATTTCACACTCATTTCAGTGCGCCCATCACTTTGCCCTGAAAGCCGTAGACCTTGCGCCCGCCCGCGAGAGAGACCAATTCCACCGTGCGCGATTGCCCGGGCTCAAAGCGCACGGCAGTGCCTGCGGCGCAATTTAGACGAAAACCTTTGGTCTTTTCACGATCAAATTTAAGGGCATTATTGGTTTCATAAAAATGATAGTGTGAACCCACTTGAATCGGCCGATCACCAACGTTGGTGACTTTAATGTGCAGCGTTTCCCGCCCAACGTTGAGCTCGATTTCGCCTGCATCGATGAACATTTCTCCTGGAATCATGATCGCGCCCTATTGCTCATTGAATCGGTTGATGAACAGTGACAAGTTTGGTGCCATCAGGAAAGGTGGCCTCGACTTGAATATCGGGGATCATCTCCGCGATGCCTTCCATCACGTCGGCACGCGTTAAGAGCGTCGCGCCCAAATGCATCAGCTCAGCCACACTGCGGCCATCGCGCGCACCCTCGAGCACGGCAGCGCTGATATACGCGATTGATTCAGGGTAATTTAACTTTAAGCCACGGGCGCGGCGACGCTCTGCCACTAATCCAGCAGTAAAAATCAATAGCTTATCTTTTTCGCGTGGCGAGAGATCCATTGGTGCAAATTTCCTCATTGTGGAGCATACCTGCGGCGCAGATTACGGCCATTTTCGACCCAATCTACGCCGCAGCGCAGTATAAGTAATGGCGCGCGTTAGATCGACATTTTTTCGCGAATCCCGTCACGTTCCATGTCCCCACCCGCGCCGACCGCCACGACGCTGCCACGCTCAAATAGCACGTAATGATCGGCGAGATCGCGGGCAAAGTCGTAATACTGCTCGACCAGTAATATGCCCATGGTGCCCCGATCGGCCAGCATCCGAATCACGCGACCGATGTCTTTGATGATATTGGGTTGAATACCCTCAGTCGGCTCATCAAGAATGAGAACTTGCGGGTCACCTGCAAGCGCCCGGGCAATGGCGAGTTGCTGCTGCTGCCCACCGGAAAGATCGCCGCCGCGTCGATTGCGCATCTGATGAAGCACAGGAAAGAGCTCAAAAAGCTCGGCCGGGATTGGCGTATTGCTGGGTTTGCGGGCAAGACCGATCCGCAAATTTTCTTCCACGGTCAACCGCGGGAAAATCTCACGGCCCTGCGGTACGAAGCCAAGCCCCATTGCGGCCCGCTCGTAAGGTTGCATGGCATCGATACGCGTACCACCGATTGAGATTTCGCCCGCGCGGATCGGAACTAACCCCATGACCGACTTCAACAACGTCGTCTTGCCCACGCCATTGCGCCCTAGAAGTGTGGTGATTTTGCCCCTGTGAACATCCAAGCTCACATCACGCAAGATGTGCGAACCACCGTAATATTGATGTACGCCGCGAACGCCGAGCAACGGTTGAATTTCACGATTATCGTCCAAGATAGACCTCAATCACGCGTTCGTCTGCCTGCACTTGATCCAAGGAGCCTTGCGCGAGAACCGCGCCCTCATGCAAGACCGTAACGAGATTGGCAATCTGGCGAACGAAATGCATATCGTGTTCAACGACCACAAGCGTGTGTGCACCTTTCAATGTGTTGAAAAGCTCGGCGGTACGATCGGTCTCGGCATCGGTCATTCCCGCGACGGGCTCATCGAGCAGGAGCAATTTTGGCTCTTGCATCAGTAGCATTCCGATTTCAAGCCACTGCTTTTGACCATGCGAAAGCAACCCTGCCGACCGATTGTGCTCCTGCGAGAGGTTAATGAGCAATAGCACTTCACTAATACGATCTCGTTGCGCGCCGGTAAGTTTGAAGCGCACCGAAGCCCAAACGCGCTTGTCCGTTTTAAGCGCGAGCTCCAAGTTTTCAAATACGCTCAACTGCTCATAGACAGTCGGCTTTTGAAATTTGCGTCCGATACCCGCCTGCGCGATTTGTGGCTCGGAGAGTTTGAGTAAATCAATGGTGCTACCAAAAAAAACGGTGCCTGATTGCGGTCGGGTTTTGCCAGTGATGATATCCATCATTGTCGTTTTTCCTGCGCCGTTTGGCCCAATGATGCAGCGCAACTCTCCTACAGAAACATCGAGCGATAGATTGTTGATCGCCTTGAAGCCGTCAAAGCTCACGCTCACATCCTGCAGATAAAGCACCGCGCCATGGCGGACGTCAACAACTTTTTCACCCACGACGGGCATTGCATTTTGTTCGAGCGCACGCAATCGATAAGCTGCGAGCCGTCGCGCGCCTTCATCCAGCTGATCAGGCGTCATCGCGCGCCGCCCTTTCGCTTTTGCAACTTTGCGATTAGCCCGGCCACACCGGCGGGCAAAAATAGCGTGACTGCAACAAACATCGCACCGAGAACGTAAAGCCAATATTCTGGGAAGCTCACCGTCATCCAGCTTTTGGCGCCGTTTACGATAAACGCACCGAGAATGGGGCCAATCAGCGTGCCCCGTCCGCCCACCGCGGCCCAAATTGCCATTTCGATGGAGTTTGAAGGACTCATTTCACTCGGGTTGATAATCCCAACCTGAGGCACGTAAAGTGCGCCCGCAATGCCACACATTACTGCTGAAATCGTCCAGATTGCTAGCCTATAGCGCACAGGATCGTAGCCCGAAAACATCACCCGCGTGTCGGCATCGCGAATCGCTTGTAGTACGCGACCAAACTTTGCATCGATCAATTTGCGGGAAAAAAAATAGCAAATAATCAGCGTGAACAGCGTGAGTAGATAAAGCGTAACGCGCGTGCTTTGCGTGGTGATTGACGCGCCGAGAATGCGTTTGAAATCAGTAAACCCGTTATTGCCACCAAAACCGGTCTCATTGCGAAAAAATAAAAGCATCGCACCAAGCGTCAGCGCTTGCGTGATGATTGAGAAATAAACGCCCTTAATGCGCGACCGAAACGCAAAGTAACCAAAAACGAACGCAACCGCACCAGGCACCAACACGATCAGCACAAGAGTCGCCACAAAACTATCAGAAAGTGACCAATACCATGGCAGCGATTTCCAATCGAGAAAGACCATAAAGTCGGGAAGTTCTGATTTGTAGTTGCCATCGCGCCCAATTTGACGCATGAGGTACATGCCCATCACGTATCCGCCCAGCGCAAAAAAGAGACCGTGCCCAAGCGAGAGCACGCCGGTAAATCCCCAAATAAGATCAATGGCGAGCGCGCAAATAGCGTAGCACAAAACCTTTCCAACCAGGGTGACCCAATAATCGCTGACATGCAGCGCATGCCCCGGCGCGAACAGCACGTTGAACGCGGGAATTAACACAAGCATGGCAAGACCAATACTCATTCCGATCTGCTGCAGCGTGACGCGATTTGCGCTCAATACCTGCGGCGCAGATTGATTGATTTTTGTGATGGTGGTCGCCATCGCTATGCCTCCGCGCTGCGACCTTTAAGGGCAAATAACCCTTGTGGCCGCTTTTGAATGAATACGATAATAAAAACCAAGACTGCAATTTTGGCAAGAACCGCGCCCGCAACGCCCTCAATCGCTTTATTGAGCACGCCCAGCCCAAGGGCGGCGATGACCGTTCCCGCAAGCTGACCTACGCCACCGAGCACCACCACCATGAATGAGTCAACGATATAAGACTGCCCGAGATCTGGGCCAACGTTGCCCAACTGCGCTAGCGCACATCCGGCTAAGCCTGCGACTCCAGAGCCTAGTGCAAATGCGTAGGTATCAACGCGTGCGGTATTGATGCCCATACACGATGCCATACCGCGATTTTGGGTGACGCCGCGAACGAAGAGCCCCAACCGCGTGCGCTGCACGAGCAGCGTAACCAATGCCAGCACGAGAACTGCAAACGCGAGGACAACGATCCGGTTGTAGGGAAGTACTGTTCCAGAAAAAATCGTAATCCCGCCACTCATCCACGATGGATTTTCAACCGGCACATTTTGTGCGCCAAACAAGCTGCGCACCGTCTGCATCAGAATTAAGCTAATGCCCCACGTCGCAAGCAACGTCTCCAGCGGACGACCATATAGGAAGCGAATCACAGCACGCTCCATCGCCGCCCCGACGAGCGCTGCAACGCAAAACGCAACCGGAACTGCAGCGATGGGATACCAGTCAAAGCCTTGCGGCCAGTAGATCCGAAAACCCATTTGCACGAGATACGTTGCATAGGCGCCAATCATAATGAGCTCGCCGTGGGCCATATTAATGACGCCCATCAAACCGTAGGTGATCGCGAGCCCGAGCGCAGCCAGCAATAAAATCGAGCCCAAACTAATCCCAGAAAAGATCGCACCAAATCGCTGCCCCCATGCGAGGCGATCATCGATTTTGCGTAACGACGCCGCGAGTGCGCTTCGCACAATTGCATCTCGCTCGACAAACGCGCTGCCATCTTGCTTTAAACGTGCCGCGATGAGCGGCTTGGTAGCGGCATCGCGGCTCTCAGCCAGCGCTCGTGCGGCTTGCAGACGAACGCTCGGGTCGGCGTCGCTCAGTTGAATTGAAGCTTTCGCCAAGGATAGTGCGGCACGGATGTGTTCTTGTACTTCTTTTGTAAGCGCTTTTTCGATTTGTGGCAATTTCGTTGGATCAGGATCGGAAATCAGCGCGTGGGCGGCCTTCAAGCGCTCGGCATCACTACCCGAACTGAGCGCGAATGCGGCCATCGCTGAATCAAGCTCACCGCGAATCCGATTGTTATTAACCACGTCTTCAGCCGCAGCAGGCATCGCGACCGCTTGCTGCGTCACCGGGTCCATCGCTTTGTCATCATTGAGCACAATAATGACCTGGGTTGCGGTCACTTTGACCCGATCATCTAAAAGTGCTTTTAAGTATTCTGTGGCCTGCGGCGAGCCCTCTTGCGCCAGCGCGTTAATCGCGATGATCCGATCATCTGACTCCCCGACTGCCGCAGCACGGTAGAACTTCGGCTCGGGCGCGGCGCATACCTGCGGCGCAGATTGAAGCCAAAACAGCAATAAAAATAGGCGCGCGAAATGCATGTTTCCCTTTTGAACTCGTAATTTAGATCACGACGTCACGTTGAGCCGTTCAAAAAAAATCCCACGTACGCGACGCATACGTGGGATTAACGCACTCACGCGTTACTTCTTCTCTGGCTCGTCATTTTTCTTGTCATTGCCGGCGATGAACGGGCTCCATGGATTTGCACGCACGTTACCCGGCGTCTTCCATACGACATTAAACTGACCATCAGCCTTAATTTCACCAATGAAAACGGGTTTATGCAGGTGATGATTTTTCTCATCCATCTTCGAGACTAATCCACCAGGTGCTTTAAATGTTTGCCCGGCCATGGCGACAATTACTTTATCGGTATCGGTTGATTTGGCTTTCTCGACCGCTTGCTTCCACATCTGGATGCCGATGTAGGTCGCTTCCATCGGGTCATTGGTCAATGGCTTATCTTTGTGCCCGGCTAAGCCCTTCGCTTTTGAATACGCCGCCCACTTTTTAGTGAACTCATCATTCGACGGGTTTTTGAGCGTCATAAAGTAATTCCACGCGGCCAAGTGCCCCACCAATGGCTTGGTATCAACACCGCGTAGCTCTTCTTCCCCGACTGAGAACGCCACCACTGGCACGTCTTTCGCTTTCAATCCCGCATTGCCCAACTCTTTGTAAAAAGGCACATTGGAGTCACCATTGATCGTTGAGATCACTGCTGTTTTGCCGCCCGCAGCAAATTTCTTAACATCGGCGACGATGGTTTGATAGTCAGAATGGCCGAACGGTGTGTACTTTTCGTCGATATCTGAATCTTTCACACCTTTCGATTTTAGGAAAGCGCGCAAGATTTTGTTTGTTGTACGCGGGTATACATAGTCGGTGCCCAAAAGCACAAAACGCTTTGCGCCACCTCCGTCTTTGCTCATTAAATATTCAACCGCTGGAATAGCCTGCTGGTTGGGCGCTGCACCGGTGTAGAAAACGTTTTTCGACAGCTCTTCACCTTCATACTGAACCGGATAGAAAAGCAAGCTGTTGAGCTCTTCAAAAACCGGCAATACCGACTTACGGGAAACAGAAGTCCAGCAACCAAATACAACGGCGACTTTATCTTGCGTTATGAGTTGCCGCGCTTTTTCGGCAAAAAGTGGCCAATTTGAAGCCGGATCTACGATGACAGGCTCTAGTTTTTTGCCCATCACGCCACCTTTGGCATTGATCTCTTCAATCGCCATCAGCACGGTATCTTTTAAGACGGTCTCAGAGATTGCCATCGTGCCTGAAAGCGAGTGCAACACACCCACTTTAATCGTTTCTTGCGCTTGTGCGGCAAGCGAAAAGCCGAGCGTGGCGGCGGTTGTCAGCGCGGCGAGCGCTTTAACTGCAAATCTGCGGTGCATTGAAAGTCCTTTGGAATAAAGTGAATGAAGTTTTCACTTTGGTCATTGCAAAGGTTGTGCCAATCCCATATTTTTGTCTCAGAATTGTCTGCGTTTTCCCTATAAAAATGATTTTTTTGGACGTAGAAAAAATTATTAGGTTGCCCACAATCGCAACGAAACTGCCGGTGCCTCGCACAGAAATGGACGCACGATATTGCGGCATTGCACGAAGAAAGTGCGTAGCAACTCAATCTCGGGCACGACAATTTTGACTACGATGAGGCCTGCGCAAGGCGAAGTTGCGCCGCAGGTATCAACGCCCGCGTTTGCGCAGAGCTCCCGCAATTGCGCTAGGCAAGCAGCAGAATCACTCGCACCCGCAACCCAAAGATTTCCATTTACGGCGTGCCCGCCAAAACCTGCTGGCGAGACCAATAACGAAGCACCACCTGCAACCCGCATCTTTTCTTGCCACACTAATTCACCACCGACGCGGATCTCAAACGATTGACCAAATTCACCTTCGCTGAACTGCTCCCCGCGTGCCGTGCGCCCCCATTGCAGGGCTTCCCATGCCAGCATTTTTGCACCAGGTGCGAGATTAAACAGTGTGCACTGGCGCGCGATGCAGCCGTCGTAAATCATCGCCTCTTGTGGTAACCATTCCAAGCATGCGCCGGTAGCCACATCAATCGTCGTCACGGCCTGCGCGTGTCGCTCCGCGGGCACATGCGCACGTGCCCGATACCATTTTTGCGCGCCCGGCGTGGTGATCACCGCGTGCGCATTGGCTTCAACGCTGCATTTAATCGTAAGCGCATCACCGCCCGCAATGCCTGCAGGCGGGTGCACGATCACCGCATGCGCGATGCCTTCGCCCTCTGGGTAGAGCGCTTTTAGCACCCGCAAGGGGCCTTGGTGGCGGCGCTCACGCAAGATCGTGCGCGCGCCCTCGCGGGTGAAACGCAGACGCAAATGCGCGGGCCAGGCAACGCTTTCAGAATTGGTGATGAGTTCATTCATAGACCGTATCATTATGCGGGCAGCGATTTACGCAATAATCGCATCGAAAGTAGATCAGACGGGCAATCAGGTACGGCAATGCAATTACTCCCCTTTAAATCCATCCATTTTCAGGCCACCGCACCCGGCGTGCGCGTGCTGATCTTGGGCGCTGTTCACGGCAACGAGCTGCACGGCACCCATGGCATCACGCGCGTGGTCAGCGAGATCGACGCCGGGGCGCTCGCCATTGCCCGCGGCAGCGTGACCTTCGTGCCGATCACCAATCCAAAAGCCTATGCGTTGCAACAGCGCAATGGCGATCGCAATCTCAATCGCAATCTCGCACCAAGCGCGCATGTGACTGAATACGAAGACCACGTCGGCAATTGGCTCTGCCCGCTCATGGCGCAGCATGATGTGCTCCTTGATTTGCACTCCTTTCAGGCGCAAGGCAAGCCTTTTGCGCTCATTGGTCCGCGCAATAATTCCGATGCGCTACAGCCTTTTTCTAAAGCAGCCATTGAAGAATCGTTGGTCGCAAGGCTTGGCGTGGAGCGTGTGGTCTATGGCTGGCTCGATACTTACGCAGTCGGCGTAGCGAAGCGGCGCGAGCGCATGCATGATGCGGCCAACCGGCATACGATTGACCCGAAATACGGCGTCGGCACCACCGAATACATGCGCTCAGTCGGTGGCGCCGCGATAACGCTGGAGTGCGGGCAGCATCATGACCCGCTTGGCGCAGAAGTTGCCTACCGCGCCATCCGCAATACGCTGGCGCATCTCAAGATTAGCGATGAAACCGATCCAAACCCTGCCGCGCAAATGGAATGCCTGCGCCTAGCCGAAGTGATCGATCGCGATGATGCAGGCGATACCTTCGCCAAATCATGGACGAGTTTTGATGCCGTCGCCAAAGGGGAGCTCATCGGCAGGCGCGCGGATGGCCACGCGCTACAAGCGCCCGCCAATGGCCGCATTGTCTTCCCCAATGCGCTCGCGCAACCGGGCAACGAATGGTTTTATTTCGCCCATCAGGACGCACGGCTTTGAAGCGGCGCGCACTCTTACTCGCAGCGACGGGCGCGGGAATTGCCGGTATTTCAGGCTGCGCATTTGATGCCCATACCGATCACATCGGCTCCAACGCGCCGCGCGTGAAATCGCTTGAATCTGCGCCGCAGGTATCGCAAGCCCAGGCAGCGTGGGCGCTCGTGCTCGGCAGTGGCGGGCCGCGCGGCTTTGTCCATATCGGCGTGTTGCAAGCGCTGGAAGAAATGGAATTGAAACCGCCAATGATCGTCGGCGCATCCGTCGGCGCGCTGGTTGGCGCGCTTTGGGCTGCAGGCATGAAAGCGACGGAGCTGCGCAAGCTTGCGCTCTCAATTTCACCGATGCAAGTGCTGCGGATTTCTTTTGGCACAGACGAGCGTTTCAGCGGCGCGGCGATTGCAAACTTCGTGAATTCGCAAATTGGTGATCGCCCGTTGCAATCGCTTCCGATCCGGTTTTTGCCGGTGGCTGCCCATGCAAAAAAACGCAGCGCGGTCGTCTTTGATGCCGGAGACACGGGAATTGCCGTGCAAGCCTCCTGCGCCATCGAAGGCCGCTTCACGCCCGTTTGGATTCGGGGCGAGCCTTACGTTGACCCTGACTACGTCGCGCCGGTGCCTGTGCGTGTGGCCAAAGCCTGCGGCGCAGTTAAGGTGCTCGCTATCGATGCCTCGGCGCATGAAGACCAAGCACCCGCTGGCACCGAGCGCTATCGGGACGGTGATCTTAAAAAACGCGCAGCAATCGCTCCCGACACTAAGGTCGCCAATTTCACCGTGCATCCGAAATTTGGCTATTACGTCAATATCACCGAAGAGTTTCGCGTTCGCGCGATGGATGCAGGCTACAAAGAGACCATCGCAGCCGCTGCCAAGATTAAGGCTGCGCTAGAGACTTAACTCAGTGGCTAACTCAGTGGCTAACTTAGCTGCTTATCACGTCCTCAGCGGTTGCTGTTCCTTTTTTAAATGAATCAACAGGCGTGTGTGTGACCTGCTGCGCCGCAATCAGGCGCGCCAATAATTTGCGGGCTTGCATCGGTGCAACGTCGGTCCGAAATGCGGCACCAAAAGTTGGATGCGTGGGGTGATTCATGCGCGTTTGCTGGCCTTCGAGCATGACCTTATCTTCTTCAAATGTCGCATCGACTGCGGCGCGCAGGTATTCAGTCAATGCCGGCTCATCTAGGCGCTCACTTCGGGCAAAAGCCCAAAAGTAGTGACTGGTGGTGCCGGTTTCGGGCGTGATGAGATTAATCACGCGTCCATTAAATTGAATTGCCGGAGCAGCCGCATTGATCGGATCAACGCCGACGTCAATCACGGTATAGGCTGGCGGCAAAAAGCGGGTGCGTTGCCAGCGATTCACTCGATCAGTGGCGCTCACGCGTGCTGCATGTTGATAAAACGGCGGTGCGGTGCAATTTGGCATTTCTTTTGCAACGGTTACGCTCTCAGAATCGGTTGAAACCGTTTCGGCAGATTCCGCGACGGCTTCATGACCAATCGTCTTGCCATGGACGTAGGTTTCGTGAGACAGATCCAGCAGATTATCAGTGAGTAATTGATAGTTCGCGCGAATGTGGTGATAGCCGGTACTGGCGACCCAGAGCGGATCATTCATCCAATGAACGTCGGGAATTTTTGCGGCATCCGCCAGCGCTTCATCACCGATCCATATCCAGATGCAGCCGAAGCGCTCAGCTACTGGATACGCACGCACGCGGGCGTGGAAGGAAATCACTTTCTGCCCCGGAACGCTGACGCACTTACCGTGGGTATCAAAGCAAGCGCCGTGGTAGCCGCACTGCAGCGTTTCGCCGACCACGCGGCCGAGCGAGAGCGGCGTGCCGCGATGTGCGCAGCGATCCTCAACCGCTGCAAGCCTGCCCGAAGCGGTACGGAAGAATGCAATCGGTTCGTCGCAAATTACACGCGCAAAGGGTGCGCCAAGCGAAACCTCTTTGCTAAATGCCGCGACTTGCCATTCATTTTTTAGATACATCGAAATCTCCTTGCACAGCGAAATAAGCGGCCATCACTGCGTCGCCACTGACCTCGTTTGATAGATTCTGACGCGATCCAATGTATTCTCCAATAGAATAATTCAAATACAATTTATCACTTTTTTTGATATGAAAGACTTTCAATATCTTGCGCAGTTGCCGGTGATTGTGGCCTTAGCCGAAGCCGCAAGCGTCAGCCGCGCGGCCAACATGCTCGGGCTGAGCCAGCCTGCAGTGAGCGCTGCCCTTGCGAAACTCCGCCTCGCATTTTCTGATCCGCTTTTTGAGCGCGCTCCGCGTGGCATGAGCCCAACGCCACGCGGCACAGCGCTGGTTGCGACCGCGCGCACGATGCTGGCTACGCTGGACCGAGAGCGCCAAGGCGGTGATGCGTGGACGCCTGCAGCATCAACGCAGTCGTTTACGTTTGCAATGTCAGACGCGGGCGAGCTGGTCTTTCTACCAAAGCTTATGCGACATCTGCGCTCGGTCGCGCCCTATGCGGCGGTTCGTGCGGTCGCGCCGAGCGTGGCCGAAGTAGAGTCTGGGCTTGCCAGCGGGGAAATCGATCTGGCACTTGGTTATTTCCCAGAATTGAAATCAAAATCGACCGTTAACCAACGGCTGTTTACCAATGCCTTCGCGTGCGTTGTCAGAAAAGACCATCCGCATCGCAGTCGACGCATCTCACTGCAGCAATTTTCGGCGTTGGAGCATGCGGCTGTGCGGGTCGAGAGTCGCTCCCACGAAGTGATGGAGCGATTTCTGGTGCGTAAGCGGGTCAAGCGTCGCATTGCATTGCATACCCCGCATTTTATGAGCGCGTTGGCAATCGTGGCTCAGTCTGACTTAATCGTTACCGTGCCCTACCCGCTCGCAATCTATTTCGTCGGACTCAACGCAAATCTCAAAATAGTCGCGCTTGATCTTGGCGCGCCAAGAATTGATTTGAAGCAGCATTGGCATCGAAACGTGCATCTCGATACACGCAGTATCTGGCTGCGTAAGCAGGTCGCAGATTTGTTTGCTGAAGCAATTGTCTAGCGGCGAACGCTGCTCGCGGCAAAAAAACTGCGCCGCAGGTACGATGAAAATTCATCATACCCGCGGCGCAGTTTTTGCCTCGGTTTGACTTAAATCGCTACTTCCAGATTTCTTTTAGCCGCGCATCTCGCCCGCAGCCACTGCGGTAATACTGATAGCGAATTGGATTTTTGGTGTGGTAATTCTGGTGATAATCTTCCGCAGCGTAGAAGGTCGTTGCGGCGGAAATTTCAGTGTAGACCGTTTTAAAACGCCCGGTCTTCTCCAGCGCAGCTTTACTCTCAGCCGCGATTTTCTGCTGCGCCGCGTCTAAGAAAAAAATACCAGACCGATATTGCGAGCCGTGGTCACAAAATTGCGCATCTTTCACCGATGGGTCCATCGTCTTCCAGAAAATATCAACCAGTTGCGCATACGTCACTTTCGCTGGATCGTAGGTGATTTTTACGCCCTCGGTATGACCGGTCTTGCCTGCGCTCACCGCTTCGTAAGTCGGGTTAACGACACGACCGCCCAGATAGCCCGAGATGGTCTCGGTAACGCCTGGCACTTTGTCGAAATCGGCCTCAGTGCACCAGAAACAACCACCGGCAAAAATCGCGGTTTCTGTTTTCGCCAATTGGGCGAACGCGCCAGCGGAGAAACCTGCGGCGCAGATTACGCCTAGAAAAGCTCGCAGCATTTTTTTCATGTGCGCAGCTCCGGCAGCGTTGTGCCGTCGGGCACAAAGAGCAGCGCAAGCCCGTTATTGCAGTAGCGCAAGCCCGTTGGCTTTGGGCCATCGTCGAACACATGACCCTGATGCCCACCGCAGCGCGCGCAGTGATATTCCTTGCGCGGGATGAACATTTTGAAATCTCGCTTGCTGCCCAAGGCATCTGGGATCGGATCAAAAAAGCTCGGCCAGCCGGTGCCACTTTCGTATTTCTTATCCGCTTTAAAGAGCGGGAAGTAGCAGGCCGCGCAGATGAAGGTGCCGGCGCGCTTCTCGGCATTAAAAGGGCTCGTGCCCGCGCGCTCAGTGCCTTCTTCAAACAAAATATGGAATCGATCTTCGGGCAGCAGTTTGGCCCATTCAGGTCTAGTTTTCACGAGGCGTTTGACTTTCGTTGGCTCTTGCGCAAGCACGCGCCCGCTCAAGGCGACGGCGATACTGGCGGCTAAAAATGTACGGCGGATCATTGGAGAAATTTCCTTTTGCGCTACACGCGCGGTCAATCGGTATGCAAGTACTTCGCTCAGACCGCGCGCAGCGTTACAAGTTGCGCTGCCAGCCAATGCAGTCAAATGATACCTGCGGCGCAGATTATCCCGGTCCGCAAGCAAGAATTTGCGAAAATAGCGGGTTACGCTTGATATTGGCAGCACCTATGTCTGAAATTGAAAAAGAAGTACGCCGCCGTCGTACGTTTGCCATCATCTCTCACCCCGATGCCGGGAAAACCACCCTGACTGAGAAGCTTTTGCTTTTTTCGGGTGCGATTCATATCGCGGGCAGCGTAAAAGCGCGCAAAGCCAGCCGCCATGCGACTTCCGACTGGATGGAAATCGAAAAGCAGCGCGGCATTTCAGTCGCTTCCTCGGTCATGCAGATGGAGTATCGCGAATCGGTGGTGAATTTGCTCGATACGCCGGGGCACCGTGATTTCTCTGAAGATACCTATCGCGTGCTTACCGCAGTCGATTCTGCGCTGATGGTCATTGATGCCGCAAACGGCGTTGAAGCGCAAACCAAGCGGCTCATCGGCGTTTGCCGTCAGCGCGATCACCCGATTATTACGTTCGTCAACAAAATGGACCGCGAGGGCCGCGACCCCATTGAGCTGCTCGATGAAATTGAGCGTGAGTTGGGCATGCCCTGCGTGCCGATGACCTGGCCTGTGGGCCAAGGCAAAGCGTTCGCCGGAATCATCAATTTGCGCACGCAGGCGATGCGGGTTTTCAGCGCAGGTGAAGACCGCATCAAAGATGAAGCGGAAGTGATGCTCCTTTCTGATCCTGGCGCGCTGCGCGCGCGCTTTGGCAGCGACTTTGATGCCGCGTTGGATTCAATCGAGCTCGCTACCGGCGCTGCGCCTACGTTCAATCTTGAAGACTTTTTAGCGGCCAAGCAAACCCCCGTTTTCTTTGGCTCAGCGGTCAATAATTTCGGAGTGATGGAAATTTTGGATGCTCTGGTTGATCTCGCGCCCGCACCCCGCCCCCGTTTTTCAACGAATCCAGATGGTGGTTTGCAAGAAATTTCCCCGCAGGGCGAAGATTTCTCGGGTGTTGTTTTTAAAGTGCAAGCCAATATGGACCCGATGCACCGTGATCGCATCGCGTTTGTGCGGGTCTGCTCAGGAAAATACACCTCGGGCATGAAGCTGAAAGTGCAGCGCACAGAAAAAGAAATGCGACCGACCAGCGTGGTGACGTTTATGTCGCAGCGGCGCGAGCAGGTCGATGAAGCCTACGCTGGCGACATCATTGGTTTCACAATTCACGGCGGCGTGCAATTGGGCGATACGCTTACCGATGGCGGCAAGCTGCAATACACCGGTTTGCCTTTTTTCGCACCCGAATTATTTCAATCTGTCGAGCTCACTAACCCCATGAAAAGTAAGCAACTGCAGCAAGGCTTGCAGCAGCTTGGCGAAGAAGGCGCGATTCAAGTATTTAAGCCACACGTCGGCACGCTGATGCTATTGGGTGCGATTGGGCAATTGCAATTTGAAGTCGTGCAGCATCGTTTGTCTGCCGAATACAAAGCAGATATTCGCTTGAGCGGCTGCAAGTATGTTGGCGCGCGATGGGTGACTTGCGATGATCCGCTCGAGATGAAACGCTTTCAAGATTTAAATGCCTCTAAGCTGGCGACCGATGCTGCGGGCACGCTCGCCTATCTGCTGACCTCGACCTACGATTTAGATCTCACCAAAGAGCGCCACCCCAAAGTTACGTTTCATCCGCTGCGCGAGCACGCAGGGCTGCAGCTGGATCGCGCGGCGTGAGGGTGCGCGGGGCAAACCTTGCGGCGCAGATTTAATCTGATTTAGCGGCGCGGGTATTGATTTTGGAGATCATTTGTTGTTTGGCTTTCATCGCTCGCTGCAAAATCGTGTCATCGCCTCGTATCGACTCTCCTGCGCCGCGGGAATCCCAGCACTTTGGTTTACGTATCAAATCTTCACTGCACGCATACGCCCCAAAAAAGCAAATTTCCAGCATTTTTTCAACATTTAGTGCAATCGATTGTAAAACCGCTATATTTAACTGAAACTGAGCGCAACACCTCTGCGCCGCAGGTATTTTTGTAATCAGACCATGAACGCCAGTCTCACACCCGCCAACGCCAAATCAGCGCACCCGACGCTGCGCGCGGTCGCCTTGCCAATCCTATTGGAATCGATGTTGGCGCTTTTAGTCGGCGTGATCGGCACTTACCTCGCCTCCAAAATCTCTGATGCCACGGCCGCTGCTTACGGCGTGACCAATCATTTATGGGGCATGATGTTCGTGCTCTTTCGTGTCGTTGGCGCCGGGGTTGGCGTGGTCGTGGCCCATCGCTTGGGCGCGAAGCAATTTGCGGGGGCCGATGAAGTCGCACGGGTCGCGCTCGGCGGGGCAACGTGGCTCGGCGGGGCCATTGGCATTGCCGCGATCTTAGGCGCCGATGCGATCTTGGCGCTCATGGCCGCGCCGCCAATCGTGACCGAAACCGCGGGGCCGCTGCTGCGCATTACGGGTTTTTTATTTTTGCTAGAAGCGTGGTGCGTGTCGTTTGCGGGCGTGTTGCGCGTGCATCTGCATGTGCGCTCGGTGCTCACTGCCATTGCGCTGATGCACGCCATTCATCTCGCCCTGGGGATCGCGCTCGTGCCCCGCTTTGGCATCGTCGGCTACACCTACGCCATGCTTGCAAGCCGCATCGTCATCGTCGTGCTCTATCTGTGGCTTTGGCGCACGCGGCTCAACATTCGTCCGCGATTGCGTGATTTTTGGCAGCTTGATCTTCCTAAGCTCATGCCACTCATGCGCATCGGCATCCCCACTGCAATCGAGCATCTGGGCTGGGTGCTGGCGTTTTTGGTCAGTGTGCGGGTGAGCGCGCAGCTTGGCGCGCAGGCAATGGCAACGCATACCTACGTGCTGCAAATTACCAGCGCGGTCATTCTCGTAGGCGTCTCCACCGGCTTAGCCGTAGAAGTGCTCGTCGGGCGCATGATTGGTGCTGGGCATTTTCGCCATGCCTATCATTTCGCCAATCGCTCGCTCGCGCTCGGCATGCTTTTAAGCGGGCTCACCGCGCTGATCGCCGCGATATTCGGTAAATCACTTTTGCAGATCTTCACGCAAGACCCAAAGATCATCGCCCTCGGGATGACGTTGATGTGGATCGGGGTGATCGTCGAGCCGGGGCGCACAATCAATATCGTGATGAACGATGCATTACGCGCAGTGGGCGATGCCCGCTTCCCCGCCGTCGCCAGCCTGCCCACAATGGCGATCGCGCTCGCTTTTGGCGCATGGTGGCTTGGCATCCATCTTGGGCTTGGATTAGTCGGCGTCTGGCTCGCCTATCTTGCCGATGAATGGTTGCGCGGCATCGTGAATTATGGCCGCTGGTTTTGCAAAGGCTGGATACCTGCGGCGCAGATTTCGCGCAAGCATTCGCGCTCGCGGCACTAAGCGATCGGGAGCAACCGCCTGGTTGTAAGGCGCGCGCAGACCGCCGCCAGCACACACACAACAACTCCCTACGCGCAAATCGAGGCAAAAAAGCCTAAATCTGCGCCGCAGGTATCATCATTTCTTTGATCTTTTGAACGCAAACGCCATGGAACTTCTCACCGAACGCCTTCGCCTACGCAACTGGATCGAGAGCGATCGTGCACCATTCGCCACAATGAGCGCAGATCTGCAAGTCATGCGCAATTTAGGCGGAACGATGGCCGCCCCCGAATCAAACGCAGCCGTTGACCGTTGGCAAGCCCGCATCGAAACATTCGGCTGGGGATTTTGGGCCGCTGAGCTGCGCGAAACGGGCGATTTTATCGGCGTGATCGGTGCCGCAATACCGATTCGTTTTCATATGCCGTTTGAAAACAACGGCGTTGAAATCGGCTGGCGACTCGCTCCACAATTTTGGAAAAAAGGGCTCGCTACCGAAGGCGCGCAAGCCTGCGTGAAATTTGGCTTTGAGATTTTGGAGCGTGAAAAACTCTATGCGATCACGTCTCTCAACAACGAAGCTTCCCGCAAAGTCATGGAGCGCGTCGGGATGAAAAATACCCGCCGCGATTTCGATCACCCCGCACTTGCGCCCGACCACGAACTTTCACGCCATTGCTTATACGAAATCAAAAATCCGCACGCGAAAAAATAGGTAAAAGTGCGTAAATTCAGATCTACCTGCGGCGCAGATTGAAGCGAACCTGATAGTGCGAAGATCAAACGCGTAGAATTTCGCAATCGCAATCTGCGGTGTTTGTTGTTTTTTTTATACCTGTATGCCAAATTCGTAAATACGCTGCAACTTAGGCTATAAGCCACTCTTAGGAAAAAAAGATGTCCAGATTATCTCGCAGCGCCCAGATTATCCCGCAGGTTTTGCGGTATAAATTACGTTAGGCGTTCAATGCCTATCTCCTCACTTCGCACGCTTCTAATGGCAATCGGGTGCGCCTTTGCAGCAGGCTGCAGCTCGCTGCCACCCAATCAGACCGCCAAGATTAGGAACTCCGAGATTGCTTGGGTTCGTACAGGATCTGCGCCGACAACCGTGGTCTTTCAGTCTGGGCTAGGCGATGGAATGTCCCCGTGGGCTGCAGTCATTGGCCGCCTGCCATCGACAGTCGCAACCTTTGCCTATGACAGACCAGGTTACGGGGCTAGCAGGCCAGCGCCAAAAGCGCCAAGCAACCCCTGCGATGTCGCTCGTGGGCTTCACGCGGTCCTAGCTGCAACAGGC
>JANPBT010000029.1:0-50889 GCA_031430575.1 Betaproteobacteria bacterium | reverse complement strand
ATCATGGCAAAAGGCAAATTTGAGCGTACCAAGCCCCACGTTAACGTGGGCACGATTGGGCACGTAGATCACGGCAAGACCACCTTAACGGCGGCGATTACCACGGTATTGGCCAAGAAGTTTGGTGGCGAAGCCCGTGCGTATGATCAGATTGATGCAGCGCCAGAAGAAAAAGCGCGTGGCATTACGATTAACACCGCCCACGTCGAGTACGAGACCAAAAACCGGCATTACGCCCACGTGGATTGCCCCGGTCACGCTGACTACGTTAAAAACATGATTACCGGCGCTGCCCAGATGGACGGCGCGATTCTTGTCGTATCTTCTGCTGACGGCCCGATGCCCCAAACGCGCGAACACATCCTGCTCGCCCGTCAGGTCGGTGTACCGTACATCATCGTCTTCATGAACAAAGCCGACATGGTCGACGACAAAGAGCTCCTAGAGCTCGTCGAAATGGAAGTGCGTGATTTGCTCAACAAATACGACTTCCCCGGCGACGACACCCCGATCATCATCGGTTCAGCCCTTAAAGCACTGCAAGGCGAAGCCGGCGAATACGGCGTGGACTGCATCGACAAACTTGCCGACGCCCTCGACAACTACATCCCGATGCCCGAGCGCGCAGTCGACGGCGCATTTTTGATGCCCGTAGAAGACGTCTTCTCGATCTCAGGTCGCGGCACGGTAGTGACCGGTCGTATCGAGCGCGGCATTGTCAAAGTGGGTGAAGAAATTGAAATCGTTGGCCTAGCCGACACCCAAAAGACCATTTGTACCGGCGTTGAGATGTTTAGGAAGTTGCTCGACCAAGGTCAAGCGGGCGACAACGTCGGCATCTTGCTGCGCGGCACCAAGCGCGAAGATGTACAGCGCGGGCAAGTGCTGTGCAAGCCAGGCTCAATCAAGCCCCACACCAAGTTTGAGTGCGAGGTCTACATTTTGTCCAAAGACGAAGGTGGTCGCCACACGCCATTCTTCAACAACTACCGCCCCCAGTTTTACTTCCGTACCACGGACGTCACCGGTGCGACCCAGTTGCCTGAAGGTGTAGAGATGGTTATGCCTGGCGACAACATCAAGATGGTTGTGACCTTGATCTCCCCAATCGCGATGGAGCAAGGCTTACGCTTTGCCATTCGCGAAGGTGGCCGCACCGTCGGCGCTGGCGTCGTTGCCAAAGTTCTTGAGTAGATTTTAGTAAACCTGCGGCGCAGAATTCGGCCTAAAACGCCCTAATCTGCGCCGCAGGTAGTGCGCTTTTAGCAATCTCGCGTCTTTCGCATCGCATCGTTATACAGAGCGATGCCTCTTGGGTTTGATGAGTTCGGTGGCGTCGTTAGATTTACTGTGCTTTTTAAGACGCGCAAAAGTAGTGTTTTTAGGGGTGTAGCTCAGCTGGAAGAGCGACGGTCTCCAAAACCGTAGGTCGGGGGTTCGAGACCCTCCGCCCCTGCCAAATTTAGCCGCAGCGCAGCAGTGCGTTGCTTAATGGAAAGTCAGCAAATCGCATGGTGGATAACTTTAAACTCGGGGCAGCATTTTTGTGCGTGGCCGCTGGCGTATTTGCCTTTCACAAATTTTCAGAAAGCGCGCAAGTCTTGCGTGTGCTGATGGTTCTCGCCGGGTTGGCTGCCGGTGCTGGCGTGGCGTGGTTGTCAGCGCCCGGCAAATCATTTGTTGAGTTTGCTAAGGAAGCTTGGACCGAGGGTAAAAAAGTCGCGTGGCCCACGCGCAAAGAGACGATGCAAACCACGCTTATCGTTTTTGTTTTTGTGGTCATCATGGCGCTGTTTTTGGCGATGATTGATGGCCTTTTGGCTTGGATCATGTCGTACATCACCGGCCGCTAGGGGAGCTAGAGCATGAGCGAAGCAACGCAGGAAAATGCAGCAGCCGTCGAAGCAGCCCCCGCAGCGGAGGCCGCGCCATCTGTTCCCCATAACCGCCGCTGGTATATCGTTCACGCCTATTCTGGCTTCGAAAAAAGCGTGCAAAAGGCGTTGATCGAGCGTATCGGTCGGTCGTCGTTTGCCGATAAGTTCGGCCAGATTCTCGTGCCGGTTGAAGAAGTTGTCGAAATCAAAAACGGTCAAAAGGCCGTGACCGAACGCAAGCTCTACCCGAGCTACGTGTTTGTTGAGCTGGAATTGACCGACGAAACTTGGCATTTAGTTAAGAGTACGCAGCGGGTCACTGGCTTTATCGGCGGCACAGGCAACAAGCCGATCCCCATTTCTCAAAAAGAAATGGACGGGATCATGAATCAAGTGAAAACCGGTGTTGACAAACCGCGTCATAAAGTTCTTTTCGAAACCGGCGAATCTGTGCGCATCAAAGACGGCGCATTCACCGATTTCAACGGCAACGTAGAAGATGTGAATTACGAGAAATCAAAGCTGCGCGTCTCGGTCATGATTTTTGGCCGCGCAACACCCGTAGAGTTAGATTTTGGTCAGGTCGAAAAAGCCTGAGTTTGATCGTTACCTGCGGCGCAGATTGAATCATTTTTTGGTTCAAAAAGTATGAAATCTGCGCCGCAGGTATAGCGGCAAAAATGGAAGTTTTAGTGTAGTACGGTCCTCGCTGACTAACGGCGAGGTTTTGGGGAGAAGCGGCCCGCTTCGAAATCACCCGCATATTGGAGTAATGAAAAATGGCAAAGAAAGTTGTTGGCTTTATTAAGCTACAAGTTCCCGCCGGCAAAGCGAATCCTTCGCCGCCGATTGGTCCTGCGCTCGGTCAGCGCGGTTTGAATATCATGGAATTTTGTAAGGCGTTTAACGCGCAGACGCAAAAGCTGGAGCCCGGAATGCCTGTTCCGGTCACCATCACCGCGTTCGCCGATAAGAGCTTTACCTTCGTGCTCGGCACCCCGCCAAACACATATCTGATCAAGAAAGCTGCAAAGCTTGAAAAAGGTTCACCACGTCCGCATACGGACAAAGTGGGCAAGATTACCCGCGAGCAAGCTGAAGAGATCGCGAAAGTAAAAATGCCGAGCCTGACCGCCGGCGACCTCGACGCCGCAGTGCGCACGATCGCAGGCAGCGCCCGCTCGATGGGTATTGTCGTGGAAGGAGTGAAATAACATGGCACAGATGAATAAACGTATGAAGCTGCTCGTCAGCCAAGTTGATCGCAACAAAACCTACGCGGTTACGGACGCTCTTGAGTTGGTTAAGAAAACCGCGACGGCAAAGTTTGGCGAGTCTGTTGACGTCGCGATTAATCTTGGTATCGATGCGAAGAAATCAGACCAAACCGTGCGCGGCGCAGTTGTGTTGCCAGCAGGAACCGGCAAGACCGTGCGCGTTGCGGTGTTCACGCAAGGCGCAAAAGCCGACGAAGCCCGCGCAGCGGGTGCTGACATCGTTGGCTTTGAAGATCTGGCAGCCCAAGTTAAAGAAGGCAAGATGGATTTCGACGTCGTCATCGCGTCGCCTGACGCAATGCGTATCGTAGGCACTCTGGGTCAGATCTTAGGCCCACGTGGCCTCATGCCTAACCCAAAAGTTGGCACGGTAACGGCTGACGTTGCAGGCGCTGTCAAAAACGCCAAAGCGGGTCAGGTTCAATATCGTACTGACAAAGCCGGTATCGTGCATGCCTCGATCGGTCGTGTTTCGTTTTCGATTGAGCAATTACAGTCCAATCTAGGCGCTCTTGTTGAGGCGCTGCAAAAAGCAAAGCCTGCGGCGTCAAAAGGTCAGTATTTAAGAAAAATTAGTTTGTCGAGCACGATGGGTGTTGGCGTTCGGGTGGATCACTCTACCTTTGCCGCACCGTCCGCTGCACGCTAAAAAATTGGTGGGTCAGCGCTAAGCGAAAGCGAAGCGCTGAACCGTCAAAGACCGTTGGTGCGGGCTGGCTTGCCGCTTAATCGTACCTGCGGCGCAGATTGAGATGTTTTAAGGCGCTTTGCCTTTAAATTCATCGTTACTGCGCCGCAGGTATGGCCAACGTAGATGGTAGTCCCGCGGGAATGGTTTGCGGTTTTTTGCTTGCAAAAAACACACTCCACCCAGAAGGCTGCTGAAACTGGGTGTGCGTCCGCATTGAAAGCCGTGGCGCGCAATTTTGAAGGAGTTGTATTTTGAGTATCAATCGTTCTGAAAAGGCAGCCGTCGTTGACGAGATTAAAGCGCAAGTCGCTAAATCTCAAACGATGGTGTTGGCTGAGTATCGTGGAACGAAGGTGTCTGAGATCACTGGCTTGCGCAAAGCAGCGCGCGAAAAAGGCGTCTACCTGCATGTGTTGAAAAACACGCTGGCGCGTCGTGCCGTGGCTGGATCACCATTCGATGTGGCAGCCGATCATATGACCGGCCCGCTGATCTACGGTTTTTCGACCGACCCTGTTGCTGCCGCAAAAGTCATTTCTGACTTTGCAAAAGGCAACGAGAAGTTTGCAGTCAAAGTGGGCGCATTTAACGGAAAAGTACTCGATAAAGCAGGCGTCATTGCTTTAGCGAGCATCCCACCGCGTGAAGTGCTCTTGGCCCAAATCGCTGGCTTGTTGCAAACGCCTGTCGCCTCGATGGCGCGCGTTATTGCTGCATTGGCCGCGAAAAAAGGCGTCGCTGCGTAAAGCATCGTTTCCCATCAAACCATTCTTAGGATTTATCAATCATGGCATTTAACAAAGACGATTTTCTGGCAGCCTTAGACGGCATGTCTGTAATGGAACTCAACGATCTCGTAAAAGCGATCGAAGAGAAGTTTGGCGTATCCGCTGCTGCAATGTCCGCACCTGCGGGCGCTGGCGGTGGCGCTGCTGCTGCAGTGGCTGAAGAGCAAACCGAATTCACGGTTAACTTGCTCGAAGCTGGCGCACAAAAAGTTAACGTTATTAAGGTTGTTCGCGAAGTCACGGGTCTCGGCCTCAAAGAAGCAAAAGACCTCGTTGACGGCGCTCCAAAGCCCGTTAAAGAAGCAATTCCTAAAGCGGATGCAGAAGCGATCGCTAAGAAGCTTACCGACGCTGGCGCGAAAGCCGAAATTAAGTAATTTGTATGACCCGACGTCGACGCGCAATACGCGCGTTGGCGTTAGCAGCGTAGTCAATTTTGAAAAGCGCGCTGCTAACTGCGCCGCAGGTACAGGTAAATCACCCGAAAAATTGGGCACCTGTACCCGCGGCGCAGTTACCAACGCGCTTGAATCCCTCCCCGCGTAACTCTGGAGCCCGTACCCATGGCCACTACCTACTCGTTTGCTGAGAAAAAACGTATTCGTAAAAGTTTCGCGAAGCGTGACAGCGTATTGAAAGTGCCGTTTTTGCTTGAGACGCAGTTAATCTCGTTTCGCGAATTTCTGCAGATTGATACGCAAGTAGCAAAGCGTAAAGATGCCGGATTGCAATCGGCATTCTTATCGATCTTCCCGATCGTGAGCAATATGCTCAACGCTCGGCTTGAGTTCGTCAGCTATCACTTGGGCACGCCAGCATTCGACGTTACCGAGTGTCAGCAGCGTGGCCTGACCTTCGCCGCGCCGTTGCGCGCGAAAGTGCGCTTGGTGATCCTTGATCGCGAAGCGCCGCAAGAAACCATCAAAGAGATTAAAGAGCAAGAGGTCTACATGGGTGAAATTCCACTCATGACAGTGAATGGCTCGTTTGTGATCAACGGTACGGAGCGGGTGATCGTTTCGCAGTTGCATCGCTCGCCTGGTGTATTTTTTGAGCATGATCGCGGCAAGACCCACAGCTCTGGTAAGTTGCTTTTCTCAGCGCGGATCATTCCGTATCGCGGCTCATGGCTTGACTATGAATTTGATGCGAAAGATTTTGTATTCTTCCGTGTTGATCGTCGCCGCAAGCTTCCCGTCACGATTCTTTTCAAAGCATTGGGTATGAACGTTGAGGACATCCTCAGCACGTTCTATCAGTATGAAAACTTCAACTTGACGCCAAAAGGTATTGAGCTTGATGTCGTCACCGAGCGCCTCAAAGGCGACGTTGCCAAGTTTGATATTTGCAAAGATGATGGCACAGTCATCGTCCAAAAAGATAAGCGCATTACAGCCAAGCATGTGCGCGATATCGGTACTGCCGGGATTACGAAATTTACGATTCCGCAAGATCAATTAATCGGGCGTGTACTGGCTCACAGCATCGTCGATACCGATACGGGCGAAGTCATTGCGAAGGCAAACGACGAAATCACCGAAGACTTGTTTAACAAGTTGATTGTTGCCGGCGTGAAAACCTTCAAAACGCTTTACATCAACGATACCGACAGTGGGCCATGGATCAGCATGACGTTGCGCAGCGACGAAACGCCAGATCAAACCGCCGCACGCGTGGTCATCTACCGCATGATGCGTCCGGGCGAGCCGCCAACAGAAGACGCCGTCGAAGCATTGTTTGACCGCCTCTTTTTCAACGGCGATACCTACGATCTTTCGCGCGTTGGCCGCATGAAATTTAACCGTCGCGTCAGTCGCGATGAGATCACGGGCTCGGGTGTATTGTCCAAAGACGACATCCTCGCAGCGGCGAAAATCTTGGTCGACTTGCGCAACGGCAAGGGCGAAGTGGATGATATTGACCACTTAGGAAACCGCCGCGTGCGGTCCGTGGGTGAGCTTGCTGAAAATCAGTTCCGCTCAGGCTTAGTGCGTGTTGAGCGTGCCGTAAAAGAGCGCTTGGCGCAGGCTGAAAGCGAAAATTTATTGCCTACTGATTTGATCAACGCGAAGCCAATTAGCGCGGCGATTAAAGAATTCTTCGGTTCGTCCCAGCTTTCGCAGTTTATGGATCAAACCAACCCGCTTTCTGAAATTACCCACAAGCGACGCGTATCGGCGCTTGGCCCGGGTGGTCTCACGCGAGAGCGCGCCGGCTTTGAGGTGCGTGACGTACATCCAACGCATTACGGGCGCGTCTGCCCAATCGAAACGCCTGAAGGCCCGAACATCGGCCTTATTAACTCACTCGCACTTTACGCGCGCACAAACGAATACGGTTTCCTCGAAACACCGTATCGTAAGGTGATTGGCACCAAAGTCACGAGCGATATCGATTACCTGTCCGCCATTGAAGAGGGTAATTACATCATTGCGCAGGCAAACTCAACCTTGAATATCAAGGGTGAACTGACTGACGAAATGGTGATTTGCCGCAATAAAGGTGAGACCATCGTGGCCACACCAGAGCGCGTGCAATACATGGACGTCGCGCCGTCGCAGATCGTGTCGGTTGCCGCATCGCTCATTCCCTTTCTTGAGCACGATGATGCTAACCGCGCGTTGATGGGCTCCAACATGCAGCGCCAAGCAGTGCCCTGCTTGCGTCCTGAAAAGCCGTTGGTGGGTACCGGCGTTGAGCGCACCGCCGCGATTGACTCCGGCACCGTCGTGACCGCACGGCGCGGCGGCAAAGTCGACTACGTGGATGCAGCGCGGGTTGTCGTGCGCGTAAACGATGCAGAGACGCAACCTGGCGAAGTCGGCGTAGATATCTACAACCTTATTAAGTATCGCCGCTCAAACCAAAATACCAACATTAACCAACGCCCACTCGTACGCATTGGCGACGGTATTGTCAAAGGCGATGTCATCGCCGACGGCGCATCAACGGATGCGGGTGAACTTGCGCTTGGCCAAAACATGATGGTTGCCTTCATGCCTTGGAACGGTTACAACTACGAAGACTCGATCTTGATTTCAGAGCGCGTTGTCTCCGATGATCGCTACACCTCGATCCATATCGAAGAGTTAGTGGTATTGGCTCGCGATACAAAGCTTGGCCCTGAAGAGATTTCAAAAGACATTAGCTCAATGGGCGAATTGCAGCTGAATCGCTTGGACGAGTCCGGCATCGTATTCATTGGCGCCGAAGTCCTCGCTGGTGACGTGCTCGTTGGTAAAGTCACGCCAAAAGGCGAGACGCAATTGACGCCAGAAGAGAAATTGCTACGTGCAATTTTCGGTGAAAAAGCGTCTGACGTAAAAGATACCTCCTTGCGCGTGCCTTCTGGAATCAATGGCACAGTGATCGACGTACAGGTCTTTACCCGCGAAGGGATCGACCGCGACAAGCGGGCACAAGCCATCATCGATGATGAATTGAAGCGCTATAAGATGGATCTGGCGGATCAGCTGCGCATTGTTGAAAATGATGCGTTCGAGCGTATCGAGCGCATGTTAAACGGTAAAGCAGCAACCGGCGGCCCAAAAAAATTGGCGAAAGGTACCAAAATCACCAAGGAATATTTGGCCTCCGTAGGTCGCCATGATTGGTTTGATATTCGTCTTGACGACGAAGATACCGCGATTCAGCTCGAAGGCTTAAAAGACGGTTTGACGCAAACGCGCCTCACGTTTGACCAAGCGTTTGAAGAAAAGCGGAAGAAGTTAACGCAAGGTGATGAGTT
This sequence comes from Betaproteobacteria bacterium, assembly GCA_031430575.1. GTDB lineage: Bacteria > Pseudomonadota > Gammaproteobacteria > Burkholderiales > Casimicrobiaceae > JANMDS01. The sequence goes on along the minus strand of JANPBT010000029.1, from coordinate 42,508 downwards.
GCCTCCTGGCGTACTCAAGATGGTCAAAGTCTATGTTGCTGTGAAGCGTCGTTTGCAGCCTGGCGACAAGATGGCAGGTCGTCACGGTAATAAGGGTGTCGTCTCGAAGATTGTGCCAGTCGAAGATATGCCGTATATGGCCAATGGTCAACCCGTTGACATCGTATTAAATCCGTTGGGCGTGCCTTCACGCATGAACGTTGGTCAGATTTTGGAAGTGCATTTGGGCTGGGCTGCTGCGGGAATTGGTCAAAAAATCGACGACATGCTCAAGCGTGAAGCCAGCACAAAGGAATTGCGCGGCTTTCTTGACCGGGTCTACAACGAAAACGGAAAAACTGAGGATATTGCCAGTTTCTCAGACGATGAAGTGCGCCAAATGTCGGGTAACTTGCGTCGCGGTTTACCATTTGCGACCCCAGTATTTGACGGCGCGACGGAAGGTGAAATTAAGGCAATGCTGCGTGTTGCCGACCTCCCAGAATCAGGACAGATTACCCTCTATGATGGGCGTACTGGCGAGGCGTTTGATCGACAAGTCACGGTCGGTTACATGCATGTGTTGAAACTGCATCACTTAGTTGATGACAAGATGCACGCGCGCTCGACTGGACCATACAGCTTGGTTACACAACAGCCGCTTGGTGGTAAAGCCCAATTTGGTGGCCAGCGCTTCGGTGAGATGGAAGTTTGGGCATTGGAAGCATATGGCGCGGCGTATACGCTGCAAGAGATGCTGACCGTGAAGTCTGATGACGTCAATGGTCGCACCAAGGTGTACGAGAATATCGTCAAGGGTGAGCACAAGATCGAAGCGGGCATGCCCGAATCGTTCAACGTGTTGGTCAAAGAAATTCGTTCGCTGGGGATCGACATCGACCTCGAGCGCACTCCATCGAATCGCGGATAAAGGAAAAGCATCATGCTACTGGACTTGTTCAAGCAGGTTACGCAAGACGAAGAATTTAATGCGATCAAAGTGGGGCTCGCCTCACCTGAGCGGATCCGTTCTTGGTCTTATGGCGAAGTCAAAAAACCGGAAACGATCAACTACCGCACGTTCAAGCCTGAACGCGATGGTTTGTTCTGCGCAAAAACCTTCGGGCCGATCAAAGACTACGAGTGCTTATGCGGTAAGTACAAGCGGCTTAAGCATCGCGGCGTCATTTGCGAAAAGTGTGGCGTCGAAGTCACGCTATCAAAAGTGCGACGCGAGCGTATGGGGCACATTGAATTAGCATCGCCAACGGCTCATATTTGGTTTTTAAAGTCGTTGCCGTCCCGTTTGGGTATGGTGCTCGACATGACGCTACGCGATCTCGAGCGTGTTTTGTATTTTGAAGCGTTTGTTGTCGTCGATGCTGGTTTTACGAATTTGGTCAAAGGCAGCTTGCTGACCGAAGAAGACTACCTGCAGAAGCTTGAGCAGCATGGCGAAGAATTTAAAGCCATGATGGGCGCTGAGGCCATTCGCGAGCTCTTAATGAGCATCGATCTGCCGCGCGAAGTTGAGCGCTTGCGCACTGAGCTTGCTGAATCAAAGTCTGACACCAAAATTAAAAAACTCGCGAAGCGCCTCAAAGTGCTGGAAGCGTTTATGAAGTCGGGCATTAAGCCTGACTGGATGGTGATGGAAGTGTTACCCGTGTTGCCGCCAGAATTGCGGCCATTGGTGCCATTGGACGGCGGACGCTTTGCGACTTCCGATCTTAACGATCTTTATCGTCGCGTCATCAACCGAAATAATCGCTTGAAGCGTTTGCTTGAGCTCAAAGCGCCCGAAATTATTGTGCGTAATGAAAAGCGCATGCTGCAAGAGGCGGTCGATTCACTGCTCGATAATGGCCGCCGTGGCAAAGCCATGACGGGCGCTAACAAACGTCCATTGAAATCGCTCGCCGATATGATTAAAGGCAAGGGCGGCCGTTTTCGCCAAAACTTGCTTGGTAAGCGCGTCGATTACTCCGGGCGCTCTGTGATTGTGGTCGGTCCGCAATTGAAGTTACATCAATGCGGTTTACCTAAATTGATGGCGCTTGAGCTCTTCAAGCCGTTCATTTTCAATATCCTCGAAGGCCGAGGTTTAGCAACGACCATCAAGGCCGCTAAGAAAATGGTCGAAAGCCAAGAGCCGGTCGTTTGGGACATCTTGGAAGAAGTTATTCGCGAGCATCCGGTAATGCTCAACCGCGCGCCAACACTGCACCGCTTAGGCATTCAAGCGTTTGAGCCCGTGTTGATTGAAGGCAAAGCAATTCAATTGCATCCGCTGGTCTGTACCGCCTTTAACGCCGACTTTGATGGCGATCAAATGGCTGTACACGTGCCACTCTCGCTTGAAGCTCAGATGGAGTGCCGTTCGCTGATGCTTGCATCAAATAACGTCTTGCTTCCATCAAATGGCGAGCCTTGCATCGTTCCGTCGCAAGATATTGTGCTTGGCCTGTATTACGCTACGCGTGAGCGCATCAACGTTGCCGGCGAGGGGATGAAATTTTCCGACGTCTCTGAAGTGCATCGTGCTTACGAAAACCGCGTCGCCCACATTCACGCCAAAGTGTCTGTGCGCATTCGCGAAGTGATCGTCGGCGCAAATGGCGACAAAACGCCAACTCTCAAGCGTTACGAGACTACGATCGGTCGCGCCATGTTGTCGGAAATTTTGCCCGATGGCTTGCCGTTCTCGGTGCTCAATCGTCCGTTGAAAAAGAAAGAAATTTCTAAACTCATCAATACCTGCTTCCGCACCTGCGGATTGCGTGAGACCGTGATATTTGCGGATCAGTTGATGCAGGCGGGCTTCCGCTTAGCAACGCGTGCTGGGATGAGCTTCGCGGCAGACGATATGCTCGTGCCTGCTGAAAAAGACTCGATCATCGCCGCAGCTGAAGGCGAAGTTAAAGAAGTAGAGCAGCAATACACCTCAGGCTTGGTCACGCCGGGTGAGCGCTACAACAAAGTGGTCGATATTTGGGGTAAAGCGGGTGACGAAATCGCTAAGGCGATGATGACGCACCTCGGCTCCGAGATGGTGACTGATCGTGATGGCAAGCAAGTGCGTCAAGATTCATTTAACTCGATCTACATGATGGCAGATTCCGGCGCCCGTGGCTCTGCAGCGCAGATTAAGCAGCTTGCCGGGATGCGCGGATTGATGGCTAAGCCTGATGGCTCGATCATCGAAACGCCAATCACCGCAAACTTCCGGGAAGGCTTGAACGTCCTCCAGTATTTCATCTCAACGCACGGTGCACGTAAAGGCTTGGCCGATACGGCATTGAAGACCGCAAACTCGGGCTACCTGACCCGTCGTCTCGTCGATGTGACCCAAGATTTGGTTGTGGTCGAAGATGATTGCGGAACGCTCAATGGCGTATCCATGAAAGCGATCATGCAGGGCGGCGATGTGATCGAGCCGCTACGCGACCGGATCTTAGGGCGTACTGTGGTGACCGACATCGTTCATCCTGAAACGCAGGCCGTCATCGCTGCGACCAATGTTGTGCTTACCGAAGAGCTCGTTGACGTCATCGACAAAGCAGGCGTTGACGAAGTGCGCGTACGCACCCCGCTTTCGTGTGAAACACGATTTGGTTTGTGTGCAAAATGCTACGGTCGTGATCTAGGTCGTGGCGTGCTAGTCAACGTTGGTGAAGCGGTTGGTGTTATCGCCGCGCAATCGATCGGCGAGCCCGGCACGCAGTTAACAATGCGTACTTTCCACATCGGTGGCGCAGCATCGCGTACTGCATCGGCATCGCAATTGGAATCTAAATCCGTTGGGCTGGTGAATTTTGCCGGCACGATGCGGTATGTGACCAATGCCAAGGGCGATAAGATTGTGATCGCGCGTTCTGCTGAGCTCGTGATTTCCGATGATACCGGTCGGGAGAAAGAGCGCCATAAAGTGCCGTACGGCGCAACGATGAATGTCGTTGATAGCAATCCCGTTAAAGTCGGGCAAGTATTGGCAACGTGGGATGCGACAGCGCGTCCAATCGTGACCGAATATGCGGGTCGTGTTCGCTTCGAAAACGTCGAAGAAGGCGTCACCGTTGCCAAGCAAACCGATGAAGTGACGGGCATTTCAACGCTCGTGGTCATCGATCCAAAGCGTCGCAGCACCGTTACGAGCAAGGGCGTACGTCCGCAAATCAAATTGCTCGATAGCGCTGGCGAAGAGGTTAAGATTTCTGGCACCGATGTCTCGGTCACAGTGACCTTCCAAATCGGCGCCATTATCACGGTGAAAGATGGTCAGGACGTCGGTGTTGGTGAAGTGATCGCGCGTATTCCGCAAGAGACTTCCAAAACGCGTGACATTACCGGCGGTCTGCCCCGTGTCGCTGAATTGTTTGAAGCACGTTCGCCGAAAGATGCAGGCATCCTTGCAGAAGTCACCGGCACGGTATCGTTCGGTAAAGACACCAAAGGTAAGCAGCGCTTGATCATTACCGATCTCGATGGCAACCCGCACGAGTACTTGATTCCGAAAGATAAGCACGTGCTCGCGCACGACGGTCAAGTCGTCAACAAAGGTGAGTTGATTGTTGACGGTCCGCCAGATCCGCATGACATCTTGCGTTTGCGTGGCGTCGAGGCGCTTGCCCGTTACATTATCGACGAAGTGCAAGAGGTTTATCGCTTGCAAGGCGTGAAGATTAACGACAAGCACATTGAAGTGATCGTCCGCCAGATGTTGCGCCGTGTCCAAATCTCGCAGCCAGGTGATAGTCGCTTTATTACGGGCGAGACGGTTGAGCGCTCCGATGTATTGGCTGAAAACGAAAAAGTGGTCGCGGATAACAAAGCGCCGGCCCAATACAACTTCATGCTGTTGGGGATCACTAAAGCATCGTTGTCTACTGATTCGTTTATCTCTGCTGCGTCCTTCCAAGAAACCACGCGTGTGCTCACCGAGGCTGCCATTATGGGCAAGCGCGATGAATTGCGCGGCTTGAAAGAAAACGTAATCGTGGGTCGCCTGATTCCTGCCGGCACTGGGCTGGCTTACCACCGCGCGCGTCAACGCTCGGCGCAGCTTTCAGCCTCGCAAGAGCTGCAAGCGCTTGAAGATCAAAACCAAGCTGCCGCCGCAGTATCAACCGAAGAGCAAGCTGCATAACGCAACTTCTCGATTACAAAAAAGCCCGCTTTTGCGGGCTTTTTTGATTGGAAAATCATCAAAAAACAAGCAAATCTGCGCCGCAGGTATTTCAGAAAAATGACATTGCGCTCACTAGAAATCTGCAATTCTGCCGGCTAGGATCGCACGCAGAAAAAAGCCTAAATTAGCGCAATATCCCTGCTTGCTTGGCCGCCGCTTCTAGCAGCGTGTAGTTCTCCTCAGTGCTGGTAATAATGCGTGCGGCACGTAACGCACGCAGAATCGGCTGGTGCTCGCTGCGTCGTGGATCGAGGCCGATGAGCGCATTTTGAAGCGCCGTCACGAGTGCGGGGTCACGATCCCCCGGCACTGCAAAACAGTAGTCAAAAAATGTTGGCGTGGTGTGCATGACGCGCACCGTACTCGCATCAATTTTGCCTTCGGCATTCATTCGATCCCAAGCTGCGAGATTTACCGCAGCAATATCGGCTTGCTTCGCAACGATTTGCGTAATGGCCGCTTCATGCGATATCGCATGCTTGATGGCTTTGATTTTTTCGGTCGTACCCGGTGATTGGGTAGACAAAAAATAGCGCGGCATCAAATGCCCAGAGACACTATTGCGCGGCCCGAAGACGAGCGTTTTGTCAGCAAAATCTGCCAGTGCGCGAATCTCGGGATCGTGGGTCACGAAGACTGATTGAAATTGCGAATCTTCAGCCCTTTGTGCGATCGGCGTTAGATTTCCATTCATCAGCTTGCGGGCTTGCACATAGCCAAAACCATTGGTCCACACGAAATCGACGCGCTTTGCCGCCATGGCATCGACGAAACTCGCCATATCTGGCATCGGTACCCAAACGGCCGTCAGACCACGCGTTTCCAAATATTTTAGGAGCGGTGCGAAGCGCGCTTGCATCACTGCGATGGGCTCTTCTGGCACTGCCGAAAACCGCAATACTTGCGCCTGTGCAATGCCGACACTAGCCGCCGTTGCGCAAAGTGCGAATCGCGTCAACGCGATGATTCTGCTTGTAAATTTCATCGCCTGATTGTAACGAGCATGACCATCGTTTAATTTTGCCCGACGACACGAAAAGCACGGCAAAATCCGCGCATGGAAATGCAATTTGATGCGCAGCGCGCCTTTGGCGGTATTGATCGCCTGTTTGGGGAAAGCGCTGCGGCCTATTTGGCGCAAGCTTCGGTCACTATCGTTGGCGTTGGTGGGGTCGGCAGTTGGGCGGTCGAGGCGCTCGCCCGTAGCGGCGTTGGCGCGTTGCGCTTGATTGATATGGATCATCTGGCTGAATCTAATCTCAATCGACAATTGCCCGCGCTCATCTCTACCTTAGGGCGGGCGAAAATCGAAGTGCTTGCCGCGCGGATCGCAGATATTAATCCGGCGTGTCGCGTGACATGCATTGACAGTTTTGTTGAGCTTGAAAACATCCCGAAGCTGCTCACGTCCGGGGCGACCCACCTCGTCATCGACTGTATCGACGTGCCCAGGGTCAAAGCTGCGATGATCGCGCATTGCCAGTCGCAGGGGCTTGCAATCGTCGTCTGCGGAGGCGCCGGTGGTAAATGTGCGTCCACAAAATTGGGCATCAACGATTTGAGCGCGGTGACGCACGATCCACTTTTATCGCGGGTGCGCTCAGAGTTGCGCCGCAGGTATGCGTTTGCGAAGATCGGAAAAATGCGCGTGCGTTGCGTGAGCTCCGATGAGCCGCGCGTCGGCGCGAGTGCTGTAGGCGGTCTGGCTTGCGCGGGTTATGGATCAGTCGTGACCGTCACTGCAACGATGGGGTTTATGGCTGCAGATGCTGGGCTGCAGATCTTGTTGCAGCAGCGTGATCATGCAAAGCGCTAATCTGCAGAAATAAATGCCCAAGCAAGCGAACGAATCCTTCCAAGACCAGCCAACCAAATAAAAAAGCAAACGTGTCGCCAAGAAAAGGCGAGGCTGCGGCAAGGCGATCTGCCCAAAGCCATGCGCCAATCAAAGGAAAGACCCGCCCGAGCCACCACCACACACTCGCACCGCCGTGGGCTTCGGAGAACACCACACGCCAATGCGCGTGCGGCGGTGCGTTTTTTTCAAGGCTGTAAATAGTCATCTGCCCACCCTACTATCCGGTCTTATCGGTTTAATACGGTCAATTTACGCTGGACGCCATGCCTTGCGCATCCCCTAAATGGCGGATGGAGTGCGCGATTTTTGTGGGAGACGAGGCGCTATTTCTATGCTTAGCGCGTGCCGGTGCTGCCAAAGCCGCCCGCACCGCGGGCGCTGCCATCAAAGGTCTCAACGATATTAAATTGTGCTTGCACGACCGGCACAATAATCATCTGCGCGATGCGCTCCATCGGCTCAATCGTGAATGGTTTTTGCCCACGGTTCCAGGTTGGAATCATGAGCTCCCCCTGATAGTCGGAATCAATTAACCCCACCAAATTACCGAGCACGATGCCGTGCTTCGCGCCAAGCCCAGAGCGCGGCAAAATCATTGCGGCAAATCCTGGGTCAGCCAAGTACATCGCAATACCAGTAGCGATCAAAATTGTTTGCCCAGGCTCCAAAATCTGCGCCGCAGGTATGCAGGCGCGCAAGTCAAGCCCGGCCGCGCCGGGCGTCGCGTACGCAGGCAAATGCACGCGAATCGCATCGTTGATAATTTTTATTTGGACGTGCATCTAATCTCCACCCTAGCCAATAAGTTAGTCTGATTTCGCGCCCGACATCAGCACGACTCGTTGCCATTTTTTAATATCGTTGCGCACGATGGTTGCATATTGATCTGGTGAATTTCCCACCACATCAAAGCCCATTTTTTCAATGCGCTCGCGCACGTCAGCAAGCTTTAATACGCGCACGAGCTCCTCGTGCCATTTCGCGATGATTTCTTTTGGCGTATTGGCCGGCGCAAATAGGCCGAACCACGCTAACGATTCATAGCCGCTGATGGTATCTGCCATCGGCGGCACGTCGGGCAGCGCGCTTGTACGCGTCATCGTCGTTACGGCAATCGCTTTTAATTTTCCAGATTTAATATGAGGCAAGATCGGTGGCAAATTTCCAATCATCAGCTGCGTGACCCCCGCTAAAGTATCGGTGATGGCGGGCGTTGCGCCTTTGTAAGGAATATGCGTAAGCTTAAGATCAGCCAGGGCGTTGAGCATCTCGCCATTGAGATGGGCAGATGAGCCGTTACCGCCTGAGGCGAACGCAAATTTCCCGGGCTGCGACTTCGCAAGCGCGATGAATTCAATCACCGAATTTGCAGGGATCGATGCATTGACGACAAATACATTGGGCGCGGAAGCCAGCAGCGAGACCGGCGCGAAATCGCGTACGACGTCGTAAGGCAATGATTTGTAGAGCGCTTGATTAATCGCGTGGGATCCGGCATTGCCGATGATTAAGGTGTAGCCATCGGGCGCGGCCTTTGCCGCCGCCTCGGTTCCGATCACACCGCCTGCGCCAGGCCGATTTTCGATCACGACACTCTGGCCCCACGCTTCACTGACTTTTTGCCCGATGAGCCTGGCGATGAGATCTGAGCCATCACCCGGTGCGCTCGGCACGATGAGCTTAATCGGCTTAGACGGGTAAGACTGGGCAAACGCGGTCGGACTTGCCAGCAGCGCAGCAATCGCCAAACGTATCAAAAACGATTTCATAGAATTTCTCCAAAGCGCGTGCGCACTATCATGCGGTGGTTGCATTTTACGATTTTGAAATCACGAGTCCACGCAAAATGATGAAAATTGTCCGTTTTGAGTTTCACGCACTCAACGTAAATCCAAAAACCAATTGGAGCTTCATTGCGATTGAGACTGCCGACGGCGTGCAAGGCATCGGCGAATGCTCGCTTAATGGTTGGGAGCCGCTCCTGCGCGCCTATGCAGCCCAATTTGCGCCGCAGGTATTGGGCGCTGAAATGCGGCAGTTGTCCGATATTGCTATGCTCTGCAAGACTTTTGCGCATAGCCCCGGCGCAATGATCGCCCATGCGGTCAAAAGCGCGACTGAGCAAGCGCTCACCGATGCGTTTGCACGCACGCGGAGTCTGCCGGTATGGGCGCTTTTCGCCGACCGCCCTGCGCGCGCGCGGGTGACGGTTTACGCCAATATTAATCGCGCCACGCAGCCGCGCACGCCGCAAGGCTTTGCCGCCGCCGCGCGGGCAGCCGTCGCGCAAGGCTTTTCGGCGGTCAAAATCGCGCCCTTTGACGGTATATTTCCCGATACCTGCGGCGCAGATTTGGCCTTGCTAGATGCCGCAATCGCCCGCGTGCGCGCGGTCTGCGATGCGGTCTCTGGGCTGGCTAAGGTGTATGTCGATTGCCATTGGCGATTTGATTTGCAAACGGCTGTGCACGTGCTTGATACGTTAGCCGAGGCCGGTATTGCGTGGTATGAGTGCCCCATTTCGGAATCAGATCACGACGGCCTACTGCGCCTGCGCCATCAAGCCAACGCGAAGGGTATCGTGCTTGCGGGCGCGGAAATGGCGGTAGAAGTGGCAGGCTTTGCGCCACTTTTTGCGCGCGGCGTTTACGATATCGTGATGCCCGATGTTAAGTATTGCGGCGGCATCGCCGCGCTCTTGCGCATCGCTGACGCCGCGCAAAAAGCAGGCGTACGAGTTGCGCCACACAACCCCACGGGCCCGATCTGCAATTTCGCCAGCGTGCATGCTTGCGTTGCCCATCCAGCGCTTGATTTGCTGGAGGTTCAACTGGGTGAAAGCCCACTTTTTACCGAGTGCGTTGGTGGTGCGCATCCCCTTGTGGTGAGCGGTACGTTTGCAGCGCTCGCGCGTCCAGGCTTTGGGGCTGAAATTGCGCCGCAGGTATTGGCGGCGCATCCCTTCGCGCCCGTCCCCTTTGGATTGGACGAGCGCTTAGGCTAAGGTCAAATCAAGCGTTAGGCAAAGCGCAGCGAAGATGCCGCCGTTAAGCTATACAAACTATCGGCCGATGCCGTCATGATCGCTTGCTTTTGCAGGCTACCAGAGCGCGTGCCTTGCGAGATGAGCTCGATTTGCGTCAGCGCAGACGGGTAAATTTCGACCCGCGCCGTGCGCCCAGAATGAGCATCGCGGAAGTAAGCAATTCCGAGCACATCGCCATACGGCAGCGATGATTCAACGCAGACCGCGCCGCAACTCACGCCCAAGCGCGCGCCGTCTTCAATGCCTTCGCGCAAGGGGTCAATGCTCGCGCCCGCAGCGTCAAAATAGGTCACTGATAGCGCTTCACCAAACGTGCCGATTTCAGCGGCCGCGTCTAAGCCAATCCGCATGCCAAGGGCGCGCAGTAAATCGGCGTGTACGCTCGCAGGTGCTGGGGCATCAATCGGCGCGGCCAATGCCGCGGGCACCGCAGCGACGGTCGCCGCTGCAGCACTTATTTTTGCCGATGCAGTTAAAAAATCACGGCGATTCATTTCGAAATTCATGTCGATCTCCCTTAGAAATACCTGCGGCGCAGATTTGCGCGCGCGAAGCAAAGTGTGTTGCCGTAACGGGCTGCTTTCATGCAAGGTTGACACTGCCGCTGCAGTGCCGATGAGCGGCAGGGCTGCGCTTACGGCGTGCGCTTTGCAATTTGCAAGATTGCGCGATTTCGATCATGCTGCGCTTCGCCTGCTACCTACTTCAGACGCGAATGCCTGCCCCGCCCGCGGTTTCCACGAAAAGTGCATCTCCAGTGATTTTTTTGATGGAGCGCCCGCTTTGGCGCGTGACCCAACACGCGCTTACCGTCATTTTTTACTCGCGAGCGATCGCGCGCAAGCGCGAACCAGCGTAAATTCACATAAAAGCGGGCAAATCTGCGCCGCAGGTATTGATAGAGAATATCGTAAACGATGAATAAAATTTTCTGCACCTTCGATGCCAACGCGGCGCAAATCCTTGAAATCTTTAACAACGCGATTGCCAATTCCACCGCGCTTTACGAATATCAACCGCGCACGATGGCGACGATGCGTATGTGGTTCAGCGCGAAAGCCGCAGGTAATTTCCCGGTCATTGGCATTACAAACGACGACGGTGTGTTGCTTGGCTTTGCGAGCTACGGCACGTTCCGCGCGTTCCCAGCGTTTAAATATTCCGTTGAGCATTCGGTTTACATCCACAAAGATCACCGGGGTATCGGGCTTGGGCGCATGCTCATGGCCGAGATCATCGCGGCTGCAAAAGCCCAGCAGATGCACGTGCTCGTCGGCGGCATTGATGCCTCAAACGAGAGCAGCATCGCGTTGCATGAAAAGCTTGGCTTCACCCACGCCGGCACCATTTTGCAGGCGGGCTTCAAGTTTGGCCGCTGGCTTGATTTGGCCTTTTATCAATTGCAGCTCAATACCCCCGCAAATCCAATCGACGGCTAATTGGCCCGCCGGTAGACACTCGCAAAGCGAGCGCCATCCACAATCCCAAAATCGCCGGGCGCGTATTGCATGAGCCAATCGCCCGCGGCTCCCTGCAGCAGATCACCAGTGGCGCTGCGCTGAATCGAAAACGCAGTGGCCATTTGCTTGGCGAACACAATCTGCCGCCGGGCACGATACTGCCCCGTTTGACCAGGCACACCGCCAGCCACCACTTCATAGCGCGCGGTAAAACGATCTCGCGATACGCTCCAACGATCACCATTACTGCCCGTAATCAATGCATCGCCACGTCGATAATCATTACGCCCGACGCTGCTCATGATTTCGCCATCGACCTGTGCGAATTCAACATTAACAATCTCAACTTTAAAAAAGCGACGCGCAGCGAGATCGTGGGTGAGATCGATGTTGGGTAGCGGCGATGAATTCATAGTTGAAGCGGGCATTGTCCAAAAATGTAACTATAACGCCGCCGACAGGCTCAAATCTGCGCCGCAGGGTGCGCGCAAATTTTTTAGATAAAGCAGAAAACAAAAAGCCCGACTCTTACGAGGCGGGCTTTTGCTTTTCTACTGATTGACTACTTTTTTGGTGGAGCCGGGGGGAATCAACTCTTTAGCGGGAAGCCAGTATCCATGGGGGTTTCAAAAATTCGTAAATCTGAGTTACCCCCAAAGTTACCCCACTTTTTTCGATGTGTTCGCGCTTTGCGCCTGAAAACTTGCGCTTCAAAATTTCACGCAAACGCAACAGTCAAACCACCCATATCTGTTTTACGTCGCGCGGGTTTCACCACGATCTGCACATCCTGCCCTAAATGGCGCAAGGCTTCAAGTAATTTGGTTTCGCTTACGCCACGAAACTGCCCGCGCAAGATGTTCGAAAGCTTCGGTTGCGGTATGCCTACGATATCTGCCGCTTCGCGCTGCGTCAGCTTGCGGCGCAGGATAATCGCACTAAGGCGCTGCGCGAGCTGGGCTTTAACAAACATTGCGCTCGCATCGGCGTGGCCTAAATCTCCGTACACATTCCCGCTGCTCTTTTCAATTGTGGACATTTCATTGCACCCCTTCGTCGCTCACGGATTAAGCACTTCGGTAAACCGCGCGTACCATGATTCTATGTCTGAATTCGGCTTGAGTAGGCGGGGCGATGCATTTGGATTTCTGAAAATGGCAAGGCGACTAGCCCCCCCCCCATATGACCCAAGCCCCCCTCACGTAACCCCAGGTGGTTTGGGAAAAGGGTGATCGCACGAACACTTTTATCTTTGTTGGATTGGCTCCACATACCCCAACACTGCGAATGGCGTTGTATTCATTTGTCATGTGATTTCGATAAACTATCTTTTGATGAAAAATTCTGGGGATAAAAATGCGCGGCTGGGTCTACGTCATGTCAAACAAGGCGATGCCCGGTTTGGTGAAAGTCGGTTATTCGATGAAAGACCCCGAGGCGCGCGCCGACGAACTACAGCATACTGGTTCACCTTTCCGACCGGCAGTCGAGTACGAAGCGATGGTGGAAGAGCCGCGTGATATTGAGCAACGCGCTCATCGAGCGTTACAAAGCTGCCTAGAGGCCAAGGAGTGGTTTCGGTGTACGCCAGAACATGCGGTTATTGCAATACGTTCTGTAATGGGCGCGAACGCTATTCTCGAAAACTACAAGCGCGTTGATTGTCAGAAACTTGAGGCACAGGCTCATGTAATTTTCGAGGTGCGCGAGAAGAAAAAAATCTCAGAAGAAAAATATCGTGTTGACGAAGCAGATGTTTTAGCTGAGTACAAAGCTGCCGTTGAGAAGTTGGGGAGTCCTAACAGGGGCGTTGTTAGCTACATAAATCTTGCAATTTATCTATTATTGGGAGTAGGCGTGGCTTCGGAAAGCTCTCCTAAACTATCGGCGTTACTTCTTGGCGCCGTCGGGGGGATCGCTGCGTGGGCGTTTATGACCGACGATGATTGGAAAGAACGGAAACGAAAACATGCGAACTCGTTAGCCGTTCTAGCAGCCGCGCGAGACGTTAAGCTAGATGAATTGATCCGCGTTCGCAACCAAACTGCCTAGCCATTGGGGAAAATTCCAGTGGTTTTGCACGCCACAATTTCGGCTCATTTCCCATTCACGACCAGTCAAGCGTTTGGAGTTTTAATGCTTACCCAAACCCGTCGACCGCGAAACCGCACGGGCATGTCGATTGAAGCCCGCCGCCGCACGAACCCAAGCGCTTTCAATTCAAACGCGACTGCGCGGGGCGTGAGCCGCGTTACCGTGGCGATTTCTTCTGCGCTGTAAAACGTGCTCGCGTGTGTGGCGATGAAGTCGGCTACTTTTTGTGCGTTCGCTGATACCTGCGGCGCAGGTTTGTGCAGGGGCGCATAAGCGGGACGGAAATCGTCTAGCGATTTGATGTAAGATAAGTAAGCGAGCATTCACTTATTTTAATCGGAAAACGACAGTTTCGGCAAAAGCGGGCGGGCGAACCGCTGTGACGTGGTTTTGTGGCTAAGTGGTTTCATCCCAAGCGGGGCGCGACTTTTCATCGGCCACCGGCGAGCCAGCAAGCCTACGAATATCCCGCTTGAGAGACAAAAGGGCACATAGGGCAGGAAAACAGTGTTTTCTACAAACTTTCTCCACGGGCGTGTGTATATAGAAAAGTTTATGAAAACACCTGCCCAAGTGCCCTATGTGCCCTGCCTTCATGGGGCTCTTCCCAAATTGGTCGTAATCGGGTGCAATCCGATACCAACAATAAGTCGTTTGCCACTCGAACGCGCTTCGCCCATTCCGCGAGTCCGTAACGAATCGTAAAACCGTTTGTTGCCGACTGCGCGCGTCGCGTGGCTCGCGCAATACCGCAGGTAGCTCATAAACAGGTCATCACGTGGCGCACGCGCATCGGTGCGCAACTCGCAACATTCCGCAATCCAATCGCCCAAAACGTCCTCCTCGCCCCGATAGGCTTGGACTTCATCTAATACGATTTTTGGCGGGGATAAGCCAATCCGCGTGTACTCGGAATAGCCGCCGATTGCCCAATTCAAGATGCCGGGTAGCTCAGCACGAAGTTTCGCGATAAGCGCAGGGTCTTTCTTCTCGGGCGGAATTTGCACGGTAAACGGAACTAGGTGAATGCGCCTCCACATCCCGTGATCGTTCCCGCGAATAGTTGGTTTGTGGTTCCCCGCGAACCACAGTTTGAATCGAGGCTCGTAAGTGATTTGCCCTTTGTAGAGGTGGCGTGCCGTGATCTGCTCCCCGCCCGTGAGCGATTTCATGCGGGCTTCGTCTAGCCGTTGCCCTTGCGGTATTTCGGTCACGCAAACGAGCCTGCGGAATGCGAGTGCCGCCATTTCGGGCGATGCGCCGCTTGCGTTGCGCTGCTGGGTCATGAACGCATCCGCGTTTGCAGTCGTCCCGTATGTGCCCGCCAGTTCTCGCAACACATTCAGGAAAACTGATTTGCCATTCGCACCAAGTCCGTACATAAAAAACCAAACCTGCGCATCGGTTTTCCCTGATAAAGAGTAGCCAACGCAGCGCCGCAGGTATTCGATTAAATCCGCGTTACCGCCTGTGACTTCATCGAGAAATTGCAACCATCGCGGACATGCCGCAGGCTGATCGAAATTAACTGACGAAGAAAGTGTGTGCATCGTGGCAGGGCTTGATTCGGAAAAACCACCCGTTCGCAAATTTACGATTCCGTTCGCGCACTGAAATAACTCAGGATTTGAATCAAGCGCATCACTACGAACCGCCAGCGCGGGATTCACCGCCGCTAACCGCAACGCTTGCACCATCGTCGCGCGACGCTGCGCTTCACGAATCGCCCACTGTGCAATTTTTTCCGCTTCTGCGTCGTTCGTGCCCATGAGCGCGGGGACTTCATTTGCGGGAATGGCTTTGACTGTTTCGATCATGCGTTGCAAAACGGATTGCTCTACCGAATCGCGCTCCCACACGTTGCCATTCCAAACGATAAAGGTTTGTTCATCCAAAATGTATTTAACCTCGCCGCTGTGACGCAAAACGAATCGCTCGGCAAGCCCTAACTCGGATTTTTCGGGACGCGGTGATTGCGTCTTTTGCGTTTCAGGTTGGCCTGCGCCTGCCATATGAAACAACGTGCCCAGTGTTATCGCCTTATCGTTACCTATCTTGAACCCTTCCCACGTTTGGCGTTGGTCGTTTGCGTCAAACTTTGCGCTACGCTGGCTGTATTCCGTCCAAAGTGAAAACGCGCGCTCACCTTGCATGGATGAGTGCAACGCCATGCCTGCTTTTAACCAAACCTCGCGGCTATCCCAATCGAGCGTTGCAAGCGCTTCGCGGATTCGCGGTTCATCGAAGTCGTTCATCAACGGGTGACTAGGCGGTAGATGAGGGCGTGGCCGCGCGGGAGTTGTCGCGGTTTGAGCCTTGCCTAGCTCAATCAGATAGTCCGTGTCGATCCACTTGCCTTCATTGTGAAACGCGCGCGCATCTTTGAGCTTCGCCTCCGGGCAGCGTGGCAGATAAAAAAGCCTTGATGCGTCGGATGTTTGCTTGTCGGCAAGTCGATTCGTGAGGCGATACGCGCCCGCCCAAACTAACGGCCACTCATCGCGTGTTGCGGGGCGGGAAAGCGGCATAACGAGCCGTCCCTTTGGGCAATCGGGGGAGTGAGAATAGGTGGTGTAGAAAACATGCTCATAGTCGCTAATAGTTTCACGAATTTCTTTGTACCCTGAGTCATCGTCAAAATAATAAAGTTGTATCCGGCATGGGATATCTTCTTGGGGAGCGAATTCGTCATAATCGAGCGCGACGCAACCAATCGTTTCTACGTTCGCAGTTGCGCGTGTTGTACCGGGTTTCAATTCGTAAAAACCCACAGCTTTTGAGTCTTTCGATTCGCGTGTTTGATGGGTGGTTAGGACTTTTATGAGCGTCCCCCAATCGCACGAAATTACTTTAGGGTTTACGTCTTTTGCATGATCGAATCGGCAAACGCTTAGGGTTCTCATTTCACACCACCTTTCGACAATCGCTCGCAAAGCGCGTCTATGTCGCTTGCGCGCCACGCGGTGCATCTCGGACTGAGCTTGATCGGAGCGGGGAATTTTTGAGATTTAACCCCAGCCCACCAAGTCGCGGGGCTTACGGGAAAAATTTCTAATACTTGTGGCAAACGCAAGAGGCGATTGCCGGATTTACTTTGGGTATTCATCTGCCTGAGCCTAATTAAGTATGATGTGGCTCATTGTCTGGCTTTTCAGGGCTTTCGCACCAGACAAAAAATGCGCTTAAAGTTTGTCCACTTTTTTGCGCCGCAGTTGTCAGACTACTTTCGATTTCGTTTTTTGTTTTCGCGGCATGGGGCCAGAACGCATGAAAGCCGCTACCGCATTTTGCAATTCTGCACTCTCGCTAAAAAACACTTTCGACCAGTCTTTTCCTCTCACCTTTTGCTCCGCTGCGATCCAATCACGAATCGTAGACGCGCTAAATGTTTGGAGTTTTCCGCGTTCCTTTAACACCGATTTCACGCAGCCACACAGCTTACTATTTAGGCTCGTATTGTTAGGGTCTGCCAATGCGTCTTCGATTTCGCTACGGGATTTTTCTGCTGAGTACGACTTGCCGTCTTTCTGCTTACCCCATCGTCCTGTCGTGAGAGCAACGTACATACCCAGGATTTGATATTTGTATAGGGCTTCATTCAGTACCTTTTGTTTGTTCCTTTTTCCGTTTGGCTTCGGGAACTCTTCCCCCCAATCGAGAATTTCACCGTACGCTACTTTCATGCAAAGCGATAACGCCGAATATGTAACCCAATCAGGTAGAGGTTTGTTACCCGCACCACACATAAATACCTCGCACAACAGTGTTGTTAAATCATGACTACTTTCCCATTTTTGTTCCATAGAAAACGGCAAAGCGGCCACTTGTTTTTCGGTTGTTTTTGGATTTGTCATCATGCTGCTTTGGGCTTGACGCTCAGCTGCAACCCCGCCGCGCTAAACACGGCAAGCAACGGCGAAAGGGTAGAGTTAACTTTGAGTGAGAGTAAGCGATAACGGCTTTCGCGCTTCATTCCAGCGCGCGCGGCTACGTCTGCCATACCTTGCGATTCCGCGACGCGCCTTAAGGTGATAAGCAACCCTTCGCGCCCGCCCTCGATGGTGCTTTTAGCTAACGCAATACGCAAATACTCGCTTGCAAATTCGGGGGCACTACGAAGCGATCCGATCATGGACTCATCGTGCGAGCTTGATTTCGGGGTAGCCGCGCGTTTTGGGTGGCTGGTTGCTTTGGGCGCTGCGGTCGTCTGTTTCATCGCTTATTTCCTTTTCTGCCAATCCGTCCAACGTCGCTGCGCGGTTGTTATGTCTGCCGCTTGCGTGCGTTTATCCTCGCCCGTTTGCATCTTTCAAAGCGTGGGCGCATCAATTTCCAGCAAAACATCCGGCCTACGCATCGCGATAGCAAGTAAGGTTTTCGCCGCGCCGGACGGGTCTTTGCGGCCTTGCTCCCATTCTTGCAATGTGCGAAGCGATACGCCCATTAACGCTGCAAATTGCGCCTGCGTCATGCCACTTTGCAATCGCGCCGATGCTGCGTCAGTTAGGGTTTGCTTGCGCACAATACGTCCGCTGGCGGTTGTGATGGTTCGGGTTACGCGCCCATCGCGTTGCGTTGCAAATTCAGTCTTTCGGGCGATGACTGGGGATTTATCTTTTTCCACGCTGGCGAGGTAGCCAACAAGTTCAGCATTTAAGTCCCGCGCTTTTTTACGGGGCGCGGCAGGTGCTTTTTTTACGGGGAAAGATTTCATTCGAATTTCTCCTTGATTGCTCGCAATACCTGCGGCGCAATGTTGTCGGTATCAGATTTACCGTAAATCGCTATCAATACTATGCGCCCATCTTGCAACTGCAAGTAGTAAATAACACGAACGCCGCCTCTCTTACCCATACCGGGGCGCGACCATCTAAGCTTTCGACAGCCGTCGCTTTGTGGGATTACGTCGCCTGCCTGCGGGTTTGCGTTGAGATAATTTTGTAGCCCGGCATACTCATCGTCGCTCATGTATTGGGGCAACGCTTTCGCAAATGGTGGAACTTCGATAAACGTGAAGTGCATAGATATTATTGCGCCGTATACATTGGGATTATACGTCTAAAGCGTATATGCCGTCAATAGTCAAAATGTAACTTGCTTCACGCGCGAATCGCGACTACTTCTGCGCCGATACGTAACGTGTCCAAGTAATCCGCCCACTGCTGCATCATTTTTTTGCGCTCAGGCAAATGACTGGTGCGGTTGTAAGCCCTTCCGTTTGCGTCTTTCACAGCGTGGGCAAGTTGGTGCTCGATCAAATCAGGGCGCACGCCTAAGACTTCATCCAAGATAGTGCGCGCCACTGCCCTAAATCCGTGGCCGCTCATTTCGTCTTTGCCGATACCCATGCGCCGAAAGGCGGCGAGTATGGCGTTATCGCTCATGGGTCTACCGCCCGCGCGTTGGCTTGGAAACACGTAGTGCCCGTGCCCGGTGAGGCGTTTAAGCTCTTTCAGTATTTCGATCACTTGCTTCGATAGAGGCACGATATGTTCGGTTTGGGTTTTGGTAACGAGATAGCGCCATTCCTTTGTGTCGAAATTGATGTGCTCCCACTCCATGCGCCGCAGCTCGCCGGGGCGCACAAATACCTGCGGCGCAATCTTGAGCGCGGCAGCGACGGGCGGGCTTCCTTGATAGTCGTAGATTGCCCGCAACAATTCGCCTACGGCTTTGGGTTCGGTCATGGCCGCAAAGTGCGTGGGCTTCACGGGTTGTAGTGCGCCGCGTAAATCTGCCGTTACGTCGCGTTCCGCGCGTTGCGAAGACACTGCGTAGCGAAACACCCGCCCGCACTCTCCCAGCGCTCTATGTGCGGTTTCAAACGTGCCCCGTGATTCAATTTTCCTAACCGCTTTTAATACTTCTGCTGGCTTAATGTCTACGATAGGTTTGCTACCGATTGCGGGAAAAATATCGTTCTCCATTCGGCGCAGGATGCGTTGCGTGTATTCGGGCGTTTTGGTTTTGCCAACGATCAACACCCATTCCCGCGCAATCGCCTCAAAACTATTGGCCGCGCTTTCGTGCCGCGTGGCCTTCTCGCTTACCCGCTGCGCGCTCGGGTCTATGCCCTGCGCAACCAAGGCCCGCGCTGCGTCGCGTTGTTCACGCGCTTGCTTCAATGTGGTGTCGGGGTAAGTGCCGACGGATAGAAGCTTTTCTTTAGCGTCAAACCGATATTTCACGCGCCACCATTTACCGCCTGTAGGCGTAACGATCATGAACAAACCATTGCCATCAAACATCTTGTACGGCTTGGCTTTGGGTTTGGCGGTGCGCGTGGCGGTGTCGGTCAAGGGCATGGGCTTGCTCGGGCAGTTAGCTATGTGGGGTAACGCATTTCAGTCAAAAGTGGGGTAACTGTTTTTGGGGTAGGTGAGTTACCCCCAAAGTTACCCCAGTTATTTTCTGGATGTTGTTGGACGATATTACCCGGCAAAAGACAAAAAGGCAATAAAAAACCCGCACTTAGGCGGGTTTCTCGTACTGCATTGGACTACATAAAACATCAAAATGGTGGAGCCGGGGGGAATTGAACCCCCGTCCGAAAACCATTCACAGACAGGCCTACATGCTTAGCGGTCTTATTTGATCTCACACATTCGTCGCCAAGCCGCAAGCTACGAAGATGCCAGCTCCCTAAATTTCGGCCAGACGTCGGCAGCATCCGTCTGACCTACTCGTGTGAGAATGACCTTGCTGTGGGTTACCCCACCTAAACTACACGCAGCTTAGTGCAAGGCTCGCGCGCGATTAAGCGGCGAGTGCGTAACTAGAGTCGTTAGCAGTTAAATTTTTTGCTACGGATTTACGAGGTGTAACCCCTCGGCATGCCCCGCGCTGCTTCAGTGTCCCCGTCGAAACCAGGTCGGCCCCGGAAATCGTTGGAAATGCCTTAAAACTGCGCCGCAGGTACTACTTCAGTTTGCCCGTATCCCCCAAAAGTAAGAGGCATATTGACGCGCTTTGACGAATAATAACGCAAATGAGCACGTCCCCGATGACAGAGCGCATTTTGCCGCCCCCAGATACCCAGCAATTGGTGCTTTGGGATACCGTACGTACCGGTTTTGCGATGACTGGGCCGATTTTGGCCGCGCAAACCGTCGCCGGGCTGGTGCTCTTTTTTGCAGTGCGCGGCGATGTGCCGGTGCAAAAGCTTACGTTCTGGGCCGGGTATCACGTCGCGATGCTCATCATCTCGGCATTCTTGATGCGGCTGGGGCGTGGGCGCGCAGAAAATCCCGCCAACACCACTACCATGGCGCGCCTGCTCACGCTGTTTGCGGTGTTGCGCAGCTTGAGCTGGGCATTGGGCGCGATTTTATTTTTCCCGCATCTTGATTTTGGCGGGCGCTGTCTCATTTTGGCGCTGCTGTGCGCGCTGAGCATCGGTGCGGCAACGACTTCGATTGCGTTTTTCCCCTCGTTTGTGGCGTTCGTTTGCGCGGCGTTGATTCCGCTGGCAATTTTGTTTATTTTGGAGCCTGATACGCGTTCGCGTTGGCTTGGCATCGGCCTGCTCGTGGGGTGGCTTATGATTTTGCAGTCGGGGCGGCGGCTCAACCATTGGCTCGTTGATGCGAGCCGTCGCAAGTTTGAGTTGGAGCGCACGACCGAGCAGCTGCGCTTTGAGCAATCGCAAGCAGAGACCGCGCGCGCCCATGCCGTTGCCGCGCAAAATGAGAGCGAAGTGTTGCGCGTCAGCGCCGAGCGATCCAGCAGCGATAAGACCCGATTTCTCGCCGCAGCCAGCCATGATTTGCGGCAACCGATGCATTCACTCGCGCTTTTTTTAGAAGCTGCACGCGGGCGCAATCAGGATCGCGAGGTCGATGGCTTACTGCAAAAAGTCGATCAATCTGTGAAATCACTTGATGCGCTATTTGAAAGCTTGCTCGATGTCTCGCGCCTAGATAGTGCGACGGTTACGCCTAGGCGAGCGCGCTTCGCGTTAGCGCCCTTGCTATCAACGCTTGAGGCACGCTTCGCAGCGGAGGCCGCTGAAAAAGGACTCAGCCTGCGGGTGCGTGGGAGTGATGTGTGGGTGCTCTCTGATCTTGCGCTGCTTGAGCGCATTTTGGCCAACCTAGTGTCAAATGCGATCCGCTACACCACGCGTGGCGGCGTTTTGGTCGGCGTGCGGACGCACGGTGCCCGCGCGCGCATCGAAATTTGGGATACTGGAGAAGGCATCCCCGAAGACAAACACGAGGTGATTTTCCAAGAATTTGTGCAGCTCAGCAACCCGGAGCGGGATCGTCGCAAAGGGCTGGGGCTTGGGCTTGCGATCGTGCAGCGCTTGGGGCATTTGCTTGATCATCCGGTCGCGCTGCGCTCACGCCCAGGCGTCGGCACGGTGTTTACAGTCTCGGTGCCGATGGTGCGCAGGCCTGCGGCAACGGCAGAGGAGATAAAGCCCAAGCCCGAGCGCGCGGCGCAAAAAATTCCGAGTAACGCGCCGGTTTTGCTGATCGATGATGAAGTTGAATCGCTCGAGGCAACGATGACTGCGCTCGAGCTCATGGGCTGCACGGTCTACCCCGCCGCCCGCGCCAGTGATGCAATCGCAGCATTTACGATGATGGTCGTGCGAGGAACGCCGCCGGTGTTGATCGTCTCCGATTACCGGCTCGGCGCCGACGAAGGCAACGGCTTGGAGCTCATCGCTGGGCTGCGGGCGCAGGCCAAGCAGATCATTCCTGCGGTTTTGCTGACCGGAGACGCGATGCTTTTTGATGCCATGGGCCGCGATTTACCGCTGCCCGATCGCATCACAGTGCTCTCCAAGCCTGCGTCGTCAGCGCAGCTATTGGCCGCGATTTCTAAATCCCTCGCCTAGACTGAGCTGTAGACTTTTATAATCTGGCGTTCAGTTGTTATTGAGGTGACGCGATCGCGCGTCCGTTTCGGTTTGCCTATTTCCATTGGTTTAGCGTTACCCGCACTTGCACCCCCCGGGCAAGTGCGTTATTTGCCCGTGATGCAGGGCTCGGCAGATGCCCTCGCAATTGCCCAAATTGCCCAAAACTGCGCCGCAGGTAAAAGGCTTTGCGCCGTGCTGTGCGCCGATGCCCAGATCGCCCATCGGCTTGCTGAAGAAGTGCGCTGGTTTGCGCCTTCGTTGGCCGTCGATTTGTTTCCCGATTGGGAAACCTTGCCCTACGATCACTTCTCTCCCCATCAAGATTTGGTGGGCGAGCGGCTGCTGTCAATGTATCGATTGACCCAGCGGCAAACGGAAGTGTTTATCATCCCCGTGACCACTGCCAGCCATCGGCTTGCGCCGGCGTCGTTTCATGCTGCTTATACGTTCATGCTCAAGACCAAGCAGCGGCTCGACGTTGACGCGTTGCGCGCGCAGCTTACCACTGCTGGCTATGCCCACGTAACGCAAGTGGTCGCGCCGGGCGAGTATTGCGTGCGCGGCGGCTTGATTGATTTGTTCCCGATGGGGGCAATATTGCCCTATCGGATCGATTTGTTTGACGATGAGATTGAGAGCATCAAGCAATTTGATGCCGATTCCCAGCGCACGCTTTTCCCCGTCAATGAAATCCGCTTACTGCCGTCGCGCGAGTTTCCTTCCGACGAAGCGGGACGCACATTTTTTCGCAAAAAGTTTCGAGAAGTATTTGAAGGTGATCCATCGCGTTGCGCGCTTTATAAAGATATTGGCAACGGCGTCATCGCTGGTGGTATCGAATATTTCGCACCACTTTTCTTCAATGAAATGGCGACACTATTTGATTACCTGCCTGCCAACACCGTGACCATTGAGCATGGCGATCTTTTCGCAGCACTCACGCAATTCGATGCCGATACCCAAGCCCGCTATAAATTATTGCGTGGTGATCCTGGCCGGCCTTGCTTACCGCCGGCGCAGCTTTTCATGCCCTGCGATGCGCTCATGGGTGCGCTCAAGCCGTATTCCCGCGTGCAATTTCGTTCTGGAGAAGACGCGCCCGCGCCGATCACCACCGCGTTGCCTATCGTCGCCGTTGATCGCAAAGCCGAGCGACCGCTCACAGCGCTTGCCGCGTTTGTTGCCGCCAACAAAGCGCAAGTGATTGTTTGCGCGGAATCCAATGGCCGTCGCGAAACCATCGCCTCGCTTTTGCGCGAGAACGATATTGCGCCGCAGGTATTTGATGATCTCGCGGCCGCAATTGCAAGCAAGGCCAAGCTGGCACTGATTACCGCGCCGCTTTATGCTGGGTTCGGCATACCTGCGGCGCAGATTTCGGTCATTACCGAGACTGAGCTTTATGCCAGCGCCGCCCGGCGCGCCCAGCGCAAGCGCAATGCGCAGACCAACGTTGATAGCATGCTCAAGGATTTATCCGAGGTCAAAGTCGGCGATCCTGTGGTGCATCAAGAGCATGGCATTGGCCGCTATCTGGGCTTGGTCAGTCTCGATATGGGCGATGGCGCGAGCGAGTTTTTGCAAATCGATTATTCCAACGATGCCAAGCTCTATGTGCCCGTGGGCGCGCTGCATTTAATTTCCCGTTACTCGGGCACGGACCCCGAGCATGCGCCATTGCATACGCTGGGCTCCGGGCAGTGGGAAAAAGCCAAGCGCAAGGCGGCCACCCAAGCGCGCGATACCGCCGCTGAGCTGCTCAATTTATATGCCCAACGCGCTGCCCGCAAAGGGATGGCCTGCAAGTGGGATGGTCACTCCTATGAAGCCTTCGCAGCGGGCTTTCCTTTTGAAGAAACGGCGGATCAATCCGCAGCGATTCACGCCGTCATTCAAGATTTGATTTCTGATAAGCCGATGGATCGGCTGGTCTGCGGCGACGTTGGGTTTGGCAAAACTGAAGTTGCGTTGCGGGCTGCATTCGTAGCACTCATGGATGGTCGGCAAGTCGCGCTTCTAGTGCCGACCACGCTGCTCGCCGAGCAGCACTACCAAACATTCACTGATCGGCTCTCTGAATTTCCCGTGAAAATCGCCGAGCTCTCGCGTTTTCGTAACGCTAAAGAAATCGAAGCGGCGATGGAGGGCTTGGCCAATGGCACGGTCGATTTAGTGATCGGCACGCATAAGCTCATCCAGCCCGATGTAAAGTTCAAGCGCTTGGGCTTGGTCATTATCGATGAGGAGCATCGCTTTGGCGTCCGGCAAAAAGAGCAAATGAAGCGGCTGCGCGCCGAGGTCGATGTGCTCACACTCACCGCTACGCCAATCCCGCGTACGCTGGCGATGAGCATGGAAGGGCTGCGCGATTTCAGCGTGATTGCCACGGCACCGCAAAAGCGTTTAGCCATCAAAACTTTTGTCACCCCTTACTCAGAAGGCATCGTGCGCGAAGCCGCGCTGCGCGAAATGAAGCGCGGCGGGCAGATCTATTTTTTGCATAACGATATTGCGACGATTCAAAACCAATTGCAGCGGCTCGAAGTACTGCTGCCCGAGGCCCGCATTCGCGTTGGCCACGGGCAAATGGGCGAGCGTGAGCTCGAATCAGTGATGCGGGATTTTTACCAACAGCGCTTTCAGATTTTGCTCTGCTCAACGATCATCGAAACCGGCATTGACGTTGCCAGCGCAAATACCATCATCATCAATCGCGCCGATAAATTTGGGCTTGCCCAATTGCATCAACTGCGTGGGCGTGTGGGTCGTTCGCATCATCAAGCGTTTGCATACTTATTGACTCCGCCAACCGATGCGCTCTCGGCAAATGCCAAAAAGCGGCTCGAAGCCATCAGCATGATGGAAGAGCTGGGCTCTGGGTTTTTCTTAGCGATGCACGATCTGGAAATTCGCGGCGCGGGTGAAGTGCTGGGTGATAAGCAATCGGGGGAAATGCAAGAAGTCGGGTTCACACTTTTTTCTGAAATGCTCAGTCAGGCGGTAAAGGCGCTGAAGGCGGGCAAAGAGCCCGATATGGATGATCCGTTAGGGGTTTCCATCGAGGTTAATCTGCATACGCCAGCGTTGTTACCCAATGATTATTGCCCTGATGTACACGAGCGATTAGTGCTTTACAAACGCTTGGCCAATTGTGAATCGCCAACGGATCTGAGCGATTTGAAAGAAGAGCTCATTGACCGCTTCGGCGAAATGCCCAAGCAAACGCAAGCACTCGTCTCGGCCCACGAAATCCGTATGATTGCTAAGCCGCTCGGCATTCGCAAAGTCGATAGTGCGTTGGCGCGTAGCGTGATTCACTTTACAAAAAAGCCAGGCTTTGAGCCGATACGCTTGATCCATCTCGTGCAAAAAGATGGACGCTATCGCTTTGCGGGCCCTGATAAATTGCGTATTGAGCGACCGGCAAAAGCGCTCGCTGATCAAGTCATGCAGCTCAAAGAATTTTTTCGCGCTTTGGCGTAGCGCAAATATAAAAAGCGTCGATCAGACGCTTTTCTATAGATACCTGCGGCGCAGAATGGGCTCAAAATAGCCCAAATCTGCGCCGCAGGTAGGGTGAAATTAGTTGTATTTCACGCTGCAACCATAGGGCGTTGATGTGGCAACGGAGATCGGCTTGCCAGCTAATGCTTCGTCGAGCGCAGCACGCACGTAATTTTTTGAGCTTGCGATATCCGCCGGATTTGCCGAGCGTTTGTCGTCGATGCCACCCGCGTATACAAGCGTGCCTTGCGGATCGACGATGTACATATGGGGCGTTGTCTTTGCGCCGTAGGTTTTACCCACTTTGCCATCGGCATCCATCAATATCGCGTCCGTCGTCGCGCCAGCAGTTTGCAATTGTTTGCTGAAATCGGCTGGCTTAAAGTAGTCTTCATGGCCGACCGCGGTGGAGCTCACCGCCAGCCAGACTACGCCTTTTTTGGCGTAGGTCGCCTGAATCGTTTGCATATTTTTTGAACCGTAATGCTTCACAACAAACGGACATTTCGGGTTCGTCCATTCGAGCACGACATGCTTACCTTTGAAATCAGAGAGCTTGACTGATTTACCGCTTACATCAGTGAGCGCAAATTCTGGGGCGGCCTGACCAATTTGCACGTTTGCAAATGCGGTGCTAACAGCGCCGCTTGCCAGCGCGCAGAGTGCGAGTACGCCGACGCGATTCAAAAGAGCGGGTTTATTCACGAACGTATTCATCTTGACTTAAGCTCCTCACTAAGATTACCAATATGCGTTTGAGCGTACGCTTCGACGCGAGTTCCACTTGGTAAGTGTAATTATGTTGGCTTTTCCAAACCAATGCAAAGCTGACCCGTGCGATCGACGCGTATGTACGCAAATCCCGAGGCATCGAGCGTCTGCGCGCCGTGATCGCCCAAAAGCATGGCGAGCGTACACAAACTCCCCGCGACCATGCAGGCCGGTGCTGCTACCGATACCGATTGCAGTGCCTGCACGGGCCAGCCAGTGCGAGCATCGATGATATGGCAATAGCGCAGGCCATCGATTTCGAAATAGCGCTCGTAGTCACCGCTGGTGGCGACGCCGCCCTCGCTAATTTCCATCGTCGCAATCGTTTGATTGCTATCGCGCGGATGGGTGATGCCGATCCGCCAAGCCCTGCCTTCAGGCTGCGCACCGGTGACCCGAATATCACCGCCTAAATTGACCAGCATCGCGTTTGCGCCAGCGGCTTGCGCCGCCGATGCAGCACGATCCGCGGCGTATTCTTTTGCCACGCCACCAAAATCAAGCTCCATCCCGGTGGGCAGCGAAAGCGAATTTGCATCACGCTTTACGCGCTGCCAACCAATGGTCTCGAGCGCGCGAGAAATCACTGCTGGCGAGGGCACGCGCGGGTGCGTCGCTTTGAAATCCCAGGCGCGTCGTAAGCTGCCCGATGAAATATCGAAGCGCCCGTCGCTCGCTTCGAAGCATGCGTTGGCGTAATCTAGCAATGCGATGGTTTCGCAATCGAGCACGATCGGTTGAATACCTGCGCTTCGGTTGATCGCGCTGAGCGTGCTAGTTTCTAAATAGCGGGAATACTTCTGCTCAATGCGCGCGACTTCCGCGCGCGCAATTGCGAACCACTGCTGCGCCTCGATAAGCGTTGCCGCCCAGCACTGAAGCGCGCAGGGCGAGCCCATTGCTTTAAATGATTCCCGATGAAGCTGCAATTGCGGCACGGGTTAGAAGGCTTTGGTCAGCCCGAGCAAAATTGCGGTCGAGGAAAAAGTCTGCAAGCCCGGGCTGCCGCGCCCACCCAATCGCCAGCCTGATTTCTGCTGCGTGAATTCCACTTTGCCATTGACGGCCCAGCCATCACCGAGTTTTTTATCGATGCGCATGCCGAGCATGACTGAGCCGAATGCCGAGAGCCGCTGATCTGCAGTATAGAAATTGCCATTGACGAAACCTTGCGGAAAGGGAGGATCGAAATAAAACGTCGCCGCACTTTGCGTGGTGTAGCGCACTGCGGGCGATAGCGTCCATGTTTCGGCGATGGGTTGCCGCCAGACTAATTCTAGGGCGTGACTATTGATGCCGAAAGAGTCGTGGTAGTAGCGATAACTCGCATTGAGCGCACCCCCGACGTTGCCGAAATAGTGGTTGTAGCGCGTGAGCCAAGCAATGCTATTACGTCGGTCTGGGCGAGTATCAAATGATTTATACGGATCGGTAAAGTAGCCGCGACCGCGCGCGAAGGTGAGATTACTTTGCAGAAGTTGCGTGCTGGAAAGCACTTGCGTGATGCCAACGAGTAGCTCAGCCGTGCGCTTGGTCTCGCCAACCGCGACGAAATTGACGCTATTGATGCGATCAGATGTGCCCCCAAAACCAAAAGCGAAGGTCGTATTATTGTCTTCGCTATTGATGCGGGCATCTACCGCCAGCCCACGTGAAAAGTAATCGTTTTCAGTCGAGACGTTTGCGATCAGCCCGATGGCAGCGCGCCCGAAATAGCGGGTTACTTTTAAATCGGCAGCTTTGCGATAGTCTTCCACGCCTTTGCCCGAGGCCCCACTCAAGGCATCGTGGTAGCGCGGTGAGGCGCCACTCATTGCATCGAGCGTTACCCCCGCCTCAACCGCCCACGCGCTGCCGATGGGCGCAATCAGCACAACGGAGGGGCTGGTGACGTGCATACGCGCACCAGAAGTTTGGCGGTCTTTGTATTCGAGATATTTAAGTGAGATCTGAGCGTTTTCAGGCGCGGATTCTGCCCGCGCGGGCACGGATACGACCACGCCGGGGATCGCCAGAGCCAGCGCGAGCAGGCGTGCGCCGAGAATTGTGCTGCCGATGGGGGCATTGGGCGCGGCAGATACCTGCGGCGCAGAATCGGTCAATTTAACGGGAGAAATCAATTGCATCCGCAGCCTCCACCGCCCACGCCATAACCGCCACTGCTGCCTTCTTTGCTGACGCGAATATGCTGGATCAGGCGTTGATCGTGACCATCGGCATCAAGTGCCATGATCGACTTCGCGAGATCGCCTTTTTCCCAAGCGTTAACCTTCGGCAATTGCGCGCAGCCGGTGAGCGCCGCAAGTGAAATCACAAGAAGAAAAAAAGAAATTCGCATTTACGGCTTCCTTAGGGTGGCAGCGTCGAGCGCAGCTTTAATCTGCGCCTCTAAGTCTTCGGTATCGCTGGCGCGAAAGCCACTGTGAACGAAAATCACTTTACCCTTTTCATCTATGAGCAAAGAAGTGGGCATTGCTTTTACGGTGTAGGCAGCGGCGGTTTTGCCATCGGGATCAAAACCGATTTCAAATTTTGCGTTTGCTTGCTTTAAAAATTTATCAGCGTCTTCCCGCTTTTTGTCGACCGTGATCGCAAGCACCCGTAAGCCTGCTTTGCCATATTTTTCGTGCATTGCGTCCATCCACGGGAAGCTTTGCTTGCAGGGCGCGCACCATGACGCCCAAAAATCGATGTAGGTTAATTTCGCAGCGGGCGCGGCAACCGAGACTGCTGCGCCGCTAGCGTGTGTTGCTGTAATCGCAGGCGCGATATCTCCTAGAGAAATCGCATGGGCAACGCTTAACATCGCGCTGAGCGCGAGACCACCGAGCGTTTTGAAAAACGGACTCATGGCTGCGCGCACATGACCACGCCTTCAGCCGACCAGCCGATGCCGATCAATTGTTGATAGGCAGCGAGATCGGAAGTGATGCGGTGATTACTATCTTCTCCTTTGGCGAACCCGTTGTTGTAAGCGCGGTAAATAGGGAGCGTACCTGCGGCGCAGTTTCCGCCGCTGGCGATCGTAGTGCGGAAATCTAAGCTTTCAAAGCTCCATGATTTGGCTTTCGCATCAAAAATCGATTTCAAATTTGCGCACTCGCCAGGCTCTGCGATGTACACATGCGAATTGGGCCCGTAAAGCTTGCTCGTTGCTGGATTGATCGCACCGTTTCCGTAAAAGCGGCAGACTTGCGTCGTGCCCGACGAAGCGTAGCTGGTGCCAGTGCGCAGCCAGCGCCCGACCGCACCGGAATCGATGAAGCCTTGCTCGCCAGCATCGGCAGTGATGAAAAAGTGGGCGAGGTCAGCATTGAAATATTCGACCACGCGATTGGCAACCAGTGCAGGCTTGATCGCCGTGCCAGCGCCGGTAACGCCGGTGCTCATCACGTTACCCCCCATGACGCTAAAGACAGTGCTGGCTGCGGTCGCGCCGACCGTTCTTGGCGCCGAATAAACCACCACTTTGCAATTTGCACCGGCGGGCAAGCTTGTCGGGCAGCCTGAAAGTGTGACGAAATCGGCAGCGCTGGTCGCAATGCTCGTGATGATGATGGGGGCCGCGCTGCCGTTTGTCAACGTGACGGTTTGCCCCGCGCTGATGCTGCCAATGGGCGTGGGCGCGAAGGTTAGCGTATTAGCGTTAATGGTTACGCCGTTGGGCTGCGGGGGTTGCGTAGGCGCTGGCGTCGGGCTCGGTGATGGGCTTGGTGTCGGTGCAGGCGAGGGCGCAGGTGTTGCATTCGGGGTTGCGATATAGGCCGCTATATTTTCTAAATCGACCGGCGTAAATAATCCGCGGAACATGCCCATACCGCCGGTGTTATTTGCGATCGCAGCAGCAATGACCGATGGTGCGTTCGCTGCTTTTTGGACGCCGTTAACGTTCCGCGCGGGGTCTACACCATGACAGCTGGAATTGGAGCAGTTATTCTGAAAGAGCGATTTTCCAGCGGCGACATCGGCAGCGACAGCGATATTGGCCGCGAGTGCAGAAGCTACGAGAGACGCCGACGCGAAAGGCACGCGCAGCACGAGCGCGGCGCGTTGCGTTGGCATGGGGCAGGGCGTATTCGCTGCCGTTAATTGGAATTTTTGCATGGGCTACTTCCGTAAAAAAGCTTTTTTATTTCGGACTAAATAGTATCGCTAAATATGCGCGAATGAACGTAAATCGGAGATGGAAAATGTAAGTAAAAGTGTGCTTTGCGTGATCTGGTCGGGCGTAACCGACACGACTGCGCTACAACGTCGCCAATGCGTCCTTCACAATGCCAGCGGTTAAAATCTCGGGAAGTAACAGCGGTGCTTTGCCAGGACGATGGAGCACATAAACCGGCACGCCCGAGCGACCCAGCGCTTTTAAAGCGTCGGTGATTTTCGGGTCTTGTTTTGTCCAATCGGCGCGCATGAGGCTTACATTTTTTTGAGCAAACGCTGCACTCACCGCTTCGGTATTGAGTACCAATTTCTTATTGGCTTGGCAGCTCACGCACCACGCCGCAGTGAAATCCACGAAGACGGGCTTACCCTGCGCGAGGGAAGCTTGGATGGCAGCTTCATCCCACGGTTTCCATTTTTCTTGCGAAATCTGCGCCGCAGGTAATTCAGACGCTGGCATCGGGGCGAGCTGCAACCAGAGCACCCAGCCGAGCCAAGCGACAGTGGCGAACATCGGCAACGATAACCACTTCTTCATCGTATTCATCCAGTTGCCGGGCCGGGGTAATTTCTTGAGCCAGCCCGGAAACCACGATAAGAGGGCATAAGGTAGCGCCATGCCGATACCGAGTGCTGCAAAGATTGCCAGCGAGGTCGCGGCGGATTGGGTGAGCGCAAAGCCGAGCGCTGCGCCCATAAACGGTGCCGTACATGGGCTGGCAGCGATCACCGCCAGTACGCCCGAAAGAAAAGCATTGATGAGCGGATTTTGATGTTCTCCGCCCTCGACCTGCGGTGCGAAACGGAACTCAAAAACGCCCAGTAGATTTAATCCAATGGCGAGAAAAACGAGCAATAAAACGCCGATCACAACCGGATGCTGCAACTGAAAGCCCCAGCCAACGTTAGAGCCTGCCGCACGCACCGCGAGTAACGCGCCGGCGAGCGCAAGAAAGGTCGCGACCACGCCGAGCGAATACGCAACGCCATGCGAGCGCATCACCGATTTATTGTCGCCTGCATGTTGGGCAAAGCCTAATATTTTGATGGAAAGCACAGGGAACACGCAGGGCATTAAATTTAAAATCATCCCGCCAAAAAAAGCAAATGCAAAGGCCGCTAAGAGCGTGAGATTTGCGCCGCCACCAAATGACTCTGGCGCGAGTGATTTCCCATTTACAGCCGTTGAGATGCGCGTAAGCCCGGTGGGCAACGAAACCTGCGGCGCAGATTGCACCTTCGCGTTGATGACGAAGCCTTGCGCGTTGTTGATCGAAAGCACGCCCGAAATTGAATCGGTGGCTGGCGCATTTGCCGCGAGCTTGGTCTTTAGCGCGAGTTGCGTGCCGTTGGCGTAAATCTCTTGTGGCGCGGACGGCGCGATAATGCCTTCTGTGAACGGGAAAAAGTAGGCATCACGAAGTTGTGCGGCAGGAATTTCAGCGAACGTGAGTGCCAGCGCATCGGCGGAGCGTTGCGCGCCCACGCCGCGTGCGCCAGCCTCAGCCATATATGCAGGCTGGGCGTTTAAGGCTTTGGTAAAGAGCGCCGCGACTGCGCCGGGCTTGGCCGCATCTTTCTGCACGGGAATCGTGAGCGAGACCACGCCCTCTTCGGGGATGCAGACTTCTTTGCAGATCAGCCAATTGGCCTTCGCAGAGACCGTAATGGGCGAAATCTGCGCCGCAGGTATGCTGATTTGCATCGGTAGTAGCAGATCATCTTCATAGCCGAAATTGATAAGCCCGCCAGTGGCAATGCGCTTTGGCAGTGGCCAGGCGATTTCGCCGATCGTTAAGCCTGCAGGGAGCGTCCACGCGAGCGATGTGGGCATGCCGGATTCGCCCGGGTTGCGCCAATACGTATGCCAGTGCGGCTGATGCTGGATGCGCAGCCCGATCCACGCGGTTTTGCCCGGCTCAAGGTGAAGATCGTTAGCGACGAGCGAAACGGTGGCGTTGGGCGTGGTGACTGCGGCCTGCGCTGCGCAGGTTTGCATGATTGCGAACAACAATAGAAGAGCGCGTATTTTCAACATACTATCCTTGAGTACCTGCGGCGCAGAACGTTCATCTCTTTGCAGTCAGAAATGCATTTTGTCGTATCAATGCTTGATTCGCGCTTAAGTTCGGCGCAATCTAGCGTTGAAATTCGCCCAAAAACGCGCAAACGTTACGCATTTGGCTATTTTTTCTCGCTGCCCTCAATATGGGCGATCCGCTCGGCAGTGCCAGGATGGGATGAGAAATAATCTTCGAAATTGCGTTGATCCGCTTCCCCGGCTTTTTTCTTTGCCCGGTAAGCGTGATCCATGCGCGCCAGCAGCGCCGCAAGCGCTCGGGGAGGGATGGCATTGGCTTGCATCATTGCGATCGCGTAATTATCGGCCTCGCGCTCGGCATCGCGGGAGTAATGGCTGGCCGCGAGCGTGGCCGCTGCGCCGGTTACGACCGTGCTGAAATCGCCGAGATATGCGCCCAAAAAGCCTGCGATGATGGCTCCGCTAATGACGTTTTGCGCACCGTGACGATAATGCACATGCCCGAGCTCGTGGCTTAATACACCCATGATTTGTTGATCGTTTTGGGCAATGGCAACTAATTCATCGGTAACCACCATCGTGCCATCGGGGAGTGCGACGGCGTTTGGCCCGTGCTCGGGGCTCGATCGAAAGAGAATCTGCTTGGCCTTAGCGTTTCCGAATGGCGGCTTCAGCGCGCTAAAACTTCGGGTGATTTCGGCACGGCGAGCCTCTGGCAGTTTGCTAGGCGCGAAGCCGGCTTGATCAAAAACGCCAATCGCACCCGCGCCAATCGCATCGAGCACTTTTGGCGAGAGCGTATGCGCGATTTGCCGCGTTGCCCACGGTAACCCGATACTGTAACCAAGGGCAACAGCGCCGACAAACGCCGCAAACGCTGCGAAAACCCACCCCTTCTTTTTGTGGGCACGATCGGTGAGCGTGCTCGCCAACGGCGTTGCGGCGAGCATTAATTCCAGCGAACCGACATCGCGCACCAAAACCGTAGCACCATCGGAGAACGAAAACGTGCGTGCGGTCGCGCCGAGTGGCTCGGAGAGGTTAAGCGTGGCGAGTTTTTCGTGGCGGTTGATGTCGCCGCCTGAGAGATTGAGTGCGTCGCCCTCAATCCAGAGCTGCACACGATGGGATTTCGCGTGCACGCCATCAAAATAGTCGCCGTCGACTGTACGCGCGTTCACAGGCTAATCTCAAGATCAAATAAATCAGCAGTTTCTTCGCC
Organism: Betaproteobacteria bacterium; assembly: GCA_031430575.1. GTDB lineage: Bacteria > Pseudomonadota > Gammaproteobacteria > Burkholderiales > Casimicrobiaceae > JANMDS01. The sequence goes on along the minus strand of JANPBT010000029.1, from coordinate 8,312 downwards.
GATGGCGGATGCATCGCGCTCCGTTTGCGCTAAAAATTCATCGAGCGCTGCGCCCGGCAAAATGCTGAGACTGGCCAGCCGATATTTCGTGAGGTGAACCACAGCGTAGGGGCGATATAGACCCAAGGTCAGCACCGTAAACACCGCGTTTTTAAGCATGATGCGAAACATCGGCATGACTTCTGCGGTCGATAAAAAACGATGCGGACCTAACGTTGTGTGATTCCACAGCAAATTTTGCATGCGCGCGACGTAATGGGCGCGCGAGAGCCAAAACGCGGCTAGAAGAACAAACGGAAGCACTGTGGTCATAGTTGCTAGACCGGTCACGCCAGCGCCGACAGCAAAGATAATCGACAAGACAAAAGCAAAGCCCAGCCACGCCAGGGCTGCGCTCGCCCAGATGCCATAAAACTGGCGCGCGGTCGCGGTAAAGCGAAATGGCGTCGTGCCTAAGTGCAAGCCATCGTTAAAGTGATAGCTGCGCACCCGCTGGGCAAACGCGGGTGCGGCTAAACCAAGCGAAACGATCATCGCGATGCCCCAGCCCAGATACGTTTTATAGGCGTTAGCTTTCGTGCCCAGAAAACGGAATCGGATACTGCGATAGCTGGCATTGCGGGCGCGAAAAATGGTTGATCGGCGCAGAAGCCACGGCAAGATGAGCGCCAACCCGATGAGGACGAGGGCGAAAAGATAGACCGAAATCGTCGAAGCAAAGTTATAGAGCGCGAGCAAAAGTAAGCCCACCGCACGACCAACCAAGATTGCTTTTGGAGTGCCGTGGTAGGCAAAGTTCGCCCCGGCGACCCAGGTATTGCTATAGAAATATTGCAGCCTGCGCACTTTCGCCCAAGGCGAATAGACCCCGAGCGTGATAATCGTGAGCACGAGATTGACCAGCCAGATGCCGAAATACTCTGCCCCAGTGCCGGAGAAAGAGACGGGTTCTGGCGCATGGGCCGTTTTTGGTTCGGGCGTGTGCGGGAATGCGGGTGCGCTAGTCTCATCGCGCAGCAATGCGCTCGGGAAAGGAGTCGAATCTGTGTTTCCGGTCATGTCGCCAATTTAGCTGAAAATGATTGCAGGCGGTTTAATACCTGCGGCGTAGATTGAGGCGAAAAGGCTCAACTTTTTGCAAACATCACTTCCATCTCGCGTCGCAACTGATAAGCGCGGGTGGTTGCATCTATCGCAACGTCGTCCCAACACAGGCTTTGCCCTTTTTTAACCGGGCGTACGAGCTTGATGTTGTGCGCCAGCCCGAGCGGTAGACCACCGAGCTTGACCGATTTTTCAGCTTGAAATAGCTTGCCCCAGACCGTGTAGCCGCCTTCGCCATCGAGAATTTCGCCGGGAACTAAATCGCGCTTCGCGGTGGCAACCACGTCTGCATTCCAGCAGGTTGCAACGCCCGTCGGCTCGCCACGAACCGCGACGCTCGCCACCGAGACGCCAACTTCCAGCCCGATCAGGTGCCAGCGCTTATAAAGCGTGAAGTAGCGCCCGCTCGGATCGGTATGGGCTTTGTATTCCTCAAAGCAATTTTTAATGTATTCCGTTTCCGCTTCGACCGTGACCCAGACCCCCATTCGGATTTCATAGGGGATCGCGCGGCCATTGGCTTCCAGTGAGGAAATCACTTCCACCATTCCTTTGCGCTCCAAGACGCCGCCTTCGCTGATCGGGCGCGTTACGAACGGAATATCCTCAACGCTCGCCGGTGGGTAGAGCAATCCATTGGAGGGCACGGTCAGCCCGGTCGCGTTGGCGACGGCGGTCGATTCAATCGAGGGCTTACTACCATCTAAAAATGAGTTGAACATTTTTGGATTTAACCCACCGCGCTGTGCTTGCTCTGCCGTGAGGCCGTAGCTATCCCAAACGGTATCGGGCGTGCTTTGCGCGAAGTGCGGCAACCATTTGTGTCCGCGCCCCGCAGCAACCACGGGGAAGCCGCAGGTGCGCGCCCAATCGACAAGATCGCAAATGAGCGCGGGTTGATCGCCAAAGGCCAACGAGTAAATAACGCCCGCTTGCGCCGCCTTACGCGCGAGCAACGGCCCGCAAAACGCATCGGCCTCAACGGTGACGTTCACCACATGCTTTTTGTTTGCGAATGCGAGCAAGCAATGATCGACCGCTGCAATCGGGTTGCCAGTGCACTCCACGACAATATCAATCGAAGGATGGGTGACCACCGCCTCCCAATTATCGGTGATGAAAGTGGCGCCGGTTGCGTTTGCGTTTTCAATCGACGTGGCTTGCGTACGCGCTACTTGCCAGCCCACACGGGCGAGATTGGTGCGCGCCATATCGGGCGAGAGATCTGCGATGGCGGCGAGATGCACGCCCGGCGTTTTGGGAATTTGCGCCAAATACATCGAGCCAAATTTTCCTGCACCGATCAGAGCCACGCGTACGGGCTTATTGTCTGCAGCGCGTTGCTGGAGTTTGCTGTAAAGGTTCATCGCGTTCTCAAAAAATGACGATCTGCGGAGTGGCGTTAAGACTTACGCCCTCTTCCTGTAGTAGAGAGTTGGGGAGCGGGATTTCGCATTACCTGCAGCGCAGTTTTAACGAAAATCACGGCCTATTTTTTGGTGACTAGTCTGCTGCCTTCAACTGACCGATCGGATCAAGCGAGGTTTGCAACGCGCTCGCGGGCATGCCTTTTTCCCAAGGCAAATCGACTGCGTATTCCTGCGTCAAGCAATCATCAGGCAAACATTCGATTGGGGAAAATTCGCGGTGGGCGATATATTCCGGGCGCTTGAAACGGCGGATATGGTTCGATACCGCACAGAGCGATAAATACACACTCACCCGATTCCAAGGCGATAAATTGCTCGTGCTCGCGTGCACCAAGCAGCTGTGAAACAAAATCATGGAGCCAGCCGGGCCTTTGGGCGAGACGATTCCGCCATTTTTGCCGCCTGCGCGCGCGACAAGTTGCGAGATCAAATCGTTGTCGACCGTCCATAGTGGATAGCTGGTGGTGGTCAGGTCATGCTTAGCGTTGATGACGCCTCTTTTGTGACTGCCCGGAATGAACATGAGCGGGCCGTTGTATTCGTTGACATCATCTAAAAAAATCGCGATGTTCATCGCCCGCTCGGTCGGCATCAAATCATCATTCATCCAGGTGCCGTAGTCTTGATGCCACTGCCAAACATCACCCTCAAAGGCCATCTTGCCATTGATCTTAAATTGATGCATGTAAAGCTTTTCATCGAGCAAATCTTCGACCGGCTCGATCATGCGCGGGTGGCGCGCAAGCGTGGCAAACGGTTTGCTATACATATGCGCTGCGAAATTGGTGCGCACAGCATCGCTGCCTTTTTCACGCACGTTGTAATCCTCGCGCCGTGAATAAAGCTCCGGCACAGCATCGAGTAGATTTTGAACTTCATCGGGCTTAAACAGGCTCGGGAAAAACAAATAGCCATCGCGATCAAATTGCGCGCGTTGCTTGGATGTTAGTCGCATTCTAAGCCTCTATTGATGTTGAGTCCTCGGTATCGTAGCAGAGGCAGACCCGCAGATCTGCGCGGGTTTTCACTAATGCATCGCTAAATACCTGCGGCGCAAATTTAACCGCTTCCTCTTTACAATATTCATTCAAAATGTTTTGCTCTTAATTTGTGGTCTATCGTTGTTATCCGTTTAGACCGCAGACGAGCTGCTTTCGTCATCGAGACTTTTAAAATTGTTCTCAAATTTATTCGCCGGCTTTAAAATTGAAGCAAGAAATTGCCCTTGACAGGGTTCCGATTTTTTTCACTGGATGAGCGTTAATTCCAACGCTAATTTGTGGAGTTTTAAAATGAAAATCGATAAAACTGAAGTCAATTCTTTAAAGTCGGATCGTGTTTTTGGCGCATTAACTTTCGCGTCCAATTCAAATCGCGGATCACCACAACGTCGGCGGTGGCGGTGGCACACGAGAGTATCAAGCTGGCGTTACGTTAACTGGCGCGGATTGCCAACCGGACGCGTGCGACGCGTAATGCGCTCAGACCGCCTGCGTACGCAGGCGGTCAACACAGATATGTTTTGGAATGGATATCCGCATGAATTGGGCTAAACGCGTAGTTTGTTTTTTAGCATTCGCAATTTCTGGCTCTAATGCTAATGCTGTGCAAGCATCCGTTTGGGCTGGGTGCGGTTCGGCAATATTCGAAAAACCTCCGCTGATCGAAACCACGAAGGTTTTGTTTATTGGAGAATGGCATGGGACGGTGGAAATCCCTCAGTTTGTTACGGACATGACGTGTTCTGTTTTGGAGCGGGGCGCGAAGGTTCATGTAGCCGTCGAAATGCCCGCCGACTGGACACAAGCGCTTCAGCTATTTGTGACTAGCAGTGACATCAGTCAGAACGAAAAAGTTTTATTCGAACTATGGAATCGCTTGGCGAGTGAGTCGCCCGATGGGCGAACGAGTGAGAAAATGTGGCGTTTAATTGTGCAGCTAAAGCAATTTGCGCAGCGGCATCCGGGCAAGCTTTCTATTAGCGCTTTTGATAGCAGACCTTGGGAACCGCGCGCTCCAGGGGAGTTTGCGATATCCGACATCGGAATGGCAGCAACGCTTACGCGCCAGATCGATGAATCGAAATCAAATTTCGCGATCGTCTTAACTGGGAATCTCCACGCTCGCCTTCTCCCAAATACGGTTAGTTTTAAGCCACGACCAATGGCATATCTAGTTTCGACGGCTCGACCAGAATGGCAGATTCAGTCATGGATTGTGAGCGGAAAAAGGGTTTCGTTTTGGGGGTGTATTGAGCGGTGCGGAGTTCAAACGCTGCCCGCGAAGCAGGTAACCGAGGTCGTCAATCGTATCGAGATTTTCGAAAAAATGAGCGATTCGGGATTCAGTGGCCGCATCTTTTTAGGTGATATTTCTGCATCGTTGCCGTTCGACCCAAAAACGGGGAAGACACGCGAAAATGCTGAGCTTAAAGCGCCGCCGCCCCGAGGCGCGCTTGCGCCCCTCGTAAGCGGCAAATGAAAGGTCGGCGGCAAGTTGTCGTTCTCACCCGCGCCAACGATGAACACTCGGCCGCAGTTTGCGCAGCGATTCGTTCCATTGAGTATCCCGTAACTCTCATTTTTGGAGCGGACTTGCCAACCGAGGCTAGTCATTCGATTTTTCTTGAAAATAATTCAGAGCCGCGCGTGTTTTCCGGTGATGCCGAATGGAATTGCGATACGCAAGAAACAACGGTTTGGAATCGAAGGCACTCCCAACCGCATCTTCCTGAGGGATGGTGCGACGATAGAGATCGCTTTTTTGCCGAGATGCAGCTGGAGCATATGTTGCGCTGTTCGGTGGAGCTTATAGGGCTTGACGCGTTTTGGGCGAATTCTCCGTGCGCTGTCGTACGCGCCAATTGCAAGGCGCTTCAACTTGCGATTGCGAAGCGCGCAGGGTTTGCGATACCGCGTTCTCTTTTTTCAAATTCGCCAGCTGAGATTAAACGATTCTTGGCGAACGACCCACTGCGTGAGCAAATCTACAAACCGTTTTCCCAAGCGCGGTGGGCAGCCGACGATACAGTTCGAGTTGTACCGACGGTAAAAGTATCAATCGATCAGCTGCCGAGCGACCGTGCACTTCGGATCGCGCCCGGAATTTTTCAGGATCGGGTAGAGAAAGCGTACGAAATTCGCTGCTACGTGCTTGGAAAATCATGTTTTGCGGTAAAGATTTTTTCCCAAGAAAATGCGCGCGGCATGGTCGACTGGAGAGAAATTCCGTTGCTCGAGTTGAAAATTGAACCGATCGAACTCCCTCTTTTTGTCAAGTCAAAAGTCTTTGAAGTTATGGATGCACTTTCGCTAGTTACAGGAAGCATTGATCTGATTTATTCGACGGACGGAGAATATGTTTTTCTTGAAGTGAACGAATCGGGGCAGTTTTTATGGATTGAGCAACTTCTGCCCGACGATATGCCCTTGCTAGATGCAACGCTTAGTTTTCTTGTTCAGCCGTCGCAAGACTTTGATTGGCGTTGCTGCCAACGGTTTGGGGTGTCCGTAAAAGACAAGGAAGTCGATTTACGGTGGATCGTGCGTATAAGGGTGCAATGACAATGATAAAGCAGGATTGGTATGTTAGTTCGATGGCGAACTAATATTTTTTACGTGCTATTGCGCGCGCTGCGCTTGGCGCACCGCGTACGCGCCATCGCCCAGGAGCGCAACGACCGCGCCTAACATCGTAAGCACGGCAGGATATTCCCAGCCGCCATTGGCGTTGGTAAATAGCCAGCCATTGCCCGCATGAACGACGAGTGCGCCGAGCGCAACGGGGAGCGTTGCCAGCGCAGCCCAGCTGGCGTGAAAGCCGAGCACGAGTGCTACGCCCGCGATCATTTCGAGCGGTGCGACGATGTAGGCCGCCCAACTGGGGAAGCCTACAGAGGCGAAAAACGCAGCCGTGCCTGGCAGCGTAAAGACCAAAAATTTCAATAAACCATGCGCAATCATAACCGCGCCAAGGGTGAGGCGGGCGATCAAGGATGCTGCGTTGGTTGGGGAGGAGGCGTGCATAAAAGTTCTCACAAGTTAGGTTTGAAAAGCGCGTTGGAGCGCACTGCCCCAACGCGGAACACTGCGATCAACGACGCGCCCCAGCGATCAACACATTTGCAGCGCGCAAGCCAGCTTGCCGCACTTGCTCGTTTTGCTGCGGCGTGGGCACAATCGTTGCCTCGCCGTGAGTGAGCAGGCCCAAGCGCTTTGCCTCAGCGATTTCTGCGAGCACTTGGGAGCGCGTAGGTTGCGCGAGCGCAGCGGCTTGCGGCAAGCGGGCTTCGCCCGACACAAACGCGCCGTTTGTTGCCTTTAAGTACACCACCGTTTCGGCTACCACTTGGGCCCGGCTGCGGCTATCCACAATGAGGTAGATCGGGGGCGCATCCCAACTGGTTGGGATGGGCGCGGCGTTGGCAAACCCTGCGAGCGTGGCCAACACGAGAGTGGATTGACGGAGCGTTTTAGCGAAGTTCATGATGAATCCTTTTTTTTAAAAATAACGAATGCAGCGGATTGGTTTTGCGCTGCCTGTCGAAGATGTTTCGGCATAGGGTGAACTTTAATTGTTCCTACTTAAAAGATAAATAATCTAAAATGTATTTAATTAATCCACATAATGAAATAATCATGGATAAATATTTAGAAATGCGCACGTTCGCGGCTGTGGTGGATGAAGGCAGCTTCGTGGCCGCCGCCGATCATCTAGAAATGTCTAAGCCCGCGGTGTCCCGTTACGTAAGTGAGCTGGAAGCTAGGCTTGGCGTGCGGCTTTTGCACCGCACCACACGCAGGCTTTCGCTCACCGACGAGGGCACGGTGTTTCACGCCCGCTGCAAAGAGCTCTTGGGCGCGCTCGACGAAGCGGAAGCCGAAATCACCGCGCGCTCAGGCCAAGCGAGTGGCCGGCTAAAAATCAACGCGCCAGTTTCTTTTGGCATTACCTATTGCGCAGCGCTTTGGGGAGCATTTATGGCCAAGCACCCCGCAGTGCGCTTGGAAGTGGATTTATCTGATCGTATGGTGGAGTTGGTAGACGAAGGTTACGATCTGGCCATCCGCATCGCCCGCCTGCCGAGCTCTACTTTGGTGAGCCGCCCGCTCGCCAACACGCGCTTAGTGCTCTGCGCTTCGCCGCAATATTTAAAAAAAAGGGGAAAGCCCAAACAACCAAGCGAATTGGCCGATCACGATGCCATTGCCTACAGCAACTGGACGGCGGGTGATCACTGGAGCTTTGTGGGGCCCGAAGGCGAAATTAGTGTGAAAACCCGCTCCCGTTTTTACGCAAGTAATGGCGACACCTGCGTGGCCGTCGCCTGCGCACACGGCGGCATCACGCTGCAGCCCACGTTTTTGGTGAGCGATGCCATCGCTTCGAAACAATTGGTCGAGCTCATGCCCGCCTACCAAGCGCTTACGTTAGGGATTTACGCCGTCTATCCGTCGCGCCGCCACATCTCGCCAAAAGTGCGCGCGATGGTGGATTATTTGGTGGCTGAGTTTAAGCAGCCGAAGTGGATGAAATAGCCAAATACCTGCGGCGCAAAAACAGCTATTTGTTTGCAATATCCTAAAAAATAGCCTCTTTTGCGCCGCAGGTATTCCTGCTGCGCAACGTAAACTGTGGCTTACTTTGAAATATTGCTTGCCACATGATTCCTTATAACCATAAATCCATCGAAGCTTTCGCCCAATCGCAATGGAGCGCGGGCGATGTGTATCGCGTAACCGAGCGGGTGGATAAGAAAAAGTTCTACGCCTGCTCCAT
>JANPBT010000028.1:0-28060 GCA_031430575.1 Betaproteobacteria bacterium | reverse complement strand
TTCAGACGCGTCGGCATCCTTTTAACGGCGGTGACGGGCTACTGGGCTTTCGTGCACTGGCATGAAAAACGCGAAGCGACCGAGCTGCACCTGCGGCCGATTCAGCTAATGCTCGGCGGCGCGAGCGGCGCGGCTCTGGTGGCGCTGCCGATGGCCGTGCTATTCGCTCTGGGCGTCTACGAACCGGTGCTGTTTCGCGGCGCCTCATCGGCGCTGCTCGGCGTGGCAGCCCTTATCGGCATCGCGGCTATCCTGGAAGAGCTGACTTACCGCTGCCTGCTCTTCCGGGTCGTAGAACGGGCCTGGGGAACGAAAGTGGCGTTGGCGGTGCAAGCGGTGGTGTTCGCCCTAGTGCACTTGGAAAACGTCGAACAAGGTGGGATCAGCGATGTGGTGACCATGCTGATCGCAGTGACGTTGGCGGGCCTGCTCTGGGCCGCGGTGTTCGTCCTGACGCGCAACCTGTGGGCGGCCGCCGCCAATCACGCGGCATGGAACTTCACCATTCTGCTGAGTGGCCTACCGCTTTCCGGCATTGAAGACTGGCGCAAGTTGGCACCGCTCGAAAGCCGCTTTGCCGGGCCCGACTGGCTGACCGGCGGGATGTTCGGTCCAGAGAGTTCGTTGCTGGTGATCGCGTCGATCACGGTCGCAGTTGTGCTACTGCTGCGCGCGGCGCGGCGACGTGGGGGCTTCTACGTGCCGGCGGCCTAGCCCGATGCGATGCCACCCCGATTGGGCTACGCTTACTGGAATAGTTTGTGTAACCCGTCCTTGCATTCGCTTGAAGGCTCGGTTTGCCAACGAGTTTGCGTCGCGGGCCCGCCCCTAGATTTTCATAAAGTCGCCGAAAAAGTGAAGTCCTACTCAGGCGCGAATGGATTGAAGACCTCGATTCCAAGCGCGGTGAAGTCGGCCACATTTCTCGAGGCAACCTTCAATCCATACAACTTCGCAGTGGCGGCGATCATAGCGTCTTCGTAGAGCGTATCTGACTTGCCGTGCATCAGCCGTGCCCACGCTCTAAATGTCGCGGCGTCCATCGGTAAGATGTTATGGGCGTTTGCAACCAATTCCAGCCAACCTTCAATTTCTGTGGATTTAGCCGGGTCTTGGTCTCGAGTTAGCTCGATACCCGCTTGGGTCTCGCCAATCGTTACGGCCGAGAGGTAAAGACGGGTGTCGTCAAGCGAGGTTAGCCATGCCACAACGCCGCCGTGTGGGCGTTGCTTGCGAAGCTCAGAAACCACATTTGTATCAAGCAAAAATCCACTCGTCACAGCATTGGTTTCAGGTTGCGACGCTTCGCGTGCCCACGTTTGAGGGCGATCATCTCGGTACGCGCGTGGTCAGAAAGCAGTAGCTGCTTTAACGAGGGGCGAGCGGTCGACTGTAAGCGCCGCCATTCCTCAACTGGCACCAACACCGCAGCCTCAGCGCCTCTTCGGGTCACCATTTGCGGCCCCTCGGCCAGACATGCATCCAAGAACTCGCTAAATCGCGCTTTCGCATCTTGAACTTGCCATGTATGCATAAAACCTCAAAAAGACTAGTTATAAGACTAGTTTGAAATGGATCGTTTACTGCGTCAATTCAAAGTCAGTCACTTAGCCGACGGCCAAAATTTTCTTCAGCGCCGCCATCAACACGCGGACTGGCATCTCAGCGGCGTAGCAAGGGAATGCGCTGATGACCCATTTCGTTGGTCGCAGACCCTCAATTACGCTTCGATGCCAGCCCGCTTCAGCGCATCGTCCCGCTCGCCGAAAGAGTGATAATCGATAATCTTACCGTTGCGAAACGCGAAACGATCGGCAAAGCGACCGCCAATCCATTCGGTTGTGTCGTGTAGGCGAACCCAGGCGAAAAGGTAGACGACGACGCGATCGCTCTTGGCCAAATACTGCTCGGGCGTGCACGATCCCTCGGCCCACGTTCCGCGACCTTTCGAAACGTTTGCGTGCACTTGCGCAATGCCGCGATAAGTGCCGGCGGTGGGAAACCCCTCGGGGTCAATGCGCACGATCTCAGGATCAAAATATTGGCTGATGGCGTGCAGATCATTGCGATTGATCGCAGCGAAATAGTCTTTTAGCAATTCAATTTCGGCGGTCATTGGCATCATTCAATCCGTAACCAGTCGCAGCGCAAATTGCGTTATGAGACTTTCTCGATTTCCTTTTTAGCCAGCTGCTCCATCACTTTGCGCCAGCGCGAAATTCCGATGTCGTGGGCGTAGAGATATTCGCGCTCGCGGGCATCGGGCTCCATCATTTCGAGCACGACCCGATCTTGTTCGAGCACATTCCAGTGTCGCGCTTCGAGGCGATTTTTATAGAGAAAGCGCCAGACGTCGCGTTGCCAGCCTTGCACTTTGCGGCAACGCCAAAAGAAGACGGCGGTAACGCCCGCAGTCATTGGTGTGTAGCAACCGATGATGGCGAAATTGCCGCCGGGGCCGCCGGTTTTGGGATAGGGAATTTCCAGCCGCATCCAATGCACGCCGGTATCGCCCCATTCCGTCCAATCAAAATTCACGTCGCGTTGCGTGACCTTCTCAAACATGAAGCCGTTATCGGTGCGCCGCACTTGAAACTTCGCGGTGCTGTCGCCGTCGGCCATCGTGTGTGATTGCTTATGCAGAAAAGTGCCGTGCATGGGGTCCATCACGTTTTCGGCGACGTAGCGGTAGTCGCCGGCCCATTCCGTGTAGCAGAGAAAGCTTGAGAACTCAGGCGCAATTAATTGCTCGGGCAGTTGCAGTGGCGGCGGCGCATCTACCTGCGGGGCAGATGAATTAAAGAGCCAAACTGCGCCGCAGGTATCTTCTGCATGAAACATCCGCGTGGGCTTTTGCCCAACAAGCGCGCAGCCCGGCTCGCCCGGCACGCGCATAACTTGCCCATCGCAGCGAATCTCAATGCCGTGATACCCGCAAGCAATGCGATCGCCGAGATTGACGCCCATCGACAGCGGCGCACCGCGGTGCGGGCAATGATCTTCCAGCGCATGCACCGCGCCTGTGCCATCGCGCCAGAGCACGATTTTGTAGCCCAAGCGCTTCAAGGAAGTGGGCTTACTGGTAACAAACGAAGACGGGCAAACGGGGTACCACAAATCGCGCAGCCCGCGCTCCAATACTGCAGCAATCGTGCTCATGCGCTGGCCTCCAATTGCGTCATCGTTTCTAAAAATAGCGCTTCGCTCCAAGCCTGCCCATTGGGTGCGCGCGGCCCGCTCTGATTGAGCTGCCCAATGAGCGCGGGCAATTCCCAATGCCCCGCTGCGAAGGCGCGCTCTAGCGCGTCGCCAAGCAGGCTTTCGTATTGCGTCGGCTCGCGTTTGCGAGATTGATGGGGATTGAGGTAAAGGGTTTGTCTTGGATTCATCGCTTACTCGGCCACAATATTTTTTGCTCGAATGATCTTGCCCCATACTGCCGTTTCTTGCCGGATGTGGGCGGCGAACGCTTCTGGCGTAAAGAGCACTTCGCTCATGCCTTGTGCGCGCAATTGCTCGCGTACCTGCGGCGCAGAAATGATCTCTTTTGCGGCGGTGTAGAGCTCGGCGATCGTCGCTGCGCCCGTGCCAGCCGGGGCGAGCAGCCCATACCAGCTCACGACCACGACGCCCGCGATCCCCTGCTCTGCTAGGGTAGGAATCTCAGGCGCAACGGCGGCACGGGCGAGATCGGTCAAGCCGATCGCGATGAGCTTGCCCGATTTGATGTGCGGTTGCGCCGCAGGTAAGTTGGAAAACATGAGCGGCACTTGCCCGCCGAGCACATCGTTTAACGCCGGCCCACTGCCTTTGTAGGGAACGTGCGTAATCTCGATTTCGGCTTGGCTCTTCAAAAGCTCGCCCGCGAGATGCAAGCCGCTGCCGACGCCCGGCGATGCGAAGTTAAGCGCGCCCGGCTTGGCTTTAGCGCGCGTGATTAAATCGCTCGCATTGCGAATGCCTGAATTTGCGCTCGCGACCAATACGTTCGGCGCTTTTGCGAGCATGGTGATTGCCGAGAAATCCTTTTCAATATCAAAAGGAAATTTCGGCATCAAGGTCGGATTGATCGTGAGATTCCCCGCCGGGATGACCAAGAGCGTATGCCCGTCGGGCTTTGCGCGCTTGACTTTATCCATTCCGATATTTCCTGCGCCGCCGGGGATATTTTCCACTACGCCGGTGCTGCCAAATTTCTTGGCCAAGCCCTCAGCCAAAATCCGCGCGAGCGTATCGACCGGACCGCCGGGCGGGAAGGGTGCAATGATAGTGAAGCGCTCTTTGCCCAGGTTCTGTGTAAACGCACTATTGCTATTCAAGCAAAAAATACCTGCGGCGCAGGTTAGAGCAATGTGGCGAATGGTTGCGAGGACTCTCATCGTTTTTCAGTTAAAAATTTACCGCCAGCTTCGACGTTTGGCTGTCGGCGCGTATGACCATCAATTCCGCCATCAATAGCCCACTCAGCGAACATGGTAGGCCCCGGTTGAAATTCGCGCGGCTGCCATTTCGCAGTGAGATGATCTTCATCGGCGTTGTATTCAATCAGCCCGCCACACGGGCTTTCAAAATACCAAAAATACGCGGAAGAAATCGGATGCCGCCCGGGGCCGAGCTGGGTTTTCCAACCGCAGCGGCTCATGTGCATCCCGCCACCAAAAACTTCATGAATATCGCGCACGGTGAAGGCGACATGATTCAAGCCCTTGGCTTTGCCCGGCACTTGCAACATAAATAAGTCATGATGCCCGCCCTCGGGCGCGCCGCGCATGAAAACGCCCCGACCGGGGTAACGATCAGAGACGGCGAAACCTAAGTTTTCATAAAACGCTTCCGCTTGCGCCAGTTGATCGGTGAAGAGCACTACATGCCCAATCTCAATGGGCGTTGCGCGCTCGTAAATCGGCGAGGGCGTATCGATGCGGGCTTCGCGCCCGAAGGGATTAAACGCCGCGCCTTGCACGTCAACGCGGGTGCGCCGATCCACCGAAAACTGAATCGAAATTCCGTGTGGATCAATGGCAGTGAGCAGGCCGTTTGCGAGCGCAGCGCCGGGCAATTTCTGCGCGAGCGAAGTCAATACCTGCGGCGCAGAAACAGCCCATTCGATCTGCCGAATGGTCGGCCCCGGCTCAATGGCAGGCGGGAAATCGCGCGTGTCGTGCGCGGTGACGCGCACTTCTGAACCGTTCAACGTTTGCCAACAATTCGGCGCGCTCGCGTGCGGCGACAGCCCCCAATCAGCAAAAAATTTCGCGCACTCCGCAATGCGCTCCGTGCTGTAGGTGATGCTATTGATTCCGGTAATGCTCAATTACGTGCTCCAAGGCAACGGAGCTTCATTTTCACCCCAATACCAACTTTTTTGCCGCATATATTCCATCATTCCCGCAATGCCTTTTTCGCGCCCAGTGCCGCTGGCCTTAACACCACCAAATGGCGTGCTGGCAGAGAATTGTTTATAGGTGTTCACCCAGACAGTGCCGGTTGTTAGCGCCCGCCCGATGCGCCACGCCGCGCGCGTGTCCCGCGTCCAAATGCCGCTGGCAAGGCCATATTCATTGTCGTTGCATTGCGCGATTAAGTGTGCCTCGTCGCCCCAAGGCAAAAGCACGAGCACTGGGCCGAAAACTTCTTCTCGGCAAAGTTGCGCAGTATTGCGTAAGCCTTCAAAAATTGTAGGGGTAAAGAAATAGCCTTTGTCAAACGATGCCCCTTGCGGGCGCGCGCCACCGCAGAGCAGCGCGCCGCCTTCATCGATCCCCATTTGCACGTACCGCTCAACGCTCGCCCGATGCGCTGCGCTAATCAGCGGGCCCATCTGCGTGCGCTCGGAAACCGGATCGCCCACGCGCAACGCCTTCGCCCCTGCAACAATACGGCGCTTAAATTCAGCGTAAATACTTTCATGCACGAACGCACGTGATCCGGCAATGCACGACTCGCCTGAGGACGAGAAAATTCCGAACAATACGCCCGCCACTGCATGATCGAGATCAGCATCGGCACAAATAATCGTAGGCGATTTCCCGCCTAACTCCAGCGAAATTGGCATCAATTTATCTGCTGCAATGCGCGCCAAACCGCGCCCGACTGCAGTGCCGCCCGTGAAGGCAACGCGCTGCACCAGCGGATGCCGCACCAGCGCATCGCCGACGATGCTACCCTTCCCCGGCAGTACCGAGATGACCCCTGGCGGCACCCCCGCGGTCTCGCAAATTCGCGCTAATTCGAGCGCCATGCGCGGCGTAATCTCAGCAGGCTTGACCATCACCGCGCAGCCCGCTGCGAGCGCGGGCGCCATCTTTTGCGCCTCGCTCGCGATGGGTGAATTCCAAGGCGTAATCGCCGCGACCACGCCGAGCGGCTCATACAAACTCATCGTCGTAAACGGCCCACGCGATGGCGTGATCGTTTGCTCAAAGGTTTCGCAAACGGCCGCATAGTATTGAAACGTACCCGCTGCGCTGGCCACGAGCGCGCGCGTTTCGTTAATCGGTTTGCCGTTATCCAAGCGCTGCAACTGCGCCAATTCCTCGCCCCGCGCGCGAATGCCCTCGGCGATTTTGTAGAGAATGCTGGCGCGTTGGTGCGGGAGCAGATTTTTCCAGTTGGGAAGCTGCAATGCGCGCTCCGCGACCGCGACCGCTTCGTTTACGTCGTCAACGTTCGCTGCGTTCAACGTCGCGACGATCGTGCCATCGGCAGGGTACTCCGTTGTGTATTCCGCGCCCCGCCCGTTACGCCACGTACCTGCGGCGCAGATTTGAAGATGTTCGGCCTTCATATCGCAACCTCACAAGAGCGATTACGCAAAAACCGCAATGCAGATAAGACCGTCAGCGCTGAAGTTTTTGGATTATCGGGCAATGGTTTGCCTTGCATAGTGACCGTCATTTCGCCGAATGCGCCACGCGCGGTGTACGTATGAATATTGTCGGTCACGGTGGGGTCGGCGATGAGTTTGACTTGCGTGGCATCGAGGCCTAAGCCTGCGAGCGAGAGCGTAGCGGCGACGTTCGCGTTTTTCGGGTAGAGCCGCGCGGCATCGCGGGCGCTGCCTTCAAAAATCGTGGTGGGCTGCGTGAGCGTATCGAGATTGAAGCTGGCTTCGGCGGGCGTGCCTTTCCAACCGAGCGACGGTTTACGTCCGACGTAAACGACTGCATCGAGCCCCGCTAACTTTGCTGCGGCGAGGGCATCAATGCCGCCAATTGCGCCCGAGAGCAGATGCACGCGCGTGTTCCCGCGCTGCGCCGCCTCGGCAAGGGCTTCGGGTAAGCCCGGCGTGCTCAGTGCGCCAATGGAGAGCACAGCGCACTCGACGCCGCGCGCAAGCGCCGGGATGACGTGCGCCGTTAACGCGGCGTGCCCCGCGCATTCGAGGATAAAGGTGGCCGTGCTGGGTACTTGCGTGAGAAATGAAACGGTTGGAAATCGCGCACGCAACGCCGCCCGCTCCTCATCGAGAACGATTGCAGATTGCACTGATACCTGCGGCGCAGATTGGGGCAGCCGGGTGAGAATTGATTGCCCGATGGCGCCACAGCCGATGAGCGTAATGTTCATGCGCGGCGCGGCGGCCCAGCAGGTTTCGCATTAAACGATCCCCACGCGTTCATATCAATTTCAACCATGCGCACGCCTTTCGTTGCCCAAGCGCTTGTAAGCACGGCCGCGATCTCAGCAGGTGCGCGCGAAAGCGTATGCACCACGCCCATGCTCGCGCACAGTTGCCCAAAATCGGGGGTATGTAAATCGACATAGCAACGCCTGCCCCCGTAAACCGCATCTTGAATATTTTTGATCACGCCGTAGCCCCGATCATTCATGAGCACGATGAGTAAGTTGGCAGTCTCTTGCACCGCGCATGCGAGCTCGCCTAAATTAAGCATGAAGCCGCCGTCGCCAATGAGCGCTACGGTCGTTTTATTTAAGCCAAGCTCAGCTGCTGCGACAGCCGCACCGATACCCAATGCCAGCGCTTGCCCGATGCCACCGCCCAACGCGTGCACGCCCGCGCGCGGGTCGTGCAAACTTAAGCTGCGATTGCCCCAGATGGTGTTTGAGAGTGTAATGTCGCGCACCCAATGTAGATCGCCGCCCGAGATTTCATTGAGGGCATTTTTAAGCGGCAAATAAGCGCCCATGTCGTGATCAACTTTTGCTTCGGCATCCGTGCGGGCTTTTTGAATCGCGCCCGGCCAGTCTGCATTGCGCCCGTGTGGCGCAAATTTCTCAAAGTGATCTGCCAATGCATGTAATGCGTGCGCGGCATCGGCGCAGATAAATTGGTCACTTGCGTAGCCCCGCCCTTGCGCGAGCGGATTGGCGTCGATACGGTAAAGCGTGGGCAGCTTCAATTTGTAGCCGAGTGTTTCGTTGCTACGCAAGCGCGAGCCGACCACGAGCATGGCATCGCACTGCGCATAAAGCGCTTCCACGCTTGGCTGCACGTTAAATGCGCCGAGGCTCATCGGGTTGCTTTCGCAGATGACGCCACGCCCGTTGGTTGACGTCACCACACCAAAACCAAACTTAACCAATCGCGCGACAGCATCTGCCGCGCCGCGCGCGCCGCCGCCACACCAAATCAGTGGCCGCTGGGCTTTTGAGAGCACCTCGCCCAAGGCGGAAATCTGCGCCGCAGGTATCGATGGGCGCTCCCTTGCACCCTCCAATGAGGAATAAAAAACGTCTTGGGTTTGCACGTCAATCGGAATCTCGATACTCACAGGCCCACACGGCGGCGTGAACGCGATGCGCGCGGCTTCTTGCAAGACCCCAAGCGCCGTTTTCCCATCGCGAATGCGAAAAGCCGCTTTGCCCACGGCTTCGAGCATTTTCAATTGCGCTGGTGCTTCATGGATAAAGCCTAAATCGCGATCAACATAAGGCGAATCGATTTGGCCGGTGAGGTGCAGCATCGGCGTGCCCGCGGTGATGGCCTCGATGAGCGCGCCTGCCGCATTGCCGGCACCGGTGCCAGTGCTGGTCACGCAGACCCCCAGCCCGCCGGTCACGCGCGCGTAAGCGTCGGCCATGTTGGCTGCGCCCGCCTCGCCGCGCGCAGGCACGAAGCGAATTTTTCCGCGCGCGTTAATCGCATCTAAGATCGGCATGTTGTGAATTGAGATCACACCAAACGCTGCGCGGACATCGTGCGTTTCGAGGAAGCGGGCGATGAGTTCACCGACGGTCATTGGGCAGAG
Source organism: Betaproteobacteria bacterium (assembly GCA_031430575.1). Classification (GTDB taxonomy): domain Bacteria; phylum Pseudomonadota; class Gammaproteobacteria; order Burkholderiales; family Casimicrobiaceae; genus JANMDS01. The sequence continues at coordinate 18,848 of JANPBT010000028.1, read as the reverse complement.
TTTCGAATGAGAGCGTTGACAAGATCGGGCACATCGATTGATGCAAGATGGCCAGAATTGTTGAGCGTGACAAAAAGTGAATTGATTTCTTGGGCAAAAGCTTTGCACTGCGCGTAGGGCGTAATGGTATCGCTGCGCCCTGCCGCGACGGTGATGGGCACGGTTGCGCCATCGAGCAGCGATTTGAGATCAGCGCTGGCGAGTAGCTGGGTCGCCGCCAGGTAGCCCGCGATCGGCACTGAGGCCATCGTCGCGCGAACGTAATCAATTTTTTGCGTATCGGCGCCAGGTGCGAGCATCGCTGCCGCGCGCTTTTCCGCGATGCCTGCCATGCCGAGTGCTGCGACGTTTTGCAAGCGTTCATCGCGCTTAGCATCGCGTACCTGCGGCGCAGATTTGCCATAGCCAAGGGCCGGTGAAATTAGCGTGAGACGCGCAACTTGCGCAGGGCGCTGCACGAGTGCCGCAGCGGCCATGATGCAGCCAAGCGACTGGCCGACAAGGGCGATGGGTTGGGTAACGTTGAGCGCATCGAGCCAAGCCCACAGTTGCGCACCGTAGACCGCCGCCGAAATCTGCATTGCAGCATTTGCGGTGGGATCATCCGCTGGCATCGCCGCATCTGAGCTTGGCGAGGTCGTTGGTTTAGCGAAAATCTGCGCCGCAGGTATTGAGAATAAATCGCTCTCACCGTAGCCCGGCGCGTCCCACGCGAGCACGTTGTGCGCGTTTGCGAGACCGTGCAGTTGCGCAACCCACGACGCCGATGAAGAGCCGATGCCATGCAGTAATACCAACGGTGCGCCGCTGCCGCTGCCGCTGCCGTTGCGACGAAAACTGACCGCTCCGTGCGGGCACGCGATGGTTTGCGTTGGGCAATGTGCAAGTTGATCGCCAACGTTCATCGTAGCAAGCCTAGCTTACGCAGATTCCGCAAAAGAGAGATGACTAAAAATGCATCCAATCGTTGCGCCACGGGTCTAGCGCTCCGCCGCTGCCGCCGCTGCCGCCGCTGCCGCCGCTGCCGCATGCATCTCAGCACGAATTTTGGTCAACGGTGAATCGGGCGGGTAAACGGGCGTGATCGGTTTGGGTGAGCCGAGCATGACGCACATCAATGCGTCTTCATCACCGACGTTAATTTCTTCGCGATAAACGCCCGGTGGCACCGAAATCAAATCGCGCTCTTCGAGCACGGCTTCCCAGCACTGACCTTCGCGTTCGCAGACGACTTTCATCTTACCTCGCAGCACAAAGAAGAGTTCTTCGACGTCGTAATGAATATGGGAAGGCCCGATGTGTCCCGCTGGGATCACCATGGTTGAAAACGTAAAGTGCCCAGCGGGGACGGTATTGATGTCGGCGTGTACGCCGGTGCCGCCGGTGCCCACGTAGCGCATTTGCGCGCGTCGCATTTTGGGGTCGAAATCAGCTTGAAATTTCAGCGCATCCCAATCGTAACGACGCGTTGCATAACGCGCGACGCGGGTATCCATCCACTGCTCAAATGTTTTGTCAGATGGCGGCACAAACTGCGCTTGAATTTCAGCTTCACTTGGAATCGTTGCGTCAAGCAAGCCGCGCACATTAAAAACGGGATCGTTCGCTGCGTTCATCATCACTCTCAATTCATCACAAACCCGCCATTGACGGGAATGATTTGCCCGGTTACGAAACCGCTGGCAGGGTTTAATAAATAAAGCACGGTGGAGACGATATCGCTGGCTTCTTGCGCGCGCGGAATAGCCCGCCCGTTCATATAAAAATCGTGACGCATTTGCGGTACGTATTCGGTCGATTCGCCAAGCGTTAACCCCGGGGCCACAGCATTCACTGAGATATTGTCAGGGCCGAGCTCGCGCGCCATCGAGCGCGTCATCGCAATCACCGCGCCTTTACTCGCGACATACGCCATCAAATTAGGCGCACCCCAAAGCGCGGTATCGGATGCGATATTCACAATCGCGCCACCACCATTGGCTTTTAAAAACGGATGCGCAGCAACGCTTGCCTGCCACGTGCCGCGCACATTCACCGCCATCACGCTATCCCATACCTGCGGCGCAATTTCGGCCATTTTCTTGCCGCCGGAATTGGTAATCGCGCCGTTGTTGATGAGTGCGGTAAGCCCGCCCATTGCGGCCGCGGCGTGCGCCACGCCCGCTTTAATTTCTGCTTCGTTACTCAAATCCATAGGAACGTAAGTCGCTCCGATTTCAGATGCGAGTGCCGCGCCGCGATCATGAAGCACATCAGAAATCGCCACTTGCGCACCAGCGCACGCGCACGCACGCGCAAAGGCTTCGCCCAAGCCGCGCGCACCACCGGTGATGAGCACTTTCATGGGCGGCGATACCTGCGGCGCAGACTGCGGGTGTTTTCAGGCATTTTCAAGCTGAATCTGCACGTTGCCGTTGACGACGCGAACCGGGAATATTTTCAAATCTCGCTGCCCGATTTCGCTTAGGCATTTGCCAGTGGCAATCTCAAATTGCGCGGCATGCAGCGGGCACTCAATCTTGCCATCTTCTTGAAAGCCTTGGGTGAGCAGCGCGAAGGCATGCGGGCACACATCTTCAAGCGCATGCACCGCATCGCCGCATTTATAAACGCCGATTTTGTGCGCCCCAACTTCCACGCCAACGGGGAAGTCAGGGTCTAAGTCTGTTGCCTGTGCAACCGTATGCCACGCGCTCATAGGATGGCTTAGTCCGCGCGAATGCCAAGATCTGCAATCACTTTCGCCAAGCGACTATGGTCACCAGCGTGGGTCTTGCCGAGCTCAGACGGCTCGCCGCCCGTTGGAATCACCGCGATCGTATTTAAGCGTGCGGCCACGTCCGGGAGTTTGATGATCTCGTTCAAATGCATATTGAGCAATTTCACAATCGCATCCGGCGTGCCCTTTGCCGCCATCACGCCTTGCCACGCATCGAGCTCACTATCTTTGTAGCCCAACTCGGTCAGCGTTGGCACCTCGGGCGCGAGTGGCGAGCGCTTTGGGTCAGCCACCGCGAGCACCACCATCTTGCCCGCTTTCACGTGCTGGCCTACTGGGCCGAGGGTGGTCGGCATCCATTGAATTTGCCCGCCGAGTAAATCATTGACCGCAGGCGCGCTGCCTCGATAGGGGATTTGCTGAATCTTTGTGCCTGCTGATTTATTAAACATCTCGCCCAAGATGTGCATCGGTGAGCCTGAGCCGGGGCTACCATAGCTGACCGTTTTGCCCGCTTTTGCGCTCTCGACTAACTCTTTTACGCTTTTGAGCCCGGAAGCGGTATTGGCCACGAAGAAGAGCGGCTGTGTGCCCACTTTAATAATCGGCGTAAAGTCGTTGACCGTATCGTAAGCGCCGCCGGTGCCAGGCTTCAGCACTAAAAGCGCAGAAGAAATTGTGCTCGGCGTGAGCAAAAGCGTATGGCCATCGGGCGCAGATTTAGCAACGAAAGCATTGCCAATCGTGCCGCTGGCGCCCGGTTTATTTTCCACGACAACGTTTTGCCCGAGGCGCGCGGAGAGCTTTTCTGCAAACAAGCGCCCGAGCGCATCGGTATCGCCCCCGGCCGGGTAGGAGACGACGATGGTGATCGTTTTGCTTGGGTAGGTTTGCGCGTGTGCGCTGCCAATTTCGAGTGCGCTCAATGCCGCAATAGTACTGAGCGCAAGCAGGGCAATGGATCGTGGAAATTTCATTTAAATCCTCCTAGGGGTTAGCAATCTATAGTTGATTGCTTCAAAACAATGAATATAACTGACACCCGCAATTTTTGCGGGGAATAGGTCTGCTTTTTGGGATATACCTGCGGCGCAGTTTGGGCTCAAAAATGCCCCGATAGGAGAGGCCTAAATTACCGCGGTGGCAACGATCTCGATTTTCATTCCCGGTACGACCAAGGCGACGCCGCCGACGCTACTGCGGCTCGGGAAGGGCGCTGCAAAAAACCTGCGATATACCGCGTCGATTTCGGGCATATCGTTGATGTCCACCATATAAATCAAGACTTGCATGACATCGGACAACGTGCCGCCGGCAGCGATGAGGGCGCGCTGCAAATTTTCAAGGGTGAGTTGCGTCTGCGATGCAATGTCTCCGGTATCGATGGTGCCATCACTGCGCACGGGGCCGTGGGCGGTGAAAAGAAACCCATTTTTCTTTACTGCCCAGGAAAACGGCTGTTGGAGCGGCGGTAAGCCAGCGTCGATCACTTCTTTGATCGGCATGATCGGCGCTACTCCCGCCAGCCCGGGGCTTGGCGATCCAGCAGGCGTTTAATAGAATCAAAAAAAGCAACGCTTTGAGCCCGCTCGCCCGCAATTTGTCGGCAGACCCGCTCGGCGACAGGCCCCGTAATTTCACGCAATTTTTGGCCATTGGCCATTTGGGTTGCGAGGCATTGGTGCATGCAAGCGCGCTCAAGATAATACAAATCATCGAAAGCCCATGCAATGGAAGACCCAACAACAGTAACGCCGTGGCTGGCCATAAAAAGCACATCGCGCCCGCGAAATTGCGAGCCGATGCGTTGACCTTCGGCATCGTCGAGCGCGAGTCCGTTGTATTTATTGTCGTAAGCGATACGGTTATAAAAGCGCAAGGCGTTTTGGTTGCACCACGCGAGCTTACCGTCTTGCACCAGCGTGAGCGCAGTGGCGTAGGGCATGTGCGTGTGCAGCACGACCTTTGCAGTTGGATTTAATTTATGAATCCACGCATGAATGAAAAACGCCGTCGGCTCGAGCGGATGTTTGCCATCGATCAAAGCACCTTTGCCATCGATGAGCAAGAGATCGCTCGCGCAAACCTCGCTCCAATGCAGTCCCTGCGGATTAATCAGATAGCGGTCTTTGACGACTTCGACACTGAAATGGTTGCATACGCCTTCGTTAAGGCCGAGATGGGCTGCCCAGCGCAGTGCGGCAGTAAGGTCGGTGCGTAAGCTGGCTAAAGTTTCCATTCCCGCATATTAACGGCTACGGCTAGGTTTTGGCAAAGGCATGGCTTTTCAGTGAAATCTGCGCCGCAGGTAAGGCTAATTTCGTTTGCATCACGTTGAGCGTCGCTGCCGCTAACCCAGCCAGCCCAAGCGCGATTGCAAATGCGAGCCAAAGACCAAGCCCAAAAACTAAGCCGTACATCAGCACGGCACAAAATACAAGCTTAGAGGCGACGCCAGTAACGTATCCCTTCGCTGCATGCGCCACGGCATCGTAGCCGAAGTTGAAATGATTCACCAGGATGGCGGCCAAGCCCAGTATCGGTGCCGCGGCCAACACGCCACCCCACGTCGCCGGTAGCGCGCGGCAGAGCACAGCAGCAAGGCTCACCGCACCCAATGCAAGCGGAAAGGTAATGGCGATTGGGCAGCCGCGTAGCGTGCCGACGATGTGCGGCAAAGGCAGCAAACGGCTCATCCCCAGAGCGACCGCAAACAGGGCGCAGGCCACACCCGTGCGCAGATGAATGCTTTCTCCAGCGGCTAAGAGCGCCAATGCGCAAACCGCCGCAAATACGGCCATTGTGATGAAAGACCCCATGATGCGACCAACGTACGCACGTAAAAAAGCGAACGTCATCAAGCCGAAGCAGGCCGCACTGCTGGCTACCATCGCGCCACTTAGCGTTTGCGCTGCGATCAATGCGCCCTGATCGGCAAAGACGATCAACGCGCAGGGTGCGGTAGTCAGCGGTAAGCCTGCGAAAAGCCCGCTGACGCGCGCGCCCGCTCTTTTTTGTATTGAGAGGATCGTAAAAAGCGCAGCCGCACTTAGCGCCAGTGAGGTTGATAGCGTCATTATTGGATCGGGCTCAATGGGTCGCAGCAGGTGCGCGCTGCGTGATGATCGATGGCGATCCCGTCGTTGGTTTCGGCGATCCACTGTTCAACCCGGTCTTGAGGCGTGGCGGCGAGATCAACATTGGCCTGCGCAGCATTGGCCATGAAGTAGCAGGCCAGGGCGATCGACGCCGCGATTGCGGTTAGAAAGAAGATTGAGGAGCGGATATTTGATGCGACGGCAGGTAAGCTCAGCGCTTGCGTGTGAATCAGTTGGGTGGACATTTCAGACTCCTCGTCAGTATTAGCTTTGGCCCGAAGCGGGCGAATCCATAAGACGTACTTTAGGAAAATGCGCGGAGTCTGACCTCCCCTGTTCTACCTATTTTTCGATTTGCAAACCCTTAAATTTCGCAACGTTGACCCTTAAAGACGGCCGTCTAGGATGACTTTTCATGCTACTGCCAAGAATTGTCAGCAACTGGCGACGGACAGCGTCAAAAAAATCGGCTACGCTGAGATGGCGTAGCCGGAGACTGACGGGAGGCGCGCACGCATTTGCGCGTTACGTTTTTGGATAACGCTACTGCGAATACGCGACGTGTTGCGCTGAGGGGTAAGCCCATGGTAGCCCGACGTTTCGCCATCCGTTGATGTTGCGACGTCCGTTGGCGTCTATATCGCCCTCGAAGCCGTCGGTGATCGTATAGACCGCGCTGAAGCCCGCACGGGAAAGTAAATCTGCCGCCTTTGCGCTTCGATCACCTGATCGGCAAATGAGCACGATCGGGCTGGTTTTAGTGAGTCCTTTTGCGCTCAGGCGTTCTGCAAGCGCAAGCGCAAAGTGAGAGTTTGCGATAAGTTCATAGCGTTTTGCTTTTGCATCCCACTGCGCAGCTTCGGGGATTTCCATATAGGGAATGTGGCCGTCGAGCCCGCTTGGGCTGCCCACGAAAGTGTATTCGCCGCGGGTGCGTATATCTATGAAAAGCGAATTTGGCTGTGTTTTTGCAAGAAAAGCATGCGCCTCGTGCGCCGAAAAATAGTGACCATCGCGCGTGCGTTTCTCGGCTTTGATCTCGCTTTCGGCAGCAGTGGTGTATGCGCAGGATGTCATCTCGCCAGATTGATAGCAAAAAGCGTGTGCGTTGCCCGCGAAGGCAAGCATGAGCATGGTGGTGCTTAAAGTACGCATGCAAATTTCTCCAATAGATGATCTTGTCAGCAACGGCGCATTTGCGCGTAAATCCGGTAAAAAGGACTTTATCGGTGTCACGCGCCGATTGCGTCCCCTATAAGGCCTATTCGGGTTCCGCAAAAGACCGAGCTTCGCTTCGAGATGGGTGGACATTTCAGACTCCGATTTGGTATTTGGATGCGCCCTCGCTTGCGAACCCATAAGACGTACTTTAGGAAAATACGCGGAGTCTGACCTCCCCTGTTCTACCTATTTTTCAAATTGCAAACCCTTAAATTTCAGAAAAAACCTTTAAAAATAGGCAAAAAACGGGCAAATCTGCGCCGCAGGTATGCAAGTGTCGGGATTTGCAGACGGTTCAAATGCGGTAGTGGGGTGACAAGGCAACGCAGAACGGGATCGTGCTTTATCCCGAGGCTATACGGTATCGAAAAGTTTTTCGCGCGCTGTAATCGCTGTTGCTTCCGCCCGGTTTTTGGCGTTGAGCTTGGCGAGCACTGATGCGCTATGGTGCTCAATGGTCTTGATTGAGCGAAATAATTGCTCAGAAATTTGGGCGTTGGATTTGCCTTGCACGATCAGTCGAAGCACATCGCTTTCTTTTGCCGTTAGACCAAAAGCGTTGTCGCGGGCTTTTGCATAAACGCCGCGCTTGATGCCTTTAACGCCAGCGGCCCGCGCCAACTCGCGCAGTCTTTGCGCAGCAGGTTTTGCATTTAATGCGTCAAAAATCTCAATTGCCTGCGGCCAATACCCTGCAGCGCCGTTGGCAAGCACAAGCGCTGCAGCGTAAGTGTCGCCGACGGCCTGCCACATGGAGACCGCTTTCTCGATTTCGCCGCTGACTTCTGCGGCATAGGGCGCTGCGAGCTTGCCCAGATTGGCGCTGACATCTTCACCCAAACGGTGACGCCAGATTTCACACGCGCCAAAATCCCAAGCGTTAGCATCAAACCCTTCGAGCCCGACGACATTTTGATAGGCCGCCATGGCGGCATCGGGCTTACCTGCGAGCCAAGCCGCTTCCATCGTTGCGGCCACGGTCGGCAAAATGCGCTGCGCTTCCCGGGTAGACAGTGATTTTTCAAGCACGTCTGCTGTGCGCTGGGCGGCGTCGTCCCCACCGCTGCGCAATGCGACATAAGCAAGCACCGTCTCGGCGGGCAAGCGCATCACGGTTGTGAGCCCGGCGTGGAAGATGGCCTCTTCAGCTGTTGACTGCGCAAGCTCAAATTGCGAGAGGTTTAAGTAGATTTGCGCCAGGATGCCTTCGAGGTAATGTGTCCATGAATCAAGATCATGCTCGCGGTCAAAGGCGATGCCTTCTACGGCATAGCGCTTGGCCAAATCTAACCGCCGAAAGCGCTCACCATAGGAGGCAACATTGGTAAACACCCGCGCTGCCTGCTCATGAAAGCCATGCTTACGCGCCAGCGCGAGGCTCTCTTCGAGCATGGGCAAGCCATCGCCGCGACTGGCAAAAAGCATCGCTGCGCCGATATTATTGAGCGAATGCACGCGTACTTCGGGCACATTTAATTGGTCCGCAAGCGCGATGGCTTTTTCGCCCCAGGTGATGGCCCGATCGGTATCGGCATTGAGCATCGCGATTTGCGAGCGCACGCTATATGCCCACGCCCGCTCGGCGCATGGCGGCACGGACTCAAGTGCCTCAACCGCCTCATTAAGATAACGGGCCGCGAGCGCGCCCTTGCCCTGATACCAGACGAGGCGCGATAGCCAGCGCAAATTGAGCCCAACTTTTTCCATATTGGCAAGTGAGCGCCAAAGATCGATAGCTTTTTGGCGGGCGGCGATGACTTCATCATCGATTTTGATGAGCCCGGCTTCGTAAGACCAGGATTCGTTGAGTTGCGCTTGTACCTGCGGCGCAGATTGCGCACAAAAGCGTAGCGCGGTCGCGTAATGGGCTGCTGCTTCTCGATGCGCGCCAAGCTTAGCGGAGTGCTCGGCAGCCCGCTGCGCAAGGGAGACGATTTGCGCGGGCTCGCCGATGGCGATGGCATGATGCACCAGCCGTGCCGTCGCTGAGCGCTCGCGCAGCATTTGCGCTTTAAGCAGGGATTGGTGAAGCGCCAACATTGCACTTGGCGCGAGTGCTGCGAGCGTTGCCCGCCGCGCCAATTCGTGGCGAAAAAGTAGGGAATCACCGCCATCGTGCTCCAGCAGGACGCCGCGCTGCAAGCACTCTAAGATGCCTTGCTCCGCATGGCTGCCAATGACTTCCCGCACCAGCCAACGCTCGATTTTGCCCGGCACCACACACGCAACATCCATGACCGCGCGGGCTTGCTCGGGCAGCCGATGGAGCCGCGCCAGCACTGCATCGCGCACTGTATTTGGCAAGGCTTCGTGCGCGCTAATTTGCAGCGTTGCAATCAGCTCAGTAACAAAAAAAGCGTTGCCACCGGTGACAGTATAAAGATCAGGTTGGGCAACGTTGGCCGCGCGCGCCAAAATCTGCACGGCCTGCTCGGAAAGGGGCGCAAGCGTGATCCGCTTCACGCCGCTGCTCGCAGCATCGCCCAAGGCCACGCGCAAGGGGTGATCGGCGCCCACTTCATCATGGCGGTAAGAAAGCACCAGCAGGGCGCGCAATTGCGGCAGCCTACGGGCAAGAAAGCGGATTAAATCCAGCGTGCCATGATCTGCCCAATGCACATCTTCAAAGATGAGCACGGTCGCTTGCGGGGCAACGCGCAAGCATTCCAGCACGGCGTCAAATACCTGCGGCGCAGATTCTCCATGCGCCAGCGCATCCCGCACGATTTCGCCCAAGCCGCGCGCAATATCTTGCAGTGGGCCAAAGGGGCGCGGCGTTTGCAATGCTTCGCAAGCCCCCCAAAGCACGCTTGCCTGCGCCCGCGCCTGGGCAGAAAAAGCATCGAGCACGCTTGTTTTGCCAACGCCTGCCTCACCTCCGACGAGCACGATACCGCCTTGACCGCTGCAGGCAGCGGTCAAGGCGTTGGTGAGTTGTTGGAGAGCGGCGTCGCGTTCGAGAAGCAATTTAGATTTTTTAGCAGCGATGAACTTGAGCCTAGATTAAACCATGCCCCGCACTGATCGCCAAAAGCATCAAAAATGGGCAAATCTGCGCCGCAGGTATTTGCAAAATGCGCGCTACCTGCGGCGCAGGGTACGCGGCGTATGCCTAAAAAATCTCTGGCTCGTCCTGCAGATCATCGCCTTCTAAGAAATCTAGATCGGCGCCAGCATCGGCTTGGGTCACGTGATCGATATACATCTTTGTCCAGCCCCGAGAATAGCGCGGCTTTGGCGGAATCCACGCCGCTTTGCGCGCAGCCATTTCTGCATCGGTGATGAGCACGTTGATTGAGCGTGCTTCGACATCCAGCGCAATTTGATCGCCCGTTTTGATGAAGGCCAACGGCCCGCCGACGGCCGATTCTGGGCATACATGCAGCACGCAAGTGCCAAAATGGGTGCCACTCATCCGCGAATCAGAAATGCGCACCATATCGCGCACGCCTTTTTGTAGTAATTTTTTAGGCAATGGAATATTGCCCCATTCCGGCATGCCGGGCGCGCCTTTCGGCCCGGCATTGCGCAATACGAGCACGCAGGTTTCGTCCACGTCTAAATTTGGATCGTCCATCGCTTTATTTAAATCGGCGTGGTTATCAAAAACCAATGCCCGCCCGGTATGCTTCATCAAATGCGCCGATGCCGCCGAGGCTTTAATCACGCAACCATTGGGCGATAAATTACCGCGCAGCACGGCAATGCCGGTCGCGGTGGAGACGGGATTGCCAAAGCTGCGGATCACATCATCGTTATAGACCTCGGCCGTCGCGATATTTTCAGCAAGCGTTTTGCCTGTGCAGGTCAGCGTTGAAGTATCAAGCTTTGAAACCATTTGCTTGAGTAGCCCGCGCATGCCACCGGCAAAATGGAAATCTTCCATCAAGAATTTCCCTGCGGGTGTGATGTTTGCAATCACCGGAATATCGCGGTTGTATTGCTCCCAAATATCGAGGGGAAATGGAATCCCTAAGCGCCCTGACATCGCGGGCAAATGCACGCACGCGTTCGTCGAGCCACCAATGGCGAGCACCACTTTTGCCGCGTTGTGAAAGCTTGCTTCAGTGACGATCGCGCGCGGGCGCAAATCTTCCCAAATCATTTCAACGCAGCGCTCGCCCGATAGGCTCGCCATGCGCGGATGACCGCTATCGACGGCAGGCACGCTCTGCGCGCCGGGCAAAGACAGCCCGAGCACTTCTGCGATTGCCGTCATCGTGGATGCTGTGCCCATCGTGTTGCACGTGCCATTGCTGCGGGTCATCGAGCCTTCCAGCTCCAGCCATTTTTCTTCGCTCAAGCGCCCGGCCTTGCGTTCGTTGAGCCACTTCACCGTGCCCGTGCCCGTGCCGACGCGCTCGCCTTGAAAGTAAGCATTTGACGATGCACCCGCAGGCACAAAAATCGTCGGCAGATTCACCGAAAATGCACCCATTAGCGTGCCCGGCGTGGTCTTATCGCAGCCGGCCAAAATCACCACGCCATCGATTGGATGCGAGCGAATAAGCTCTTCCACTTCCATCGCCAGCATATTGCGATAAAGCATGGTTGTTGGCTTGACCCAAATTTCGCCTAACGAAAGCGCGGGCAACTCAATCGGAAACCCGCCCGCGCGGATCACGCCCTCGCGTACGCTCTGCGCCCGATCTTTTAGGTGCAAATGGCAGGTGGAAATATCGCTCCAGGTATTGATGATGCCCACCACCGGCCGGCCCATAAATTCATCACGTCGATAGCCCGCCTGCGCCATCCGAGCGCGATGGGTAAAGGCCCGCATGTAATCGGGCGCCATCCAGCGCTGGCTACGGAGTTGATCGATGGTGAGTTTTTTGGTGGACATAGTTTTGAGTGCAATACCTGCGGCGCAGATGAGGTGTTTAAAGTGGCATTTTCGCGCAGTTGCGCTATTTGTGAAAAACGCCCGTAAATTCGTACCGAAGGGAGAGTGTATTCCGCAATAGCAATCGATTGCAAGATGCTGCGGCTACTCGACTTTCATGATGCAATCTGCGCCGCAGGTATGCCCAGATCAGTAACGATCAGCAAAAGACCTTTGGCGCAGATTTATCAACGCCGCTCCCGGTGCTGTGGGTCGCGTCTTGTAGCAGGCGGCGCAACGGCGCTTGGCCAAGTTTGAAATTGCGAAGTGGTGGCGATTCCGCTAGGGCGCGAGGTTGAGAATCATTCCAATTTGGGTCTTGGGTGTGGGCGTTTTTTTCGCGTTGCGATCAATCGGCACGGTACGAGGCGAAAACGCACATTGTGTTGACCTAACGTTGAAAAAATGCCGACTGCAAATACGGTGGCCGCCATCCCCGGGCGTGGCCGCCCCGGCGGCTTTCCGCGATCTGACAATCATGCTGGCTTTAACGTTCAAGCGGTCGGACGCGGACCCATCGGATGCTGAGCGACCGAAAAGGATCGTGCGCGCGTCAACCGTCGCGCACGCGCGCGGTTCTCGAGCTCAAGGCGGAGCGCAGCGCCCAAGACCCCACACACGGGTATCGGAGGTGTCTCGTGTGAGAGGCGAAATGGGGGGCTGTCTTCACTGATTTCAGCATCGATAGGCCCTGCGCTGATCGAACGCCAAAGTCTGCCGCGCCGCCGACGCTCGGCGCTCCAGTCCACTTGCTATTTCCAATCGCCGAGGAGCGCGTTGGCTTCAGGCGCGAAGTCATCGAGGTCTGCGTCATGATCTTTCGGATCGCCTCGGCCAAATAACGTGAACTGTGTTTGCTGGCGCAGCGATACGCCCAACTTTCGATGCTACTTTTTGACCGGTTGCGCAGTCAAATGCCAGCAAGAATTGCGATTACGCCCCATAGCCGAATTACAGAAATTCGGATAACCTGTGTGCTCACGATGTTGAACCCTCTGCAAAAAGGCGCATATGTACGGTACTCCTAGATGGCACATTAAATTACCTGCCGCGAACGCATCCCGGCGCGTTACGCTAAAACGCATCGGCGCGCTCAGCGCGGCAACGCTGCTTCCCGAGATTGCATTTGCGCAAGAGAAATTCCCGAATCGGCCGATCACTTTAATTGCACCGTGGCCTGCTGGGGGGAGCAGCGATGCAGTTATGCGCGCACTTTCTGAAAGCGCGAGCCGCCACCTCGGCGTCCCGGTGATTATTGAAAATCGCCCTGGCGCGGGCGGTACCCTTGGCGCAGGCGCGATGGTAACGGCAAAGCCCGATGGTTATCTGCTAACGCAATTGCCACTTGGAATTTATCGCATCCCGCACATGCAAAAAACCGTGTTTGATCCTATTAAAGACATCACACATATCGCGTGTTTAACGGGATATACCTTTGGGCTCGTTGCAACCGCCGACGCACCTTTCAAAACGCTGCAAGAAATGGTGGCGTACGCCAAGGCAAATCCAGGCAAGCTTGAATATGGCCATACCGGCACTGGCACCACGCCGCATTTAGCGATTGAAGAATTCAGTCAAAAAGCGGGCATTACGTTGAATCCCGTGCCCTTCAAGGGCTCTGCAGAAATCATGCAGTCGATCTTGGGTGGGCACATTCGCATGATGAGCGGCACCACTGAGTTTGCGCCGCATGTGCAAAGCGGGAAACTTCGATTTTTAGCAACGCTAGGTTCAAAGCGCAACAAGGCGTTCCCCGAGGTGCCGACCGTAAAAGAAAGCGGATGGGATACGATTTCGGAATCGCCTTTTGGTATTGGCGGGCCTAAAAATCTTGAGCCGACGGTGGTGCGCACGCTGCATGATGCGTTTGCAAAAACGATTGAAGACCCCAAAGTCTTGGAGGCGTTTGATAAATTTTTCCAACCGGTGATTTACATGAACACCGAAGATTACGGGCGATACGCAGTGCGCACCTTTGAGGCGGAGCGGGCAACAATAGAGCGCCTAGGGTTGGCAAAAAAAGGTTGATACCAATCGCGCGGTGATCCTTCGATTCGTCGCGTTATCTATATCTAAAAAATCATTACGGCTAAATTTGGAGAAGTGACGATGTCTACCGGAACAGTAAAGCTTCATCGAGTGTTACGCGCGCCGACCGAGCGGGTTTATCGCGCTTTTTTAGATGCGGACGCGATGGCGAAGTGGATCGCGCCGTATGGATTTACCTGCAAAGTGCATTATCTCGATGCAAAAGTGGGCGGCACGTTTAAGTTGTCGTTTACCAATTTCGGCAGTGGCGATGGGCATTCGTTTGGGGGCACTTATCTCGAGCTCGTGCCTTTTGAAAAGCTGCGTTACAACGATAAGTTCGATGATCCAAATTTGCCCGGTGAAATGATGGTGACGGTGTTGTTGAAAGCGGTTACCTGCGGCACTGAGCTAAGCGTGATTCAAGAGGGCATCCCCGAGGTGATTCCAGTGGAGATGTGTTATCTCGGTTGGCAAGAATCGCTAGCCCAGCTCGCCACGCTCGTTGAGCCCAATATTCCGCGGTAATCACCGTTGATTGCGGTCGTGTGATACTCGTTTCTTCGCGTTTACGCATCGATTCGATCCGCATGGGCACTCTGACTGCAAACTACCCCTCACTCCGCAACAAGCGCGTTTTCATCACCGGTGGTGCTTCGGGCATCGGCGCGGCGCTCGTGAGCCACCTCATCAAGCAAGGCGCACGGGTAGCGTTTGTTGATATTGATGATGCGGCGGCAAAAGCATTGCAATCGCAGCTCAACGCGGGCGACAATCTGCGCTACTCCCACTGCGACATCCGCGATATTGAGGCGCTCAAAGCCCAAATCTGCGCCGCAGGTATGGCCTGGGGCGGGCTCGATGTGCTCATCAACAACGCAGCAAACGACGTGCGCCACGACTACAAAACCGTAACGCCAGAGTATTGGGACAACAACCACGCGATCAATTTACGGCCGCAATTTTTTGGCATGCAAGCTGCCGCACCATTCATGGAAACGGGCGCTTCTATTATCACCATGAGCAGCGTGAGCTTCCTGCGACGCCGCCCCGGTTTCGTTGGCTACACCACCGCCAAGGCCGGCATTATCGGGCTCACGCGCACGATGGCGCAAGAGCTCGGGCCGCAAGGCATTCGCGTCAATTGCGTCGTGCCTGGCGCGATCAAGACCGACAAACAAATGGCACAGGTGGTCACGCCTGCGTTAGAGCAATCGTTTATTGACAATCAAGCGCTGAAATTTCGGCTCGATGCCGATGATGTTGCAGCGATGGTTTTGTTTTTAGCGTCAGACGATGCGCGCGGATGTTCAGGGCAGGCTTTCTTGGTCGATGGCGGGATCGTTTAACGAAAACTCAAAATACCTGCGGCGCAGATTTGAGCAAAATCTGCACCGCAGGTATTCGGCTTGCGACAGGCCGAGCGTCGCCGATTCAATCGAACGTTATGCCCCAACGGGCGCTCATCACCTTCTCGACAAAATTCTCGCGATGAAGCGAAATGCATTCATTGCTTGGAAAACGTTCGCGATAGTCGTGTAATTTCTGCAATATAATGCATTTATGAACCTCCAACTCCAAAGCTTCATCGCCAATCAATGGATCGGCACGCAGCCCGCGCAATCGCTTCGCGGCGCGGTGAACGGCAAGCCCGTCGCAACCACCCATGCCGAGCAAATCGATTTCGGGCAAGCGCTTGATTTCGCGCGGCGCATTGGCCTGCCCAATCTGCTCAAGCTCGATTTTCAAGCCCGTGCGCTGCGGCTGAAAGCACTTGCAAAATATTTAGATGAGCAAAAAGAAACGCTCTACGCGATTTCTGCCCATACCGGCGCGACGCGCACCGATAGTTGGATCGATATCGAGGGCGGCACGGGCACGCTTTTCGCCTACGCCGGCATGGGCGCAAATGAATTGCCATCGGGGAATTTGCTGCATGAAGGTGATGCGATTTCGCTCGGAAAAACGGGGGCGTTTGCCGGCACGCACATTCTCGTTCCGCGCGGCGGCGTTGCCGTGCATATTAATGCCTTTAATTTCCCGATCTGGGGCTTGCTTGAGAAGTTTGCACCCTGCTTTTTGGCCGGGATGCCCTGCATCGGAAAGCCCGCCACGGCAACCAGCTATCTTACTTTCGCGATGATGCAGCTCATCGAAAAAAGCGGTATTTTGCCGAGGGGCGCACTGCAATTAGTGATTGGTGGCACGGGTGATTTGCTTGATCGTTTAGATGAGCGCGATTGCGTGACCTTCACGGGCTCGGCAGATACGGCTGCGAAATTGCGCACCCATCCCAATATCATCGCCCGCTCGATTCCGTTTAACGCCGAAGCCGATTCGCTTAATTGCGCCATATTTGCGCCGCAGGTATGCAACGACGCGGCGATGGTCGATTTATTCGTCAAAGCCGTCGCCAATGAAATGACGATCAAGGCTGGGCAGAAATGCACCGCGATTCGGCGCGCTATCGTGCCTCGCGCGGCAATGGCGGAGGTCAGCGAAAAGCTCATCGCGCGCTTGAAAAAAGTATCGATGGGTGATCCCGCCGTCGAGGGCGTGCGCATGGGCGCGCTGGCAAGCCACGCGCAATTGGCTGATGTCGGCGCGCGCGTCGCGGCTTTGCGGGCTGGGGGTGCGCAAGTGCTTTACGGTGACGCGCCGTCGCTGCAGTTGCTCGGCGAAGGCGTGGCAGACGGCGCATTTTTTGCACCCACGCTCTTGCATGCAGAATCGGCGATGACCAACGATGCCGTGCACGAGATCGAAGCCTTTGGCCCAGTCTCCACTTTAATGGCTTACGACGATATCGACGAAGCGCTCTCACTCGCAGCAAAAGGGCGAGGCTCACTCGTGTGCTCGCTAGTCACCGACTCAATCAAAACCGCAGCCTATGCCGTGCCGCAGCTCGCGGCGCTGCACGGGCGCGTGCATGTGCTCGATCCGCACTGTGCAGCGGAATCGACTGGCCACGGCTCGCCCTTGCCGCAGCTCAAGCATGGCGGCCCGGGGCGCGCGGGTGGCGGCGAAGAGCTCGGCGGCATTCGCGCGGTGAAGCATTATTTGCAGCGCGCAGCAGTGCAAGGCTCGCCCACGATGCTTGCCGCAATCACTGGAGAATACGTGCGCGGGGCAGCGAGAGTTGAAACCGAGATTCACCCTTTCCGCCGCTATTTTGAAGAGCTGCAAATTGGTGAATCGCTGCTCACAGCGCCGCGCGAAATCACCCAAGCCGATACCGAGAAATTTGGGCATTTGAGCGGCGATATGTTCTACATGCATTTCGATGAAGAAGCGGCAAAGGCCTCCGCGTTTGGTAAGCGTATCGCGCACGGCTATTTCGTGCTCTCCGCGGCGGCGGGTTTGTTCGTCGCTCCTGAGCCGGGCCCGGTGCTCGCCAATTATGGTTTAGATACGCTGCGGTTTGTAAAGCCCGTCGGCTTTGGCGACGTGATCCAAGCGCGGCTCACCGCTAAGCGCAAAACTGATCGCAACAAAAAAGGCGCTGATGGCATCGGGCAGGGCGTGGTCGCGTGGGATGTGGAAGTCACCAATCAGCTCGGCGAAATTGTTGCGAGTTACGATATTTTGACGCTGGTCGCCAAGCGCAGTGCGTAGCGCGTGATCAATACCTGCGGCGCAGTTTGACGGATACGCTCTCGTGCCAAGACTTATGGTTGCCATCGAAAAATTCTGTCGTTCTAATTAGGCGCAAGCTTAAGGCGTTTTGCTTGCGCGAGTTAGTCATGCGTATCGCCGACTGGCGCTAAAAATCGCTTAAATCGCTGCAGTGTTTTTTTTTCGTTTGCGGCCATCAGCGGTCGGCGTTAGCGTGTGCGCGATCAATGATTGCGGGCGTCGCCCCATGAGGTGAGCGGGCGGCAACACGCAACGTGGAAAAATAAGCGATATTCCCACCATTCCGCAAAGCCGCTATGCTTCTCGACCCCGAAGATTCCAACCTCATTTTGATTGACTACCAAGCGCGATTGATGCCGGTGATGCATGATGGCAGCGTCGTGCTTGCGAATGCACTGCGCCTTGCGCAAGCTGCAAAACTATTGCAAGTGCCGTGCTTTGCGACCGAGCAAAACCCAGAAAAGCTCGGGCCTTTTCCGGCTGAATTGCGCGCGCTCTGCAGGCCCGTCTTACCCAAGATGGCCTTCAGTGGCGCCGAAGAATTGCTCGAAGCGATGCAAAGCGCGCCCGCAGCGCAGCCGCAAAAAGGCAGCGCCCGCAGCGTGCCCGCGCATCTGCGCAAAGAGCCAGACCCCGCGCGCAACACGCTCGTGCTCGCCGGCTGCGAGGCCCACGTCTGCTTGCTGCAAACCGCCTTGGAGCTCATCGATACCGATGAATACATTATCTACGTCGTCACCGATGCTTGCAGCGCCCGCACCGAGCGCAACCGCGATGCCGCATTTGATCGGCTCGCCGGCGCAGGCGCAGAATTAGTCACCACCGAGATGGTGCTTTTTGAGTGGCTCGAAACTTGCGAGCACCCGCTTTTTAAAGAAGTGCACGCGTTGATAAAGTAATGTAGTGCGCTGAGCCGTTGGCGCGCAAATTTAGGCTAATTCTGCGCCGCAGGTGTGACTCACACCATTGGTTGACGCGAGCGCGACGGTGGGCGTAAGATTTATGCAGCGCGAACGAATTCGAACAAAACATCATCCAGGAACGCGCGGGCGGTAGCTGCGGGTTAAGCACGCTACGCACAATTAAACGCATCAGGAGTCTTGAACAAATGCATACTAAAACGGAAAACTGGATGAAACTCAGAATCACCACCAATCGATGGATCAAAAACTGCGCCGCAAGTATTGGGGCGGTGTTGGTCGCGCTCCCGGCGGCAACGAGCACGGGCGCGGTGGCGCAGACACCTAGCCCTGTTTGGTTACCC
>JANPBT010000027.1:0-1563 GCA_031430575.1 Betaproteobacteria bacterium | reverse complement strand
ATTTCGCGCAGCCATTCAATCTGCAAGTTCCAGGGGGTGTCAAAACCGTTTCACCCAAGGGTGGCAGGGTCTACGATATTTCGCATTTCCAGATTGTCCAGGCTGACCAGATCCGTGGCTACAACAATTTCTCCAGCGGTCGCCGATCCATCGCGCAACCGCTGCACGAGCCCAAAGCGAAAAACCCCGCCAATCCCGGTGGCCCGGCAGGCAGCGTAAAGATCGCCGCAGACGGCTCTACCGCCGCATTCGTCCCCGCACGCCGCGCGCTGGCATGGCAGAGCACGGACGCAGCAGGCAACGCAGTCGTGCGCGAGCGCGTATGGGTCACGTTCCAGCCGGGTGAAGTGCGAGTATGCGCATCCTGCCACGGCGTGAACGCAAAGGATCAATCCGGTGCGCCACCGCCCGTAAACAAGCCCGAAGCGCTGCGTGATTTGTTGCGTTTCTGGAAGACGATACCGAAATAAGTTTTGACGCGTGATGCTCATGTTTTGCGTAAAGGATGATTGTGCTCATAGCGGGTGTCAGGGGCAACTTCGTTTGGCAAGCGCCGCGAATTTAAGCCGAGAGAAAAATTCGGCTGCGCTTCCAGGGTTAACCTAATCCGTAATTTTTACGGATTCGAAATGCTTTTCATACTTTCTCCTGGTTGGAGCGCTTACCGGAACACCGTCTATCCAGATACGAGACAGAGACTTGATTGCTTTTAGCTTCGGAAGAAGCGTGTCGGCATTGAAATTCGTTTCATCATAAGCCTGGCCAAGTGACAAATACTCTAAACAGGGCAGATCGCCAAGAAGTGCGATGTCCGCCTCTTCAATATCAGTTGCCCAAAGATCAAGTGACTTTAGCTGCTTCATTCTGCAAAGATGTTTGAGGCCTTTTCTTGTCAATCGAGTTGCGCCCACATCAAGTGAAAGCAGCGAGCGTGAGGCGCTGATTTGCTCGGCAAATACGTCGTCGAAATTGCTTCCTTCAATATCGAGCGACGCCAAAGATGGCATGGCAATAAGTGCTGACATCGCCGCCGTTGTAAGCGTCGCAGATTGTGCGCCCAGATCTTTGATCGATCGCGAGGTGGCTATTTCGATCAAGTCGTTACTGCTCATGCCGATGTTGCAGCGAAATACTTCCAACGAAGCTGCCGCAGAGAAACCCGCTAACTTGCCGGGGTGGCGGACGTAGAGGATCTCCAATATTTGCAGGCCGGGTATGGAAACAATATGGCGCACGGAGCCTCTTGTTACTTTGCACCAGATCCAGAGGCGACTCACAGATTTTAGCGATGCGAAACCTCGCGAAAGGGCGATGGTCAGTAGCGGTAGCTCTGTTATCGACAGCTTGTTTATGCGCCCCAGAGGTGCCAGTGCACGCAGATCAGCAACACCAAAAGGCCCGTGTAGTTTTGTCCATTCAGTGTCGTCCGCACGCGTTCCCATTGGTTTCCAGTTTGATGCAGCGCTGCTGCTCGGTTTGTGTCGACTGTTGTATAAACTGCTCGACTAACTCTATCACTACATTAAAGCAATGGCCGCGATTGATTGAGTTCGACGTTTGGCA
>JANPBT010000026.1:0-166822 GCA_031430575.1 Betaproteobacteria bacterium | reverse complement strand
TGCAAGCGGAGCGGTCATGTCGGCCTAACGTAATTTATACCGCAAAACCTGCGGGATAATCTGGGCGCTGCGGGATAATCTGGACATACTTTTCTCCTGAGAGTGGCTT
Organism: Betaproteobacteria bacterium; assembly: GCA_031430575.1. Classification (GTDB taxonomy): domain Bacteria; phylum Pseudomonadota; class Gammaproteobacteria; order Burkholderiales; family Casimicrobiaceae; genus JANMDS01. The sequence goes on along the minus strand of JANPBT010000026.1, from coordinate 166,713 downwards.
GCGGCCTAGGTTTCAAGCCTATATACTGTATTTTTATACAGTTATAAAAATACTATGAAACCCGGCACGCCCGCACTTCGCTCGATCCGGCTGCTAGACCAAGTGCGCGAGCGCATTCGTTACCTACACTATAGCCTTTCAACGGAGAAAACCTACCTTCATTGGGTGCCTCAAATTTTTCATCCGTTGGCATGCGCTGGCAGTGAAATATCCGCGCGCGCCGATGTCGCTAGCGTGGCATTAGGCGTTTCCGCAAACTACGCTCACCATTGATCCGCGCAGCGGTGTACGCAGGCGCCATCATTTTTACGACGATACGTTTCGGCAGGCGTTTTCTACTGCGCTGAAACGAGCAGGTGTGACTAAACCCGCAAGCCCGAATACGCTGCGGCATTCATTCGCAACGCATTCGCTGCAAAGCGGTGCGGATATCCACCGCGCAATCGCTGCTCGGCCATGCCGACGTCTCGACAACCATGATTTACACGCACGTTGCGCAATTGCCGATGGGCATCAAAAGCCCGCTCGATGCAATGGCAGCGCTACCGCCGCGCGAACGGATCACCGATACCGCAGCAACGCGAAAAATTTTGACGCAGATGATCGCTTAGTCTTTAGTAATACCTGCGGCGCAGATTTTGCGCGAAATGGCGCATGCTCGTCGGGAAAAATCACTAAAAGTAACGCAATCTGCGCCGCAGGTATGACCGAGGCGGTCTTAAAAATGCACTCGCGTTTCGAAATCATGCTTCGCCCGCACGCAATTGCAAAGGTATGATGCGCGCTAGTCAATGCATCGTTACCGAGAGTTTTATGCCTCCCAATCATTTCAAAGCAAAATTTACGCAACGCGCGCCAGTTTTCGGCGCGTGGTTGATGTCAGGCTCGCCGACCATTCTTGAAATGATCGGGCACGCGGGCTACGATTTCGCGGTGATCGATATGGAGCATGGCCCGGAGCCGATCCATGCGCTGCGTGGCTTGCTGCAGGCGATTGATGCAACGCCGTGCATGAACGTCGTGCGCATGGCGTCGCAAGATCGCAACGCGATTAAGCACGCGCTCGATCTTGGTGCGATGTCGCTTTATTTTCCGTTTGTGCAGAATGCTGCGGAGGCGAAAGCGCTGGCCAACGCTTGCTATTACCCGCCAAAGGGCGAGCGCGGCTATGCGAAGATGCATCGCGGCTCGCGCTACACGACGATTGCGGACTATCCATCAAAAGTGAACGACGAGCTTTGCGTGATCGCGCAACTTGAGACCCCGATCGCAATTGCCAATATGGAGGCAATTGCGCAAACGCCAGGGATTACCGGCTTATTCGTAGGCCCCGGTGATCTGAGCGTAACGATGGGGCATGGCGGCGACGTGACGCACACGGACGTGCGCAACGCGATGGAAAAAGTCGGCCGCTACTGTATCGACAACAAAATTGGGCTCGGCACTGTGATGCCGACGCCAGAATTGGTGAAGTGGGCATTTGATTGCGGCTATAGCGCCGTGAGCATGGGGTCTGATATGGGCACACTCATGGGCGGGATGAAATCAGGAATCGCTTCAGTGCGCGGATTGCTGAAATGAACGTTGATTTTCCGGGCTTTAATCGGCTCCATAAAACCGAAAACTGCGCCGCAGGTATCTTTGAAGTGGCGGGGCAAGACGGCGGGAAATTTCGAGTGGAGATTTCCACTTATGGCGATGCCACTTTTCGGCTACGCGCGAGCCCACTGCCGACGCCGCAGCCTGCGCCAGATTACGGCTTAATCCTCGCGCAGCCCAATGCATCGCTCGATTGCATCAGCGGTGAAAACGAAACGATCATCACGCTTGGCGATTGCGAGCTGACGATTTGGCATGCGCCGTTTTCGTTAACGCTCCAGCGCAATGGTAAACCGCTGCTGAGTTCGATTACCGATGAGCATTTTCGCGGCTATTCTCGCCTGCCTGCCGTTGGGGTCAGCCCGTGTCAAGCGATGGCATCGTTTGCTATCGAGGAAGAAGCGGCCGTCTATGGCGGCGGCGAAAAATTCACCGCACTCAATAAGCGCGGGCAATTGATTCGCTCGCGGGTGGAAGATGCGCTGGGCGTCTCGACCGAGCTGGCGTATAAAAACATTCCCTTCTTTTGGTCGCACGGCGCAGCGGGCACTTGGGGTATCTTGACCCACGCCACGCACGACATTCATCATGGTATCGGCTACGGCCAGTGGAGCGCGCGCAGCTATACGATCATCGTGGATACACCAACGCTTGATCTCTTTTTGATCGCGGCAGAATCACCCGCCGAGATGCTCAAGCGGCAAGCGGAATTAACTGGATTTGCGCCGCAAGTACCGTTTTGGTCGCTTGGGCTTTGGGTCAGCCGCGCCTTCTATAAAACCAGCGATGAAATCTTAGCGGCCGCAAAAACGCTGCGCGATAAAAAATTTCCTGCAGACGTGATCACGTACGACGGCCGCGCTTGGCAAGATACGCCCACGCGCTTTCATTTTAATTGGGACGCTTCGCGCTACCCTGATGTAAAGCCAATCAATGATCAAATTCATGCGCTCGGCTTTAAGATTTGCTGCTGGGAATATCCACTCGTTTCAGTTAATAACGCGCAATTCGCCGAGCTCGCCAGCAAAAATTATTTTCTGAAAAACAAACAAGGCGAGGCATACGTTTTTCATTGGGATACCAGCGCAAAGACTTCGCCCTTCGGCAAAGTGCTCACACCATTGCCCCCCTCGGGTATCGTCGATTTCACCAACCCTGCCGCCTACCAATGGTGGCACGATCAACACGCGCAGGTCTTTGCGCTCGGCTGCGATACGATCAAGAGTGATTTCGGCGAGCAAGTACCTGCCGATGCGATTGCCCATAACGGCGCGGACGGCACTGCGCTGCATAACGTTTACGCCCATCTCTACAACCGCTGCGTTTGGGAAGCGAGCAAAAAGTATTTTGGCGACGATGCCGTGCTTTGGGGGCGCGCGGGCTGGGTCGGCGCGCAGCGCTTCCCCGTGCAGTGGGGCGGCGATCCACAAAGCGATTGGGGCGGGCTTGCAGGCTCGATTCGCGGCGCGCTGACCTATGGCATGAGTGGCTTCCCCTACCACGCCACCGACATCGGCGGCTTTTACGGTGCGAAGCAACCCACGCCCGCGCTTTACGTGCGCTGGCTGCAAGCGGCCACATTTAGCTCCCACATGCGCATTCACGGCATCGGCGAGCGCGAGCCCTGGTGCTTCGGCGCGGAAGCCGAGCGCATTTGCCGCTATTGGCTGGAGCTGCGCTATCGCTTGCTGCCTTATCTTGCCGCGGCGTGCGAAGACGCAACCACGAGCGCGCTACCGGTCATGCGCGCGATGGCGCTGGCTTACCCAGACGATCGCACCGCCAGCGCCTACCCACATCAATTTATGTGTGGCGATTCATTGCTCGTGATGCCCATTATCTGCGCCGCAGGTACCGTTGAAGGCTACCTGCCGGAAAATGCAGGTGGTTGGTATGATCTTTTCACTGGCGATCATTACGATGACTGCGAAGTGATGCAGCTTGATTTTGATCTGGAGCGGATTCCGGTATTCGTCAAAGCGGGGCATGCGCTTGCGCTCGGGCCAGTGGTGCAAAGCACGCGCGAATTGCCCAATTCTGCGCCGCAGGTAGAAGCTTTAGTGCAGTTTGGGCGCGGGCCGTATCACTGCGCGCTGCCGTCAAATGTCACGGTTGATACAGAAATTCAGCGCGTTCCGACATGGAAATTCATGCGTTGAAAATAATCTGATTGCGCTTTGAATTCAAGATTTTCAGGCACAATCAAATAGCAAATTAAATAAACGCGCGTAAGCGCTGAGATGGAATAATCCTGAGGAGGAAGTTTCAATGAAATTATCAAAGTTTTGTGTTGTGCTAGGGCTGACCTTGCTCGCAACGTCGGTTTCAGCGCAGAGTATTCGCGTATTTTCGGGCGGGCAAAATCAGCGTCCCGATTTGATGCGTTTGATGTTCAATGAGTTTGAAAAGCAAAATCCGGGGTTAAAGGTCGAGATTGAGGTGGGCGGAGCAACTTCTGAGTTGCAACGTCAATACTTATCGACCGTGCTTAATGCAAAAGATAGCGCGATTGATATCTACATGCTCGATATCGTTAACCCAATGCAGTACGCCCGTGCAGGTTGGCTAGAGCCACTCGACGGCTACTTGGGCGCTGAAGCTGCGACCATCATGAAAACCTATCTCCCGGCCTACGGTGCGGCCAATGTTGTCGATGGCAAGATCGTCGCGCTACCGGCCTTTGCCGATGCGCAGTTCGTTTACTACCGCAAAGACCTTTTTGAAAAATACGGGGTGAAAGAGCCAAAGACTTGGGACGAAATGGCCTCTGGGATGAAGAAAATCCTCGATGGTGAAAAAAACCCCAATCTCGCCGGCGTTTCGACTTCTGGCGCAGCAATTGAAGGCGCGGTTTGCACATTCCTAGTTCCGTATTGGAGCCAAGGCCACGAATTCACCGATGCCAGCGGCAAGATCACGCTCAACAAGGAGGCGGCAACGCGCGGGATGAATATGTATCTCAATCTCGTCGATCAAGGTGTGATGCCTAAAAATGTGGGTGAACATAAGCCAGCCGACATGAATAATCTGTTTAAAACCGGTAGTCTCGTTGCGATGGTGAATTGGGGATTTGCGTGGAATCTCATGCAAGCTGCCGATAGCCCCGTGCGCGGAAAAATTGGCGTGATGCCGGTGCCAGCAATGGCGGGCGGCAAGAGCGCGACTTGCATCGGAGGTTGGCAGTGGGGCGTATCGGCATTTTCAAAAAATAAAGCCAGCGCTGCAAGATTGATCCGCTTTATGAGCACCCAACCGGTCGCAAAATTTTTAGCCACTGAAGGCTCGTTGCTTCCAATCTTTGCTGAGACTTACCGCGACCCTGATGTCCTCAAAAAAGAGCCTTGGTATGAGTTCGCCTTGCCTGTCGTGCAAAGCGCGAAAGGCCGACCGCTGAGCGCAAATTACGGGCAAGTCTCCGATATCGTGCGCACCACCGCCAACGCGATTTTGGTGCGCACTGCGAAACCAGCCGACGGCGTTGCCGAGATCGATGCCAAACTCGCGCGCGCAACGCGCTAGGTTCATAAAAACACTAAAAACTGCGCCGCAGGTACGATCAATACCTGCGGCGCAGTTTTTTACACTTCACAGATCTGACGCTAATCCATGCTCTCGCGCATCACAAATCCATCTGAAAAAACGCTGGCGTTTTTTTTACTTGCGCCCGCGTTTCTATTGATCGGCTGCATTGTTGTTTACCCAATCGGTCGGCTAATATTCAATAGTTTCCACGATATCCGCCTCTCCGGCGGCACCGGCGTGAAATTCGTTGGGCTTGAAAATTACCTCATACTCATCAAAGATCGTGAGTTTTGGAATGCCGCATGGAATACGCTTCTCATCACGCTTATTACCGTGCCGGGTGGGTTGTTAGCCGGCCTTGGGCTCGCGATGCTGGCAAATCTCCCCTTTAAACGCAAGTGGCCCGTTCGCCTTGCGCTTCTGCTGCCCTGGGCCTTACCGCTGGCCTTTGCAGGGCTCATCTTTGCATGGTTTTTTCATAGTGAATTTGGTTTTGTAAATGACCTTTGGTTGCGCGCGGGGGGCGCCCAGCGCGAGATGTGGCTTTCTAAACCAAATACCGCATTCGCTGCAATTTGCTTTGCGATTATTTGGAAATCGTCCTCTTTTGTTGCGCTGATCTTGCTCGCGGGCTTGCAGATGATTCCGAGCTCGCTCTACGAAGCTGCGCGGGTGGATGGCGCTTCACGGTGGCAGCAGTTCACCAAAATTACGTTGCCCCTGCTCGTGCCATCGATTGTGGTGGCGATGATTTTTCGCACGATCACTGCGCTGCAAACCTTCGATATCCCGTACACGATGACAAAAGGCGGCCCGGGCAACGCCACCGAAACCCTCGCGATGCTCATCCACAAAAACACCATTGATTACCTTGATGTTGGCTATGGCTCGACGCTCGCGATGGGCATGTTTGGGCTTTCAATCATCCTCACTTATGTCTACTTGCGTCGCATGTCGGCAGAGGATCATGTGAATGAGTAACCTATTTTCTTCGGCGGGTCTGCGTTTAACTGCGGCTGCGATTGTGGTGATCAACGGTTTTTTTCCCGCAGTCTGGATCTTGCTGACTTCATTGAAGTCGGAGCTTGAGCTCTTTCAGAAGCCCATCACATATCTTCCGCACAACCCGACGATCGTCAACTACGTGAAAGCATTTAGTGAGCAACCGCTTTTGCTTTTCATCAAAAATAGTTTTATTGTCGCCTCACTGTCAACGCTACTCACACTCGTGATTTCGGCCTTTGCAGCCTACGCAATCGCCCGCCTCAATTTGAAGCGCAAGCAGTTGATTTTGACAATCATTATCGCCTCGTCGATGTTTCCACTCATCACCCTGCTCGTGCCGATTTTTGAGACGATGCGGGCGGCGGGTTTACTCAACTCTTACGTGGCGCTCATCTTGCCGTATACCGTGCTTTCGCTTCCGGTATGCACGCTCGTACTCGTCAGTTTTTTTCAAAGCATCCCAAAAGATTTAGAAAATGCGGCGATGATTGATGGTTGCACGCGCTTGGGTGCGCTTTGGCGTGTCGTCGTTCCGCTTGCTGCACCGGGCGTATTCACCGCCGGAATTTTGGCCTTCGTTAATGCATGGGATGAATTTTTGCTGGCACTCTCACTTAACGCAAATGCGCAGATGCGCACCCTGCCCGTTGGCATCACGCTTTATCAAGGTGAATACACATTTCCTTGGCCTATCATTTCAGCGGCACTGATTATCGCGATCGTTCCGGTGGCGATTTTGATTGCGCTATTTCAGGAGCGTGTGGTAAGTGGGCTTACGAGCGGCGGACTCAAAGGCTGAGCCGCTCGCAACACTAGGCTTAAATACATTGCGCCCAGCAGTCTCGATGCAGGGCGAAAATCACGCGTCGCCACTCTGCTCGGCATAAATCGCATTAATCTCCTCCGCGTAGTGCTTGAGCACTTCCGCGCGCTTGACTTTGAGGGTTGGAGTGAGCAGCCCGTTATCCACCGTCCACGCCGTTTGGGTGACGATGACTTGCCGCACTTTCACCCACTTTGGAAAGCTCATGAGCTGGGCATTGGCGAGTTTCGCAAGGGCTTTGGGTTCGGTCGATTGCGAAACGCACGCGAGAGTAAGAAATGGTTTGCCCTCTCCAATCAGCATCACTTGCTCAAAAACGGGATCGCCCAAAATCGCGAGCTCGGCATCTTGCGGTGAAAATTTTTCACCATTCGAGAGCACGAGAATGTCTTTTTTGCGACCTTTGATGCTGTAGCGGGCATCGCGCACTTCGGCGAGATCACCGGTATGCAGCCAGCCCTGGGCATCGATTACTTTTGCCGTCGCCTCGGGATTATTCCAATAGCCAATCATCACGTTTGCGCCGCGCGCCAGCAGCTCGCCGTCCTCGGCGATTCGAAGCGTTACGTCGGGAATCGCCGGGCCAACTGACTCGGGGTCGTTCGCTTCTGGGCGATTGACTGTGAGCACTGGCGCGGCCTCGGTCATTCCATAGCCTTGCAGCACCGGCAAGCCGATGCCAACGAACGTGCGCGCCACCGCGCTAGAAAGCGCCGCACCGCCTGAAATCAGCAGCGCTAATGTAGGCGCAATTTTCATGCGGATTTTTTTGCCAACGAGGGGTTGCAAGATTTTGAGCTTAAGCCAATCCAAAAGCGTGCCCTCACCGCGTTGGGCACGCCACGCTGCATCGCAAAGCGTATTAAAAAGCGGCAGCTTGCCCTGCTCTTTCAAGCTTTGCACGATGCGGGCATGCAGCCGCTCCAACACCCGCGGCGCGACGAACATGGTCGTCACCGGCTGCTGCTTGAGGTCTTCGGCAAGCTGCGGCACGCCGCGGGTGTAAATCACCTTCGCGCCAACGGCGAGCGGTAAATAGTAGCCGCCGGTGCGCTCAAACATATGCGAGAGTGGCAGTAGCGAAAGAAAGGTCATCTGCGCGGTGGCAATACCGAGCTTTTCACAAGAAGCAACGTCCGCCAAAATATTGGCGTGACTCAGCATGACGCCTTTGGGCTTGCCTGACGTGCCCGAGGTGTAGCAAATTGTCGCGAGCTGCGCCGCAGGGATCGGGCGCACGTTGAAATCACCTTCATGCGCACTCAAAAATTTCTCGGCAGATTCGTAAGGCTCATCAGGCAACACCCGCATCACAATAATGCGTGGTAACGGCTTGCCTGTTGCGATTAAAAATTTCGCCTGTCGCCCGCTATCAAGAATCAAAATTTTCGCACCGGAATGGTCGGCGCAGTAGGCGATATTTTCGGGATTATCATCCACATACAGCGGCACAACGGCTGCGCCTAAACCGAGCACCGCCATGTCAATCGCAACCCACGACGGCCCATTGCGCATGCACATCGCAATGCGATCGCTTTCCACAATACCTGCGGCGCAGAATGCGGCCTGCCAGCGACCTGCGCGGTGCCCGATTTCAGCCGCCGTGTAATCTTTCCACGCGCTGTCTTCAAACGCGCGGTAAAGCGCTTTGGGGTCAGCAAGCTTACGCGTCAGTAAGTGCGCGATGCTGGTCGGCGCTGAAATCATGATCGTCTCTATCGTTGTATTTATTGCGCGTTTTTACCGCATCGACGACGCTGATCGTGATATAGCCTCGCACGTAGCCTCGCGAAGCGCCGCGTGACAGATTTCGATCTAAAGCCGATACGCGGTCTTGGTCATGACTTTGGCAGCCAGCGCCATCAGCCCACGAATCGGCGCCGGCGGGTCAATCGCGCCGAGCGTCACTGCGGTTTGCGCGTGCGCAGCTTCATCTTCGCGCATTGCGGCGACGATGGCGCGGCTGCGGGCATCGTCGATCGGCAACGTCTCAAGATGGCTAGAAAGATGGGCTTCAACTTGATTTTCGGTGGCTTTTAAGAACGATGCGCTGGCTTTATCGCCCAACGCACCCGATAGTGCGCCCATCGCAAACGCCCCCGCATACCAGAAGGGATTGAGCAGGCTTGGCGCCGCTTTTAGCTCGGTGAGGCGCGCTTGCGTCCACGCTAAATGATCGCGCTCTTCGGCGGCCGCAGCGCCGAGCGCTACGCGCATTTCATCCGTGCGTGCGAAGAGTAATTGACCTTCATAAAGCGCTTGCGCAGAAACTTCACCGGCATGGTTCACGCGCATCAAGCCAGCGGCATGGATGCGCTGGGCATCCTCAAGCGGCGACTCTTGCGGCAATGAAAGTGGCCGCGACGCCGCAGTGCTCGGTGCTGCAACCGTGCGCAAAAAGCGATCAAATCGGGCAATGGCGAAATCTACGTTCATCGGCGAAGTGTAGCGAAATCTGCGCCGCAGGTAGCGATGAATTTCGATGATTTTGTCAACGTCAAAAAGAAAAAAGCACCCGAAGGTGCTTTTTTCGTGCTGCTAAGTTTCTGCAAAAAGTCTTGCGAATCTTAGAAGTTGTGACGCAAGGCAACAGCCAATTGCGTTTGGTTAGCGCCGGTTTCTGGCGAATTGCGACCAACCCATGCGTAGCCAATCGTGCGCTTGCTGAAGTTGTGGTTCAAATACAGCGTGGTCAACTTGCCGCCGCCGTTTACGTTGCTCGACAGTGCTGGCGAGAAGCCTGCGCCCGAAACGATACCGTTGTCGCGCGTGCTGTAGTCAAGACCCACTTTGCTCGGGCCGAAGTTACCGGCTACGCCGAGTACCAAGCCTTTGTATTTAGCAGAGGTTGCGTTGTGGTTGCTTGAGTACTTCGCATTTTCAAAGCCAAGATTGGCGCTGATCAGGCCAAAATTGCCGGTGAACGTCAACAAGATGTTGTCAGCGTCGTGGTCAGCGCCAGTTGCGCCAGCTTTGAAGTTGTTGTGTTTAGCGTATGCCAAGCCAGCTTGGATCGGACCGAAACCGCCGATAACTGCGGTGTCCCAACCGGTGCACTTACGACCTGTGTTAGCTTCGTTTAACAATGCGACTTGCGTACGCACAGAAACGGGGCCGATTGCAGGCGTTTTGTAGCTGATCGAGTTGCTGTAACGTGCATCAAATGCAGTACCGGAGCAGCCCGTGTAGTTGTTAAAGCCGTTACCGAAGTAAATAGCATTGATGTTGTTGAACTCACCCACGATGGAGTTGTGGTTCATGCCCATCACGTCGTCCCACGGGGTCAAGCCAGCACCCAGTTTGACTTCGCCGAAACCGCCGGACAAACCAACCCATGCTTCGCGAACTTGGAAGTTTGCGGTGCTGGTTGTATTTTGCGCAATGCCACCGATCGTATCAGCGTTGATGCCGAATTCGTAGTGAGCGAAGCCGGTCAGGCCGCCGCCGAGGCTATCGGAAGCGCGCACGCCAAGGCGTGAGCTGATGCTGTTAACAGCGTTTGCACGGCCAACGCCAGATGTATTAGTCGAAACGAGCGCGCCACGTACGGAACCGTACAAAACGACGTTCGCCGTCTGCGCTTGAACCATCATAGGTGCACTAAGTGCGCCCGCGATAGCTAATGCGACGAGTTTTTTGTTCATGGAAGACTCTCCTCAGATTAAACAAAAATCAAATTGATTTATGGGTCTACAGCGGGGAGAACCCCACGACAAACCCGTTAGTTTGTGGCCTTCTCTCTAAGCTTCAACCGCGAGAAGATGCATCGATTGTGCCGCAGAAGGTCACTTTCAGGCAAGAAAGCGCTCGCTAGTCCCCGCGATTGCCCCGTTCATCGTTGTCAATTTGCAACAAGAGGTAGCCGTAGCGCACGGATTTGGAAATACCATTCATGCCACTGCCATATTGCGGTAAAAGGCGTTACATTGCGCGCTTGGTCTTTGCAGTCAATTTTATGCCCGCGCTAACTGTCTACTTTTTGTTTGCAACTGCAATGGCTGCCCTAGCCGCATGGGCGCTCGTCCGTGGGATTTTGCCGTCGCCGTTAGATCAGCCAAACGCACGTTCGTTGCACGAATCGCCGATTCCGCGAGCCGGCGGGCAAGCGATCTTATTTGCGTGCCTGCCAGCCTTTGCGATCGCACCCTTAGCGAATGCGCAAGTGCTCGCTATCGCTACAGTCTTTGCTATATCGCTTTGGGACGATTGGAAACCGCTGCCAGCGTGGCTGAGATTAGCGGTGCAATCGGTGGCTGCGGCAGTCGTCGTAGCCTCAGAATTGCCCATCACTTCCGTATTAATCGCGTTGATGGTCTGGGCCGCAATAGTGTGGGCAACCAATCTATATAACTTTATGGATGGCAGCGACGGCTTGGCGGGCGTCACTGGCGCGATTGGCTTGTCGAGCCTCGCCGTCTGCGCTGCCGTCGCAATAGAGCCTGCCGGGCAAGCCGCTGCGCCCGCGCTCGCCATTTCAGCGCTCGCCATCTCGCTCGCCGGTGGTTGCATTGGATTTTTGCTGTTTAACTGGCCGCCTGCGCGCCTTTTTATGGGCGATTGCGGCGCGGTCACCCTCGGTTTTTGCATCGCCACTTTAAGCTTTCTCGGCGTCCAGCGCGGGTTATGGCCAGCCTGGTTTCCGGTGCTTACTTTTTTTCCTTTTATCGCCGATGCCACGCTTACGCTCGCGATCCGCGCGGCCAAACGCGAGCCGCTATGGCAAGCCCACCGCGAACACGTCTACCAAAAGTTGGTGTTGCTTGGTCTGGGCAAAGGCCCGGTGCTGGCGATCTATGGCACCGCCGCCGTGCTTTGCGCGATTCTGGCGCAACTGGCGCGCGCCGGGTTGCTCTCGCCTGCCCTTGCGTTTTTGCTTGCGGCGGCCCCACTGGCGATGCTTTACGTCTCGACGCAGCGCGTCTGGGCGCGGGCGGCCGATCGGGTATTTCGGCTTAATCCGCAAATGGTGGTGGCCTACGCATTCGATATCTGCGCCGCAGGTATTGCTTGGTTAGTCGCATATTTGCTGCGATTTTCGTTTAGTCTGGCTGATTTTCAGGCGCATGGCGCATGGGCAACGCTGCCGGTCGTGATCGGGGTGGATGCGATTACCTTTTTCGCGTTTGGGCTTTACCGCGGGCGTTGGCGCTTCGCCAGCGTGACCGATTTTCAGCGCATTGCGGCGGCTGTCGTGGTCGCTGCGGCGGCGATTCCGCTGCTGATTTTCATTTTGCGCATTGATATTCCAGTGCCACGCTCGGTCTTGCTCGCCCATCCGGTGATCGCGCTCGTGCTCATGGCCGGCGGGCGCTACGCTTATCGCAGCTATCGCGAGCATCAGCTTTACTCGCTCAATGCCGCCCGTGGCGAGCCGGTGATCGTGCTGGGCGCGGGCGAGCAAGCGGCAGCCGTGGTGCGGGCGCTGGGTGGCGGCCATCAATGGCGGGTCGTCGCGATGCTCGATGACGATCCGAAGCAGCACGGCATCTCGATCTACGATGTGCCGATCATGGGCGAGATTGCCCGCGTGACTGAGCTCGCAAAGACGTATTCCGCCTCACACGCGGTGATTGCAATGCCGGGTGCCGGCCACCAAGCCCGCCGTCGCGCCGCGACCCTCGCCGCGAGCGCGGGGCTAAAAACCCTGACCGTGCCGTCGTATCACGATTTAATGGCCGGCGTCGCGCCCTCCGCTTTACGCGCCATCGAGCTTGATGATCTGCTCGGGCGCGATCCCGTGCGGCTTGATGATGCCGCACTTGGTGCGTGGCTCGGAGGGAAAGTCGTCGTCGTTACTGGCGCAGGTGGCTCGATTGGCACTGAGCTTTGCCATCAAATCGGACGCTATTTCCCGTCTAAATTGATCGCGGTCGATGTCTCTGAGCATGCGCTATACACATTGCTCGAAGCCCTGCGCGGATGGTTTCCGGCGATGATCGTCGTGCCGATTGTGGCCGATGTCAAGCATCAAGCGCGATTTACCCGGCTTTTCTCCGAGCACCGCCCCGCCGCGGTCTTTCACGCAGCGGCCTATAAGCATGTGCCGCTCATGGAATCTGATAATGCGTGGGAAGCGCTGACGAATAATGCGCTGGGGACGTGGACCGTGGCCAGCGCCGCGATTGAAAGTGGTGTTGAATCTTTCGTGCTGATTTCGACCGATAAAGCGGTCAATCCGGCCTCGATTATGGGCGTCTCCAAGCGCCTGGCTGAGTTAATCGTGCAAGGCTTTAAAGAAAGTGGAACGCGCTTTGTCTCGGTGCGATTTGGCAATGTGCTCGGCAGTGCGGGCAGCGTCGTGCCGAAATTTCGCGAGCAAATTGCGCGCGGTGGCCCGATAACCATTACCGACCCCGAGATGACCCGATATTTCATGTCGATCCAAGAGGCATCGCAATTGGTCTTGCAAGCGGGGCTTATCGGTGAAGACGGTCAGATTTTAGTGATGGACATGGGCGAGCCGGTAAAGATCGTAGATCTCGCCCGCGAGCTGATTCGCTTACTGGGTAAAGATGAATCACGGATCGCAATTGAATACACCGGGCTGCGCCCGGGTGAAAAGTTAGTGGAAGCATGGATGTCAGATTTTGAAAAATTGCGCGAAACTTCGCATCCGCAATTGCGGGCGCTGGAATCTGCGCCGCAGGTATGCATCCCCGATCTCGTAACGTGGCTGCAGCGCGATGCACCGCCGCAAAAATTGCGGCAAGCGCTGCGTGGCTGGGTGCCAGAATATACCGGCTAGCCGGTTTTTTTCTGGCCGATTTTGCCTTCCGTACCGCTCATAATTTTTGCGATGTTTGCCCGATGGCGAAAAATTAAGATCGCAGCAATTACAGCCAAAGCTGCGGCCAAAACAGCATCCCCCGCCCACGCCCATGCGATCACTGGCGCTGCCGCCGCGGCCACAATCGAGGCTGCGGACGACATGCGGGTGAGGAGTGCAACGGCGACCCAAATCGCAATCATCATCGCGCCCAACATCGCATTTGCCGCCAAGATCACGCCACCCGCAGTGGCCACGCCTTTTCCACCCTTGAAGCCATGAAAAATCGGAAAGCAATGCCCGATAAATGCCGCCATCGCTGAGAGCGCAATGGCCGCTGCAGATGCGCCAAACGACGCCACCGCCCATTTTGCGATGAGCACCGCCACCACCCCTTTCAAAAAGTCGCCCAGCAAGGTAAGAATTGCGGCTTTTTTATTACCCGTACGCAAGACATTGGTCGCTCCCGGGTTGCCCGAGCCATAGCTATATGGGTCAGGCAAATGCATGGCCTTGCTGACGACCACAGCAAACGAAACTGAGCCGAGGAGGTAGGCCGCGGCCACGCTGATTATTGCAGGCGTATTCATAGTGCTCCCTTATTTTTATAACGCAAGCGCAATGCTACACCGCCATGATCTCCAACCACGTCGGGGCGACAACGTTGATCAATACCTGCGGCGCAATTTTGATCAAAAATCCACGTTTTCCGCCATTAATAAAAATAGCATCAAGCGTCTGAATTGATCGCTGGGCATAAATCGGCATCGCTTTGCGCGTACCGAACGGGCTCGTGCCGCCGACCTGATAGCCGCTGTGTCGGTGAGCCACTTCGGGCGTGCACGGCGTGATCGTTTTGACGGTCAGTGCCCGAGCGAGATTTTTTGTTGAGACCTCGCGATCACCATGCATCAGCACAATCAGCGGTGCTTTTCGCTCGTCTTCCATGATGAGCGTTTTGATCACGCAGTGCTCGCCCACGCCAAGCGCTGCTGCTGAGTGGGCGGTTCCGCCCTTGTCTTCGTAGTCATAAAGATGCGCGGTAAACGCCGCATTGGCGGCGCGCAAAACGCGAATGGCAGCCGTCACCGGGTAATCAGTGCTCATTGATGAAATTTACCCATACCTGCGGCGCAGAATTGACCCAAAAACGGCTCAAACTGCGCCGCAAGTATGCATTAAACAGCCTAACCACGCGGATGATGTGCCGCATGCAAACTTTTCAATCGCTCACGCGCCACGTGGGTGTAAATCTGTGTGGTGGTGATGTCCGAATGCCCGAGCAGTAACTGCACAACGCGTAAATCTGCACCGTGGTTAAGCAAGTGCGTCGCGAAGGCATGGCGCAGGGTATGCGGGGAAATTATCGCCCGAATTTGCCCGATGATTGCGTAACGCTTTATCAATTTCCAAAACATTTGGCGGGACATCGCAGCGCCGCGCGTGGTCACAAAAAGCGCCTCGCTCGTAGCGCCTGAGAGCAATTGCATGCGTGCCTCAATTTCATAGCGCCCAATCCACTCAATCGCGACTTCCCCAAGCGGCACGATGCGCTCCTTACTGCCTTTGCCCATCACTTTGACAACACCTGCATTCATATTGACCTGCCCGCGTTTTAGCAATACCAGCTCACTCACCCGCAGGCCCGTTGCGTATAGCGTCTCTAGCATCGCTTTATCGCGCAAGCCGAGCGGGCTTTCAACTTGCGGCGCAATGAGAAGCGATTCAACGTCGGCCTCAGAAAGCGAGACTGGCAATGCGCGCGCCATGCGCGGCGGGCGAATGCCCAGCGTCGGGTCAGTCAATGTGGCATCTGAAAGCGCCCGCCAACGATAGAAGCGCCGCAAGCACGATAGCGCGCGATTGAGCGAACGCGGGCTGGCTTCGGCCTGCAAATTTTGGGCAATAAAGCGCTCAAGATCACTTTTCTGCGCCGCAGGTATTTCAAGATTATTTTTTGCACACCATTGCCCGAAGCGCAACAAATCGCTGCGGTAACTGCTGATCGAGGCTTTTGCGAGACCATCGACAAGCCACAGATGATCACAAAATTGATCGACTAATGCAGCGTCGGACATCGCGTGCGCACTGTATCGCATATATCAATCACTTCCCAGCCGCACACGGCTTGCACCGCGGCTCGATAGGGCGCAAGATTAGTGCACTCCAGCACCACCGCACGCACGCTCGCAAACCGCAACCGCAATGCCTCAGACATCGCGCGCACGTCAGCATCGGCCTTGCTCAAATCTAGAGTTGTCGCATCAGTTTCGATACATGTTCGGAGATGACTGTGCGCGGGCAATCCGACCCGGGCGATCGGCATCGGCACGCCAGCGCCGTCAAAGTGCACGCGGGTCAACGCGTCGACATTAAATGTCAGCACACCGATTTGGTCGACCCGAATACCGCGGGCAACCAAATCTTCAATTGAAAGTAAGCTCGATGCGATAAACGGTACTGATACCTGCGGCGCAGTTTGGGCTTGAATTTGCGCTAAAAATCCGCATGAGGTTACGACGCAACGCGCACCCCTTGCGGCCACGATCCGCGCTGCGTGGGTCACGGTTTCTACGATTTTTTGGCTTTTGGGTTGTGCGCCAACGATGTCGGCCACGCCCAGCCCACGCATCGTCTCGATCATGATCGGCTCTGACCACGAGGCTGGATTGCCAACGTCGCCGATTGGGCGCGGAAAATGGGTATCAAGACGCAGCAATCCGATCAAGCGACACCAGATCCATTCGCAGCACGCATCCGCGCCTGCAATGCCGCTGCTGAGACTGCCGGCCCAAAGAGAAACCCCTGATATTCGTCGCAGCCCAATTCTTTAACCTTAGCCAGTTGTGCTTGCGTTTCAACACCTTCAGCGATCACCCGCAAATTCAAGCCACGCCCGAGCGCGACTGTTGCTGCAACGATCGCAGCACTCTGCGGATTTTCTGTGATATCAACGATAAAAGATTGATCGACTTTAAGCGTTCGTATTGGCATGCGCCTCAGAATGGCGAGATTTGAATATCCGGTACCAAAATCATCGATCGCTATTTGCACGCCAACAATTTCGCTCAGGTCAGTGACCACTTGCACGAGATCGGGGGTGCTGAACTCGTGGCTTTCAGTAATTTCAAATTCAATTTGACCCGGATCGCAAGCACAACTATTGATAATAGATCGCACCCGCTCCACGAAACCGCTTGCGCTCAGTTGCACCACCGAAACATTAACGCTCACCCGCAACGTCGGCTGGGTATTGGCGAACTGACAGGCGCACTCGAGCACCCAATACCCTAACTCATGGATCAGCCCGCTATCTTCGGCGATTGGAATGAATTGCCCAGGCGGCACCCACCCAAGCGAGACATCTAACCACCGCGCGAGTGCCTCAACCGCAAGAATCTGGCCCGTGGCAATGGAGACGCTGGGCTGGAAATGCACCTCAATCGCGCCAATTTGCAGCGCGCGACGAAAGGCAGCCTCAAGCGTGACCAACTTTTGCTGCTCTTGCTCAAAGTGCGGCTCGTAGGCCATCACTCGATTGCGCCCCGCCGCTTTTGCGCGATACATCGCCGCGTCGGCACGACGGAAAAGCGCTTCGGCGGTGGCGCCGTGATCGGGCCACAGCGCGTAGCCGATGCTCGCGGTGATGTGGTGCGTGCGGCCATCGACGAAAAACGGCGCTGCCAAGGCATCAAGCACCCGCTGCCCCGCCGACAGCGGCGCGGCTTCTTTTGAAAAGTTTGACATCACCACAATAAATTCATCACCGCCGTGGCGGGCGATGATGTCATGCCCCTTAACGATCGTGCGCACGCGCTGAGCAAAGGCGACCAAGAGCAAATCACCGACACGATGGCCAAGCGTATCGTTGATCAGTTTGAAACGGTCTAGGTCTAAAAACAACACGGCGACTTTGGACTGCGCTTGGCGTGCGGCATCAATAGCGCGCACAACATGCGCCTCCAAAGCGAGGCGATTGGGCAGCCCGGTAAGGCTATCTTCACGCGCCAACTTGAGCATGCGATCTTCAGCCCGAACCCGATCCGTAATGTCATGCGCCAGCGCCATCACAGAAATGAGCGCGCCCTGCTGATCGCGCAGCGACGTGCAATGCCATTCACACCATACGAGCTCATCGGTAACGCTGACCGCTCTAGCAACGAATTGAACCGAGCGTGATGCACTATTAAGAATCGGCGCAAGTTTTTGCGCTGCGTAGTCGCGATCTTCGGGGTGCGTCACATCGAGAATCGCAGCGCGATTGGGGATGCGCTGCAAGGGCGAGGCGCCAAATATCTCAGTTGCTTTAGTCGACCATCGCAGCGTCTTGCCCTGCGCATCCCACTCGATCGCCGCCATGAACCCTTGATCGAGGTGGGTATTAATTCGCCAATGTGCTGTTTGCAGCTCGGCTTCGATCAGTTTGATTTCGTGAACATCTTGGGCAACTAAAAATACGCCTAAGATTTCCCCGGTATCTGCGCGGACGTGTGGAGAGACAAGCGCGTTAAGCCAACGATGGCTTTGAGTCACAGGATCAAAACGAAGTCGGGTGTAACTATTGCGTTCGCCCGCAATCGCTTTTTCAATCGCGGGTTTAATGAATGGCGTGCTATCAGAATCGACCACATCGCGCCAATGCTTGCCGACGACTTGTGAGATCGATTTCCCGTTTGCCAGCGCGAAAAGTGCATTGCTGTAGCGCACGACACCGTCGATCCCGAAATACGCCCATGAGCTCGGCGCTGCAGTGGCAACCGCATCGAGCGCAGCCATGTTTTGTTCGGCGCGTTTAAACCAATCGATATCGACCGTATATACACAAACGCCAGTAATCTCACCAGATTCGGCACGCGTAGCCGAAAAACGATTCTCAACCCAACTGCCAATACCGTCGAAATTTTCTCTAAAGCGTTGGGTCGCGACGGATTCACCGTTAAGCGCACGCTGTAAGTCGTTCGCAAAAATACGCGTGATTTCTGGTGAAAAAAACGCTTTCGGCGTTTTTCCTATGACGTCCGCTAAGGTAAGCTTCCACAGATTGAGCCACGGGGACGATGCGTACACCACTTTGAATTCGCGGTCGTACATGACCAATGAAAGCGGCAAATCAGCCAACATGGGTGCAGCGTTCGGGCGAAAGGCGGGGTCGGAGAGCAAAAGAGTAGCGATCTTAGTAGAAGTGTCGTGTGTCTATTCTATGGATATTACGTCAACATCTTAGGGCGTGGTGCGCCTTTCTGCTGCGTGGCAAATCATTCGCGGCCTGGGTTTACCCTAGAAGCGCTAGACTGCCGTCACTGCATCGCAACGACTATCCTGCTTTATGCCAAAAAACGAATCACGCGTGAGCGCAAATCCGCCCACGCAAATTCAGAGCCCACCGATTGGAATCGTCTCCAGCGCCCACCTCGCGCGTGGTGCGCGCCCGGAGCTTTCAGAGTTTGAATATGGCCTTATCATCGCCGAACATGCCTTCAATCGCTGGATCGTGCGCTGCATGGCCGCGGCAGGGATGAAAGATATGAATGCGATGGAAGTCTTGGTGCTGCATCACGTCGTGCATCGAGATCGCGCAAAGAAATTGGCGGATATTTGTTTTGTGTTGAATGTGGAAGATACCCATGTCGTGAACTACGCGCTTAAAAAGCTCGCGCGTATCGGGCTTGTGCAAAGTGCGCGCGAGGGCAAAGAAGCGGTGTATGCAGCGACTGACGACGGCAAAGCGCTCTGCGAGCGCTATCGCGTTGTGCGCGAGCAATGTCTAACAGATAGCTTAGTAAAAGAAGGCATCGGCGGAGCATCGCTGACCGAAACAGCCGCATTTTTGCGGATGCTTTCTGGGCTGTATGACCAAGCGTCGAGAGCCGCTACGTCACTTTAATCACATTTTGTCGATAATTTGTTGACGAAATAGAAAATTGGCCGTACATTTCATTTCAGATAACAATAACCAACAGAAACCCCCGAAATTCGCCAGAATAGGCGGATACGGTCGAATTTGGAATATCTTCGGCTCAAGAATTGAATCATCTCAAAAGGAGAAATTGTGAAAGTAACCCGCCTCGCCCCGTTCGCATTTGCCGTATCCGTCACCGCGACCCTCGCGGCCTCTAGCAGCGCCTTCGCACAAACAAAATGGGACTTACCCGCTGCTTACGCCGCTGGTAATTTTCACAGCGAAAATTTAGTCTTATTTGCTGCAGACGTTGACAAAATGTCTGGCGGAAAGCTCAAGATTCAAGTGCACCCGGGCGCGTCGCTTTTCAAAGCGCCCGAAATTAAGCCCGCCGTGCAGCGTGGTCAAGCCCAGTTGGGCGAGATCTTGCTCACAAATTTAGAAAACGAAGATCCAATCTTTGCGGTATCCGGCGTGCCCTTTATTGCGACCAGCTACGAGCTGTCCAACAAGCTCTATAAAGCCTCGCGCAAACACTTGGAAAGCCGCTTTGATAAGCAAGGCATGATGTTGCTCTACTCCGTGCCGTGGCCACCACAAGGCATCTACTCGAAAAAACCCCTAGCAGGCGTGGCCGATATGAAGGGCGTGAAGTGGCGTTCGTATTCACCGGTGACTGCGAAGCTAGGCGAAATGATGGGCGCGCAATCGGTTACGATTCAAGCCGCCGAGCTTTCGCAAGCGTTGGCAACGGGCGTGGTGGAATCTTACATTTCGTCAGGCTCAACCGGTTTTGATTCGAAAACTTACGAGCATGTTAAATATTGGTACGACACGCAAGCGTGGTTGCCACACAACGCGGTGATCGTCAATAAAGTAGCCTTTGCTGCGCTCGATAAAGCCACGCAAGATGCGCTGCTGAAAGCGGGCGCAGAAGCTGAAACGCGCGGCTGGAAAATCTCCGCGGAAAAAAATGGCTGGTATCTGGAGCAACTCAAGGCAAAGGGCATGACCATTGCACCGCCTTCGCCGCAATTTGCAGCCGAGCTTCGCAAGTTGGGCGAAACGCTCGCGGGCGAATGGGCCAAGAAGGGCGGCGCCGATGCCCAAGCGATTCTTGAAGCCTACCTAAAGATGTAATTTGATGCTGTACCTGCGGCGCAGATTTGACATTTTTTTTGAGAATTTTCCTAAAAAATAAATCTCTGTCGCAGGCTTTCACGTAGGAAATCCCATGAGAAAAAATTTACATCGCGTGCTCGATGCGTTTGGTGTCGTCTCGGCTGCGTTCGTCTTCGGTGTATTTATCGTAATGCTCGGCGCGGCATTCATGCGCATCGCAGGCATGAAAACGGGCGGTAGCGACGATATCGTGTCGTGGATGACCGCGGCGGCGGCCTTCTTTGGTCTCGCGCATACCTTCCGCCATGGCGATTTCGTGCGCATGGGCCTTGGTATTGAAAAGCTCTCACCTGGGCGGCGACGTACCGCAGAAATCGTAGCGCTCATCATTGGCGGCGCGTTCGCGGGCTACCTATGGTATTCGGTGTCGGCATACGTGTGGGATAGCTACCGCTTTGGCGATGTTGCGGATGGTTTGATCCCCATCAAAAAATGGATTCCGCAAATGTCGATTGTGATCGGCACATTTCTGCTCTTTATTTCAATGGTCGATGAATTGTTCGCGGTCTTGCGCGGCGAAACCCCAAGTTACGTGGCTGCGGTGGAAGAGCGCCATGCCCGTGGCGACTTTAGCGAGGACGTATGAACGTTGTTGAAATTGGGTTAATCTTGCTCGGAATTATGATGGTGCTGCTCGTGGCGGGTGTCTGGATTTCGCTGACACTGGCGATGGTCGGCTGGGTGGGCATGGTGTTTTTTACCAACCAACCGGCGGCGACGTGGGGCAAAAATTTATTCTCCGCGATGTGGGAATCGAGCGCTTCGTGGGAGCTCGCTGCGCTGCCACTGTTCATTTGGATGGGCGAGATTTTATTTCGCACCAAGCTCTCCGAGCAAATGTTTTCAGGCTTAGCTCCGTGGCTGAATCGCGTGCCCGGGCGCTTGATGCACACCACCATTTTGGGCTGCGGTATTTTTGGCTCCGTCTCCGGCTCATCTGCCGCCACCTGCGCGACGATTGCGAAAGTCGCATTGCCTGAGCTAAAGCGCCGGGGCTACGATGAAAATATCGCGCTTGGCTCGCTTGCCACTGCGGGCACGCTTGGCATTTTGATTCCACCTTCCATCACCATGGTGGTGTATGCAGTGGCCGCCGATGCCTCGATTATTCGCATCTTCTTAGCGGGCTTTTTGCCTGGCTTTTTGCTGATGGCGCTCTTTTCGGGCTACATCGGTTGGTGGTCATTGCGCAACCCCGACAAAGTGCCGGTCGAAGGCCTTGACATGAGTTTCAAAGAAAAAATATACGCATCGCGTCATCTTATTCCCTGCACATTGCTCATCGTGTTTATCATTTGGGTGCTCGTCGCGGGCTATGCCACCGCCACAGAATGCGCGGCCTACGGCGTGCTCGGCTCGCTTGCGATCGCGTGGCAGAGCAAGATGCTGACTTGGAAGAGCTTTAGCGAAAGCCTCATGGGTGCAACCCGCGTGTCGTGCATGATTATGTTTATCTTGGCAGGTGCGGCATTTTTGAAACTTACCATGGCCTTCACCGGCATCCCACGTGATTTAGCGGAGTGGGTGGATTCGCTGAAACTCCACCCCTACGCGCTCATCGCGGCGCTGACATTTTTTTATATTATTTTGGGCACCGCACTCGACGGAATTTCCATGATCGTGCTCACCGCCGCAGTCGTCTTACCGATGGTGCAAAAGGCAGGTTTTGATCTCATTTGGTTTGGTATTTTCGTGGTGCTACTCGTTGAAATCGCAGAAGTTACGCCGCCCGTAGGCTTCAATCTATTCGTGCTGCAAAACATGACAGGTAAAGATAGCAACACGATTGCCAAAGCTGCGATTCCGTTTTTCTGCATGTTGGTCTTGGCGATTTTGCTCGTGACTATTTTTCCTCAGATCGTCACTTGGCTGCCTGATTATCTAATGGGCGTACAAAAATAAATGAAAGCACTTCTCTGGCAATTTTGGATTGATCGCGGCGGCACGTTCACAGATATCGTTGCGCGCTCGCCGCAAGGCGATTTGGTAACGCACAAACTGCTCTCAGAAAACCCCGAGCGCTATAAAGATGCAGCAGTCTACGGCATTCGCACATTGCTGAATTTGCGCGCGGATGAGCCTATACCTGCGGCGCAGATTGAGGCCGTAAAGATGGGCACCACAGTGGCCACCAACGCGCTTTTAGAGCGCAAAGGTGAGCGCACGCTGCTGGTCGTCACGCGTGGCTTCAAAGATCAATTGCGCATCGCGTATCAAAATCGCCCAAAACTTTTTGTCCGCAAAATTGAGCTACCCACGTTGCTGTATTCAAACGTAATCGAAGTGGACGAACGCATCGGCGCGCACGGCGATGTGGTGCAGAAATTAGATGTACCTGCGGCGCAGCTTGCGCTCACAAAAGCGTTTGACGATGGTCTTCGCGCGGTGGCGATTTGCTTAATGCATGGCTATCGCCACACGCAACACGAAGCTGCGCTTAAAAACCTCGCGCTAGAAATTGGCTTCACGCAAATCAGCGTTTCGCACGAAGTCTCGCCGCTTATGAAATTCGTTTCGCGTGGAGATACAGCGGTGGTGGATGCCTATCTCTCACCGATATTGCGACGCTATGTGAATCAGGTGCAGGCAGCGCTGGGTGATGTGCGCCTGCAATTCATGCAATCGAGCGGCGGCCTCACCGATGCCCACCATTTTCACGGCAAGGATGCAATCCTTTCCGGGCCTGCAGGCGGAATCGTCGGCGCAGTAGCCGTGACTCAGCTCGCTGGCTTTGACAAGATGATCGGCTTTGATATGGGCGGCACATCCACCGATGTGTCTCACTTCGCGGGCGAATTTGAGCGCGCGTTTGTAACCGAAGTGGCTGGCGTGCGGCTGCGCGCACCGATCATGCAGATTCATACCGTTGCAGCAGGTGGCGGCTCGATTTGCTTTTTTGATGGCAGCAAATTTCGCGTAGGCCCTGAGAGCGCCGGCGCAAACCCGGGCCCGGCGGCGTATCGTCGCGGTGGGCCACTCACCGTCACTGATTGCAATGTGATGGTGGGTAAGTTACGCCCGGAATTATTCCCAGCAGTGTTCGGGCGCAACGGCGATGAAACGCTCGATGCGTGCACGGTGATTGAGAAGTTTGAAGCGCTCGCGTTAGAAGTCAATCGCGCAACCGGCGCGAACAAAACGCCAGAAGAAATCGCTGCTGGTTTCTTGCAAATCGCAGTAGAAAATATGGCGAATGCGATCAAGCACGTGTCCGTCGCGCGTGGCTACGACGTAACCGAATACACGCTCACTTGCTTTGGCGGCGCGGGCGGGCAACACGCCTGCTTAGTGGCCGACGCGCTGGGCATGGAACGTGTGTACATTCACCCGTTCGCGGGCGTGCTCTCCGCCTATGGCATGGGCTTGGCCGATGTGCGCACCATCAAGCAAGGGGCGGTAGAGTCAGACCTCAGCGATGAGAAATTAGCGGGGTTAACCGCAATGTTTGCTGCATTGTCGGCAACCGCGCTCGATGACGTACGCACGCAGGGCATACCTGCGGCGCAGATTCGGGTGGTGGAGCGTGTTTCACTTAAATATTCGGGCACGGACACCACCATTGAATTGCCCGTTAGCCGCGAATCAAACGCTGCCGCGCTCGTTGCATCGTTTGAAGCCACTTATAAACAGCGCTACGGCTTTTTAATGCCCAATCGGGCGCTGGTGATTGAATCTGTAAACGTTGAAGCCATCGGCGTGACGCAATCGCCAGCTGAAACTGCGCCGCAGGTGCACGCGCGGAACGCGCAGCTCGCCGCCCACCAAACGGTGCTTGCCTATATGGCGGGCGCGGCGCAGGATGTGCGCGTATACCTGCGCGAAGCGATGCAAGCAGGCGATGTCATCGATGGCCCGGCGATCATCAAAGAGCCGAACGCAACCACGATCATCGAGCCGCAGTGGCGAGTGACCGTCACCGCGCTCAATCATCTCGTGCTCACCCGCGCAGTGGTCAAGCAACGTGCGCACGCGATTGGCACGACCGCTGATCCGGTATTGCTAGAAGTCTTTAACAATTTATTCATGGCCATCGCCGAGCAAATGGGCGTTACGCTTGCGAACACCAGCTACAGCGTAAACATTAAAGAGCGCTTAGATTTCTCCTGCGCGATTTTTGACCCCGAAGCAAATTTAGTCGCGAACGCACCGCACATGCCGGTGCATCTAGGCTCGATGGGGGAGAGCGTACGCGTGGTGTTGAAAAACCGCGCGGGCACGATGAAACGCGGCGATGCGTTTGTGGTGAATGCGCCTTATGCGGGTGGCACGCATATCCCAGATGTGACGGTGGTGATGCCGGTGTACGGGGCTCCGTTCCCCTCCCCCCTGGGGGGAGGGGCTAGGGGAGAGGGTGCAACGCTAGCAGGATTCTATGGAAAAGCCGACGAAACGCTTCGCACCTACGCGCGAGAAATGCGTACGGCACAAACCGATGCCGAAGCTAAGCTCTGGGGAGTGTTGCGCGCAAACCGTTGGCGTGATCTGAAATTTCGCCGTCAGCATCCTATCTCAACGTCAGATCAATCCTTCATCCTAGATTTTTACTGTCACGAACTCAATCTGGCAATCGAATTAGATGGCGGGCAACACAGCAATCAGCTGTTACGCGATGTTGCGCGCGACAGTGCGCTTGCACGCGCGGGGATTCGAACGCTGCGTTTTTGGAACAATGAAGTATTCAATGAGTGGGAGCACGTACTTAATGCGATCTGGGCGGCGACTGAAACGCACGCACCCTCTCCCCAACCCTCCCCCCCAGGGGGAGGGAGTTTTGAACAGCCCCTCTTTTACGTCGCCTCGCGCGGACACCACGCCGATATCGGCGGCATTACGCCGGGCTCGATGCCGCCATTTTCTAAGCACATCAGCGAAGAAGGCGTGTTGCTGGATAACGTGCAGCTCGTGCGCGAAGGCGTGTTCCTCGAAGAAGAGCTCACGCGCATCTTCACCCAAGATCCGTTGCCGGTGAGGAACGTGACGCAAAACATTGCGGACTTGCGTGCGCAAGTGGCGAGCTGCGGAAAAGGTGCCGCGGAGCTCATCAAAATGGTGGCGCACTTTGGGCAGGAAGTCGTCGTGGCCTACATGAAGCATGTGCAAGATAACGCGGAAGAATCAGTGCGGCGCGTGATTCATCAATTGCACGATGGTGAATTTGGTGTGGATTTAGATGATGGCTCGCACATTCATGTGAAGCTCACCATTGATAAAACCAATCGTGAAGCCACGGTGGATTTCACGGGCACTTCGGCCCAGCGCCCGAGTAATTTCAACGCACCGCGCCCAGTGTCGCAAGCGGTGGTGCTGTATGTATTCCGCACGCTCGTTGATGCCGATATTCCGATGAACGCGGGTTGCTTGAAGCCCATTCATATCGTAATCCCCGAAGGCTCGATGCTCTCGCCAAAATATCCAGCAGCAGTGGTGGCGGGCAATGTAGAAGTCAGCCAAGCCGCTACGAATTGTTTGTATGGCGCGCTGGGCGTACTCGCTGGTGCGTACGGCACGATGACGAACTTCACTTTCGGCAACGATACCTATCAATACTACGAGACGATTGCGGGCGGCAGCGGCGCGGGCGAAGGCTTTGATGGCACGAGCGTGGTGCAATGCCATATGACCAACTCGCGCTTAACCGACCCAGAAGTGCTCGAGTTTCGCTATCCCGTGCGCGTGGATGCGCACACCATCGTTGCGGGCACAGGCGGCGCGGGCAAGTGGAAAGGCGGCAACGGCGCAGACCGACGCATCCGCTTCTTAGAGCCGATGACCGCCGCGATTTTGGGTAACAACCGCAAAAATCAGCCGCACGGCATGGCCGGTGGCGCGCCCGGCGCATCGGCAAAAAATTGGTTGGAGCGCGCTGACGGCTCGCGTGAAGATTTTGGCCATATTTGCGAAGTGGCCGTTGAGAAAGACGACGTTTTTGTGATTCAAACGCCGGGCGGCGGTGGGTTTGGGCAGATTTAGCGCGAAAACAGCCAAAACTGCGCCGCAGGTATGAGCCGCTTTCGCCCCTCTCCCTCGAGAGAGAGTGCCGAAAGCGGGTAAGGCCCGCGGCGGCACTGACTTCATAAGGTAAAACTTTCGCGAAACGCAGCCCGCGCCCTAACCCTCTCCCCGAGGGAGGCGGGACTTCTTCACGCCAAATACCTGCGGCGCAGATTAAGCCATTTCCATGCAATATCTCCCCAAAATAAGCTCTAAAATCAAATGATCGTTTGACCAACCCAAACCATCACACAATGATGAATCGCATCCTCAAGCTGGCCACAATCTGCGCCGCAGGTATTTTCGTAAACGGCTGTGGCGACACCAGCCCTGTTGCCAAAGCGGATATGAGTAAAGTGCTGCGCGTTGCATTCGCCGTTGCAGAGTCGGGGTTTGATCCGCAGGCGCAATCAGATGTCTATTCTGGCTACGTGATGCGCGCGATTTTTGAGCCACTTTATGAAATCGAGCATCTGGTGCGTCCATTTAAATTGCGCACCAATACCGCAGAAGCAATGCCAGAAATTTCCGATGGCGGAAAGACGTACACCATCAAAATCCAGAAAGGAATTTTCTTTAAGGATGATCCGGCGTTCGAAGGCAAGAAGCGCGAGCTCGTTGCGGAAGACTATGTTTTCGGAATCAAGCGGGTCTGGGATCCAAAGATTCTCTCGCCGCGGAGCAACGATTACTTGGAGTTTGGATTTATCGGCGCCGATGAATTCAATGAAAGCGCCAAGAAAAACGGCTGGGATCCTGATCTACCAATCGAAGGGCTGAAGGCGATTGATCGTTATACCTTGCAGCTTAAGCTCAAAAAACCGGATCCCTTACTTTTACAATGGCTCGCTTTTTATACGAGTACGCCGATTGCGCGGGAAGTCTGGACAAAATATAAAGACACTGCGAATAAGATCAACAATAACCCCGTCGGTACGGGGCCTTACTATTTGAAAGAGTGGGTGCGCTCCAGCAAAACAGTGCTGGAAGTGAACCCGGTCTACCGTGGAATGAAATTCCCTGAGACCAGCGACGATCCTGCTGATAAGGATCTCATTGCGCAAATGAAGGGCAAGACCCTGCCGGCGATCGGAAAAATCGAAATCAGCATCATCGAAGAATCAAACCCGCGCTTGCTCGCCTTTCGCGGAAAAAATATTGATATTGTTGATGTCCCGACCGATCTCGTAGATAGCGCGATGCCAGGCCTGAAGCTCGCTGACGATCTGAAATCAAGCAACGTCAATTGGCAGCGCGCAGTGCTCCCCGCGCTTTCTTATATGTATTTCAACATCGAAGACCCTACAACCGGTGGCTATACCAAAGACAAAATCGCGCTGCGGCGCGCGATTATCATGTCGTTTGATTCCGATGAGTATGTGCGTTTGGTCTGGCGTGGTCACGCAATGCCTGCGGCGCAGATGATCCCACCAACGATGATTGGGCACGATGCGCGCGTTAAAAACGCTTCGAAATTTGATCCCGCTGCTGCCAAAGCGCTGCTCGATAAATTTGGCTACATCGATATAGATGGCGACGGCTGGCGCGATCTCCCAGATGGCAAGCCGTTGGTCATGAATTTTTTCTCCACACCCGCCGCCCGTGATCGTGAAATCGACGAATTTTGGAAAAAATCACTAGATGCGATTAATGTGAAGTCAAACTACAACAAGCAAAAGTGGCCAGACTTGCTCAAACAAGCGAAGGCGAAGCAACTGCAATCGTGGACGGTCGGCTGGAACTCCGCACTCCCCGATGGGCTGACCTTCCCCTCGCTACTCTACTCACCAAAGATTGGGCAAGCGAATTATTCAAACTTTAAAAATGAAGAATTCGACAAACTCTATGAGCAAGCGCGCTATATGGAGCATGGCCCGGAGCGGGTGCAGCTCATGCGCAAGTTAGACGAGATTGCCAATTCATTTAGCGTTTGGGAAAACGGCATTTACCGTTACGAAAATACGCTCGTGCACCCGTGGGTGATGGGCTTTAAAAAACATCCGTTCGTCAATAGTCCATGGTGGATGTACGACATCGACACCAGCAAGCTGCCGCAGAAGAGTTGAGCCACGATGCTAGCCTCTCCCGCGCTCTGGCCTGCACACGTTACGCTTTGCCGCGACGGCATTCGCCTTGAGCCGCTGACGCTGGCCCACGAAGCGGGCTTGCGCGCTGCGGCCGCTGATGGCGCGCTTTGGCAGATTCGGGTCACGAGCGTGCCCGAACCCGCGCAAACGCGCGCTTACATTGAGACTGCGTTAGCCCAGCGCACGCAGGGCACGCGCTTGGCCTTTGCGGTGATTGAAATTGCAAGCGAGACTGTGATCGGCTCAACCAGTTATCACGACATGATTGCAGCGGTCAAACGCGTGGAGATCGGCTACACTTGGTATGCCAAGCGGACGCAGCGCACGCATGTCAATACCACTTGCAAACTTCTGCTGATGGCGCATGCATTCGAGACTTTGCATTGCCCCGTCGTGGGCTGGCGCACAGATAATTTCAACCTCGCCTCGCAGCGGGCAATCGAGCGGCTGGGCGCAAAGCGCGATGGCGTGATCCGGCATCATGCCCTGCGCCGCGATGGTAGCGTGCGCGATACGGTGATGTACAGCATGCTCGCCGCCGATTGGCCTGCTTGCAAAGCAAAGCTTGAAGCGCGACTTTTGCAGGCAGAGTCTGACAAATCTGCGCCGCAGGTATCACCAACTTCAGCACTACCTGCGACGCAGATTTCGTTGCGTTTGCTGGATTCCGAAAACGTGCGCGCCGTTTGCTGCTTGAATCCGGGCGCGAACGGCGAGCATATGGTCGCCCAAAATAGCTTCTCGATTGCGCAAGCCTATGTGCAGCCCAATGCAGTGCCGCGGGCGATCTACGCGGGCGAAACTGCGGTCGGATTTTTGATGCTTTACGATCCAACAATAGATCCCGCGCAAGCCCAAAAAGACGACGCTGCGCCCGACGCGCTAAATCTCTGGCGGATCATGATTGATCTGCAACATCAAGGCAAAGGCTTCGGCGAGGCTGCGATGATGGAAATCGCCCGCTACGCGACATCGCGCACTGGGCTCACGCAGATCACGCTATCTTATGTGCCGCGCGAGGGCAATGCCTCGCCGTTTTATAAGCGCTTAGGCTTTACCGAAACGGGCGAATTAGATGGCACAGAAGTCATCATGGCGCAGCCGTTGTCGGCACTTTTGTCTCACCCAAAATACGTAGAAACCAAGGCAGGAGTTGCGTAAATCACGCTTCCCAGCTTACACTTGGGTGGTAATTTAATGAAAGTTCAATCATGAATTCGCGAAATCTCTCTCTGACCGCAGCGCTGCACGGCAAACCGTGCGGTGGTTCGGCATGGGCGAGCGCGCGGGTCATCTCCCCTGTAGCGACCGCTCCCTAGCGCATCGGCAGCGCACTTCCCGCCGATGTTTTTTTTAATCGGTGGCGGCGTGCAATCCAAACTCCAATCCCGATTTTTATGAAGCCAAATGGCGTATTCCGTCATGAGACTTCGCGTTTTTACCGTTTGCTTGTGCGTGCGATCCACGCAAAGGCATAAGGATTTCCGATGTTGTCACTCTTAAAAAGATTACCGTTCCTCCCAGAAATGGGCTTATGGGCAGACAAAAACTACCTGCGGCTGTGGTCGTCGATGAGTATTACTTCGCTCGGCGGGCAGGTGACGATGCTCGCCTTGCCGCTCACCGCAGCGACGATGCTCAACGCGACGCCAATGCAAATGGGCGCGCTCACGGCCTTAGAGTTATTGCCGTTCGCACTGATCTCACTGCCGGCGGGAGTCTGGCTTGATCGCTCGCGCAAGCTGCCGATTGTGGTCTGGGGTGAGATCATTTTCGCCGTTGCGCTGCTCTCGATTGCAGCGGCAGCATGGATGCAGAAATTGACGATGGGCTGGCTTTACGCAACAGGCTTTATCGTCGGCTGCTTGCATGTTGTTTGTGGCGGCGCGGCGCAGATTTTGCTCACGCAGATCGTGCCCCGTGAGAAATTGGTGGAAGCCCATAGCAAAAACGCGCTGGCGCAGTCGTTTGCCGAGGTGGGTGGGCCTGCGCTCGCGGGCTTACTCATCCAAGCGCTCACTGCGCCAATTGCGCTTTTGATCGATGCTTTAGCGTTCGGCTTCTCGGTGCTTTTATTGCGTAAGATTGAAGTGGTTGAGACTGCCCATCTCAACGCCTCAAAGACGCAATCATGGCACGCTTCTGCCCGCGAAGGATTGCGCTTCGTTTGGAATACGCCCGTGTTGCGGCTATCGGCGTTAGTCGTCGGATCATGGCAAGTATTTCACTTGATGTACCACACCGTATTGGTGCTTTTTGCAACGCGCACGCTCGGCTTTAGTGCTGGCACACTGGGCGCGCTTTACACCTTTTTCGGTGTGGGCAGCCTCTTGGCCTCGGCGCAAGGCGAAGCGCTGGGTAAGCGCTTTGGCATTGGCCGTTGCATTGCCCATGCCGTGCTCTCGACTGCGATGGCTTGGGCCTGCTTTGCCAGTGCTCAGGCGGGCACGGCCTGGGGATACGCGAGCTTCGCGCTTGGGATGTTTTTTTTCGGCTTTGGCGCAGCGCTGCTGTTCATTCACTTTCTATCGCTGCGGCAAGCCGTCACGCCGGAGCACCTGCTCGGGCGCATGACCAGCACGATGCGCTTTCTCATCATCGCGGGTGCGCCGGTGGGCTCACTGCTCGGCGGCGCGATTGCGCAAGCATCGAGTGAGCGCACGACGATTATCGTAAGCGCGGTAGGCGGATTTATATTATGGATTTTTGCGCTACGCCTGCGCCCGCTCATGGCAATCCGCGCGCTGCCAAAGAAAGCACAGTAAACGGTATTTTTGATGAATACCTGCGGCGCAGATTTGGGCTTAAAAAAAGCACAAATCTGCGCCGCAGGTATGAGCGATTTCTTACAACCGAATTTGCGCGCCCAGCTCCAACACCCGATTGGACGGAATACGGAAGTAAGTCGTCGCCGACTGGGCATTGCGCGACATCCACACAAAGATGCGCTGCCGCCAAAGGGCAAAGGCTGGGGTAGAGCGCGGCATGAGTGTTTCGCGAGAGACGAAAAAGCTCGTATCCATCATATCGAAGTAAAGTCCGAGCGCTTCAGCGTTGGCGAGCGCTTTTGGAATATTGGGCGTATTCATAAACCCATAATGCACGATAACGCAAAAAAATCCGTGTCCGAGGTTAGCGATTTCTAAGCGGCCTTCGCGCGGCACGAGCGGCACATCGGCGAAGTGCACGTTGAGCATCACGTTGCGCTCATGCAGCACTTTGTTGTGCTTCAAATTGTGCAGCATCGCAGCAGGCATATCTTCGGGCGACGAAGTCATAAACACCGCTGTGCCGGGCACGCGCTTAGCGTCGGCGCATAAGCTCTCAACCATCGGTGCAAGTGGCATCGCAGAGGTGCGGCGCTGATCGGCGAGCAATTTACGACCCCGACCCCACGTCGTCATCAGCGTAAACAGGATGATGCCAACCACCAACGGAAACCAGCCGCCCGCCGGAATTTTGATGGCGTTAGCGAAAAAATAGCCGAGATCAACGATGAGAAAGAGGCCGCCAAGCGCGATGGTCGTTGGCAAGGACCATTTCCAGATGCCATGGGCGACGACTAAAAAGAGAATCGTATCAATCAGCATCGAGCCGGTGACGGCTAAGCCATAGGCCGCACCAAGATTGGTCGAAGAGCGGAAAGTCAATACGATAAAAAGAACGAGTGCGCAAAGCACCCAATTCACGCCCGGCAAATAAATCTGACCTTCCGCATGGTGGGAGGTATGCACGATCGTCATCCGCGGTGCGAAGCCAAATTGCATGGCCTGCCGGGCGATTGAGAATGCGCCTGAGATCACCGCTTGCGAGGCAATGATCGCCGCGAGCGTGGCGAGGATCACGAGCAAAATCTGGGGCCAGCCCTCGGGCACTTGCGAGAAAAACATATGGCGCTTGGTCGGATTGACCATGAGCATCGCGCCCTGCCCGAAATAATTGAGAATCAGCATGGGCATTACAAATACAAACCAAGCAACGCGGATCGGGTTGCGCCCGAAGTGGCCCATATCGGCATAAAGCGCTTCAGCGCCCGTGATCGCGAGCACGACGGAACCCATGACAATAATCGAAAGCCAGCCATGGGTAGCGAGAAATTTAACGGCATACCAAGGCGATAAAGCCGCTAATACCTGCGGCGCAGAAATGATATGAAAAACACCCGAAACGCCAAGATAAATAAACCAGATCGCCATGATCGGGCCAAAAAAAGCGGATACTTTGCCCGTACCAAATTTCTGAAAATAGAAAAGCGGAGCGAGGATGACGACGGCAAACGGCACGACGAAGTGCTCAAACTTAGGCGAGATCACGTTGAGCCCTTCCGCTGCAGAGAGCAGCGACATCGCGGGTGTGATCGCAGAATCTGCAAAGAAAAGCGCAACCCCGAAAACCGAGAGCAACGTGAGCGCGCGACGGGATTTTGCTGATTGCGTTGCGCGCAATGCGAGCGCGTGCAGCGCCATCGTGCCGCCCTCGCCTTCATTATCTGCGCGCAAAATAAAGACCGCATACTTCAAGGCAACGACGATCAATATTGACCAGAGCGCCATCGAGCAGATCCCGAGCACGTTGTCGGGCGTGACCGCGAGCCCCGTGCCATGCCCGGGGAAAAACACCTCGTTCATCGTATAGAGCGGGCTGGTGCCAATATCGCCGAAGACAACGCCCATAGCGCTCACGGCAAGCGCGACAATTGAAGTATTTTTAGTTGAACTCACGTTTTTTTAGCTAATACCTGCGGCGCAGTTTTCTCGCCAGATCGCGTATTGTGCACTGCACCATACTTTTTCAAGCGCGCGCCAAAGGCAAATTGAGCAATAAATTTTGAGGTTTGAGTTTAAGCAACCCTGCTGCATCAATCGCCATCGCCAGATAGACGGGCTTCCCGGCCAGCGTAGCGCGCATTTCAGCCGGATTTTTAAAGGTGAGCTCAAATAAGCAGAGCAATCGCGCCATCCGCGCTTCGTCGACGGGATGATTGTTGTAAAGATCATTCAAGATGGTAGTCGCTTCTGCATCGAGACCCACATGCCAAGACCAGCGTCGATCATCGATCTCGCGCTTATGCTTGATGGTGACGTCAACATGGAGAAAATGCGCGACCCATTTCTCGAGCACGCGGCAAAGCGCTTCAAGCGCGGGCTGCCCACGATTCAAACTCACCGCAAGATCGAAGCGCTCATCGCGCTGCCAATACTGCTCGGCAGTCTCGGGATTGAGCACGTCGAGATCGATGCTTCGCATCGGTGTATTTTGCTTTTTAAGCATCTCGCCCAGCGAGCCAAAGCCACCCGTCTGCGCGAAGGTATCGATCGTCTCGGCATCGGCGGCCATCACGCCGCCATCTTCCAAAATCGTCACGCGTTGAGTGCGAAATAGGCACTCGGCCATCCGTGCTTCCATTGGATCTGCACCATCGCCCAAAATGTGTCGCAACAAAATTTGGGTCAGGTGAAAGACGAATACGGGAGGCACATCGACGCCGCTGCCCTGAAAAAGCCCCGCATAAGCAGCCTGCACGGATGGCGCTGCCAGCAGACGATCCCGAAAGCGCGAAAAGATGCGGTAATTTTCTTGCGCATCAACATCGCGAATTAATAAAAGCTGCGCCGCAGGTAGTTGCGACCGCGGCGCGCTCATCAGCGCATCATGCAGCTTTAACTCAGCATCGCAGCTTTCAGGCACGGGCGCGAGCTCTGGCCGCGAGAGTAACAAGCGCAAAAAATCATCGGTTACGGTCAGTGAGCCCGCATCGGATTTCGAGAGCAATCGGTAGCCGCTATTGCTCCAAAAATCGCGGGTATTCAACGACTATTGCCCAAGCAATGCGCGCTTAAGATCATTTTGAATCGGTTTTTCACCAAGCCAAATCTTAAGCAGCGCCCGCTGCAGTGGCTCGCTGGCCACGCTGCCGCGGGCGGCGCCATTGACCGATACAGTCGTCTTGCCATCGGCAGAAAAATCAAGCGCGATCACTTGCCCTGATTTCGCTTCTTTTAAGCCGCGCATGATATTAAGCAATTGCTCGGTCTCGCCCTTGATGGCATCGAGCTCAGCTTGCGGGGTGTTGTTGTCGATGCCATCTTTAAGCGCATCGGTAAATTGATCCGCGCCGACGTCGCGCAACATTGATAATTGCATGCGGCGATGGGTTTTCGCGCCAATTATCGTCGCCGCGTTACTTGATTTTTGCGCACCATAAAGCCCAGCGGCGTAGACTTTGATGAAAACACGCGTACGCACGCCTGCACCATTGAGCACAAGCTCTTGGCCTGCGACCGACGCTTGATCTTCAAATTTCACGCCCGCGACTTC
This sequence comes from Betaproteobacteria bacterium, assembly GCA_031430575.1. Lineage (GTDB taxonomy): Bacteria > Pseudomonadota > Gammaproteobacteria > Burkholderiales > Casimicrobiaceae > JANMDS01. The sequence goes on along the minus strand of JANPBT010000026.1, from coordinate 131,521 downwards.
AACTGCGGCAAACGCGGGAAACGACAGCGCAATGGCAGCGCTGACAAAAAATGTTTTCAGTACCATGATTTATTCTCCAAAAATGAAAAAGCCCACAGCTTCGATAACGTGCGCTGCGGGCTTTTAGGCGACAGACGCCCGTTAAAACGTCATGACTGCGCCAACGCTCAGAATATTCACATTACCGTCATAAGTGCCGTGAATCAGGCCAGCGCCGGTGGCGGATTGGTTATCTTGAATCTTTGAGCGCTGCACAAATACATGGGTAAATGCCGCATCAACCCGCATATTGGGTTTTAGCTGATAAGAGCCACCCATCGACAGCCAGACGCGATTGTTGTCAGGCAAGCGCGCAGTGCGATGCTCATCATCAACCACCGACGGGTCGTACGCTACGCCTGCACGCGCGGTTACGCCGTTGCCGTAGTCGTAACTCGCGCCGACAGAAACGCGGGTTGTGTCTTTCCATGCGTATTCCACGCTATTGAGCACGACCCCAGTTGAACGCACGATTCTGAGCCCCGGAATGCTGCTCCACTGCGTCCACGTAATATCACCCGCCACGGAGACGCGCGGGGAAATTTTAGTGACGCCAGAAACGGAAAGTGAGGCCGGGGTTTTAACGGCAACGGTTACGTCACCGTCAGGCGTACCAACGTTTTGGATCAAGCCAATCGTGCTTGCGATAGATGCAGGCAAGCCAGTCGTCGAGGGCCGTGTGAATTGCGCCACGCCCGCCAAATTTTGCTTAATGGAGGAACGGTAGCCAACACCGAAGCGGGTGTCTTTATTGACTTCATAAAGCGCGCCGAGGTTAAAGCCGTAAGCGGTATCGCTACCGGTGATGCGCACCGCGCCTTCGCGACCCAGCAATGCGGGCGTTAACGCCGCAATCTGCGCCGCAGGTACGCCTTGTACGGCAAGGCCGCGCAAGGCGACCGCGGTGTAGTTGACGTTATTGGTCAGTTCCGCTTGAAACTTCATAAAGCTCACGCCAAATCCCAGCGAAAGCTGGTCGTTGAGCCTAAAGGACATCGACGGGTTGAGATTGTATGAGCGCACGTCCGAGATGAGCGCTTGATAACGACCAATCCAGCCATCTTGGTATTCGGTTTTGAGGCCAAACGGCGCGCTCAGGCCGACACCGATTGCGATGCGATTATTAAGCGGCATCGCTGCAAAAAGCGTTGGGAGCGGGGTTGGCTCGCCAACAGACCCTGGCGAATTGGTGAACGGAACTTGACCAATGCCGCCGACCGAATTTTGATTTTTGAAGTTAGCGGTAAGCTTGATGAGATGTAAGCCTTGGGCAACGTTGATGCTGCTCAGACGCGACATACCGGCTGGATTATAAAAAACGGTGCTGGCGTCATCCATGACTTGCGCAGCAGCCCCGGCATTGGCCATTCCAATGGCAGCAATGCTTTGCTCGGAAAGGCCGAAACCGCCAGCGTGAACGAGGCCACTCGAGGTTGCGATCGCCGCGCAAATCGAGGCGCGCAATAAAGTTGGTTTAAATTGCATGTTGTCTCCTGAAACGAATAATTAAAATACTTGTATTAAAGAATGTACCGCGAAAACGGGGGGTAAATCTACGGGTTTGCGCTAATTTGGCTCAGGGTAACGCACGCGGCCGTCCGTCTGTACCAATCGCGACATAGGTTAAGGTGGCTTCGGTGACTTTTAGAGCCATTTCAGTGCCGGGATCACGCTGCGCGAAAACTTCGACATCGACGGTCACCGAAGTCTTACCCGCGCGCACAATGCGAGCATAAAAGCTCACTAAATCGCCGATTGCGACTGGCTGCTTAAACACAAACGAATTTACGGCCACCGTTGCGACCCGGCCCTTGGCTCGCACACTCGCGGGAATGCTACCGGCAATATCGACTTGCGCCATGATCCAACCGCCGAACACATCGCCGTGCTGGTTGGAATCAGCGGGCATGGGCACAACCCGCAATGCGGGCATGCCCAAAGGTAACGCCACCAACTCACTGGTCACGCACTAAGCCTTTGCTTTTTGCTCTGCATCACGCAGTTCACGACGCAAAATTTTGCCGACATTATTTTTAGGCAATTCGGTCACGAACTTAATATAGCGTGGGCACTTGTAGCCGGTGAGTAGCGTTTTGCAATGCTCAGAAAGAGCAGCTTCGGTCAGATTAGGGTCTTTTTTGACCACGCAAATTTTCACCGCCTCGCCTGATTTCTCATCGGCGACGCCAATCGCGGCCACCTCCAATACGCCCGGATGCATGGCGACCGCATCTTCAACCTCATTGGGGTAGACGTTAAAGCCGGAGACCAAAATCATATCTTTCTTACGATCAACGATCTTGAATTGGCCATCGGGATACATGATGCCAACGTCACCAGACGCAAACCAACCGTCACGATCAATCACCTTGTCGGTTTCATCTGCACGCTGGTAATAGCCCTGCATCACCTGTGGGCCGCGAATGCAAATTTCACCTGGCTCACCCACTGCTGGCGTGCCCCCGTCATCGGTGCGTAAGCAGACTTCCGTGCTCGGCAACGGGTAACCAATGGTGCCGGAGTAATCGGTATTGTCCAGCCGATTAATGGTGGCGCCAGGGGAGGTTTCGGTCAAACCGTAAGCCTCAACAATCGGTGTGCCTGTTACCGCTTTCCACTTTTCTGCGGTCGCGCGCTGCACAGCCATGCCACCGCCGAGCGTTAAGCGAAGATTTGAAAAATTGAGCTTAGAAAAATCGGGGTGATTGACCATCGCGTTGAACAGTGTGTTCACGCCGGGCAGAACGCTAAACGGCAATTTTGAAAGCGTTTTGATGAATCCAGCAATATCTTTGGGATTTGGAATCAACACGATGCGCGCGCCATATTCAACAAACACGAGCGTACATGCGGTAAGCGCAAAAATATGATACAGCGGAAGCGCCCCGATCATGACCTCTTGCCGATTAGGGTCGGTAATCGGGCGCAGCCATTCGCCCACTTGCACGGTATTGGCGCAAAGATTACCGTGCGTTAAGATCGCGCCTTTTGATACGCCCGTCGTGCCGCCGGTGTATTGCAAGCAGGCGATATCGGAGAGCGAAATCTGCGCCGCAGGTACTGCACCGCGGTTGGCCAATGTCGCATTAAATTTCAGGTGGCCCGGCAGCGTATAGGCTGGCACGACCTTTTTGACTTTGCGCAATATGAAGTTAACTAAATGCCCTTTGAGCCCCAGCATATCGCCCACACCGGTCACGATAACATGGCGAATATTGGTTGCCGCTTTTACTTTTTCGAGCGTGGTCGCAAAATTTTCGAGCACCACCACTGCGGTTGCGCCTGAGTCTTTGAGCTGGTGCTCGAGCTCGCGTGGCGTGTAAAGCGGGTTGCAATTAACGACCACGCAGCCAAGCCGCAATACGCCAAAGATGGCAATTGGGTACTGCAGCACGTTGGGCATCATGAGCGCGATACGATCGCCTTTTTTGAAACCGTTTTCAGCCAGATGCGCCGCGAACGCAGCACTCAATCGATCAAGCTCGTTATACGTAATTTGCGCACCCATGCACTCGAAGGCGATGCGGCTTCCATATTTGGCAACTGTTTGCGCCAAGATTGCTGGAATATTGGCGTAGTGGGTGACATCGACTTCAGCTTTAACGCCGGGTGGGTAGTGCTTGAGCCACGGTTTGTCCACGGTCTCCTCCTTATTTTTACGTTGAATTAGTTACGCTTTCCTATTGTGACCGAAATTGATCGCGAACAGAAATCTTAGTTTTAGTTCGCTTTCGATAGTGTTTTCAAATAATGCATCGGGCCGCCGCGAAACGGCGCAAACCCAGTGCCAAAAATAGCACCACCGTCAAGCAAATCTGAGTCGGCGACGATCCCTTCATCGAGTGCTTTTTGAGCCTCCGCCAAATAGGGCGCGATCAGGCGCTCACCGAGGCCAGCTGGCGGTTTACCCGCTTCTTTATTTTTTTGTGCGCGGCCATCAACCCAAGTGTAGTAGCCTTTACCAGTCTTTTTGCCGAGCTCTTTTGCCTCTACCATTGCTTTGAGCTTGGCGGGCGCTGATACCTGCGGCGCAACTTCTCGGCCCACCGCGTATGCAACATCAAGCCCGACCGTATCGACCAGCTCAATAGGGCCCATCGGCATGCCGAATTCCAGCGCGGCTTCGTCAATCGCCTCAAGCGCGATGCCTTCCTCAGCGCATTTCATTGCCTCAAGCATATACGGCGCGAGAATGCGGTTGACCAAAAAGCCAGGGGCGCTTTTTACCGGCAGCGGCAGCTTATCGATTTGCTTGGTGAACGCAGTTGCGCGGGCAATCACTTCTGGTTGCGTCTGCACGCCTTTGACGATTTCCACTAACATCATTTTGGGTACTGGATTGAAGAAATGAATACCCACCAAACGCGTTGGATCGCTCATTGCAGAAGCGATTTGCTCTAACGGAATCGACGATGTGTTGCTGGCCAGTACGCAGCCGGGCTTCGCTTTACCTTCCAGCGCTTTAAACAACGCTTGCTTCGCTTCCAAATTCTCAAAAATTGCTTCGATGATGACATCGGCGCGGGCTGCGCCATCCCCTGCTGTGTCAGGAATCAATCGATCGTTGGCATCGCGAATGCGCCGCGCGTCGCGCAATTTTTCTTTAAATAAGAGTGCTGCCCGGCCCATCGCGGGTGCGAGCCGCTCGGCGCTTTGATCCTGCAACGTGACCGTCAACCCACGCAGGGCGCACCACGCCGCAATATCACCGCCCATGACACCAGCCCCGACGACATGAACATGAGAGACCTTGAAATCGCTGCCTTTGCCAAGTGCTTTCAAGCGCTCCTGCAAACCAAACACGCGAATGAGATTAGCCGTTGTGCTGTGCGTTAACAAGCTGACCAAGGAATGCGGCGCTTGGTCAGGAGTGCCAAAGGGATTGCCGTTGTGCTTTTCCCACATATCGAGAATCGCATACGGCGCGGGGTAATGGGCAAACCGGGCTTTTTTAGCCACCTGCGTTCGGGCTTTTCGAGCGACGTAGCCACGCAACGGCGGCTTGGCCATGATGCGGGTTAAAAACGGCAAAATCTGCGCCGCAGGTAAGGCTTTTAATACGCCGATCGCGGTATTTTCAGCAATGCGCAGCGGTACGCTCTCGGTGACCAGCCCGGCTTTTTTGGCGCGGCGGGCATCGAGTGTTTTACCGGTGAGCATCATATCGAGCGCGGTCGGCGCGCCGATGATTTCTGGCAAGCGCTTCATTCCGCCCCAGCCGGGCACGATTCCCAGCATAACTTCTGGCAAGCCCAATTTTGTCGATGGCGTATCGATCGCAACGCGATACCGACAGGCGAGCGCAAATTCCAAACCACCGCCTAAACACGGGCCTTCGATTAAGGCTAACGTTGGATACGAAACAGCCGCCAATCGATCAAACGTATCGTAGCCGCGATGAACAAGCACTTTTGCGGCTTCAATATCCGTCGCGAAATTGCTGAACTCGGCGACGTCAGCGCCAGCGATAAAGCCAGATTTTTTTGCCGAAGCAAAAATGACCGCCTTGGGCTTTTGTTGCTCAAAATGATCGAGGACTTGATTGAACTCAGCAAGCACTTCTTGGCTTAGTGTATTCATGCTTGCGTCCGCTTTGTCTAGAAGTACCCACGTAATCTCGTGGGCGCGGGTATCGATCTTAAAGTGTTTAAACATCATATAGTTTTGAGCGTGCATTAACGCACATTAGATTTATTCGAAAAGATGGGGGCCGCCAACAAATCCAACAGCAACCCCGCCAGGACCCGCATTAACGAGCGCGCCAATACCCATGGGGACAAGATGGAGCTTCACTTTGCGCTCGTTGCAAGCGATGCGCAGAGAATCAAAACTCGGAATCGTTTTGAGGAACTCCAACGTGCACCCGTAACTCACAACGACGTGCGGTGCTGCCACGCCTCTGCGAATCTCCCGCGCAGTATTGCTCATCACTTTTTCAGCGGCATCCGCGAAATGACGCACTTTTGCCGCGGGCGCGGTGGCACCTGCATGACCGCACACAATAGGCTTGACATCGAGCGCGCTACCAATCGCGTAGGTGAAAAAATTTAAGCTTTTATCGCCGCGCTTTTTTGCTCGTGAATACAGTTGTAGAAGGCTCGCCGGTGCAAAATAGGTATAGGCATTTGGCGCAAGCGTATTTTCGGCAAGCTGCGCGATGTGGGTTGTGAGCGCGTCCGATCTCAGCGCGTCGAGCACGGTCAGCGCGATGACGCCATGCCCCGCAAAGAGCGTTGCACTATCACACACATGCAGCCTAAACGGCCCTTTGATTCCAGCCTCGGTGCGCAGCTTCATCGCCTGCGTCGGTAAGCGCAAGGCGACTTCGGTTAAGGTGTCGTAAATCACGCTACGCGTTCGCATCGCAGTGATTGCGAATACATAGTCAAATTGGTTTACTAATTTTTCTAAAATGAATGCGCGTGTTTCTGCAGCAGATAACGGAATCGTCTCAAGGGCGATTTTCCAGTGCGCGGCCTCTGCAGCTTGTAAAAAAGTGCTGCGAACGGCTGCGCTACGATCATCAAGCAAGGTCTTTTCGCCGATCTGCACATGAATCGGCAACACCGTTACCCGAGGGTCTTCGTAGACCTCCGCTGGCACATCACAGCTTGCATCAATCAGAAGGCCGAATCGCATATCTTCCTCGCATCTAATGGGTCTTAGACGCTTTCTACTAGGACTGCACCACCTTGTCCACCGCCAATGCATATCGTGGCTAAACCGCGCTTACCGCCGGTCCGCTTCAATGTGTTGAGGGCATGCAGCACAATCCGCGCACCGGATGCGCCAACGGGATGCCCGAGCGCGACTGCGCCGCCATCGGGGTTGAGTTTTTCCATTGGGAGCACGCCAAATGCGCTGTCGAGCCCTAATTCTTTTTTGCAGAAATCGGCATCTGCCCACGCCCGCTGGCAGGCGATCACTTGCGCTGCAAATGCTTCGTTGATTTCAATCGTATCAAGGGAGTCAAGCGTCCAGCCATTACGTTTCAGCAGCGGGGTAGAGGCGTAAACAGGGCCAAGACCCATCGTCGCCGGGTCGAGCCCCGCCCATTGGGTATCCACGATTTTGCCGAGCACCGGTAGATTGTGTTTCGTAACTGCATCGGCCGTGGCGAGCAAAACCCAGGCTGCGCCATCGGTAATCTGCGAGCTATTTCCAGCGGTCACGTTGCCGTATTTTTTATCAAAAAACGGTTTCAACTTAGCAAGATTTTCGGCGGTGGAATCTTCTCGCATGCCGTCGTCTGCGCCGTAGAGCGTGCCCTTAGCATCGTAAAGGGGTGCGATTTCATTCGCGTACACACCCGCCTTTTGAGCGGCGATTACTTTTGCATGGCTTTGGGCAGAAAAGGCATCCATCTCGGCGCGGGTAATACCGAATTTATGCGCGAGATTTTCGGCAGTCTGCCCCATGAGCAAGCCGACCATTGGGTCGGTCAAACCACGCATGAGCGTAATCACAGGAGAAAACATTTCGCCGACAGGCAGCTGCGCAAACATACCGGCTTTCTGACCCATCGTTTTTGCGCTCGAAAATTTGGCAAACCAGAGCACCATTTTGTCGCTGTAATTCAGAGGCGTGCGTGAAAGCGCATCAACGCCACCGGCCAAAATCACTTGCGCCCGCCCAGCGAGGATTTGATTGATCCCGGAATCAATCGCTTGCATGCCAGAGGCGCAATTGCGCATCACGGTATAGCCCGGTACTTGATTACCCAAGCCTAGACGCATAGCAACGAAGCGCCCGATATTGACTTCGTCAGCGCTTGGCGCTGCGCAGCCGAGGATCACTTCGTCAATCAATTTCTGCGCCGTAGGTACGCGGTTTAATACGTGCCGGCCCGCACTCACCGCAAGATCGGAAGCTGACCACGGCCCGGGCTTGCCACGTGCTTTTAGAAATGGTGAACGGGCGCCGTCCACAACAAAAATAGGCTCTCTTAACATCGCAATCCTCTACAGCTTTTGGTAACGGTTAGGCGGCATAGCGCAGCGTGTGATCGTTTAGCGACATGACATATTCGCGTAAACCAAAATCCATCGGGAAGTCATCGACTTTGATCACATGATCAGCCAGCGCGGAGCATTTGCGCACCAGCTCAGCCTCTTGCGCGCTGATAAGCGCTGCTTTCTGCGCCGCAGGTACCCAATCAATCGGGCGCTCGCCTTTGAGATTGCCACTACGGAAATGTGGCTTCAAGCGCTGCTCAATTTCTTCCAGCGCCATTGTTGCCGTGAGCGCATCTTCAATCGCGCGCAGCGGCGCATTTGCGCCCTCGCCGATATAAGTGCCGAAGGTCAAGCGCTCGCGCGCTGCGCCCGGCGCAATAACGATAGAGGCAACGGCATGCCCGAGCTTATCGGAAGGCGGACGCAGTGATCGGCCCAGCGGGAACAACACCCGCCGCATCAACCACGCAACGGTGCGATTTGGATAATTATTGGTTACCCCTGAAAGTGCGCTTTCTACCCGATACAGCGCATCTTGCACGGACCAATGCAAAAGTGGCGCATCGGCTTCTTGCTTACCTTCATCGACGAAACGCTTGATCGTAGCCGACGCAAGATAGAGTTGAGAAAGGGCATCGCCCAATCGAGCGGATAATTTCTCGCGACGCTTTAACTCACCGCCTAGCACCAACATCGACACATCGGAGGCAAACGCCAGCGCGGCGCAATACCGGGATACTTTTTGCGCGTAAGGCGCAGCAATTCCCGATACCTGCGGCGCAGTTTTGACGAACTTTGCGCCGGTCAGGCCGTGGACGAGTGAGCGCGCGGCGTTTGCAATCGTAAATTGCACATGCTTCACAATAAGGCCATCAAACGCGATCAGGCCGCGCTGCGAATCAGTATCCCGTGCAGCTTCCATTTCAGGGAAAACATACGGATGGCAGCGAATCGCCCCTTGCCCAAAAATAATGAGGGAACGGGTGAGGATATTGGCGCCCTCGACCGTGATCCCAATTGGAATTTGCTGATACGCACGCCCGAGGAAATTTTCAGGCCCTAAGCAAATGCCTTTACCGCCGATGACGTCCATGCCATCGTTAACGACCGAGCGGGCGCGCTCGGTGATGTGATATTTCACGATTCCCGAGAGCACCGCAGGCTTTTGACCGAGGTCGATGTATTTCGCGGTCAGGGAGCGGGCCGCGTCCATCATGTAAAGATTACCGCCCATACGCGCGAGCGCTTCTTCTACGCCCTCAAATTTGCCGATGGCGGTGCGGAATTGGCGGCGCACGCGGGCATAGCCACCGACACCGCGCACAGCCATCTTTGCCATACCGGTATTGGAAGATGGCAATGAAATCGCGCGCCCAACCGCTAAGCAATTCATCAACATCTTCCAGCCGTTGCCCACTTGCGCACGGCCGCCAATGACGAACTCCATCGGAATGAACATTTCAGTGGCTTGAATCGGGCCATTCATAAACACGGCGTTAAGCGGGAAATGACGGCGCCCGATTTTTAATCCCGGATGCGCGCGCGGAATGAGCGCGCAGGTAATGCCAAGCGCGGCCGGATCGTTGAGCAAATTCTCGGGGTCGGCGACGCGAAATGCCAAGCCAATCAACGTTGCGACCGGCGCAAGAGTGATGTAGCGTTTGTCGCAGGTGATCTTGAAGCCTAATACGCGCTCGCCTTTGTATTCACCGTGGCAAACGACCCCGGTATCGGGGATCGAGCCCGCATCGGAGCCCGCATGTGGATTGGTCAATGCGAAGCAGGGTAAATCTAACCCTTTTGCCAAGCGCGGCAAGTAGAAATCTTTCTGGGCTTCGGTGCCATAGTGCATGAGCAGCTCAGCAGGCCCCAAGGAATTGGGCACCATCACGCTGACGACAGTGGCCGAACTTCGCGTGGCCAATGTCGTTACGATTTGGGAATGGGCAAACGCTGAAAAGCCCAGCCCGCCATAAGCTTTGGGAATAATCATGCCAAGAATGCCAGAACTCCGGATTTTTTCCCATGTGGTCGGGGCCAGATCGTAGGCATGATGCGATTGCGACCAATCATCAGAGATCGCACACAGCGATTGCACATGGGTATCAAAAAATTGCTGCTCTTCAGCCGTTAACTGCGCCGCAGGTATTTCCATCAAACGCGACCATGCAGGCTTGCCGGAGAATAACTGCGCATCCCAGTCAACCGTGCCGGCCTCAATCGCGGAGCGCTCGGTCTCGCTCATCGGCGGCAGCACTTTGCGGAAGGCTGCAAACGCCGGGCCCGTAATCAACTTGCGGCGCAAATCAGGCAGCAAAAGCGCTGGCGCAAGCAGCACTACGGGTGCTACGCCAAGCAGCGCGAAGATCAGCGGAAACGCGCCGACCGACCATCCACCTACAAAGAGCGCCGCAATCGCTGCAGCCCACGCCCAGCCCGGCAGCGAGAAAATTGCGAGAGCGAGCAATGTTATTACGAAGCAAGCAAACCAAAGCATCAAAACCATTTAAAACTCCTTCGCAAGCATGACCGTTATTCTGTTGCGGGGGCTTGCAGCCCCGCGGTTAAAAAGGGTGCTAATTTGCGCAGCAGCAAGGTGTCGTCTTGCGGCTGCGCGGGATTGATCGTCGAAATCAATTTCAAGGCGTCGGTGCCTGCGAGCGTATAGGCCAGCGCGCCCATCACGAAATGCAAGCGCATCGTGAGCTCTTCTTTGGCGAGATGGGGCAATGCTTTGGCAAACGCGCCTTTAAAGCGGTTAATCATCTCACCGTACTGCTGCGAAAGCAGCTGCCGAATGAAAGGCGCAGGATCGACATACGCACGCCCAAGTAAGCGTAAAAAATTTTGCCCGCCGCGCGTAGGATCACGCCCGAGTTGCAATGCGGGCAAAAACATCGCGGACAAAATCTGATCGAGTGGCACTGACTTTTCGCCAAACTGCGCCTCGAGTTTCGCGAGCATTTTGATGCGCTCTAAATTAAGCGGATCTAATCGGCGCGTGAGCACCGCTTGGAACAATTCTTCTTTGCTGCCAAAGTGATAATTCACCGCCGCGAGATTCACGCCCGCTTCTTTGGTGATCATGCGCAGCGAGGTCGCTTCGTAGCCATGCTCCATAAAGAGCACCTCAGCGTTCGCAAGGATGCGCTCTTGAGTTCCGGCACGGCTATTGGCGATTGAAGTGGAGTCTGGCATGTTCATAGGTTGTTTGAAATCGGTTAACCATAAATCATACGCGTGAATGAATATTTCAATCAGGCGCGTGTTTAGATTAAACGATTGTTTGAATTCTTGCGTGCAATGGATGTGTTGTCAAGCGCTCGGCTGCTAATTTGATAGAGCATTCACTTCAAACGTGACCGTGCTTTTAGAGGTCAGCGGAATGCCAATCCGGCGTCAAACTGGGTTAAGCCTGCCCGTGAAAAAATTTCGGGATCGAAAGATAGTCTTGCATTTACCAAGCTTGATATGAATGTAAGCGCATGCTTTTATAAAAATCGTACCCGCTTTGACGGCAAAGCCGCTGTGCCACTACTGATCTTTCAGACTCCAACTCCACCCGTCTCCGCGCGCTGGCGTGGGGCTGATTTCAGCGCCATCGCGTGCTACCAAGACTGGCCTAGCGCACATTTACGCCATTTTTCTAAATACCTGCGGCGCAGATTTGCCCGTTTTTTGGGGTTTTTTCGTTCGCTATTTCGTCTGACCAAACAAAATCCGACGTGATTCTTCCGTCTGCACCGAGGGCGTGACGTTTACTTCTTTCGCCCGGGCATAGGCTGCTTTCACCGCCGGGCGGGCATAAATCGTCTCAAACCAGCGCTTCAGATGCGGGAAATCATTCAGATCTTGCTTTTGCTTTTCGTGCGGCACGATCCACGGATAACACGCCATATCGGCAATCGAATATTCGCCCGCGAGAAATTCTCGATCTGCCAAGCGTTTATTCATCACGCCATACAGCCGCGAGGTTTCGTTTACATAGCGATTGATCGCATACGGAATCGGCTCGGGCGCATATTGCGTGAAATGATGGTTTTGCCCGCACATGGGGCCAAGACCGCCCATTTGCCAAAAAAGCCACTGCAACGCATCGGCACGTGCGTTCAAATTTTTCCGGTTCAAAAATTTCTTTGATTTATCTGCAAGGTAGAGCAGCATCGCGCCCGATTCCATCAGCGATACCGGCGCGCCACCGCCCGGCGGCTTATGATCGACTAAAGCAGGAATACGATTATTTGGCGCGATTTTCAAAAAGCTCGGATCAAACTGCTCACCCTTACTAATATTGATCGGGAGCAAGCGATACTTCATTTTCGCCTCCTCCAAAAAAATCGTAATCTTGTGCCCGTTCGGAGTCGTCCAGTAGTAAAGGTCAATCATGATCGTCGTTTCGTGAAATAGGTTGCGCCGAGGGTATTTTGACTTGAAATGTTGATGGTGCAGTTTTGTTGAACCGTTCACCGCTATTTCTATTTCAATATTGCCTCAAAACGACAAATTCTGCGCCGCAGGTATTGATTCAGCTCTATCCAATCTACCGTTTCAAATGGGTGTTAGCTTTCAGTGGGGGCTCTAGGGCATCACAATTATTCGGCATGTGGAGACGTTAAAACTTTTCCAAAAAGCAACGCGATCATTGCTGGGCATCGTTGTAGCTTCGGTAAGGCGCTATCGATTGCGCAATCTCGATCCCTTCGTACCCGAGATGCTTTAGAAACGCCTCCAGCGCCAGTCGCGCAAGGGCGACGTTATTGCGCGGACCGATCGTAATTCGGACAATCGGCGACGTTGATGGGGCGGGTTTATTCGGATTGGAAATGTCTTCAGACAGACGGGCGATAGGCGTTTCGATCCGTGGCACCAAGATCCCACCGCGCGGCGTGAAAACCGTAGGCGCTTCCCAAAACGAATTTAAGCAGAGTCTCCATTCACGCTCGCGCTTAAAGGCTGGATGCTTGATCCACGGAACAATATCTAGGAGGCGCTTGCCAAGCATCAGAACTGGGATGGAACTTGTGGCAGCCGCCGATAGCCAGTGACTGCGCAGCATTGCCGCAATTTCTAATTGTGCTGCGCAAACGGCCGAGGTTGCCGCGTCCGCGTAGAGCACCTTGGTCAAGCTAATGTCTGGTCTAAAGTTTGCAAGTCTAGTTGAGCAAAATCCGATTGCATATCCGCGTCCATCGTCGGCATAAGCCCGCCATTGACTGAGTTCGTCTTCGTCTTCAGAAAAACAGGCAACATACGTATTGCAGCGATGCGGCTGCAATACGTCCGTAAGATCCCTATAGTCGCCTGCGCTGTGTGGGCACTCCCGCTGCAACTCAGCCAGAACCTGCCGCACAATTTCTAAGCCTTGAAGAATTTCTTGGGAATCATTCAAATATCGGGCGTTTGTGAGGCGGAGTTTTCGATTCGTGAGGATTGAATGCAACCCTTCCGCAGATGTGTAATGAAAAAGAAGCGCTGGGGTCGTCATGCACGTAGTTTCACATTTGGGGGGAGGCGTAAGCAAGCGCTACGACCGGAGGGGGCTTTTCTTGGAAAATAGCCGCCAGCCGCCAATCCCGGTACCACTTAAGTGTGTCCTAGATCCCAATCTGCACCGCAGCAGTCTGAGCTAAATCGCGATCTCTTTGCCTAAGTTGATTCGAATGTCGCCCGTGCAACGATTACGGCGGATGCACTCAATAACGCTCTCTATATAAGCGCGATGCGTGGCTCGAATTCCAATCAATTCAATTGGAGTTATGGACGAGAAAAGTGTTTCATCACATCGCGGCTGCGTTTTACGTGACGGAATGCCCGACACGTCCAACAAACAAAATCGCCAAGATGCCGTGGCGGTGACGTACGAAATCGTCGTGTTTCTCGGTGATAGCCGGAATGATTTTCGGCAGAAATATTGCACCAAGGATATAGACGAACGCATCAAATTGATGGAAAGTGATCGCGCTGAATTTGGCTGCCGCTAGATCATATTTTCAAACCCGCCTGACGGCCACTGGATGCGCGCACTTTTCGGCAACTCCGAACCACCGCCGACCTATTCGAATCGCGATATTTTCAAAAAAGTGGCAATCAGGCAAGCGGAGGACCGGAAGTAGAAGCCTCAAGCCGTTAAATTGCATCGTATCTGCGCCGCAGGTACGATACGTGCGGCGAACTCAGCGTGCCGCTGCACAGAAAACAACTTTTTCATCAACCCAACCACGAGCGATCATGGTTTGGTGGGTCGCTAAATCGGTGGTGTAGCGATGGTTGGAATCGTTTTGCGGGAAGCGATTGTTGTAGCTGCGGTAAACCGGCGGAAGATTGGGCGGGCAGGCATTGCTCGCGCTTTTTTGGGCCACCTGAAACACTAAGCCTTCATGGAACCAACCCTGATCGCGCTTAACCGCTTCGCACTCTGCGAAATCAGACGTATAAAAATGAGAGTTCGGGCCTTTGCCGGGCGTGCCATAAAAGCGGCAGACTGCGCCAATTGGGAATGGCGCAGGCGAAAACGCGATATTGATCGAAATAACTTTGAACGATTGCCCCGTGAGCTGCCAGCCGAGCCCGGCGCCACCGGACTCAACGCTGCGCTGCTCGGCGGCATCGGCAGTGATGAAGTAGTGCTGCAACGTAGTGTTGAAATATTCCTTCGCCACCGGAATCCCGCTGCTCGGTGGCGCAGTGCTAGAGGTCAGTTTAAAAATACCTTTGGTGGCATCGAGCACGTAAACCTCGCCTGCATCGTCTTCCCCAAAGCCGGTCACGTTTGATTGAGCATTGACCAACGGGCTGCGACTCCATGCGCCTGCGGCATCGCGTGTGCCGCGCCAAATTTGCCCCGTGCAGTAATCTGCAAAAAGATAGTGATGTCCTGTTGCCAATTCCGGCACAGCGGTTCCCGTGTAGCGCACGCCGCCCGTAATTGAGCAGCCTTCGGCGTGGGTGTATTCCAAAATGGGCGGGGTGAAATTACCTGCGGCGCAGTTTGCTGTGCCGTCGAGCCCGGTGCAGCGCGTGCCTTCAAGCGTGCGCCAGCCAAAATTGATGAGCGCACGCGGGAACTGCAGCGTCGTCACCGGCCCTACCAAATCGACTTCCTCGCGCTCACCCTGCCCCACGTCGCCAATGTACATATCACCATTGACGCGATCAAACGAAAATCGCCACGGATTGCGTAAGCCCGCGGCAAAAATCTCGGGACGGCCAGCGTTTGGGTTGGGTGCAAACGGATTATCGATCGGTACTGCATACGGATCACCGCGATCAACATCAATACGTAGCATCTTGCCGAGCAGAGATTGCATATTCTGCGCAAAATTTTGCGGATCATTGCCGCTGCCGCCATCGCCCATGCCAATATATAGAAGTCCATCTGCGCCAAATCGCAGCGCGCCGCCATTGTGATTTGCATAGGGCTGCGGGATCGTGAGCAAAATCTTCTCGCTGGAAAAATCTGCAGTTTTTAGGTTTGCGGCGTTGCGCGTGAAACGGGCAATCACCGTCGCGCCATCGCTCGCACGTGTGTAGTTCAGATAGATAAAGCCGTTGCGCGCAAATTGCGGGTGCACCGCGATCCCCAGCAAGCCGCGCTCGCCGCCGGTCGAAATGAGTGGGCGCACATCAAGATACGGCGTGCTCGAAATTGCGCCACGCTCCAATCGCAAAATGCGCCCGCCTTGCTCGACGACGAGCATCGTCTCGCCATCGCGGGCGCTGGCAATATCGACGGGGGATTGCACGGCCGCGCTCACCAGCGTTAGCGCGACTTGCGCTTGCGATGATGCAGCAAAAATAATGGCGAACGCGAGCACAAAAAGAGTGAGCCGTGGATACAAATAGCGCGACACCAGGTGCTCCAAACGCAAAATCTCAATGGCTAAATTCTGCGCCTAAAACTTGATGAACGCAATGTGTTGGCCTCTAGCGACACTACGATCTTGGCCTCGCTACTTGGTCGCGACTTGCTGGCCCGCGGCGAAGTAAGTGCCCGCGGCGATATGATGAATCGTGCGCATGCCGGGGTGCTTTTCATCATCAAACTGCCAGCGATTTTCAACGAAAACGCGCGGATCAGCCCAGGCCGCAATCACCTCGCCAAAAAACAAATCATATTTCGCTTCCATTTCTGGCTCGGGGATATGCCGGCATTCCAACCAGCCAGCGCAGCCCGCAATGAGGGGGGCTGCGATTTTCTCGGCCGGGAAATGGGGCACACCACGCACGGTCAACTTCTCAATATCACGCCCGCTGATCGAGCCCACAGACGTGGTGAGCGACGCGATGTTCTCCGTTGGGACGCTTAACGCAAAGGCGCCAGACGCCAAAATCAACTCGCGTGTGAACGATTTTCTATCAATAACCATCGCGACTTTGGGTGGCACAAAATCAATAGCCATATTCCAGGCTGCTGCCATCACATTTTCCCGCCCGCCATGGGAAGCGGAGATCAACACGGTCGGCCCGTGATTCAAAAGAAGATAGGCGCGCTTAAGCTCAACCGCTATTTTTTCATTCATCAAAACAGTTTAGTTGCGCCGCACGTATTCCTCACATTGGCAAAGGTCAATACCTGCGGCGCAGTTTTACGGGAAAACGTGGCAGCAGGTGGGTCGCAGCGGGCACTAAACTTAACGAAATTATCGCGAAACCACCTCATGAATGCCGCCCTCTTCCCCACCACTCTCGCCGGTTCATTACCTAAACCGGCTTGGCTTTCCGAAACCAACAAGCTCTGGCCGCAGTGGATTCCAAGCGGAGATGCGCTCACGCAAGCGAAGCGCGATGCCACGCTGCTCTGGATGAAAGAGCAAGAAGCCGCGGGGGTGGACATTCTCACTGATGGCGAGCAATCGCGGCAGCATTTTGTGCACGGTTTTTTAGAGTTTGTAGAAGGCATTGATTTCGAGCACAAAGTCAAAATGGGCATCCGCAACAATCGTTACGATGCGATGGTGCCCGTGGTCACGGGCCCGCTGAAACTCAAAGGCCGGGTGCACGCGGCGGAGGCGCAATTGATGCGTGCCCACACCGCAAAAAAAATCAAAATCACCATGCCCGGACCGATGACTATTATCGATACGCTTTCTGATAATTTCTATGGCGATAAAGTGAAACTCGCCATGGCGTTTGCCGAATTACTCAATCAAGAAGCCCGCGCATTACAAGCCGACGGCGTGGATGTGATTCAGTTTGATGAGCCTGCGTTTAACGTCTACATGGACGACGTGAAAACATGGGGCATCGACGCGCTGCACCGCTGCATTGAAGGGCTCACCTGCACCACAGCCGTACATATCTGCTACGGCTACGGCATCAAAGCCAATCTCGATTGGAAAGAAACGCTGGGCAGCGAATGGCGGCAATACGAAGAGATTTTCCCAGCGCTTGCGGCAAGCCGGTTAGATCAAATTTCACTTGAATGCGCGAACGCAAAAGTGCCCATGAGTTTGATGGGTTTGCTCAAAGGCAAAGATGTGATGGTCGGCGTGATCGACGTGGCAAGCGACGTCATCGAGACGCCAGAGCAAGTGGCGGACACCATTGGCCGCGCGCTGCAATACGTCGCCAAAGAAAAGCTCTTCCCTTGCACCAATTGCGGCATGGCACCGATGGATCGCGCAATTGCGCGGGCGAAACTCGATGCGCTCGGCCAAGGTGCTGCGATTGCACGATTGAAATACGGTGCGTAGTGTTTATTTACCTGCGGCGCAGATTGCGAAGTCTCGCTCGCTGCTGCTGTAGTTGTTTCTAGGCTTTAAAACCCTCAATACGCCTGAATCAATCATCCATCCATTCATCTACGCGTGACGCTTACCTACTCTCCAAAATTACAGGCGCTTCGGGGCATCGCGGCATTGCTGGTACTTGCCTTCCACTTGAGCCCGCATTTTCTAGCCACTCCTGGGCTGGAGTGGATTCAATCTTTTTCGCAATATGGCTACATCGGTGTTGATATATTTTTTGTTTTAAGCGGGATTGTCGTGGGTCGCACGGTGCTGCTTTCCGCGCAGCGTAGCCAATCGCCTATGGCCTTTCTATATCGTCGCCTCTCGCGAATTTATTTAGGTTACTGGCCCGCGCTTGTCGCGTACGTCGCCATCGGGTATTTTGCATTTGATAGATTGCTCCCGACTGGTGATACTGCTTTTAAAAGCATTTTCTTACTCATCCCGACGATTAAGCGCAATGTGCTGCCAACGGCATGGTCACTCACCTGTGAAATTTATTTCTACTTTTTTGCAGTGATCGCCTATTTTTATTTGCGTCGATATCGAACGACAGTTCTGACGATTGCTTTCATTGCGCTTGCCATTTGGAATATCGGTTGGCTCACACTCGATAAAGCCGCTGTCGTTAGTGGCGGTCAGCCTTTCAGATTTCTTCTCAGCGGTTTTTGCCTAGAATTCCTGTGCGGACTTTTTTTAGGGCATATCCGCGTCCCTGGAAGCGTGAACTACCGCTTGAAATTTACGGTGATCATCGTCGGATGCTTAGGGCTCTATGCAGGCATTTTTGTCGAATTTTCTGATCGCATCGAAATCATTAGGGTTGCAACGTTTGGCGTATTTGCAGCTGGCTGCTGCTTTTGGGCGCTCGTACCATCCCCCCCCCCCCCCGCAGTTACACGAAAAATCCCCGTTGGAGTTGATCGGAGATTCGTCGTATAGCCTTTATTTATTGCATCCGATTTTGTTGGAATTACTCGCTGCTCACGCAAATAAATTTGTACTCGACTCTGGGTTTCCAAAATGGCTGATAATCGCACTCGCAGCGGTAGCAATCATTGTGTTTTGCCACAAATGGTTTCAATGGATCGAGTTGCCGCTTTTTAGGCAAGCAAATGAGATTCTTGCTCGAAAAAGCGATCCATTAGCTTGAAACTGTCGTTAGAAATAAAATCTGTCGGGATCAATTTGGGGAAATTGACGGACTTTTGCGTCTCAGTATTTTGTTTTGTAAGGCGAAAAATTAGATGTACTCGGTGAGTTGGCTTTTCAGCCAAAATACCTGCGGCGCAGTTTTAACTGTTTTGGAGCCTAAAAATGGCAAATAAGATTTACCCAAGCGCGTTTGAAGCGCTCAATGGTTTGGTGAAAGATGGGCACATGATCGCCGTCGGCGGTTTTGGTCTCTGCGGGATTCCGGAAGCACTGATCGATGCGCTTGAGCAATCCGGCGTCAAAAACCTGACCGCGATTTCAAATAATGCGGGCGTTGATGGCTTTGGTTTGGGCAAATTGCTCGCCACGCGCCAGATCAAGAAAATGATCGCAAGCTACGTGGGCGAAAACAAAGAATTTGAGCGGCAATATCTGGCAAAAGAGCTTGAGCTCGAGTTCACACCGCAGGGCACGTTGGCAGAAAAGCTGCGCGCTGGCGGCGCGGGCATTCCGGCGTTTTTTACGAAAACGGGCGTCGGCACGATCGTCGCGGACGGCAAGGAAATACGTGAATTTGATGGTGAAAAATACGTGATGGAGCGCTCGCTGGTGCCAGACGTGTCGTTGGTGAAAGCTTATATGGCAGACAAAGCGGGGAATTTGGTCTTTCGGCGCACGGCACGAAATTTCAATCCAAACGTGGCGATGGCGGGAAAAATTACCGTCGTCGAAGTTGAAAAGATCGTTGAGACCGGCACTTTCGATCCTGATCAAATTCATTTGCCAGGGATTTACGTGCACCGCATCGTGTTAAACGCGACCCCGGAAAAACGCATCGAGCAACGCACCGTTACGCCCAACGCAACTAAGGTAGGAGCATAAACATGGCCTGGACACGCGATGAAATGGCTGCGCGCGCCGCAAAAGAATTGCGCGATGGTTTTTATGTGAACCTCGGTATTGGGTTGCCAACCTTAGTGGCAAACCACGTCCCCGCCGGGATGGAAGTCTGGCTACAAAGTGAAAATGGCCTGCTCGGTATTGGTCCGTTTCCAACGGAAGAAAATGTCGATGCCGACATGATTAACGCAGGCAAACAAACGGTCACGACCATCCCCGGCTCGGCGATTTTCTCCTCTGCTGATTCATTTGCGATGATTCGCGGCGGCAAGATCAATCTGGCGATTTTGGGCGCGATGCAAGTTAGCGAGCGCGGCGATTTGGCCAACTGGATGATCCCGGGCAAGCTCATCAAAGGCATGGGCGGCGCGATGGATTTGGTCGCGGGCGTGGGTCGCGTGATTGTGGTGATGGAGCACGTCGCCACGAAAAAAGATGGCACGACCGATTTAAAAGTGCTGAAAGATTGCACGCTGCCGCTGACTGGCGTGGGCGTGATTGATCTCATCATTACCGATCTTGGCGTGTTTGAAGTCACCGCTCAAGGCTTGAAATTGCTCGAAACTGCGCCGCAGGTATCGCGCGAAGAAATCGTGGCGAAAACAGGATGCGCGATTATTTAACATGAATCACAAACCCTGCGGCACAAAATTGCCCGTTGCCAAGCCCTCGCCCTTACCGCCAATTTAATGAACGCGCTCGACCACGCCCGCGATCTCGATGCGCGCGACCCGCTCGCTTTCACCCGTGCCCGCTTTTCGCTCCCCGCTGGCGTGATTTATCTCGACGGGAATTCTCTCGGTGCGCTGCCAATTGGCGTTGCGGCGCGATTGCAGAAGGCCGTCGTCGAAGAGTGGGGCGTTGGCCTCATTCGCTCGTGGAATGATGCCGATTGGTACCCCGCGCCGCAACGCGTCGGCGAAAAGATTGCCTCGCTGATCGGCGCAAAACCTAATGAAGTCATCGCCTGCGATTCAACCTCGATCAATTTGTTTAAAGTGTTGTGTGCGGCGATTGCGTCATCGGCCGAGGCGCCCGCGCGCGACACGATCATCTGCGAAGAAGGCAATTTCCCAACGGATGCCTACATCACGCAAAGCACCGCAGCGCTTTACGGCAAGAAAATTGTGCTGGCCGATCAATCAAATATTGAAGCGGTAATTGCGAACGTCGGTGCGTCGCTATGCGCCGTGGCACTCACTCACGTGCATTACAAAACCGGGCAGATGCTTGATATGCATCGCGTTACCGCGCTAACGCATGCAGTGGGTGGAAAAATCATCTGGGATTTGGCGCACACTGCTGGAGTGATCCCTGTGCAATTGAGTGCCTGGCAGGTGGATTACGCCGTCGGCTGCGGCTACAAATATTTAAACGGTGGGCCCGGCGCACCGGCGTTCGTATACGTATGCGAAGATTTGATTGCCGCGACAACGCAACCGCTTCACGGCTGGCACGGGCATGCCGCGCCGTTTGCGTTCACCCAAGATTACCAGCCCCACCCGAGGCTTGATCGCTTGCTCGTGGGCACCGCCGCGCAGCTCTCGTTGATTGCGCTGGAAGCCGCACTCGCAGCCTACGACGGCGTAGCGATGCAAACGTTGCGACAAAAAAGCATCTCTCTGACGTCACTCTTCATCGAGACCTTTGATGCGCAGCTCGCGGGCTACGGCTTTGGGCTGGCGAGCCCGCGCGATGCTCTTTTGCGGGGCAGTCAGGTTGCGCTCACGCATCCCCAAGGCTATGCGATCATGCAGGCGCTGATCGCGCGCGGAGTGATTGGCGATTTTCGTGCGCCCGATATATTGCGCTTTGGCTTTGCGCCGCTGTATGTATCGCATGAAGAAGTCGTCAACAGCATCGCGATTTTGGGCGACGTTATGCGCACGCAGGCGTGGAATTCGCCCGAATTTTTGCAAAAAAAGGCCGTAACCTAACGCGATTCGGCCTTTTTGACATACCTGCGGCGCAGATTCGTGCATAAAAACTACGCTCATTGCAAATTTGCCGCGCCGCAACATTTCGGGCGTTAGCGCAAGCCCATCGATTGCTTCTCACCTCTTTTTCGCGCTATACTATCGGGCTGATAGGGGCATCGCCAAGCTGGTTAAGGCACCGGATTTTGATTCCGGCATGCGTAGGTTCGAGTCCTTCTGCCCCTGCCATTTTTTTGCTGTAAGCCGCATTTCGCTTTGCGGCTTTATTTTTCTCAGCAAATCCCCCACCGACCCCTTGCTCGCGCCCCCCGTCAGACCCATGAGTTCAAACAACATGATGATTTTTACGGGGAATGCCAATCCCCGTCTGGCACACGCGGTCGCAGAGCATTTGGGCATATCGCTGGGGCGAGCGCAAGTCGGCACTTTTTCCGACGGCGAAACGATGGTCGAGCTGCAAGAAAACGTGCGCGGAAAAGACGTTTTCATTCTACAAAGCACTTGCGCGCCAACCAATAACAATTTGATGGAGTTGGTCATCATGGCCGATGCGCTGAAGCGCGCATCCGCGGGCCGGATAACCGCAGCAATGCCCTATTACGGCTACGCCCGCCAAGATCGCCGCCCGCGCTCGGCGCGCGTGCCAATTACCGCGAGAGTTGTCGCGGATATGCTGACCGGCGTTGGCGTCAATCGCGTATTGATGATGGATTTACACGCAGACCAGATCCAAGGGTTTTTCAATATTCCGGTCGATAACATTTACGCTACGCCGATTTTGCTCGCCGATTTATGGAAGCAAAAGCACCAAAACATCATGATCGTCTCGCCCGATGTCGGCGGCGTCGTGCGGGCACGCGCAATCGCCAAGCAGCTCGATACCGAGCTTGCCATCATTGATAAGCGCCGCCCAAAAGCAAACGTGGCCGAAGTCATGAATATCATCGGCGAAGTTGACGGCCGCTCCTGCGTCATCATGGACGATATCGTCGATACCGCCAACACGCTCTGCAAAGCTGCGGAAGCGCTTAAAGATCGTGGCGCTAAGCGAGTGCTCGCTTACTGTACGCATGCCGTTCTCTCTGGTGGTGCGGCGCAACGAATTGCGGCCTCTTCACTTGATGAGTTAGTGGTCACCGACACGATTCCGCTCAATAATGAATCATTGCTTTGCCCCAAAATTCGTGTTGTTTCGTGTGCCCAGCTGCTCGCCGAGAGCTTGCAGCGGGTGAGTAATGAAGATTCAATTTCGAGTCTGTTTTCTGATCAGTAATTGGTTTTTTTAAGCAGTGAGCAGTGAGCCGTGGGTTGTGGCGTTGAAAAAGCTACTGTCTACCGCTCACTTCATCACTTTTTGATGAAGTGTCGTTTCGCACTGGTCGCGGTGCGTCGCGAATTTATTTAACGACTTGGAGTTTCTAAATGACTATCGAATTTTCCGCCTTTGATCGGGCAACGCAAGGAACGGGTGCGAGCCGCCGTCTGCGTCTTTCTGGCCGCGTGCCAGGCATCGTCTATGGCGGTACTTCTGCCCCAAAAAACGTTGAGTTTGACCACAACGCGCTCTGGCATGCGCTCAAGAAAGAAGAGTTTCACTCTTCAATTTTGAATCTGACTGTCGGCGCAGAAAAAGGGCAAGTGCTCTTGCGCGATGTGCAATACCATCCGTTCAAGCAGCTCGTATTGCATATCGATTTTCAGCGCGTCGATCCAAATCAAAAGATTCACATGAAAGTGCCGCTGCACTTCTCTGGCCAAGAAAATTCACCTGCGGTGAAGGTCGGCAAAGCGCTGGTCTCACACGTGATGACCGAAGTGGAAGTATCGTGCTTGCCAAAAGATTTGCCGCAGTTCATCGCAGTCGATCTCTCGGCGCTGGAGCTTGGCCACTCTTTCCATACCGACGACATGACGTTGCCAGCAGGCGTCACCTTGGTACTTGGCCGTAACCAGAAAAACCCAGCGGTCGCTAACGCTGCGCCACCGAAAGAAGTGGACGACACCGCGACTGCCGCGCCTGCTGCGGCTGACGTACCTGCGTCCGCTCAAAAAGCGCCTGCCGATGCCAAAGCCCCGGGTGCGAAACCCGCTGCCAAGCCTGCTGCAAAGAAGTAGTCTCAATCGCAAGCATCACTTAAACAAAAAGCCCGCGCAATGCGGGCTTTTTTGTCGGCTTATGACTGAATGACCGAAATACCTGCGGCGCAGATTTGGGCACCAAACCGCATTGCAAAAAAATCTGCGCCGCAGGTAAGCGCCATTTTCTACAAATGTTCGGCCAAAAATTCTAACGAACGGGCCAGAGCGACACGCGCGGCGGGCGCGTCAAACGTACCCCGATCCCAACAATTGAAACCATGATCTGCGTCGTAGACGTTTACATCTGCGTTTGGGTGAGCGGCGCGCACGGCGTCAACCGCCTCCGGCGGAATCATGCCGTCTTTTGACCCATAGTGAAATTGCAGTGCGCTCTTGACTTGCGCGGCAAGCTGCAGATTATCTTGAATTCGCCCGCCGTAGTAGCAAACGCTTGCGGTAGCGTTCGCGTGCGCTGCAGCGAAATACGCCATGCGCCCGCCCATGCAGTAGCCCACTGCGCCGAGACGCGGCCCAGAAATTTCAGGGCGCGCCCGCAGCGCGGCGGCGTAAGCCTGAATATCTGCAATCAACGGATCTTGTGCGCAACCATTCATGAAGGCATAAGCACGAGGCAAATCTTCGCCCTCATAACCAAGCTCGACCCGCTTTTCTTGCGCCCAAAAAATATCGGGCGCAAGCACCACGTAGCCCGCCGCTGCGTATTGATCTGCCACGGCTCGAATATGCCGATTGACGCCAAAAATCTCTTGAAAAAGCAGCAGGGCTGGCCCGCGGCCGCCGGGCGGAAGCGCGAGGTAGGCGTCAGTCTGCGCGCCTGCGCCGTTAGCGATGGAAATCCATTGGGTCGAAATCATTGGGAGTTTTCTCAATTGGAACGCTTCAATTTTAAGCCTCTGCGACTAAAATTCACGACGTGGACATCACCGCTGCTCAGCCCTCCCGGTTCAAACAATTTCTCGCGCTCACCAAGCCGCGCGTGACCGCACTTGCCGTCTTTACGTCAATCATTGGCATGTATTTGGCCGTTTCTGCGCCGCAGGTACCGCCGATCAAAACCGTGCTGCTGGCCGCACTCGGGATTTGGCTGCTCGCAGCGAGCGCATTTACGGTGAATTGCCTACTCGAAGCGGCAACCGACGCAAAAATGAAGCGCACCTCGTGGCGGGCATCTGCCTCGGGCGCGGTCTCGCCGGCGGAGACGATTATTTTTGCGTGTGTGTTAGGCGCATTGGGCTCTGGAATTTTGTGCGCGTGGGTCAATGTGCTCACCATGCTGCTTACCCTGCTCACATTTTTCGGCTATGCGTTTATCTACACGCTTTGGCTGAAGCCACGCACACCCCAAAATATCGTCATCGGCGGCGCCAGTGGCGCGATGCCGCCCATGCTCGGTTGGGCCGCGATCACCAACGATATTGCCCCGATGGCGTGGGTGCTCGTGCTGATTATTTTTTTGTGGACACCGCCCCACTTTTGGGCGCTCGCGCTCTACCGCGTTGAAGACTACAAAAAATCTGGCTTGCCGATGTTGCCCGTGACCCACGGCTCAGAATACACACGGCTGCATATGATTTTTTATACGGTGCTCACCGTCGCTGCGACGATGCTTCCGGTCGCGATCGGCGCGAGCGGGTTGCTTTACGCGGGTGCTGCGCTTGCCCTCGGCGCGGCGTTTTTGGCTTACGTCGTCGCGCTTTATCGCAATTACTCGGATGCCCTCGCCCGCAAGACGTTCAAATTTTCGATCTTGTATCTCATGCTGCTTTTCGCAGCGCTGCTCATCGATCATTACGTAAAGATCTGAACCTAAAAATGCCAAATCTGCGCCGCAGGTATCTTACTTTTTTTGGGGCGTGGATGGCTGCATTTGTATTGGTAGGCTGCAGCGAATCGCCACAAAAATATAACGCGACCGACATCACCGGTGCACCCTTTGCAAAATCATTCACGCTCACCGATCATACGGGCAAGCCACGTTCACTCGCAGATTTCAAGAGCAAAGTCGTGCTCATCAGTTTTGGCTTTACCTCCTGCCCTGATTACTGCCCTGCCACGCTTGCGCAATGGGCCAACGTGATGGGCGCCCTAGGCGATGACGCGAAAGAAGTGCAAGCGCTTTTCGTTACGGTCGATCCTGAGCGCGATACGCAAGAATTACTATCGAAATATGTGCCGGCATTTCATCCGAGCTTTCTGGGGCTTCGCGGCTCACTCGATCAGACGAAAGCAGCCGCAGCAGAATTCAAAATCGTATTCCAAAAAGCAAAAGGTGCGACGCCTGAAACGTACACGGTTGACCATAGCACGATGACGTATGCTTTTGATCGCAACGGGCGTGTCCGCTTGATGATCCCACACGGGATGGACGTCGCCAAGCTCGCTTCTGATCTGAAAAAATTGTTGGCACAACGATAGTGTGTTTCACAATCTACTTCATACCTGCGGCGCAGATTTGGTCTAAACAACGCCATCCGTTCTAGCAATCGGATATGAAATCGCGAGAATGACGACGCTGCAAAACTCAAAAAACAATCGCAGTAAATAGTTTTATACTGAACATAGAATTTAATAATCAATATTAGGAGACATCAATGCTAAAACCTTCACAGCTTGCCTCAGTGGCCGCCAGCTTGGCGATTGCCGTCGGCGCAATCACTAGCGCGCCCGCACAAGCGCAACAAAAATTCGTCACCATCGGCACCGGCGGTGTCACTGGCGTTTACTACCCCACTGGCGGTGCGATTTGCCGTTTGGTGAATAAAGAGCGTGCAAAGCATGGTATTCGCTGCTCCGTGGAATCTACCGGCGGCTCGGTATTTAACGTGAATACGATTAAAGCGGGCGAGCTCGATATGGGCGTGGCTCAATCAGATATCAATTTTCATGCAACCAAAGGCTCGGGCGCGTTTAAAGATGGCGGCGCACACTCTGATTTGCGCTCGATTTTTTCAATGCAAGCCGAGCCGATGACGATCTTGGCGCGCAAAGAAATGAACGCAAAATCGTTCGATGATTTCAAAGGCAAAAAATTTAACGTGGGCAACCCAGGCTCTGGCTCGCGCGCGGCGCTTGAAGAATTTGTGGCGGCAAAAGGCTGGACGTTAAAAGATTTTGGTCTCGCCTCTGAATTGAAGGGCGACGAATACGGCCAAGCGTTGTGCGACGGCAAGATCGACGGCTCTTGGTGGACGATTGGCCATCCATCGGCTAACGTGCAAGACCCAACCACCTCTTGCGGAGCGAAGCTCATCGCCGTAACCGGCGCAGAAGTTGATAAGCTTGTGCGTGAAAAGCCTTACTACGCGCACGCCGTGATTCCAGGAAAAATGTATCCGAATAATCCTGACGACATCAAAACTTATGGCGTATTGGCTACCTTTGTAACATCGACAAAAGTCCCTGCGGAAAGCGTGTATCAAATCGTGAAAGCAGTATTCGATAATTTTGAAGAGCTCAAAAAATTGCACCCTGCGCTTGCGTCACTTAAAGCAGAGAGCATGATTAAAGACGGCCTCACCGCGCCGCTGCATGAAGGCGCAGTGCGCTATTACAAAGAAAAAGGTTGGATGAAGTAAGGCTCAATTCGTTTGGAAAAAAACCAAAACGGGGAACGGTAACGCTCCCCGTTTTGGTTTTCAGGGAAACAATATGAGTCAAGTTTTTCACCGTAGTTTGCGCAGCAATCCGCCGCTTGCAGTAAGCGGGAGTGGTATTACGCTCACCGATGCGAATGGCAAAACCTACATCGATGCATCAGGCGGCGCAGCCGTTTCCTGCCTTGGTCATGCGCACCCCGACGTGCTCGCGGCGATGCACGCACAAATCGACACGCTTGCGTACGCGCACACGAGTTTTTTCTCCACTGCAGTGGCCGAAGCCCTTGCGGATACGCTGATCGCCTCCGCGCCGCCGGGATTGAATTCGCCCGAAAGCAAGGCCTATTTCGTGAGCGGCGGCTCCGAGGCGATGGAGGCCGCGCTCAAAATGGCCCGGCAATATTTTGTTGATAAAGGCGAGCCGCAACGCACCCGCTTCATCGCGCGGCGACAGAGCTATCACGGCAATACTTTGGGTGCGCTCGCCATCGGTGGCAATGCCTGGCGGCGCGCGCCGTTTGCGCCGATTTTGATTGACGTTACGCATGTGTCGCCCTGTTATCCGTATCGCGAGCGGCGCGAAGGCGAAAGTGATGTCGCCTATGTTGCGCGTTTAGCGGATGAACTAGATGCGGCGATGCGCGCGCATGGCGAAGGCAGCGTAATTGCGTTTGTAGCCGAAACAATCGGCGGCGCAACCGCAGGCGTACTAACGCCGTTGCCTGGCTATTTCAAAGCGATGCACGAAGTGTGTGATCGCCATGGCGCATTGCTTATCCTTGATGAAGTGATGTGCGGAATGGGGCGCACGGGCGCACTGCACGCCTGCACGCAAGAAGGCATATCACCCGATTTAATGGCGATTGCAAAGGGCTTGGGCGGCGGCTACCAGCCGATTGGCGCAGTGCTCGCATCGGGCAAAGTTGTAGATGTACTGCGTAGTAAGACGGGTTACTTTCAACACGGCCACACCTACCTCGGCCATCCGATCGCCTGCGCTGCTGCGCTTGCGGTGCAGAAAGTCATCGCACGAGATGGATTGGTTGATAAGGTCGCGCGCGACGGTGCTTGGTTTGGCGAAGCATTGCATGCTGCGTTTGATGCCCATCCGCACGTCGGCGATGTGCGTGGACGTGGCTTTTTTTGGGGCTTAGAGTTTGTTGCGGATCAAAAAACAAAAGCGCCATTTCCACCTGAAAAGCAACTGCACGCTAAGCTCAAGCGCGCCGCAATGGCGCAAGGCCTAATGTGTTATCCCATGGGCGGCACGGTGGATGGACAGTCTGGCGATCATGTCTTACTCGCACCGCCTTTTATCACCACATGCGATGAACTGAGCACTGTCATCGGCCGCTTAAACAGCGCATTGAATAATGCGTTAAGTGAAATCAAAAAAGAAAGCCGATCATGAACGATCTCAAAAAACATTCAGCGAGCGAACTCGATCAACTCGTGAAAGATGCCGATCTCGGCGGGCGCGAGCCGATTGGCCGCGTAGGTACTTTACTCGCGGTCGTCGCTGCGCTCTGGTCTATCTTCCAGCTTTGGTATGCGTCGCCGCTGCCGTTTGTGATTAAGTGGGGCATTTTTAATGATACTGAAGCGCGCTCGATTCACTTGGCATTCGCTACATTTATGGCGTTCATCGCCTATCCCGCGTTCAAATCTTCTTCGCGCAAAATCGTGCCGTGGGCAGATTGGGTGTTGGCAATTGTTGGCGCGTTTTGCGCAGCGTATTTGTATATTTTTTATGTTGAGTTATCGGGCCGACCCGGTAAGCCTACGCAGATGGATATTTGGGTCGGTATCGTAGGCGTTGCCATCATGCTCGAAGCCACGCGCCGCGCGATGGGCTTTGGTATGTTGGTCACCACAGGCGTGTTTTTAGCGTATGTATTTTTAGGGCCGTACATGCCCGATGCCATCATGCACAAAGGCGCTTCGGTCAATCGTTTCATCTCGCACATGTGGCTCACCTCCGAAGGCGTTTACGGCGTGGCGCTCGGCGTATCGGTGCAATTTATTTTCTTGTTTGTGCTCTTTGGCACGCTGCTCGATATTGCTGGCGCGGGCAATTTCATGATGCAAATGTCGCTTGCCATGCTTGGGCATCTGCGCGGTGGCCCAGCAAAAGTTTCGGTGGTATCTTCCGCTTTAAACGGTGTGGTGTCTGGCTCGTCGGTATCAAACGTCGTATCTGGTGGCATCTTCACCATCCCGATGATGAAGCGCACAGGCTATTCTGGGGTGAAGGCTGGCGCGATTGAAGCAGCCTCTTCAGTGAACGGGCAAATCATGCCGCCCGTGATGGGTGCGGCAGCATTTTTGATGGTGGAGTATGTCGGTATTCCATACAGCGAAATTATCAAGCACGCCGCGCTGCCCGCAATCATCAGCTACATCGCGCTTTTTTATATCGTGCATTTAGAGGCGCTCAAATATGATTTGAAGCCGATTGCGCGCGCCTACACCCCGCCGTGGAAAGAGCGGATGATTAGCTGGGGCTTGGGCTGGGGCGGCACGATTGCAGCGGTCGGTGCGATTTATTATTTGGTGCAAGGCGTGCGCGCAGTTGCGGGCGATCACGCAGGCTGGGTGCTTGCGGCGATATGTGTGGTGGCGTACGTAGCGCTCATGATGGTTTCCTCGCGCTACCCCGATGTGCCGGTGGACGATCCAACGAAAGAAATCACGAATCTTCCCAACACATGGCCGGTCGTGCGCGCGGGGCTTTACTTTTTTATCCCACTCATCATCTTGGTGTGGATGATGACGGTGGAAGAATTATCCCCCGGCCTCTCGGCATTTTGGGCAACGATGTCAGCGATTGTGCTCGTCGTCTTCCAGCCCGCAATGAACGCATGGTTTCGAAAAATTGGCACGGTATCGGAAGGGTTTAAAACGGGCGTCGCCAATCTATGGAAAGGCCTCGTGCTCGGTGGCCGCAACATGATTGGTATCGGCGTGGCCACGGCCAGTGCAGGCTTAATCGTAGGCGCCATTACGCTCACCGGCATGGGTCTCATGATGACGGAATTTGTCGAAGCGGTATCCGGTGGCAACGTGCTCATCATGCTCATTCTCACCGCGTTCGTTTGCTTACTGATCGGTGCTGGTGTGCCCACGACGGCCAACTATATTTTGGTCGCCACATTGATGGCGCCGGTGGTCGTCGAGCTCGGTGCGCGCAGCGGTCTCATCATTCCGCTCATCGCGGTGCATCTCTTCGTTTTCTATTTCGGTATCATGGCCGACGTGACCCCGCCCGTGGGCTTGGCCTCCTATGCAGCGGCAGCGATTTCAGGTGATGATCCTAACGCCACAGGCTGGCAAGCCACGTGGTACAGCTTTCGCACGTCCGTGCTCCCGTTTGTGTTTATCTTCAATCCAGCGCTCCTCTTCATCGGCGTGGGCGGTGTGGCGGAAGTAATATTGGTCTGCATCACTGCCACCATCGCCTCGCTACTTTTCGCCGCAGCCAGCATGGGCTGGTTTCGGGTGAAATGCACGTGGCTCGAAATCGGCTTGTTATTAGCTGCCACGTTTTTCTTCTTTCGCCCAGATTGGGTGATTGATCGCTTCCACGCCAAATACGTGCCCGCCCCGGCTGGCGATGTGTTCAAGGTAGCGGATACGCTCAAAAAAGATGAGTGGCTCATCGTGCGCACACAAGGCGAAAACTTAGAAGGCAAGGCAATCGGCAAAACGCTCGCGATTCCGATGGGCGAAGGCAAAGATGGTCGCGAGCGCATCAAAGCGGGGGGCGTAACGCTCTCCCAGCTTGGCAACGATATTGAAATCGCTGCGGTTAAATTTGGTAGCCAAGCTAAAAAATTGGGCGTAGACCAAGGTTACAAAATACTAGATTTGCAACTCGCAAACCCCGCGCGGCCTTCGCAGTTTTGGGGGCTTGGCCCCGCGATTGTGTTGGCGTTGTTAGTTTGGTTTTTACAGGGGCGGCGGATGCGGGGCGCTAGACCTGCGGCGTAGCCTCACGAGCGCTGCGGAATGCGATGCACTACTTCGATTGCGCGGCACTACTTTTCACACCAAACACAATCCCGAGCGTGACCAGACTCAAGCCTATGATCACATTCCAATGCAGCGGCTCGCTTAAAAATATCGCAGCGCCAATGGCAGATAAACCGGGCACTACGGCAGTAATCATCGTCGTGCGCACCGGGCCGTAGTGGGAAATCATACGCACAAACGTGATGCCGGATACGACCACCGACAAAAACCCTTGTACAAACGCTTGAAACGCAATTTCACGCCACGGCGCAATGGCCAACTTGCTATCTACAACGCCGCCGAGTGCAAGCAACCCATAAACAGGGACGAACGTGAGCAACGCAAAAAAAGTGATCGCGATCGTCGCGGGAATCGCTTCAGCACCACTTTTACGCACCGAAACCGTATAAATTGCCCACATAAAACTACCGGCAAGATAGAGCAAATCACCGATCCAGACCTTACCGCCATCGAAAGCGTTGAGTAAGCTTGCGCCGCCAACGAGCAGCCCGCCGCCAACTATGAGTGCAAGACCAATCCGCCGTCGCGATGGAATCGGTGTTCGCAAGACAAAAAACGCCAACACTGCTGTCCACAACGGCAAAAAACCTGGCATCAACACCGAGGCGTGAGCCGCGGGCGCAAAGAAAAAACCGGAGTAGGCAATGCAAGGATAAATCACGGCGCCGGCGAGCCCCAGCGCTGCAGTCGTGCGAAACGAAAGCGGCGAGACACCCAACCAATGCGGGGCAGCGGGGTCACTTTTTCGGGCGCGGCGCACCCACCAGATGCCCCAAGGCACGAGCACCAGCGCAGCGCCTAAGATGCGCACAAAAGTGATATCAAATGGCGTGAGGGTGCGGTGGGTCATCGCGCGGGCGATCACGATAAAGCTAGCCCAAATCGCAACGGTGATGACCGCTGCGATTGCGCCATCGGTATTTTTTGAAAGTGCCATCAAGTCTATTTTGCTTTAGCCGTCGCCTCCGACACAATCCGCGAGATAAGCTATAAAGCGCTTCCGCAAACAATAAATATTCTGATGCCCTCTCTCGACGACGATCTCGATAAAGCACTGCTGAACGCGCTTCAAACGGGTGAACTCGTCCAATTTGAAGCAGGAGAGCGCCCCTTGCCGGAAGATGCGGTGTGGAAAAAACCAGTGCCTGATACTGTCAAAGCGCCCAAAAAACCTCGCAGCACTGCAAAAACTAAGCATTCTGCAGAGATTGACCCCGCTGCTGGCTGATGCATTCAGCGCTGCACCAAAATTTCTTTAACAATCGACGCGCGTGGTGTCAGCGTTTTTGAGTCTAGGTTTCAGCAAATAATATAGAGAAGTTTGCCCGTGCTCCGTGCCAGAAACGTACATACCTGCGGCGCAGATTTCGGCTTCTAAACGAATAACGCACCGCAGTCGCGTCCGTCTCTATGAAAAGACGTTTTATGCACTAAATCTGCGCCGCAGGTATTGATGTTTCGCGCGGTTAACGCCCGTACAACACAAACAATAAGATCACGTTGATCAGCCCAAAACTGAGGGTCGCTAACTTCCACATGAGAAGGCGATTGCGCGTGAGCAGCGGGCGTGGCTTTGGTGCTGGTGCATCACTCAGGGGGCCGCGCTCTAAGTTGAGGGACAGCTCCTCTGCGGTTTCGTAGCGCGCTGCCGACTCAACGCTGAGCGCGCGCAAAAGTATATTTTCAAACCACCCCGGAATCTCAGGCCGGTAGCGGGTCGGTGGCACTGGCGCTGTGAATCGCGGCGTTTGGAATGGCTCGATCTCACCAAAGGGAAATTTGCGTGTCAGCATCCAATAAATCGTAACGCCCCACGCATAAAGATCACTGCGTGCGCTGGCTTCACCATCAGCAAACAATTCCGGCGCAAGAAAAGAGGGTGTGCCAACGCGCGATGCGGGCGTGAGCCCTTGAAAATCAAGCCCAGATAATGCTGTGCCCAAATCGAGCAAACGCAATTGTCCATCTGAACCAAGGTGAACATTTTCGGGTTTGACATCACGGTGAATCACACTGCGCCGGTGCAACGCGCCGAGCGCACGCGATAGATCCATCGCCACGCGCAGAACCTCGCTTAATGAAAAGAGCTGATCCTCTGCACCCGCTTGCGCGAGCGTGCGGCCATCGTGAAACATACTTAAACTGTAGAGCCCACTCGCTGATTCGACCGGCTCGACCGCTTCAGCGAAAAAACGTGCATTCAAACGCTTGGCAAGCCATATTTCATGGCTAAACGCATTGCGCTCTAACGGATCATCGGCAACCTCCGGCGCCAGAGATTTAAGGACGAGCGCGCGCGCTCCACTTTGAACTCTATAGAGCACCGTTGACCGCGAACGGTGCAAGACCGATACGATCTGCATGCCGTCGAAAGTAGAACCTACGCTGAGCAAAGGTAAAGGTGGAAGCAGCTGATGGGTGGAGATGGCGCTCGGCAATGCATCTTCCCCAACGGCGTCCACGCGGAGCACGACCGCGCTGGCATTGTCTTGGCTACCAAGTTGCAATGCGGTCTCAACGATACGCTGGGCGCAGGTTTGCAAATCGGCATCAGGGGTGGCCGCCTGCGCCAGCAACGCAAGCAAGTCTTTTTCAGTAATTTTTGCCCATACGCCATCGGTCATCATGGCGAAGACATCACCTACCCGCGCGACGCCCATGCCGAAATCAACGCTCATCTTCGGGTCAAGCCCGATCGCACGGGTGAGCACATGCTCCATCTCGGGGCGATTCCATACGTGATCGGTGGTGAGGCGTTGAAGCCGCGCTTTACCCTTACGTAAGACGTAAAGTCGGGTGTCGCCGACGTGCGCGAAATAATACGATGCACCCCGTAATACGAGCGTTGTCAGCGTCGTGGCCATGCCCGCGCGTTCGCGTGACGTATTGGCCTGCGAAATCACCCAGCGGTTGAGCACTTGGTAGAGCCGATCCAGCGCTTTAGAGATCGGCCACGTCTCTGGCGTCGCGTAATAATCGCAGAGAATGTTGCGCGCGCAATGCTCGGCAGCTTCGCGGGCGAATGCACCGGACACGCCATCTGCAATCACGGCGATCAAGCCTTTGCTTTCAAGCTCCTTGAAGGCAGGCTCAACAAGGCCAACGAAATCATCGTTGCGCTCGCGTGGGCCAGTAAGTGACCAATGCCCGGCTTTAACTGAAAGCATAGGCTGGCGGTTAGATCCGCGCGGTCGTCATCGCCGCACTGCCCCACGTGGTGCGCCATCGGCGCTTGACCCGCGTGAGCCCGATCAGCGCGACAACGGCAAGCAAGGCAAAAATGATGAATCCCAATCGATACTCGCCGGTCAATTTTTTTGCAAATCCTAGTGAAGATGCAAGATAGAAACCGCCTACACCGCCGGCCATGCCCACCATTCCCGTCATCACGCCAATCTCCTTGCGAAACCGCTGCGGCACGAGCTGGAAGACCGCGCCATTGCCCATGCCGAGCGCGAGCATCGCGCCAACAAATACGGCAAGCGCCAGTGGAGCAGATTTCACGCCAAAACTGGCGAGAAACAAAAATGCCGCAGCTGCAACATAAACATACGATAGCGTTTTGATTCCGCCGATACGATCTGCCACATTTCCACCAATCGGGCGCATAAACGAACCTGCAAAGACGCAAGCGGCAGTGTAAAACCCGGCCGTTTTTGCATCAAGCCCATACTGGGCATTGAAGTAAATGGTCAGCGATGCCGCTAAGCCTACGAAGCCGCCGAAAGTCACGCTGTAGAAGAACATAAACCACCACGCATCACGATCTTTCAGCACTTTCAAATAATCACCCGCGCTTTTTTGGGAAGGTGGATTTGGTGCATCTTTCGCAACGAAGGCATAAAACACCATGACCATCGCCAACGGGATCAACGCCAACCCAAAAACATTGACCCAGCCAAACGCAATTGCAAGAGTCGGCGCGATCAATGCCGCAATCGCTGTGCCAGAGTTACCCGCACCCGCGATCCCAAGGGCAGTGCCTTGATGCTCCGGCGGGTACCAACGGGAGGCGAGCGGTAGCGCGACTGCAAACGATGCGCCAGCGATGCCGAGCATTACGCCGAGCGCGAGCACTTCTGCATAGGAATGAATGCCCGCAAGCCATGCCCACGCGAGCGAAGCCATCACCAGCAATTGCGCAATCAATCCCGCACGCTTCGGGCCCAGATGGTCTACGGCCATTCCCGCAACAATGCGCAGCAACGCGCCAGACAAGACCGGCACCGCGACCATCAACCCTTTCTGGCCGGCATCGAGCTTGAGGTCCTGCGCAATCTGCACGCCGAGAGGCCCGAGTAGCACCCAGACCATGAACGCCAAATCAAAATAAAGAAAGGCGGCGAGGAGCGTGGGCCAATGGCCCACTTTTAGAAAGGCTGATTTCATATGGCTATCAATTTAGAGACGCAGTTACTTGAGTAACCGCAAGCTATGTGCCAGACCGTTTTCAGGCAACTAGCGGGGTGCAATGCCTGCATTCACGCATTCCACGCTCCATTTAAGTGCGCAATGAAATATTGCGGTGCAATAAATTGGTGATTTTTAGGGCTTATCGGCGAAATCGCTGTTGGCATCACTCTTGCATTGCAAAGCACAACAGAGGTGATCAATGTCAAAGCAAAAACTCGTTGTAATCGGTAATGGAATGGCAGGTATCCGCGCGGTGGAGGAGTTACTGAAACTCGCGCCCGACAAATATGAAATAACGGTTTTTGGATCTGAGCCGCACCCGAACTACAACCGCATTCTGCTCTCGCCTGTGCTGGCTGGCGAGCAAACGCTGCAGGAGATCGTGCTCAATGATTGGGATTGGTATCGGGACAATGGCATCACGCTCAACACTGGCGTAACCATTGCAAAGATTGATCGCGTGAAGCGTAATGTGATCGATAGCAACGGCAATGCAACGCCTTACGATCGGATGCTGATTGCGACGGGATCAAATCCGTTTATCTTGCCAATCGAAGGCGCAAATTTGCCGGGAGTCATTGCGTATCGCGACATTGCCGACACCGAAACGATGATTGCTGCGACGCAGCAATATAGCAACGCTGTCGTCATTGGCGGCGGCCTGCTGGGATTAGAAGCGGCAAACGGATTGAAGCTGCGCGGCATGAATGTAACGGTGGTGCACGTCATGCCATGGCTCATGGAGCGGCAGCTCGATCGGGTTGCTGGCGGGCTTTTGCAGCAATCACTGGAAGCAAAAGGAATTCAGTTTGCAATAGGCGCACAAACCCAAGAATTGGTGCGCGGTGAAAGCGGCCGCGTCGCAGCCGTACGCTTCAAAGATGGCACTTCAATTGCCGCTGAGTTAGTGGTGATGGCCGTCGGCATACGCCCGAATACGGCGCTTGCAGAAGCTGCCGGGCTGCACTGCAATCGCGGTCTTGTTGTGAGCGACACGATGCAGACTTACGACCCCAAAATTTATGCGGTCGGCGAATGCGTGAGTCATCGCGGCATTGCGTATGGTCTGGTCGCGCCACTTTTTGAGCAAGCGAAAGTAGTGGCCAATCATTTGGCGGAATATGGCATTGGCCGCTATCAAGGCTCGGTCACCTCCACCAAATTGAAAGTGACTGGCGTTGATTTATTTTCTGCCGGCGATTTCACCGGTGGTGAGGGCTGCGAAGAAATTACACTCTCAGATCCTGTCGGTGGCGTTTACAAAAAACTCGTTATCAAAAACGAAAAATTAATCGGCGGTGTGTTGGTTGGTGATACCGCCGATGGTGCGTGGTATTTCAAGCTCTTGAAAGAAGGCCGCCTGATCACAGACATTCGCGAGCATTTGATGTTCGGCGAATCAAGTTTGGGCGATACGGGGCATCAAGGGCAAAGCAGCGCAGCGGCGATGGCCGATAGCGCAGAGGTCTGTGGTTGCAATGGCGTGACCAAAGGCACGATCGTGCGCGCAATTAAAGAGCGCGGATTGTTCACTCTCGATGAAGTGCGCAAATGCACGAAAGCCTCGGGCTCGTGCGGTTCTTGCACCGGGCTGGTCGAGCAATTGTTGGCGTCAACGATTGGCGGCGCGTACAGTGCCGAGTCAAAGGCGGATAAACCCATCTGCGGCTGCACCGATCGCACCCACGCGCAAGTGCGGCAAGCGATTCGAGATCACAAATTACTCTCCGTACCTGCGGCGCAGAATTTTCTCGAATGGCGCACGCCCAACGGCTGTGCATCGTGCCGTCCGGCGATTAACTATTACTGCATGAGCACGTGGCCAAAGGAAGCAGAAGACGATCCGCAAAGCCGCTACATCAACGAACGGGCGCACGCCAATATCCAAAAAGATGGCACGTTTTCCGTCATCCCGCGCATGTGGGGCGGCGAGACTAACGCGAGCGAGCTGCGACGCATTGCCGATGTCGTCGATAAATTTAAAGTGCCCACGGTGAAAGTCACCGGTGGTCAGCGGATCGATTTACTCGGCATTAAAAAAGAAGACTTACCGGCAGTCTGGAAAGATTTGGATATGCCTTCGGGCCACGCGTATGCAAAGGCGCTGCGAACGGTGAAGACTTGCGTGGGCAGTGATTGGTGTCGATTCGGGACGCAAAATTCAACTCAGATGGGCAAAGATTTGGAGCGCGCGCTATGGCGGATGTACGCGCCTGCAAAAGTAAAGCTCGCCGTATCAGGCTGCCCGCGCAATTGCGCTGAGTCTGGCATTAAAGACGTCGGCATTATCGGCGTCGATTCTGGCTGGGAGCTCTACGTCGCAGGCAATGGCGGCATCAAAACGGAGGTCGCAGAATTTTTTGTGAAAGTAAAAACAGCAGCCGAAGTGCTGGAATATTCCGGTGCGTTTTTGCAGCTCTACCGGGAAGAAGGCTGGTACTTAGAGCGAACCGTCCATTACGTCAAGCGTGTGGGCCTCGATTACGCAAAGAAAAAAGTAGTGGAAGACGCAGCGAACCGCAAAGCACTTTGGGAACGCTTGCAATTTGCGCTCGATGGCGAGCCTGATCCTTGGAAAGAATTTGCTAAGGCGAAAGTCGATACGCGACAATTCATCCCGATCATCCCAATCTATCCTGGCGCGGGAGTGCCGGCATGAGCGCGGGCGACGTCGTCTGGAAAGAGGTCTGCGCGCTGGCTGATCTGCCCGCGCTCGGCGCGCGGCAATGGCACGCCGGAGACACCCCAATTGCGATCTTTCGCAATGCGATTGATGAAGTCTTTGCCGTGCTTGACCGCTGCCCACACAAAGGCGGCCCACTCTCGCAAGGCATCGTATTTGGTGATCGCGTAGCGTGCCCCCTCCACAACTGGTCAATCAATTTGCGCTCGGGTTGCGCCGACGCACCAGACGAAGGCTGCACCACGGCCTTTCCAACGCGCGTGATCGATGGCGTGGTCAGTGTTGGCGTGCCCGGCGCATGAAAGAAGTCGCGACGACATGCCCGTATTGCGGTGTCGGCTGCGGCGTGCTCGCCACGACCGATGGCACGCAGATTATTAGCGTGCGCGGTGATCCCAATCATCCGGCTAATTTCGGTAAGCTTTGCAGTAAAGGCAGTGCGCTGCACCTCACCGCCCGCCCCGATGATCGCTTAACTGCGCCGCAGGTACGCCCCACAAAAGCTGCGCCGCTTGAAAGCGTGTCGTGGGATAGCGCGCTTGATTTCGCAGTGAATCAGTTCGTCGAAATCATCAATACCTGCGGCGCAGATTCGGTCGCTTTTTACGGCTCTGGGCAATTGCTCACCGAAGATTACTACGCGCTCAATAAACTCGCGCGCGCGGTCGTGGGCACGAATAATCTCGATACCAATTCCAGACTTTGCATGAGCAGTACCGTCGCGGGCTACAAAGCCACGCTCGGTGCCGATGCCGTGCCTACCTGCTACGAAGATGTAGATCATGCCGATCTGGTCTTCATTGCGGGCTCTAATACGGCGTGGGCACACCCGGTGCTTTATCGTCGCTTGGAGTCATCGGTAAAAAAGCCGCGCGTGATCGTCATTGATCCGCGGCGCACAGAAACCGCGGCTCAAGCCGATCTGCACTTGCCGATTTTGCCGGGTACAGACGTGCCGCTATTTCATGCGATGCTGCATTGGCTGATTTGGGAAGAGCACATTGATCGACCCTTCATTGATGCCCACACCGAAGGCTTTGCAGAGCTGCGCCAACTCGTGCGCGAGGCCAGCCCGAGTGTGGTCGCGCGCATTTGCGGCGTCCCCGAAAAAGACATCATCACCGCCGCGCAATGGTGGGCCGAAAGCGGAAACGTGCTTTCGCTGTATTGCCAAGGTCTCAATCAAAGCGTAAGCGGCACCGCAAAAAATACCGCGCTCATCGCCTTACATTTGGCAACCAAGCAAATCGGGCGCGCGGGTGCCGGGCCGTTTTCATTGACTGGGCAACCCAACGCGATGGGTGGGCGGGAAGTGGGCGCACTGGCTAATTTATTGCCGGGGCATCGGGAGGCATCAAACGCAGACCATCGCGATGAAGTCGCGCGGCTCTGGGGCATCCCCACGATACCCGAGACGCCCGGAAAAACCGCCGTTGAAATGTTTGACGCGCTTGAGCGCGGTGAGATCAAAGCGATCTGGATTGCCTGCACGAACCCTGCCCACTCGATGCCCGATCTCACGCGCATTCACGCAGCCTTGCGCAAAGCCCAATGCGTGGTCGTGCAGGAAGCCTTCGCGTCGAGCGAGACTATCGCATTTGCCGATGTCGTTTTACCGGCAACAACCTGGGGTGAAAAATCGGGCACGGTGACCAACTCCGAGCGCCGGATTACGCGCGTCACCGCTGCGCTCCCGCCGCTCGGCGATTCAAAACCCGATTGGGAGATCTTCTGCGCTGCAGGCTTACGTTTTGAAAAAGCATTGCACCCCCAGCGCGCGAGCGTAATGCAATTCCCCAACCCGCAAGCGCTTTGGGAAGAACATCGAGCCATGACCGCAGGCCGCGATCTAGATATCACGGGCTTATCCTATGAAATTTTGGCGAGCGATGGGCCGCAGCAGTGGCCTTACACGACCGCGAGCACGGCGCGACTCTATACCGATTTCAAATTTTCTACTGCGAATGGGAAGGCAAAATTCGTCGCTACACCCTACCGCGCGACTGCCGATAAAACCAGCAATGCCTACCCGTTTGCTCTGACCACCGGCCGTATGCGTGATCACTGGCACTCGATGACCCGCACCGGACGCAACGCCCACGCGTTTGGGCACGAATCTGCGCCGCAGGTATGGATGCACAAAGACGACATGACCCGCCGCGCGATCCCCGCAGATGCGTGGGTGCGCGTGCGCTCTGCCCGCGGCAGTATTGTCGTGAAAGTGCTTGCGCACGAAAGCCTGCGCTCTGGGCAAGTTTATTTACCCATGCATTGGGGGCAAAGTTTTCTTGTTGGTCAACATAATCTTGGCATCAATACGCTCATGCCCGCAGCGTTTTGCCCGAGTTCAAAGCAGCCGGAGTTAAAACATGCTGCCGTCAAAATCGAGGTGGTGAAAATCAGTTGGAGTTGTGCGAGTTTCGTCTCGATACCTGCGGCGCAGATTGAAGCCATGCGCGGCAAATTTCTGCAACATGCAAGCGCGCTGACCGCTGCCTATGCAATACCCATCGCAGGCGAGGCATCGGGCATTTGGTTTGAAGCCGTCGCCGAAACGCCGCCCGATGCCGCATGGCACGCCACGCTCGACGCCGTAATCGGTGATGGCGAAACGGCAAACCTTGAATACGCCGACAGCAATCGCATCGATGCCCGCAAGCTCTGGCTGCAAGACGATGCCCTCGTCGCCGCGCGGCTCACCGGTGCGCCTTATGCGAGCGAGAGCGCGCAGTGGCTACGCGAAATGATGCTCACGGGGTTGCCAATTGCACGTGTGCGCAAATGGCTGCTCGCGCCACGCCCTCCAGCAGCGATGATCGTCGCCAGCAGCCCCATCGTCTGCGCATGCTTCGGCGTAAAGCGCAGCGCAATTTCAGAGACACTCGCTGCAATCGATGGTGCGCCGCAAGCCCGCCTCGCAACGTTGCAAACAAAACTCCAATGCGGCACAAACTGTGGCTCGTGCCTGCCCGAGCTCAAGCGCAGTGTGACTGAAATTCCGTTTACGAAAATCATGGCGGTCATGCAGTGAGCGGACGCGTCTATTTAGTCGGCGCTGGGCCCGGCGACCCTGAGCTTTTGACCTTAAAAGCGGTGCGTGCGCTGCGTGAAGCGCATGTCGTACTGGTTGATGATTTGGTTGACGCGGCCGTGCTTTTACATTGCAGCGCGCAAGTGCGGGTGGTCTACGTTGGCAAGCGCGGTGGCTGCGCATCGACGCCACAAGATTTCATTGATCGCTTGATCGTGCGCGAAGCGCAGCAAGGGCATACCGTCGTCCGGCTTAAAGGTGGGGATCCCTCCATTTTTGGCCGCGCTGCAGAAGAAATTGCCGCAATCTGCGCCGCAGGTATTGCCTACGAAATTATTCCTGGAATCACCGCTGGCAGTGCAGCGGCCGCAGCAATTGGCACGCCGCTGACTGATCGGGCGAGTGGCCATGGCGTCGCGTTTGTGACCGGTCATCTCGCCGATGATGCCCAACTTCCGCAATGGCAAACGCTGTTGGCTGCAAAACTGACGCTGGTGGTCTATATGGGATTGGGGCAAGCATCAAAATGGATCTTATCAATGCTGGACGGTGGTTCAAATCCAGACACACCATGCATCATCGTTGTGCGCGCGAGTCAGCGCGACGAACGCACTATCGAGACGACGCTAGGCAAGCTAGACTACGCCATCGTATTGCATCAAGTGCCAAGCCCGGCCGTACTGCTCATTGGTGAGGCAATGCGCAATGCTGCGCACGCTTTGCACTACAAAAACATCGCCCCAACAAACGACATGAGTGCAACGCTCATTGCAACACCAGACATTCCCGCTAAGCGACGCTCCATGCGTGCGCGCAGCGTATCTTCAGCCGCGACAACGCGCAAGCTATAAAAGCCAACAAAGGCCATTGCAGACAAGGATAGATTAGCGATCAGGAAAGTATTGAGTGCGTCCATGGTGGTACTCCTTCGGATGTGTTTCGTTGCGATGGAGTGAACTTTAGATGCGTGTTGCGCGACGGTCTACAAGCGTGCGA
Organism: Betaproteobacteria bacterium; assembly: GCA_031430575.1. Lineage (GTDB taxonomy): Bacteria > Pseudomonadota > Gammaproteobacteria > Burkholderiales > Casimicrobiaceae > JANMDS01. The sequence continues at coordinate 88,956 of JANPBT010000026.1, read as the reverse complement.
CGAACGCCGGGGTCACCAGCGCGAATCGCATTTGCAACCGATGAATGGCAAGCCGGTCGCGTCTTTCTGAGGCACGAAATTTAGCGCTTTGCAATAAAAGTGAGGTTCGACGCGCATGCTCGCCGACTTACGAAGTAGACATTTTTGGGATCGTTTTTTCTGGCTAAGGACGCTCACGACGGGCAATTTCATACGCCATGAACGGTGATAGCATCAGACGCCGAACGATCGTTCAATATGAATTAAACCGGCGGCGCAACCCGCTCGACTTCCGATGCTGTCGTCAAACCATTTGCGATTTTTTCTGCCCCAGCAGCGCGTAAGGAGCGCATTCCCTCGCGAAAGGCCTGCTCTCGAATGTAGTCGAGCGACGCACCGGCTGAAATACATTTTCGGATATCAGGGCTCATCAGCAGCATCTCAAAAATACCGGCGCGCCCGCGATAGCCAGTCATGCGGCACTCAAGGCAACCGACAGCCGCATAAGCGTTTTTTTGTTGGAGATTCGGGCTCGATATTATGAAACTTGCCCACATCTCGTCGCTCATCGGCGCTGCAGGCTCGCGGCAAAGCGTGCACAGCGTGCGCACTAAGCGCTGCGCCATTACCCCGATGAGCGTCGAATTAATCAGGTAAGGCGGCACACCCAAATCAATGAGCCGCGTGATCGCCGTTGGCGCGTCGTTGGTATGCAGCGTAGAGAGAACGAGATGGCCTGTCAACGCCGCTTGTATCGCCATTTCAGCGGTCGGCAGATCGCGGATTTCGCCGACCATGATGATATCGGGGTCTTGCCGCATGAGGGTGCGCACGCCGGTTTCAAAGTCAACGCCAAGCGCAGGCTGCACCTGCATTTGATTGAACGCGGGCTCTATCATTTCAATCGGGTCTTCAACCGTGCAGACGTTGACCTCGGGCGTTGCGAGGAGTTTGAGCGTGGAATAGAGCGTGGTCGTTTTGCCGGAGCCGGTCGGGCCGGTGACCAAAACAATACCGTGCGGGCGGGCGATCATTTTATCCCACAACGCCCGATCTTCACCAACAAATCCAAGCTCATCGAAACTGCGCTGCAGCACTTCAGGATCAAAAACGCGCATCACTACTTTTTCGCCAAACGCGGTTGGCATGGTCGAGACCCGCAGCTCAATTTCTACACCATCGGCGGTAACGGTTTTAATGCGGCCATCTTGTGGGCGACGCTTTTCAACAATCTCCATGCGCGCGAGCAGCTTGATGCGACTCACCATGGCCGCAAGCACGCCAATGGGCACTTGATAGACCTGATGCAAGATGCCATCAATACGAAAACGCACGATGCCCGAATCGCGGCGCGGCTCAATATGAATGTCGCTCGCACGCTGATCAAAAGCATATTGCCAAAACCAATCAACGATTTTCACGATATGCGAATCGTTGGCGTCGGGCGTGCCCGAAGCGCCCATGCGCACGAGTTGCTCGAAACTCGCAAGCTCAGGGCGATCACTTGGCGTGCGCTCGTTCGCCCGGCGCACCGATTGCGCCAATGAGAAAAACTCAACGCTATAACGGGCGATATCGAGCGGATTAGCGAAAACGATTTCGATGCGACGGCGCAGCATACCCGCGAGCTCAGGCATCCATGAGCGCACGTTGGGCTCACTGGTTGCGATGGTCACGGTTTCTGGCGTAACAGAAAGTGGGAGCACTTTGTAGCGCTTCGCGTAGGTCGCACTCATTACGCTACTCACCGCTTGAAAATCGACCGTAAATGGATCAATGCGCACGTAGGGGACGCTAATACGCGTGGCATACCATTGGCACAACGTTTCCAACGTCATCACCCGATTTGGCGGTGTCAGTGCCCGCCATTTTTGCTCTGCGACTAAATTCAGTGGATGATCATACTGCCGCAATTTTGACGTCGCCAACAGCCCGTCGGCAACTTTGCGATCCACCATGCCATCTTTGATTAATCCGTAAAGTACGTCTTCAATGGTGACATGACGATCAACGTTGGCGGCACGGGCGGGGGATTGTTTGGGCTCCATTACTGGATTGTGCACGAGTGCATCAACAGATAAAGTGAGCGCACGATCTTTAATACCTGCGGCGCAGATTAGACACAATTCGGGTGCTGGATCAAACGCAAAAAGCACAACGCAAATGTGTAGGCTTATTGGGTCAAAAAATTATGAGTCTTTCTTAACCATGGGCAACAACCCATTCACTAACGCAACCCCGAGCAGTACTAATGCCCCGCCAGCAATATTAGCCACAGTGATTGAAAATTTAAAAAAAGCAAAAATGGGACTCTTTAGGGCAAAAGAGGCGGATTATTTCATGCACGCGCGACGCTGGAAGCGATGCCACTTTAGTCATCAGCGTTCCAACTTGAACCAAGGGCATCTCCAAAGGAGCAACTCTTTCTGCAACAGAGAGGTCACGTTTTTCCGATGTCCTCAAATTAGTTTTTTAACCGCTAGCGTTGCTCATAAAAAGACGTATCGAGCGAAGAACCGTTGCGCGCGTTATGCGCCAGATTTACACTCTTGGTTGAGGCGGATTTCTCCTTGCGACTTGGCGTTTCGACTAACCAAGGTTTCATCAGGTCTGCCACCGCCGAGATAACAGGCAACACCACCGAATTGCCGAACTGCTTGTAAGCGCGTGTATCCGAAACTGGTATACGAAAACTGTCGGCAAACCCCATAAGTCGAGCGCATTCTCTAGGTGTTAAACGACGTGGGCGAATTTCCTTTCCCTGAGAAATCAGGATTTCAGACCCATCTTTATAGTATCGCGCTGAAAGCGTGCGCGCTGTCTGTTGCGGCGTAACCAACCCAAAGCCAAAGCCATTTCCTGCGGCCGCGTGTTTCGCTTTATAGGCTTGTAGGTAAGCCCACAATTTTTCCGAAAGCGTATATTTTGGTTCCACTTGGCTTATGGAATGATTAAAGTATTTGTTGTCATCCCACTCGAGATAGGGTTCCGTGCCGTCAGTGCAATGAAGAATGTCAGACAACATGTGCTTGTTCTTGGCAGGCAATTGCAATTGAGACCAATCGAATTGATTTGATTTCTTAAAGCCCACAATGATGATGCGCTCTCGATGCTGGGGAACAAAATGGCCGCCATCGATAACTTTAAAGTGAACCTGATATCCAAGTTTTTGAACAAGCGTGCGATGAATGACATCAAAGGTTCGCCCCTTGTCATGCGACAAAAGATTTTTGACATTCTCTAAAAGAAATGCCCGGGGCTGCTTGCGAGCAATGATTCGCTCCACATCAAAAAAAAGTGTGCCCTGAGTCTCATCCTCGAAGCCGTGCGCTCGACCGAGGGCGTTTTTCTTGGATACACCCGCAATCGAGAACGGTTGGCATGGAAAACCCGCTAGCAAAACATCATGATCGGGAATTGAGTCCGCATGAATCTTCGTGATGTCACCGTCAAATACATGAAGTTTTTGAAAATTTTCTCGGTATGTTGTCGCCGCATAGCTATCCCATTCACTTGTGTAAACACATTCCCCGCCAACGCGCTCGAATGCAGCGCGCATTCCACCGATTCCCGCAAATAAATCAATAAACCGGAACTGTTTTGCGCGATCGAGTCGAGCCTCGCTATTGTCGAGCGGTAGCATCATCTGTCGAAGCGCTAGAGCTGCATACTGTGGTGGTTCGCTTTCGCGCACCTCCCACCTCCGCACTGTTCGAGCGTCAATCCCAAGGTAGTTTGCAATGCTTGCTTGCGTAAACTGCTTTCTTGCCTTAATCAAATGCGAATAAGTTGAGTCCTCATGATTTGAATCATCCTGCAATTTCATAACATTTCTCAGACTATTATCTGGGAATTGTAGCGGACATTTTGTCTTGTAGATTATGAATACTGTCTTTATATTTAGTATTTAGGCAATGCGCCGTTTTTGACAAAAAAGCGCATGTCTGTAAAAAAATCTGAAAGCGGACGGTAGAGCCGATCTTGCTGCGCAGTTGTTTGCCGGGCACTGTCACGATGAAGTTTTGAGTGCGTGTCATTAGGCATGTAAATCGCTCGCGGGTGGGCGTCGAGAAGCGTTGTCGTTCGTTCAGGATTAAATTCTGCTGGGTTTTTAAAAAAACCAACCCCAACTTTCTCATTCGATTTAATATCTTGGAGACCACGCAATAGTCGCTCGCGCGCTGCATAACTTTTCACCTCACAGAACAGGATTTTCGTAGTTGCTCCAGAGTGTTCGACTTGTAGGTCAGCTTCGCTGTTTTTACCCGTTTTTCTAAAATCTTTGTCTTCAATAAGTCCGATATTGCGCAGCCCTTGTATCAATATTTTTTCATTCAAAGTGCCAGCGATTGACACTAGTCCGTTGTCGGCTTCATGGACAAAACCAACATATTCCTCGTACAAAAAAGAGATCACCTTCGTTTTATCGATGCAGACTTGCGCGGTTACCGGATCAGCAAATTGATCAAAAAAGGTGGCCAAAAATGCTGCGTGTTTCGGCAATGTAATCTCGTCGATTATTCTTTTGCATTCAACGTTAATTATTGAAACGTTCGCGCCAGATACTCTACCGCAGATGGTTTCAGCAATTCGAATTACGGTATCCGAGGAAGGATATATCCCAATTACACGTCCGATAGCGCTCGTGTTCTCATCAAGGTAGAGTCGTAAATGTTTTTTAATCGTTTTACTGTCAACCTTAAAATTCGAATAAATACTGTCCGCCTCTATTGGTGCGTGCACCGAACTAAGCAACTCGTCAAATTTTTTGAAATACTCGGCTTTTGTGGGCATGACGATACTCGATGATTCGTACGTTGTAATCAAGATTGTGACATGTAAGACTCAGGACTCTGGCGCAGCTCGCGAAGGACAAAAACTAGTGCGTGCGTGCCCTTGGCAACAACCCATTCACTAACGCAACCCCGAGCAGTACTAATGCCCCGCCAGCAATATTGGCCACAGTGAGCGGTTCGCCCAAAAATACCCAGCCCCAGAGCAGCGCAAATACGGGGATCAAAAAGGCAACAGTCGAGGTGCGCACGGGGCCTAATTTCGTCATCAGTCGGAAATACATTAAGTAGGCCACGCCTGTGGTGACCAGCCCGAGAAAAAGCACCGCGTAAGCAACCTGCGGGGTCAGATTCTGCGCAGCAGGTAGATTCACCGCCGCCAGCGGCGCGAGCGCGCAAGCCGCGGGCACGAGCGAGCCAAACGCGACCGCATAGGGCGAGACGCCGCCGAGCCAGCGCGGCGTTAAATGGCCCGCAAGAGCATAGCAGAGCGCGCCGAATAAACCCGCGCCAATCGCCCCGACCACCGTCGCATCTAGCGTGAGCGGCGCAAGGCCAACCAAGATCGCCACGCCGATGAAGCCAATCAAAAGTCCAATCGACTTATTGCGTGTGAGTGGTTGCTTGAGCCAGACGATGGCGAGCACTGCAGAAAAGAGTGCGGCTGTGCCATTTAACACGGCCATATAGCCCGCCGGAAGCGATTTGCTGGCAATACCAAATAGCAAAAAAGGCACAGCAGTATTGAGCAAACCATAACCGATCAAACGATTACGATGGGTGCTCCACGGCACTTTCGCGCCTTTGTAAACCAACACGGCACCGAGCAACAGCACGGCCAAAAAAAGCCGGGCAAATGTCACAGGCGATGCGCCAAGCGCAGGCACGGCGATACGCAAAAAAATGAACGAAAATCCCCATGTTGCGCCGAGGGCGAGTAGCTCTAAAGTTTGCCGATTCACGGGCTACTCAATCTTGCGCTGATCGTCGATCACTTTGCCATCGTTTGCCAGCGATCCCGCCGCGCAGAATTGAACTTCACCGCCGAGCTTGGTGACATCCCGGAGTGATTGGGTAATCGCCGCTTGCAGGGCGTCGCTTGCGTGCGCACATTCGCAACTGAGCGCCATCGCATCGCGTTGATCGGGATTGGTAATCGTCAATCGCGCTCTGATGATTTCAGGATGACGCTTGACCACCTCAGCAATTTGCGAAGGATGCACAAACATGCCTTTGATTTTGGCGGTTTGATCGGCGCGGCCCATCCAGCCTTTGATGCGCGCGTTGGTGCGCCCGCATGGATTTTCGCCGGCCATGATTGCGCTTAAATCGCCTGTGCCAAAACGCACTAGCGGATAGACTTGGTTGAATGTGGTCACGACGACCTCGCCCACTTCGCCATCAGGCACGACTTCGCCGGTGCCGGGGCGGACGATCTCAACGATGATGTCTTCATCGATAACCATGCCTTGATTGGCGCCGGTTTCGTAGGCGATTAGGCCGGCGTCTGCGGTGGCGTAGCATTGCAGCGCTTGAATGCCGCGTGCCTCAAAAAGCGCGCGCACCTGCGGTGCAAAATATTCACCTGAGACAAGCGCGTGTTTGAAGTAAGTAATTGGCGTGCCGAGCTCGTCGGCTTTTTCAAGCAAGATGCGCAAAAACGATGGCGTACCCGCATAAGCCACCGGCTGCAAATCGTGAATTGCAGCAATTTGCTGCTCGGAATTACCAGTGCCACCAGGGAAAACCGCGCAGCCGAGCGCGAGCGCACCGGCATCCATGATCCAGCCGCCGGGGGTCATGTGATAACTAAACGTGTTGTAAATCAAATCGCCTTTGCGCATGCCCGCAGCAAAGAGCGCGCGTGCGACGCGAGCGTAATCGGTTTGCGTGCCCTCTGGCTCGTAAATAGGGCCTGGCGATGAAAATACGCGGCGAATCGCGCCATATTGCGCGGCGTTAAATCCACCAAAAGGGCGCGCTGCTTTTTGCAAATCATGGAGCTCACTTTTGCGTGTTACTGGCAGCGCCGAAAGGGCTTTTAACGACGAAATCTGCGCCGCAGGTATGCCGTTCAAAATGCCTGCCATCGCTGGCGAATTTGCTTGCGCGTGGGCGATCAGCGCAGGCAAGCGCAAGGCTAATTCGGCGGTGCGCTCGGCAGTGGAGCGGGTTTCTTTGGTATCAAAAAATGAAATCATCTTAGTGCGCAAACTTTCGCTGCAAAAAGCGCATCAACGCGCCAATAAGCGGTAGTTTTGCATAGAGCTCTTCCGCTGCATCCCAATAATCACGATGCATCGCGATCTTGCCGATGGCATCAAAGCGCAAATGCGATGCGCCATGGATCGTCATTGATTGATCGGGTCTAAATTTTTTCACACGAAACGTGAAATCCCATGTCAAAAACGCTTCATCACCTTGCTCGACTGCGGTGATAATGTTGAAGCGCGGATCATGCATCGCTTCAAACATTTCTCCAAATATTGGCGCGATTTTTGTAACGCCGGTCACGTCGTTAAACGGGTCTTTAAACGTCGCGTTCGCTGCGTAGCGCTCGCCCATGCGCGCGATGTCGGCCGGGCTTAGATTTTCGAAGAAATAGATTGCTTCAGTGAGCGCAGGCGAATTCATGCGCCCTATTTTGCAATACCTGCGGCGCAGATTTCACCGCATCAGCGGCTTGCGCAGACTGCACAGGCTGGATCACGCGGAATACGGATCTCTTGAAACGCCATCGCGAGCACATCGATGGTGAGCAAGCGCCCCGCAAGCGGATCACCGATCCCAGCGAGCACTTTCAGCGCTTCTGCCGCTTGAATCGTGCCGACGATGCCGGTCACTGGGGCAAATACGCCCATCACGGCGCAGCGCACTTCGTCTGGCGCATCGCCTTCTGGGAACAAGCAGTGATAGCAGGGCGATTTTTCGTTGCGCGGATCGTAGACGCAAACTTGCCCATCAAAGCGAATGCCTGCGCCAGAGACCAGCGGTTTTTTTGCAGCGAAGCAAGCGCGATTCACCGCATGGCGGGTTACGAAATTGTCGCAACAATCGAGCACAATATCGACCTCGCGCACGAGCGCTTCCAGCCTCGCGCCCGCCACTCTTTGCGCAATTGTGCGCACATTGACCAGCGGATTCATCTCGCCGATGCGGGCTTTTGCAGAATCCACTTTCGGCTTACCGACGCCGCGCATATCGTGGGCGATTTGGCGCTGCAGGTTGGTTAGATCAACATCATCGTGATCGCAGATGGTGAGCGTGCCCACGCCCGCCGCCGCGAGGTAAAGCGCTACCGGCGAGCCCAGCCCGCCCGCGCCGACAATGAGCGCGTGGGCGTTAGCGAGTTTGGTTTGGGCTTCAATGCCAAATTCCGGCAACAAAATATGCCGCGAGTAGCGCAGTAGCTGGTCATCGGTGAGTTCAGCGCGCATAGGTGGGTTCTCAACGTACCTGCGGCGCAGATTTGGCGATTTTTTGCCTTAATCTGCGCCGCAGGTATTCCGCAAAATAGCGTTACTTTTTATCGGGCACGATTGCCGCCGTTTTTGCATCAGGCGCAGGCTTGGTGGAGCGAATGACCGGCAGTCCCTTCAGGTGATTAAGCGCTTGCAACAACTGATAGTCTTTTGCAGGAATGCCCGCTTCAAAATTCTCAAAGCGAATGCGAGGATTGACTTTGACCACAGGCTCATCACCGTCGTTTTTTTCAACGATTTTTTTCTCTTCGTTAGCGCCCTGCAAATGCTGCGGCAGCTCGGATTCGCGGGTGCGCTTCACATCCGTTAAGCCTTCGACGGTGAGCTGATCGATGATGATGTCTGGCTCGATCCCTTTGGCTTGAATCGAGGTGCCGTTAGGGGTGTAGTAGCGCTGCGTGGTGAGCTTCAATGCGCTGTTGTTTGACAGCGGCAATATCGTCTGCACAGAACCCTTACCAAAGGTTGTGGTGCCAATAATCGTGGCCCGCTTGAGATCTTTCAATGCACCGGCGACGATTTCGGACGCAGACGCAGAGCCGCCATTAACGAGCACCGTCAGCGGCACATTGCGCAGCGATGCCGGCAAGCCACGTAGCGGATCTTCTGGGCAATTGCCACGGCAGTAATCTTCGCGGCGTGCGCTATAGCGGATTTTGCTTTCTGCAGCGCGGCCATCGGTATAGACCACCAGCGCATCTTTGGGCATGAATGCTGCGGAGACGCCAACCGAGGCATCGAGTAAACCACCCGGGTTATCGCGCAAATCAAGCACCAAACCTTTGAGATCGCCATCTTTGTAAAGACTGCGCAACTCGCGGCCAAAATCGGTCATCGTAGGCCCTTGGAAACCACGCAGGCGCACGTAACCGATGCCAGGCTCAATCATCTTGGAGCGCACGCTCCAGATCTTGATTTCTTCGCGCGTGAGCTTAAACGTGAGCGATGCGCTATCGCTTGCGGGCTCCGCTTTGCGAAATACTTCGAGCGCAACCTTGGTGCCAGGTTTACCGCGCATTTTGGTCACGGCTTTATCTTGCGCCATACCTTTGGTCGTTTCGCCATCGACTTTTACGATCAAGTCGCCCGCGCGGATGCCTGCGCGCTGCGCCGGTGTATCGTCAATCGGGGCGACAACACGAATAAAGCCGTCTTCGGTGCCAATCTCGATGCCAACGCCGCCAAATTTGCCTTCGGTAGACGAGCGAAACTCCTTCATCCCCTCTTCGTCGAGGTAGCTTGAATGCGGGTCGAGGCCTTGCACCATGCCGTTAATCGCGGCTTTGATGAGCTTTTTGTCAGCGACCGGCTCGACATACTCATTTTTGATGCGGCTGTAGACCTCAGAAAACGCCCGCAGATCTTCGACTGGCACAGGCAGCGTGGGCTCACGCAGCGCCATTGCGGTGTAAGTCACTGAAAGCGCAGTGCCGACAGCGATACCGGCGCCAATCCAGCCGAGTTTTTTAATGAATTCCGACATGTTGCTGTGCTCTGAGCTATTTCGATATGCGCTCAGACCCCGAGATGAAAACGAAATTCCACTATACGCCGATTTTTCTAATTCATCTCTCTTTCGAAGCCCGAACCGAGCCAAACCAGCGCGCGATTCCAACACCACATCAACGCAGCCGAAACCCGCTTGCGATACCATAACGCCATGATTTCTGCGTCCACCCCATTTTCCAGCCAATTTTCGGTCTGCGCCCGCGTCGTTTCGCTGGCTTTATTCGCCACAACCTGCGGCGCGGTTTCGGCCACAACGGTCGAAGTTGTGAGCTTGCAACGCAGTGCGGCGGTGCTCAAAATCGATGGTCGCGCAGCGCGCACTGTCGGATTTGGCGAGCTGACCTCCGAGGGCGTTTACGTTTCGGGGTTGGATTCCGCAGGCAATGTGAGCGTTCGCATACGCGGTGTGGAAGAGTCGGTGGGCGTTGGGCGGTTGGTTGCCGTCTCTCCCAATATTGCCGGGCTGCCTGCGCTTTCGATCCCCAAAGATACTGATGGCAAATTTATCGCCCAGTTTTTAGCGCTTGGTCAACCGTTTCAAATTGAAGTTGATCCCAAGCGCCAGGGCGGCTTGCTGATGCCCGCTGCCGATGCCGAGCGCCTGCGCCTGCCCTATAAAGATGAGCCGCCTGCGAAAGGCGAAGAGGCCAAAAAGCGCAAAAAATCAGATTACCCGCGCCCGCAAAAAGTCGCGCGCAAAGGCAAAGCCTTCCTCAATCATTTCACGGAAATTAAGACGATCAAAGTCGGCGGAATCGATCTTTATGGCGTCAAAGCGACCATAAGCGAAGACCCAGAGCTCAAGCGCGCGATCGCAGGGCGCAACTTTTTGATGCTGATGAATACCACGTGGGAAGGCTCAACGCTCACCGTGCAACGGCTGCCGTAGCGTTTGCTAGGCCGCTTGTGGCGCAAATGAGTGCTGTTTTTGGCGTGGTTTAGCGCCCGCGCAACGCAAATACCCGCAAATACACGCAAATCTGCGCCGCAGGTATTGCGCTTGAATTAGGCTCGATCGAGTCGCGCGCGCAGCAAATCCAGATGCCCGCGCAAGTTATAGACATCAACATGCCTGCTCGCACCCAGCCCGAGCTTGGCCAATCGCTGCTCAATATCATCGAGCGTTAACCGCATTTGGTCTGTAGATTGCATGCCTCCTTTCACTGCGCGCTCCAATAAATCTGCCTCTTCATAGAGCAATAGCACGGCAGCTTTTTCGCGGTAGTCAAAAAAAGCGGGGATCAGCTTCGCCAATGGAATGCCGATTGCCAACGCCGGGATAATCGAAACGAGCAAGCGCTCGACCAAATTGGCCAGCCAAAACGGTAAATAACGCTGCAGCACCGGGCGCCCCGATTTAAAAAATCGCTTTGATTCTTCGCTTTGAGCAAACTGCAAATTTTGCTCATTGGGAAATTGCTTGAGCGTATGCAGCGGGCCGGCGTTGGCGTGGATATCGCTTGCGATATCGAGCAATAGAAATGCAATCGCTCGATGGGTATCGGCGCGGGCGACCAGATTCGCGCTCGCGGCCACGAGCGTGATGTCGCGCGCGGGTTGGTCTGCGGCCAAGCTGGCGCTACCTTTCGGAAGCGTGACTTTTGCCAGCCACGCGAAGCGCCGTGCATAGGCGTCTGCTTGGTCAAACTCCATGACCGAAATGCCCGCGGCCAGCGCGTTCTCGATCACCGGTGCGTTTGCCGCCGCAATCGTGATCACCGCATCGAGCGCATTGCCCGCGAGCGCTGCCATGCCATCGGCAGCATTCATTTCGATAAACGTTGCGTTTTCAGCGGTGATTTGGTTTGCCCGTAGCAACTCGCGGGCCACCGGCTGGGTGCCACTCCCCGCTGCGCCGATGGCGATACGCGTGCCCTTGAGCTCAACCAAACGCGCTAACGTGACCGACGGCGCACTCAACACCCAGACCGGCTCGAAAGCAACGCTTGCCAAGCTTTCAAGCGCAGGGGATTGCCCACCATCCGTAATGCCCGTTTGAATGAATGCGAAATCAACGCCTGATTTTGAATCGCTCACGTGCGCAAGATTTTCGACCGATCCGCTCGACTCCAACACCCGCAGGATAATGCCGTGTTTTTTCATCTCAGCGGCGTAGCGCTGGGCAAACTGAAAATACGCACCGCTTTTTGCACCGGCAGAAATCGTCACTGTTTTCGGCGGCGGCGGCTCAATATGGCGAAAAAGCACATACAGCACCGTCGCGATCACGAGCGTGCTGATGGCAATCAACCACCAGAGCTCACGCGCGGTAAAAATCACCCAATTTCCCGCGAGAATTTTGTCTTTCAAGCCTCGTAAATCATATAACATCGTTCGCGCTCTCCGCTATTTTTTGTTTTTTGCTCAGCAGGTTCATTATTGACTACCTGCGGCGCAGATTTGAGCACTATTTGCAACGAATCTGCGCCGCAGGTAGTGATGCTTTCATTCGCGATGCAGCGCACGGTGCGAAGCGGCGCACTGATTCGCTCAAACGCGCGTTACATTCCAAACGCAGCGCGAATCGAAATCGATTCAGTCTTTCACCGTTTAAGCCTCGCTTTGCAACAAAATCAAGCCCCAGTGCGCTATAGTTCGGCCGTCGCGGGTGTAGTTCAATGGCAGAACGGCAGCTTCCCAAGCTTCATACGAGGGTTCGATTCCCTTCACCCGCTCCATCAATTTACCGATCAGGCATTTTTCGGTCGCGAAATTTATGCCGATGCGCTGATTGTTCGACGCTTCGGTGGATTTGCGTCGCAGCAGCGCAACACTGTGCGATGAGTGTTTCATCCGAAATGCGGAACTAATCTCCCCGGCAAATAAACTAACCGGAATACTGTTTTTGCGGGTTGTCATGCGATTGTTCCCTCGATTGGCCGTTTGGCTTGCCATCCTTTTTTGTACTCAAGTCGTCGTTGCGGGCCCGGTTTTAATCAACGGCACCGACGCGGACGACCACGGCAGCGCGACCACTTCGGCCAATTTGGACGGCTGGCTTTACATCCAGCGCGCGCTGGAAGCGATGGCGCCAAATGTGCGCAACGGCCAAAAAGTAGTGGTTTGCTTAGGTTGCAACAGCCAAGTGGCGGTGAGCGCGTTTATCTCTGCTTTCGATAAATCTACGCTGCCAGCGGCCGGTTGGTCACGACGGATAATCACTTCAGCGCTTGAACTCGATGCATTTTTTATTAAATCCGCCGCAGCTTTCCAAACGATCGACACTACCGGGATCGTTTACCTGCCCTCAGACCGTATCAACGCACTCGGCGGCGTGACCGAAGCGCAACTCGATATCGTGAACGCCAACGCTAGCGCATTAGGCGTACATCTCAAAGCTGGGGGCGGGCTTTTCACGCTAATGCAAGCAGGCGTGCCCAACGGTTATGGCTGGCTTAAGTGGTTCCTCCCACGCGCAGGGGTTTCATCTGCCAATATCGTGGCCGATGCGCCGCTTTTACCAACCCCCGCCTTTACCGCAGCATTCCCAACACTGCCGTTTGCTTCGCTCGGCACGGCAGCCCATGCCCATGCCTACTTCACCGGGCCGACCGGCGGCTTGTCTGTGCTCGCCACGGGCGAGACCTCAGCGGACGTCGCCCCCGATGGCGATCAGCCCAAGGCAAGCGCGAGCGTTAGTGCGATTCTCGGTGGTGCAGATGTCGACTTTGCCGAGCCCACGCCCGCGCAAGCCGTGCCCGTTGGCGGAGCGCCCTTTATTTCGCTCTTCATCGCTCTGGTGGCCGCCTACACCCAGCGGCGACGCTGATTACCCGCAATGCGAGCGATTGTGGTGCTGCTATTGCTTGCAAACATGTGCGTTGCAGCCTATGCTTACTTAGGCGAAATCGGGCGTAAGCCAGATTCATCGGTCACAGCGGTAAAGGCAGATCGCATCAAGCTGCTCACGCCGCAGCAAGTCGCCGCTCTCGGCCCTGGCAAGATCGCCCAGCTCAATATTACGTGCGCTGAATTTGGCCCTTTTACCGAGCGCGAAAAAACAGCAGTGCTGGAAGCGCTTAGCCCGCTTCAGCTCGGTAAAACGCTTTCACAGCAGCGGGCTGAAATCGGCAATGGTTTCTGGATTTCAGTAGCGACAAAGCCTGGTAAGGCGAGCACAGACCGCGCGCTTAAAGAGCTTGAAAATTTAGGCTTTGCCGATGTTGCGTCCGTTTCTGAAAATGGGACGACCGTAGTCTCTGCCGGCGTTTACCGCAGCGAAGAGTTAGCCAACGCACGATTGGCCGAGCTCGAGCGCAAAGGGATTAAAACCGCGCGGGTGTTGCCACGCGAAACGCCAATCTCGGGCACGCTGTTTGTAGTGCGCGAGCCGCAGCAATCGACAGTGACCGCCCTAGAAGCCGCAAAAGCCAAGCTTCCGAGTGCGAATTTAACGTTCAATAGCTGCCGGGATCGCCCCGCCTAGCGCAGGGGGCGCTAAACGGGTCAATTCTGCGCCGCAGGTATCAATGGATCTGCGACTGCGCTGCGCTCTTTCCGATCGACGCTTTCCTTAAAGGTGCGCTGAACTCCGTTCGGCGCAAGCCGCTCCCGAAGCGGGGCTATTCCCCCCAACACGAGCGCGCAAGCTGGTTTGCCCGGCTCGGGAAGAGATTGCAAATCAAAGCCTTCGTCACAAGCCGAACCAACCCTATCCGCGCAAAATAAAGCGGCGAACCAAAGATTACTCGGCAAGAACGGAGTGTGTAACGCTTGATCAAACCTTCAGCCCGAGATCACTTTTACTGATGTGAACTGTATTGGGTGCGTATCCAATGCAAAGATGGTGTCGTCGTATGAGCATACGCGGAGAACGACCCGTTGCGCGCGAGCATGCGCATACCCCAAATGGGGGAGTCGGAAGGCTTTACGTGACGCTATTCAGCAAGCCAAGCTGAAAAAATAAATGTATATAAATCAGTAGTTTAAAAGTTAAGCATAAAACTTGCTCCTCATTTGCTTCTGGCCGTCCCGGCTCATTGGTTCAAAAAAACGTGGAGGATACACCATCATGAAATATCGATTTGCGCTACCTAAAAGTGCTGCGTTACTTTCCCGCGTGGCACTCTGCGTGCTTGCCCTGTCCTTAGCGCCCGCAGCGACGCATGCCGCAGTGATTTCGACTAATTTAATCGTTAACGGTGATGCTGAAGCAGGGCCGGGCGGCACCGGTGGAGCGGTTGCGACCATTCCTGGGTACACGACAACGGGTGCATTCACGGTGACTCAATACGCAGCAGGTGGCGGCTTCCCCAACGCTACCGATCCAGGCCCGGCCGTGCGTGGGCTCAATTTTTTCTCGGGCGGAGTCAGCGAATTTTCAAGCGCGTCACAGTTAGTCGATATATCCGCCGAAGCAGCGGCAATTGATCTTGGCTCGGTTCAATTCGATTTGTCAGCGTTTCTCGGTGGATTTAGCAGCCAGAACGATAACGCTGCACTCGTCATTAACTTTCTCGATGGCTTCAATGCGGTAATCAGCAGCGCATCGATTGGGCCCGTTTCCAATATAGATCGATCAGATTTAACGAGCCTGCTCTTCCGCCAGTTGATTGGGTTGGTTCCAGCGAGCACGCGCTTCATCGATATTGATCTCAACCTGACCAGGACAGCCGGATCGTTCAATGATGGTTACGCAGACAATCTTTCGCTGGTGCTCAGCGTGAATGATGTGCCACCAAATGGCGTGCCGCTGCCTGCGCCGTTAGCGTTGCTCGGTATGGGGTGCTTGTTTTTTGCGTTTCGACTGCGCCGCGCAACGCATTAATCCCGCGCTATCGAGCTTCTTTTGGCGATGGCGATAATGCGTGAACCTGCTGCACAAATTGAGCTTTTTTTAGCAGTTTTTAAGCTAACAATAGCAAATCTGCGCCTCACCCATTTCGGCTCTTTGAGGAAATGTTTTTGCGTATATCTCGATACAGCAAGACCTGATTTCAGATTTGCTTTAAGCACGTCGCCTTAGCTGCGCTGCAGCGGAATATTGCAATACCTGCGGCGCAGATCATCCGCTAAATCCCTTAGTTACCGCATTCGTGCGCCGCTCAAATTTGCGTTGCTCGCTTGTGCTTGCGATTTTTCTAAGTAGGCATCCATGATGGCGAGCGGGTTTTGCATGAGTCGTTCTTTCCATGCGCCGAGATGGGTTTTGGATTGCACCAGCCCGCGCAACACACCCACATGATCGGTCATGCCAAGGCTGGTTGCGCCAATCAACACATCGTTTTTGAATTGCAGTGAAATGTATTTATACGATTGAGGATCGGCGAGCTCAGCCGTCGCGCCGCCGTCTTTTGCGTCCGCGCCCCACCACTGGCCAAACGAAGTGGACACTAAGCCGAGCGTATCGAGCACGTTCAGCGCAAGGCTGCCTTCACTGCTAACCGATTTGCCCGCCATATTTGAAGCAGCAACGCGAGCCTGGTCGGCCGCGTTAGGCTGAATCGCGTTGACCGCGAATTTTCCGGTATTGAAGTCAATCGCTTCCGCGCAATCACCCGCCGCGTAGATATTGGCATCGCTCGATCGCATCTGGGCATCAACGATCACGCCGAGATTGGTTTTCACGCCAGAGCCATCGAGAAATTTCACCGCCGGACGCACGCCTGTGGCGCTAATCACCAGATCAGTTTCAACCACGTCGCCATTGGAGAGCTTAACGCGCATGGGCGTGCCCGCCATGATTGCTTCTACTTTGGTATTGGTGTAGACCTTCACGCCTTTGGCCTCAACCCAAGACTTAATCATTCCGCCCGCTTTTTCAGTCATCATGCGCGGCACCATGCGATCCCCCATCTCGACGATGGTCAGCTTGGTGCCACGGGCCGCGAGCGCTTCCATAATGATGCAGCCGATGAAGCCAGCGCCCATCTGCAGCACGCGCGCGCCGGGCTTCGCACCGGCAATAATTTTGCGGGCATCGGCCATCGTCCAGCAGGAATGCACGCCGGGCGAGTCGATGCCGATGATCGGCGCTTTTGCCGGAATCGAGCCGGTGGCGATGAGTAATTTGTCGTAGCTTAGGCTCTGACCGTTGGAGAGGCTGACTTTTTTTGCCGCAGCATCGACTTTATCGGCACGCGCATGAATCATCGTAATCCGATGCATCGCCCAATGGTTTGGCCCCTTTCGTAAATAGGTGCCGTGCTCGTTAATATTGCCCACGAGTAAATACGGAATGGCCATACGAGAATACGGTGGCTCAGCTTCATCACCAACTAGAGTCACGTATGCGTGCGGATCCAACGTGCGGATGGTTTCGGCGGCGATAACGCCCGCCGGGCCGTTGCCCAAAATAACGTGATGCATGGCGAATCCTCCAAATTTGATTGAATACCTGCGGCGCAGATTTAAGCCTTTTTGAGCCACTTTCTGCGCCGCAGGTATCCGTTACGTTGAGCCCATCAACGGGCGAAAAAAAGCCGCGCGAGCGAACCCTACGCGGCCTTTTTTGCTTCGCTCATTACAGCCCGAGTCGCGCGCGCGTTTCTGGCTTCAAATTGCCCGCAGTATCCCAGCCACGAATGTTGTAATACTGCGGCATCATCTTGTCTAGGCCGCTGACTAAGCCTTTTGCGGGGCCGGTTTTTGCAGGCTCGGTCATCAAGCGCTTCGGCAGGCTATCGTCTTTGGCGGTAAAGCCAGCCCGGTTGTTGAAATCGCGCTCCATATTCCACACACGCTCGCCAATGGTATTTAAGTTATCCATCGTGAACTCATCGCCACAGGCGGCAGCAATTTGCGGCTGCAAATCGGCCATCGTCCATGCAAATGTGGTGAATACACACACGCCAGCGGAGTCAAAAGTTGCGGTCGCATCTTGAAAGGCTTTGACCAATTCTGGCTTGCCGTCGGTCGCAAGCGGATCAGTCTTGACCGGAATCCCGAGCACTTCCGATGCAACGGTATAGGAGCGTAAATGGCATGCGCCGCGATTAGAGGTTGCATACGTTAAGCCCATCCCTTGAATGCCGCGCGCGTCGTAGGCGGGGAACTCTTGGCCTTTGACGCTCATCGAGAGCTCCGGCTTGCCATATTTCTCGCAAAGCCGTTTCGAGCCCATGCCGATTTCTTTGCCAAAACCGGTGCCTGTTGCGGTCATTTCTGCCAACTTCACCAGCGCTTCTGCTGAGCCAAATTTAGCCTCAACACCGACGATTTCTTTGGTCAGGATGCCCATCTCATAAAGCTCCATCACCGCGCCAATCGTTGCCCCGAAGGAGATGGGATCAAAGCCATCTTCATTACAAATCATATTAACGTAAGTGAGCGCTTCTAAATCGTCTACGCCAGGTGCTGCGCCAAGTGCCCACGCAGCTTCGTATTCGAGACCGCCGGTTGCACCCCAATATTTTGGGCTGTTGACCACAGAAAAATGGGTTTGATCGATTTGCACAATGCGCCCGCAAGCGATGGTGCAACCAAAGCAGGCCGCGTTGGTTTTGAGGTTAGCTTTGCCGTCGGTTGGTCGCTTGGTTGCCATCGCTTCCGCGCCGATTTTGGATGCGCCTTCAAACTGCACATCGCGGTGATTACGCGTTGGCAATGAGCCGGTTTCGTTAATCACTGCCATCAGCACTTGTGTGCCGTAAGTCGGCAAGCCTTGGCCAGTCACCGCGTTATCTTTCAGCACTTTTTTGGCTGCGCTCGTCGCGGCCATAAACGCTTTTGGATTAACGATATTGCCCACGCCTTTGGTGCCGCGCACTGCAATCGCTTTCAGATTTTTGCTGCCCATCACCGCACCGACGCCAGAACGGCCCGCCGCACGATGCAAATCATTAACGATGCATGAATAGAGCGCTTGATTTTCACCCGCGCGACCAATCGAGCACACCCGCGTTTGCGCATCGCCCGAAGATTTCTTAACGATTTCTTCGGTTTCCCAAACGGTCTTGCCCCAAAGGCCGCCGGCATCTTTGAGCTCGACTTTATCGTCGATAATCGAGAGGTAAACCGGCTTGGCCGACTTACCCTCGACGATAATCATGTCCCACCCCGCCATTTTTAGCTCCGCGCCAAAATAGCCGCCGGAGTTTGAGCAGGCAATCGCGCCGGTGAGAGGGCCTTTGGTCACAACCGAGTAGCGACCGCCCGTAGACGCCATCGTGCCGGTGAGCGGGCCCGTGGTGTAAATAATTTTGTTTTCAGCAGAAAGTGGATCTACCTTCGCGTCGACTTCGTTAACAAAATATTTTGTCGCCAAACCGCGCTGCCCCAAATACTGGCGCGCCCACTCCATATTAAGCGCTTCTGATTTGATTTCGCCCGTGCTGAGATTGACGCGAATGAGTTTTTTTGCCCAAGACATGTTCGTTACTCCCTATGCTGTCGCTGTCGTGTCGGTTTTACCGGCCCACGCACGCATTTTGTCGAGACCTGTCCAATCGGCATCGACGTAAGTAATCGCGCCCGTCGGGCAGGCTTCTACGCACGCCGGATCGCCGCCACACAAATCGCACTTCTGCACTTTGCCCGTGTCTTGCACGTAATTGATCGTGCCAAATGGGCAGGCCACGGTGCAGACTTTGCAGCCCACGCAGACATTTTCGAGCACTACTTTTGCGCCAGTGGCGAAATCAATCTTGATCGCTTCCACTGGGCAGGCATGCAAGCACCACGCTTCGGCGCATTGCGTGCAGGTATACGGCACTTTGCGCCCCTCATGCTCAAAGTTAAAAACTTTGATGCGGGATTTAGCGGTGTTAAACACGCCGTAGTTTTCAAAGCTACAGGCCATTTCACACTGCAAGCAGCCGGTGCACTTGTTGGGATCGAGATGGAGCGATTTCTGCATGGAGGTCTCCTAATGCGAGGGTCGACAATTTTCGTTTGCTGAACTTGATTGTGTACGGCAACTACGATGGTGTCAACATCATTGTTTCACTCAGCAAAAATTGTGCCCGCCATAATTAGAGCTCGTGCTTACGACTTTGGCGGTTGCTGCATTGCAGCAACCGCGATATGTTTCGTTTTGCGACAACGGCGAGGTAGAAACTGCGCCGCAGGTAAACAGTGCTCGATCAGCATTCCGACGGACTACATTTTTTTCGCGTTCGCGAAAAACAGTTGCTCGCCGTTAATTTTGTATTCCGCGATTGCGGCTTGCCCCGCGGACGCAACGAGCCAATCTATGAAGGCTTGCCCTTCGGCTTTTTTGACATGCGGGTGCTTGGCGGGATTGACGAGCATCACGCCATATTGATTAAAGAGCGCACGATCGCCTTCGACGATGATGCCCAGATTTTGGCGATTTTTGAATGCAAGCCACGTCGCGCGATCGGCGAGAATGTAGCCATTGGCGGCGGCGGAAGTGTTGAGCGCTGGGCCCATGCCTTGACCGACTTCTTTGTACCAAGATTTTTTCTCGGCGGCAGGATCGACCCCGGCCGCCTTCCAGTACCGCAGCTCAGCAGCATGCGTGCCGCTCTTATCGCCGCGCGAAATAAAGATGGATTGGCTCCCAAAAATGGCCTTTAGCCCTGCCTTAATATCGTTGCCTTTTGCGTTCGCCGGGTCTTCCTTCGGGCCGAGCAGGACAAAATCGTTGTACATCACCTCAAGCCGAGTCACGCCAAAACCTTCGCTTACAAATTTCTCTTCTGCTGCCTTGTCGTGCACGAACACCACATCGGCGTCTCCGCGACGCGCAGCATCAAGTGCTTGGCCCGTGCCCAAAGCGATTACGCGCACCGCGATGCCTGCTTCTTTTTGAAATCGTGGCAGCAAATGCCCAAAAAGCCCCGATTGATCGGTTGAGGTGGTCGAGGCGACGATGATAAATTTATCCTGCGCGATTGCGCTTGTGCTCATCACTGCGCAGAGTAACGCGCCGAGAATTAAGGCTGCGATGGTTTTCATAAGACCTCTCCTTCAATAAATAGCGTGGCCTGTTGACTGCGATTTCCAGCGAAAAACTGCGCCGCAGGTAGATCGTCGGTGAGTTGGCCGTCATGTAAAAAAATGATCCGCTGCGCGAGTCGTCGCGCTTGCGCCAGCGAATGGGTCGTCAGCACAATCGCTGCCCCATCGGCGTTGAGTTTCAACAGCGCATGCTCAACTTCTCGCACGGCATTGAGATCAAGACTCGCGGTCGGCTCGTCTGCAAAGAGCAGCGCTGGGGCACAGGCCCACGCGCAAGCGAGCGCCAGCCGCTGCTGCTCGCCCCCTGAAAGCGAGCGGGCATGCCGGGTCGCAAATGCGGCAAGCCCGCACGCTGCCAGCGCTTGCGCCGCCAGCGTATCAATCCGCTGGGTGGGCATACCGCTTGCGCGCAACGCAAATTGAACATTGCCCAACGCTGTGGTGCGCAGCAATGGCGGGCGCTGAAAGAGCATGCGTTGTTGCGCCGCCGGTACGCTCTCGCGATTGCCACGGGTCGGCGCGATGAGCCCATGCGCGAGCCGCAAAAGCGTTGATTTTCCAGCGCCGTTGGCACCCAAAATCACCACCCGCTCGCCCCTCTGGATTGCCAGCGAAATGGCGCAGAGCAAGCGCTTTTCGCCAATCTCGACTTGCGCAGCATCGAGCCGCAAGACTTCGTTGCGATCAACCATAAGTCCTCGCGGCATACGATTTAATCGCGTGCGCAATGGCATTTAGCGCGAAGACGATGGCAATGAGGATGACGCCAAGCGCGAGCGCGAGCGGCAAGTCACCCTTAGAAGTCTCAAGCGCAATCGAGGTCGTCATGACACGGGTGAAACCATTGATGTTGCCACCAACGATCATCACCGCTCCCACTTCTGCAATCGCGCGGCCAAAGCCTGCGAGCAATGCAGTGAGCAGAGAAAAGCGGCAATCAAATAGTAAGGTCGATACGGTACGCAACGTCGATAGATGCAGCGAAGCAAACCAATCGCGATACTCGGCATGGGCGTCTTCGATCACTTGCCGGGTGAGCGCGGCGATGATCGGCGCGATGAGGATGGCTTGCGCAATGATCATCGCTTTCGGGGTAAAGAGCCACCCCAAGCTTCCGAGCGGCCCGCTGCGAGAGAGCAGCAGATAAATGACTAAGCCCACAACAACCGGCGGCAAGCCCATGCAGGCATTGAGAAAGACGATTAGGATCGGGCGCGTGCGCGAGCGTGTCAGCGCGACCCAAGCGCCCAATGGCATCCCGATGAGCGCGGCGATACCGGTGCCGATACCGCTGACGAAGAGCGACAATCCGATAATATTGAATAGACCGGTGTCGCCATCGCGCACGAGCGTAAATGCGCTTAAAAGTGAGCTCAAAATCACCGATTCTGCGCCGCAGGTATGAGCTCAATCAAGAGCCCGATCTCAGGCGTGGTGATCTCAGAGACTTGTAGTTGATCGCGTTCGCCCGCTTTCAATCGGAAGCCCAAATTTTTGTTGACGCCAGCACACCCGAGCCAGCGGTCAGAGCGCACCGAGGGCAACGCTTCGCTACTACGCAGCGCGACCAAATCGAGCCAACCGCGTTGGCTGGAAAATATTTCATAGTGCCCGTCTCGGGCGACGCTAAATTGCGCGCTCCCGCCATAGCCGATGCGCTTGCCTTCATTTCGACGGGCAAATTCCAATTGATTCGAAGTGGCGCGCGCGATGCCAGGACGCGCGGCGACACACAGCGAATTGCGGGCAATAAAACATGCGAGCGCAGCTTACCTGCTTGCACCAACGCCAAAGTATCCGTCGGAGATGCCGAGGCAAAGAGCACCATCGTTTCGCCTTTTTCGATCTGCGCACGCAGCTTTCCAGATGGCCCGAACAAAAATTGCGGCTCAAACGGCGCTTCCTTAGCGTATTGCGTGGCTAAATCCTGCATCACGGTGCGCAAGCTACCCGCGGCGTAGATTTTTGCCGACTGCGCAAATGCAGGCGCGCTCAACGCGAAGACGGTGGTCGCAAGGCTCATAGCAATGGTCGATATACGCAAAAGAAATTGAGTCATTTGAGTGATTTCCTACGAAATCGTACAGATGCATTGAGTAAGACATCGTTTCTAGCATAGCCCACGCCTTATTTTTCATATGAAATGCTTTGCATATGAGCGCGCAGCATCAGGAAACTGCTTATACTTTGCGCAATGAGCAAACTTCCGTCGCTACAGGTCTCGTTATCACTGCGTGCGACGCTCACGAGCAATGAGCTCGTCATTGATTTGGCGGAAATGCGGCATGTGTTGCGCGAGATTTCCGACACCCAATCCATCCTCGCTGCTGCGGAAGCTTCTGGCACAACCTATCGCACGCTTTGGGGCCGATTAGAGCTCTATGAGCGGGCGCTGGGTAAACCAGTGGTCAAAAAAGCGCCGGGGCAAGGCACGCATCTTACCGCGATTGGCCGCTCAATTCTCGCCATGCTCGATACCGAGCTGCAACCGCTTTCCCAGCCTGATCTGGCCAAGTGTGAATCCATTTTATCGGGCATTCACGCGGCGGTCGGCGGGCAGGCAACGCTGCTGCGGTTGGCGGCGAGCCATGATTTTGCGGTGGCGCATTGCATCAATCACCAAGCCAGCAAGCAAGTGGAAGTGCGTTACATGGGTGGAGCAAAAGCCGTGCGGGCGTTGCTCGCAGGCGAAGCCGATCTTGCGGGTTTTCATACGCCGATCGGCAGCAACGCCAGCATTGATCCCATTTTTCAAGCGGTCAGGGATCGGGCGCAATTTCGCTGTGAGCCATTAATGTCGCGCGAGCAGGGCATTATGATCGCGCGGGGCAACCCGATGGCGATTCATAAGATGATCGATTTAGCCAAGCCGGGCGTTCGCTTTGTGAATCGTCAACGCGGCTCTGGCACGCGAATCTTGCTCGATCAATTGCTCGCCTCATGCGGGATGAGCGGCGATGCCATTTCTGGCTACGAGCAAGAGGAATTTACCCACCAAGCAGTCGCGGCGATGGTGGGCGCGGGCGCGGCAGATGCTGGGCTTGGCCTGCGCGCGGCGGCGAAAATGTTTAAGCTTGATTTTGTATCGATTGGCTGGGAGACCTATTTTCTCGCAGGAACGCCCGAAACACTGCAAAAATCAAGCGTTCGCGCTTTGGCGGCAGCCCTCAACACCTACATGCGCACGCTCGACGGCTACCGCGACGTCCCCGCATAATCTCAACCCAGCATACAGCGTGTCCCAATGGATAACCTCGATTTAGAAGTTCTCAAAACCGCCATTCAGTGGACTGATGCGGGCCGCCGCGCCACGCTTGGCACGGTCGTACGCACGTGGGGCAGCGCCCCCCGCCCGATTGGTGCGATGATGGCTATTCGCGACGATGGGCAGGTCATCGGCTCAGTCTCTGGCGGCTGCATCGAAGATGATTTAATCGCAAAAGTGCAGCGCGGTGAGCTCGCTGCGAAATTACCCGAGTCTATTAAATATGGCGTGGCGGCCGATCAAGCCCAGCAATTTGGCCTGCCCTGCGGCGGCACTGTTGAAATGGTGCTAGAACCGGTGAGCCCACTGTCTGATCTGCGCGGGCTGATGGCCGATCTCGAAGCCCACCGCATCATGCGCCGCACGCTGGATACGCGCACCGGTATTAGTCACCGCGCGCTGGCCGACGGCGCAGACGTGCTGCACTGGGATGGCATAACGCTCACGACCATTCATGGGCCTCAGTATCGGCTCATCATTATCGGTGCGGGGCAATTGTCAAAACTGCTCGCCAGCATGGCGATTCCGCTCGATTATCAAGTCACCGTCTGCGATCCGCGCGATGAGTATCAAGAGCAATGGGCTGAGCTGCCGCGGGTGACGATGAGCCGCGAAATGCCTGATGACCTCGTGCTCGCGATGAATTTAGACCGCAATAGTGCGCTGGTGGCGCTGACGCACGATCCGAAATTGGATGATCTCGCTTTGATGGAAGCGCTGAAATCGCCTGCTTTTTTCGTCGGCGCGCTGGGCTCGAAATCGAATAACGATAAACGCCGTGAGCGTCTGCTCGAGTTCGACGTTACGCCTACGCAGGTCGCGCAGCTCCGCGGCCCAGTAGGGTTAGACATCGGTGCGAAGACGCCCTCAGAAATTGCGATTGCAATCTTGGCCGAGATGACCGCGGTCAAACGCGGCGTTGTTGACATCCGCAGCAAGTCAAGCGCAGCGGCGGCGGTCGTTTCGTCCGCTGGCTGCGTGTTGCAGTAAAGCGCTCAATACCTGCGGCGCAGATTTGCGCTCTCTGAGGCTTAAATCTGCGCCGCAGGTATTGAGATACGCGACAAATCGAAAACGAAATTGTTACTTCTTTTTCAAACCCAAACCTGCCGAGCCTCTACCTAGCATTTCGACAAGCGCCTCTGCGGCTTTAGTGATTCTCTCGACGCCAGCGGCAGAAAATTGCGCTTCGATGCCCGATTGGACTGAATTTCCTAAGCAAACGTGGCCTCTAAAGCATGCAAGCGCGGTCACGAAACCAAAGTCTGTGCAGTCTGCGCCTAAAAGACATGTCGCTGCCCAAACTGCTGCTTCTGCCTCCTGAAAGGATAAGTTTGGTCTAAAAACTTCTTCAAGTCGGCCGCGAAGATGCCCATCATTCAAATAAACAAATTCAGCCCTCAGCTCTGCGTTTGCGAGTACACGATCTACAAGATCAAGATCGGTCTGCGTAAGATCTTTTTTAATAAAAATATTATTGGTCTTATCCAGCAGAGCGCCATGATGACCTGCGCTAGATAATTCCGCGCTCTTTCGTCGTCGATCATCCGAAGAAAAGTGGAGAACCGATTTGCAGCGTGCGTCTAGATTTGAATACAAGTCAGTTGCTCTAGGGACGAGCGCCTGAAGTTCGAGCTCGACAAATGAGCCAGGAATTAAAGCGGACTGATCTCCAAAACGCTTATCGATGTAACGAAGACAAGTCCACCAAATTCCATACATACCTTTGATCTGTGCAGTTGCGTCCGATGAGGACATCGCCGCTACAAACTGCGCGCCGAGATCGCCACGTTTTACGCTCATGTTTTGCGC
The DNA here is from genome assembly GCA_031430575.1 of Betaproteobacteria bacterium. GTDB lineage: Bacteria > Pseudomonadota > Gammaproteobacteria > Burkholderiales > Casimicrobiaceae > JANMDS01. Next base: position 63,253 of record JANPBT010000026.1, on the reverse strand, counting down.
CGAAATTTTCTCAGAACTCAGCGCTGGCTTTAAACCTAGCGTGGGCGCGAGACCGGGCGACACGATAGCCGAAAGTCTCTCATTTTTGCCGACTGTTTCTTGCTTCTTAGCGGGGGGCGCGACATCACCTGAGCTTACGACAATCTTCTCATAGGGTGACTTAACCCCTGCCCAAAGCAGCAACAATACGACGGCAATAAAAACTGCGCCGAGAGTAAATTTAAGTTTTAGGCTTGCGAATGTCATATAAGTACTAGCCAGCACATTCGTATTTCTGGGCTATGTCAATACACTTGACACCACACTGGTTCGACATTGCGACCGCAACGGTCGCGGTAATTCGAAAGGTGGGATATGCCTTTTCAATCGCGCTAGACACAGCGCTTCTGCACTCGCCAGCGCAAGACCCAAAATTAGAGGGCAGCGCGGTTGCGCAATCAGGCACAAAACCATCAACGGTTTTCTTGACGACCGCAACGACTGCGGCCGCGCTAATGATCGTACGCCAACCTACAAAGTTACCGTCGTAATCGTAAAGCGGCTCGACATAAATCCTTGGTGGGCCTTGAGGCTCATTGCGCCCCACCGTTTCCATTTTCTCCACCGGCTGAGGCGCCGGCTCGTCAGCAAATGCTAAACCGCTAAGCAGAGAGAGAGAGCAGAAAAAGCGCTACTAAGTTTCATAAATCGAGCCCGAAAGGTGACCATCAAGAAAATTAAAGAAAATGAAAAATAAAAAATTTCTAGTTTGAGTTTGCTGACTAAATTTCGGTTTGTCAAGGGACGCTTTCATACCTGCAGCGCAGATTGAGGGCAAAAATGCGTTAATCTGCGCCTCAGGTATTGATAATTGTTGCCTAACGCCCGATCTGCCCTTCGAGGAAGCTCAGCATTTTTGTATAGAGTTCCACGCGATTGGCGAGTAATCCAAAGCCGTGGCCCTCATTATCTTTGACAATAAATTCTTTCGGCGGATTACCCGCTTTGGTCAGCGCCTCTGCCATGCGCTCCATCTGCACCATCGGCACGCGTCGATCTTCGCGCCCGCCATACATAAATACTGCGCTCTTGATTTTTTCGGTATTAAAAAGCGGCGATAGCGTGCGCACGATCGGTTCGTCAAACGATTTCACGCCCAACAGTCGCTTCCAAAAATTGACGCCTGCTATCGAGCTTGTGTAATCGGTTAGCGGCGAGGTATTTTGAAATTCCATATCGGTCACCGCCAGACCTGCAATCGCGCACTTAAACGGGTTTGACGGGCGGGCGATGGCTTGCAATGCTGCATAGCCGCCATAGCTCGCACCCGAAATGCACGCCCGTGCAGGGTCGCTATAGCCTTGCTCAACGGCCCATTTCATGCATCTTCATGATCGTCGGACATGGCGCGACCCACCGTACCAAACCCGGCCTGATAGGCCTTGACGCCCATCCCTGGGGTGACCCGAAAGTTTGGTAGCACGACCACGTATCCGCGCGATGCGAGCAGCGTCGCTTCGCGCACGCCAAAGCCGCGGGCGAAGTAATCGGCGCGCACGTGTGGCCCACCATGCACATGCACCACCGTTGGCAACGGCGCTCCTTTTTTAAACTGCTCAGGCACAAAAATATAACCCGTTAAATCGAGCCCATCGCGCGCCTTGAATCTAATCGGTAGCTGCTTGGCTTTGAGCTTACCTTCGAGCCAAGGGCGACCGCGACCGACTTCTTCTAGCTTTCCCGTTTGCGTATCGTAAACGTACCAGTGGGCGGGCGATTGCTCTGAGTAGCTGCTGACCAACCATTTGCTGCGATCAGCGTTTGGCGCGATTTCGTTAACACTCCCGGGCAAGGCGACATCAATGCTTGCCTGAGCTTTCGCGCCTGCAGCATTGAGCCAGAGCACTTGCGGCTTATCGGCATTGACACGAAGCGCTTCAAGCTTGCGATCTGGCCCCAGCATCAAGCCAGACGCGCCAGCGCCTGCGCTATCTGCGCCCATATCGAAGCGCGGATGACCCGCAATCGTTTCGGTAATCGTTTTAGTCTCAGGATCAAAGCGAAAGAGCCCGACCGTATCGCGCCCTTGATTGCTGGCAATGATGAGGGTGTTGGTTTCTGGGTCAATATAGCGGGGCACAAAAATTTGCCGTCGATTTGTCGGTGTACGTGCGATTTCTACCCACGGTGCTCCGCTAGATTTGCGGAAGTAGGTGACACGTTCGTTTTTTTCTTCATCGAAGCTACTCACCACGCGCGGCACGAGCTTATCATCGAGTAGCCAGTTACCGGGCTTGGAGACCGGCCGCCCAGAAGAGATCGCGACCGATTTTCCCGTTACCAGATTGACGCGATACAGATCGGTCGAGTCTGCCACATCGAGATTGCCGCTGGCGATAATTTCATCGTCGTTGCCCGGAATGACTGCAGTGAAATTAAGATAGCGATGCAGCTGGTTACGCCCACGCGATTCCCGAACGGTCGCGGCCAATCGACGCCCGTTCAGGCCGTCGCGATCCACCACAAACAAGCCCCCGCCCTCCACGGCGTAAGGCCCGTCGGCGCGTCATACTGCCCGAGCGAAAAGACCAATCGGGCGTCGCCGATCCAGTGGGTTTCGAGCACATCGAAATCTTCAAACGATGAGACTTGCACAGAGCTGCGTGATTGAAGATCAATCACCACCAAATTCATCCGACCGTTTAACGGCGCGACCGCCGCCATGTAACGCCCCGAGGCAGAGAGCCGCACTTGATCTAGCTGCGGAGAGCGCATAAGCTCTTCGACGGTGGGTAGCGCCGCGTTGGGCGATTGCGCATTGATGGCTTGCGTGAAGGCGAGAAACGCGAAGGCGACGACATTTTTAACGAAATTCATTTCTACGACCTTCAGAGTATTTGCGCTGAGATGAATTCTTTCATACCTGCGGCGCAGATTGAGCCATTTTTCGCTTCAATCTGCGCCGCAGGTATTGATTACTTTTCCCAAAGAATGTTACGCCCGTAGCGCGGCCTTTGCATTGTGCAAGACGAGCGCTGCGCCAATCAAAATACCTGCGGCGCAGATTGCGGCGGTGACGGTGAAATGCGCCACGCGCTCGAGCAAGAAGGCGATCACAATTGGCGCGGCGGCGCGGGCAACACTGCCGATGGAAGCCATCGCTGCGGAGGCTTTGATAAATTGCGCGCCATGAAAGGCAAGCAGGGGTGTGGCCCCGCGTACGATGGTGAAAAGCCCGTTACTCGCGCCGAGCATCAGCACCGCTGCGGCAGTGACCGCAAGGGTTTGCGGCAAATGCAGGGCGGCCCACGACAAAAGCGCGAGCGAAGCGGCGGTGACCACCGTTGCATTAAGCCCAAATTTACGCGCGCCTAAAAAATCAAGGCTGCGCCCGAGTAATTGGCCAATGCCAAAAAGCGAAAGCACTGCGGCGATGACCGCGGGCTCAGCTTTGGCAGCGGCGAGCAAGAGCGGTAGATTAATCGCTAGCGCGCCGCCGATGATGCTAATCGTCGTTAAGCCAACGATAATGGCCCAAAACTGCGCCGCAGGTATCGCGGGGATGACCGGCAATTCTGGTGCGGCTGCTGTCGCGGCATCGCTAAGCGGCGCATCGGCACGGATCACCGGCATGCGGGTAATGCGCAACAAACACGCGCCACCGACCACGAGCATGATGAGACCGAGCCCGCGCCAGCCCCATTCCATGCCGAAGCGCACGTTAAGCGCGTGGGCAATCGGCCACATGATTGAGCTTGCGAGTGCGCCAAAAAGCGTGATGCCGGTGACCGTACGCCGGGCGTCGTGCGGATGATGCAGGCGCACCAAAAGCCATGCGAAATCATATTGTGTGAGCGCCATGGCCGCGCCTGCCATCGCAAATCCAACGAAGGCCACGAGCGGATGGCTCGCAAACGAAAGCACGAGACACGAAAGCCCACCAAGCGTAAGCCCGGCTAACCCCGGGCGCAGCGCCGCGCCGCGCATGACCCACCGCGTGCAGGCGGGTGCTACGATACCGTTGAACAAAATCCCCGCGGCGTAAACCAACATAATCGTGGTGATGCTCACGCCGAGCTTTGCCGCCATCGCAGGCGAGAAGACGGTTACACCGTAAGTAAGCGTTCCCCAACATACGATCTGGTGAATGCCGACGATGCTGATGAATCCGCGACTGGAAAGCGGTGGATAGAGATTATTTGCAGCCTGCATGCTGGTTTAAGGGGAAACTTTCGTACAATCGTGAGTTATTCAATGCAACTCACTGGTTAGAACACATATTATGGCTGCTGAACGTACACGTACCCGCCGCAACACGCTTGAGCGTCGTTGCCTGCCCAAATCGTTGAAGCGTCAATTCGTTGGCGCATCGAAGTGGACTTTTAAGTTGCTCGAAAAAGTGAAAAAAGCCTAAGCTTCAGCGCTCTGCTTTTTTTCGATTAAGCCGCTACTTTTAGCGGCTTTTTCTTTTTGTGCGCGCGAACTTGGTATGCTTCGCTTTGGTTAGGAGATTTCCCCATGGCAGACATTCATATCAAGCGCGCGCACGGCACGACACTGGCGAAAGCCAAAAAAGCAGCGCTCACCATCGCAACGCAGTTAGAAAAGAAATTTGAGCTGGAAACCGATTGGGATGGCAATTGCTGCACCTTCGAGCGTGCGGGCGTTGACGGTGAGCTGGTTGTCGACAAAACAAATATCGATATCGAAATCACGCTTGGGTTTTTATTCAAGCCCTTCAAAGGGAAAATTCAAGCGGCAATTGAAGAAAACTTGAATACGCTATTTGTCGCGAAATAGCCCGGAAAAGGGTGCAATCTGCGCCGCAGGTATTACGCTAAGTCGGTGATTTCTCAGGTGCGTTAAGCCATTTCCCTGCCCGCAGCGACAAGAAAATACCGGGGATCGCAAGCAGCGTACACACCCAGAAAAATTGCGCCCAACCAAGCGTTTCGACCATCGCGCCTGTGCCCGACGAGAGGATCACGCGCGGCACGCCCATGAGCGACGACAACAGCGCGTATTGGGTGGCCGTAAAGCGCTTCTCGGTGAGCGCGCCCATGAAACCAATGAAAGCGGCACTACCCATGCCGGCGGTGAAATTTTCAAAGGCGACTACGCCTGCTAACGTCGGCACGCTATGCCCCATTTTTGCCAGCACGATAAAGCCAGCGGTTGAGAGCATTTGCAAAATGGCAAACCAGAAAAGAGAGCGCACCAGACCAATTTTGATAATGATCGCGCCGCCGAGCATCGCGCCCACAATCGTTGCCCAAAAACCCCATAACTTAACCACTGCTGCGATCTCGGTTTTAGTGAAGCCTAGGCTTAAATAAAAGGGGGTGGTAATCGCGCTGGCCAGCGAATCGCCCATTTTGTAGAGCAAGATGAAGACCAACGTCATGATCGCGCCATTGCGGCGCAGGAATTCAGTGAGGGGGGCGACGATTGCCTCCCGCAGATTTTTAGGCCCTGCCCCGTATTGCGCGGGCTCGGGAGAGAGCAGCGTTGTGATGAGGCCAATGCCCATCGCAGCTGCCATGACCAAATACATAGTTTTGAAACCACTCAGATCAGCCAGTGCCAGCCCACCACCGCTCGCTACAAGCATGCCGACGCGATAACCATTGACGTACAGCGCAGAGCCAAAGCCAAGCTCGTCATCGGCGAGCGATTCCCGCCGGTAGGCATCAATGACGATATCTTGCGAGGCGGAAAAAAAAGTAATCAGTAACGAAGCAATCGCGATGCCGTAAAGATGATCTTTAGGCGAGCTGAGCGCGAGCGCGATGATGGCTGCGATCAATAAAATCTGGGTAACGAGTAACCAGCCGCGACGACGCCCGAGCGGGAGCACATACCGATCAAAAATCGGCGCCCAAACGAACTTGAACGTATACGGCAGGCCGACCAGGGCGGTGTAGAGCGCGATACTTTTGAGCGATACGCTGGATTCCGTGAGCCACGCTTGCAAGGTCGAGCCCGTTAGCAACAAAGGCAGCCCTGAGGCAAATCCCATCGCGAACGCGATGAGCATGCGCTTGGAGAAAAGTCGCCGCAGGTTGCTGCTCATACCTGCGGCGCAGTTTTTGCTCTTAGCTGGGCTGCAAAGATTACTTTGCAGCCTTTTCGGGCTCGGAAGTCGGAGACACCGGCGCTGGCGCTGCACCGCCTTTGACAAATTCCACTGCGAGCCTAGGCTTAAATTGCCCTAAATCTTTCCCAGCGCGTAGATTTTGCTCCAAGATGCGGGCATTACGCTGGGCTTCAGAAAGCTCGGTCGTGGAGAGCTGGCTGGCGGTGGTATCGCGCATCGGGCCCGATTCACGATTACCGTTTGACGCCGCGATGTTGTACCAAAGATAGGCATATGGCTTGCTGAGCTCAACACCGAGCCCGCGCCGATACATATTGCCCAATTGAAACTGGGAATCGGCATGGCCTTTGGCGACGAGATCAGTAATGAGCCGCGCGGATTCGTTGTAATCTTGAAGCACACCCCGACCTTCGGCATAGTGCAGCGATAGGCTATAGGCCGCATCTTGATTGCCTTTGTCGGCCGCGCGCTTAAACCATTCCACCGCTTGCTTATCATCTACGGGCCGATTTGCGCTGCGATGCCATGCACCAAGCGCATATTGGGCTTCTGGCTCGCCTAAACGGGCACGGCGCTTTAAATCAGCGGTCGGCTCACCGGCCACATCCCACTGGACGGTGCCACTCGCGCCCCGGCGCAGCGGGGTATCTGAGACGAATTGCTTGATTGCAAAGACAGACAGACCGAACGCGCCGGCCATCATCGCAGCGGTAGCCGCCGCAGTCCAGCGCATGCGACGGAAGCGCATGCGGCAATCACGACAGCGGAAGCGGGTGAAAAAAAAGGTACTTCCCATTGCGCCCTTTGAGCGCGAAGCACGGACATTTTTGCTGCCGCATGCCGGGCAATGTTTTACGAATAACATCGCTTCTCCATATATTAGATTCGGCTTTACTCACGGCGATGAGCCGCTTCGAGCAAGCGCTCGACTTCCCCCGAACTGATGTAGTTTAACCAGTTTTCAGGGATTTTGAGCGTCTGCGCGCGCGCGGCATCGCTACCGGACCCACTCAATTGCCTCAGAAAGCGCGAGCCACCGCGCCTCAAGCGCTTCAACTTCAACCCCCAATTCCCCCTCAGCCTTGATTTTCTCGGCGAGAGCCGAGCGGTCGGTATCGGAATAGGCCTCGGGAGACGCCAACCATTGGGCAACGACACTGCGCTTTTCTTGCGCGGTCGCGAGCTTTTTTTCAACACCATCGAGCTCTTTTTGAAGCGGCTTGCGCTGCGTCGCCAATCGGGCGCGCTCCTGCGCATCTTCGCGGCGCTCGGTCTTGATCTCGTTAATGACTTCCTTTTTCTTAGAGACCTGCGGCGCAATTTTGGAGGCATCCCGGTAATCATCGAGATCACCCTCAAAGAGCTCGACCCGACCGCTGTGAATCCATAAAAATTCATCGCAAGAAGCGCGTAGCAAATGCCGATCATGGGCTACGATCATGACCGCGCCTTCATACTCGACTAGCGCTTGAGTGAGGGCTTGCCGCATTTCAATATCCAAATGATTCGTTGGCTCATCGAGCAATAGCAAATTTGGGCGCTGCCAGACGATCAGCGCAAGTGCCAAACGGGCTTTTTCACCACCGGAAAATACGCCAACCGGATCACTAATGCGCTCGCCGCGAAAATCAAAGCCGCCTAAAAAATCACGCAACTCTTGATCCCGCGCGAGTGGTCGGCGGAAGTGCGCAGCCTCGAGCACATCGCGCTGCTGCATGTGCCAGAGGGCATTTTCGTCTTCCCGAAGTGTATCGAGCTGATGCTGCGCAAAGTAGCCCACTTTAAGATGCTGCCCGAGATGACGCTCGCCCTCTTGCATCTCCAGCGCGCCAGCGATGGCTTTGACCAACGTGGATTTGCCCTGACCATTGCGCCCGAGCAGGCCAATGCGCGACTCTGGAAGAACGGAAACGTTGACCCCATTCAGAATCGTGCGCTCCCCGTAGCCGATTTTTCCATCTTCCAAGCGCAACAACTGGCGCGGCTCGCCCACCGTGGGCAGGAAGCGAAACGTAAATGGGGAATCCACATGCGATGCGGCAATACGCTCCATGCGCTCCAACGCCTTAATCCGCGATTGCGCCTGCTTGGCTTTGGTGGCCTTCGCCCGAAAGCGGATGACGTAGGACTCCAAGTGCTTGATCGTGCGCTGCTGCTTGTCGTAGGCAGACTGCTGGGTCGATAAGCGCTCGTAGCGCTGCGCCTCAAACGCGGAATAGTTACCGGTGTATGCGGCCATTCCGCTCATGCCATCAAGATGCAAAATGTGGGTGGCGACGGCATCGAGAAAGTCGCGATCATGGGTGATGAAAAGCAGGGTGCCGCTATAGCGCAAAAGCCATGATTCAAGCCAGAGCACAGCATCCATATCGAGATGGTTGGTCGGCTCATCCAGCAGCAGCAAATCGCTACGGGTCATAAGCGCTTGTGCGAGATTGAGCCGCATCCGCCAGCCGCCAGAAAATTCGCCCACAGGCTGTGAAAGCTCGGCTTGCGAAAAGCCGAGGCCTGCGAGCAGCTCTGATGCCCGGGCGCGGGCGCTATGGCCGCCGATATTATCTAAGCGGGCATACGCTTCGGCAAGCGCAGTGCCTTCTTCGTCGGTCGTGCCCAGCGCCAATCGATCAATTTCGGCCTCTAACGCGATCAACTCGGCATCGCCTTGTAAGGCAAACTCAAGCGCACTGCCAAGCACCTCGGTGACTTCTTGCGCGACGTGCGCGATCACCCAGCCGCCCGGCAGCTCAATATCGCCCTGCTCGGGCGCGTGCACGCCTTGCAAGACTGCAAAAAGGGTTGATTTTCCAGTGCCGTTTGCGCCGACCACGCCAATGCGCGTGCGTGGAGGCAAGGCAAGCGAGACGTTGCGCACAAGCGGACGCCCGCCTTGGGCGTACGTTAAATCACGGAAGCGGATCACAGGCTGAAGTCGTAATCGATGACCAATGGCGCATGGTCAGAAAACTTTTCCGCTGTGTAAATACCTGCGGCGCAGCTTTTGGCCGCAATGCCCGGTGTGGCAATCTGATAGTCGATGCGCCAGCCGACATTTTTGGCATAGGCTTGCCCGCGATTGCTCCACCAGGTGTAGCGCTCTGCGCGCGGATCGATGCGGCGGAAAACATCCACCCAGCCTTCCGCTTCAAATCGTGACGTCAGCCAGGCACGCTCCTCGGGCAAAAAGCCGGAATTTTTTTGATTACTTTTCCAGTTTTTAAGATCAATTTCTTTGTGTGCAATATTAATGTCGCCACACAAAATCACCTCTCGCCCGCTCTCGCGCAGCGCGTGCAAGTGGGGCAAAAATCCAGCTAAAAAACGAAACTTTGAGGCTTGCCGCTCTGGTCCTGCCGCGCCCGAGGGAAAGTAAACGCTCACGACAGAAAGGTTGCCAAAATCAGCTTGCAGGGTGCGGCCTTCATCGTCAAATTCAGCGATTCCGAATCCACGTGCGATACGATCAGGCAGCCGCTTGCTATAAAACGCAGTGCCGCTATACCCCTTCTTTTGCGCTGGGAAAAAAAAGCTGTGGCTACCGGCTGGCGCTCTCATCTCTGCGGGCACGTCCGCATCCAAGGCTTTAATCTCTTGCAAGCAGAGGATGTCCCACTCCAAGGCAGCGCCGTTTAACCATTTGGGAAGACCTTTTGTCGTAGCGGAGCGAATTCCGTTTACATTGAGACTGATGATACGCATTATTTTGGGGCTCATACCGATACAATTTAGTTCAAATTGTTTCACATGCCATGACATCCTTCCGCCACGAATTTTTAGCCTTCGCGCAATCACAAACGGCACTGTCGTTTGGTCAATTCGTCATCAAATCAGGGCGAACATCCCCGTATTTCTTTAATACCGGTAAATTTCGCACGGGTAGCGCATTGGCGCGACTCGGTGATTTTTACGCGCAAGCGATTATCGAAAGCGGCGTCGCCTTTGACCAAATTTACGGCCCCGCTTACAAAGGCATCCCGCTTGTTGCGACCGTTGCCATTGCGCTGGCCGCGCGCGGGCGCGACGTCCCCTACAGCTTTAATCGCAAAGAAGCAAAGGATCACGGCGAAGGCGGACTGATCGTTGGCGCAGCGCTCGCGGGGCGGGTATTGATCATTGATGACGTCATCTCTGCCGGTACAAGCGTGCGCGAATCAGTGGAAATTTTGCGCTCCTTCGGCGCAGTGCCTGCCGGTGTTGCGATCACACTAGATCGCATGGAACGCGGCCTCGGCGCGGTATCGGCGGTGCAAGAAGTTCAAGCGACGTACGCGATCCCGGTCATCGCAATTGCAAATCTTAATGACGTCATGGGCTACATCGAGAGCGATACCCGCCTCGCCGCACACGCTGAGCCTACGCGCATCTACCGCGCCCAATATGGTGTTGCCGCTTAGATTTTTAGTCGCCTCCACCGCGCTCGTCGCTTGTGCGGTCGCGAGCGCGCAAGCCTATCGCTGGAAAGATGAGCGCGGGGTCACGGTTTATGGCGACGTGGTGCCGCCGCAATATAAAGATAGCGCCCAAGTCGAGCTCTCTCGTAGCGGCGTTGCCATCAAAAAAATTGAGGCTGCGCTAACGCCTGCGCAACGTGCCGAGCAAGAGGCGAGGCGCGTAGAAGAAGCAGAAGCTGCGGCGCGCAAAGAGGCGGTGGATCGCATTGATCGCGCGCTGGTGAGCAAATTTGCCAATGCCGGCGAGCTCGCGGTCGCCCATGGCCGCGATCTCGAGCGCGTTGATAGTGAATTAACTAACTTTACAACGCGCGCGACCGAATTAAGCGTGCGCGCGAAATCGCTTTACACCTCGAAAAAACTCTCGCGCGATCAACGGGCTGAGCTTTCAGCCATTTCTGGTGACCTATCGCAAACGGTAGAAATTATCGAGCGCAAACTCTCTGAGCGCTCAGCCACGCTCAGTCGTCATCGGCTCGAGCGGGAGCGGTTTCAGGAGCTTATGGCGCGTAAATCAGGCGCAGGCAAGCCCTAAAACACGTAAATCTGCGCCGCAGGTATTCATACCTGCGGCGCAGATTTGGCACTAATATTACCCAAAAACGACTAAACCAGCTTTGCTTTTAGCAATTCCAGCACTTGCTGCGGATTGGCTTTGCCGCCACTTGATTTCATGACTAACCCCACGATCGACATCAGCGCTTTTTCTTTGCCTGCTCGGTAATCTGCGATTTGGGACGCTGATTTGGCAAGGGCGTCGTCGATTAAGCCGCCCAATGCGCCGACATCACTAATTTGCTTCAAGCCGCGAGCCTCGATCACCGCATCTGCACTTACGCCGTCACCCGACCAGAGTGCACCGAAAACCTCTTTAGCAAGTTTTGACGACAGCGTGCCATCTGAAATGCGCGCGATTAAGCCTGCAAGTTGCATCGCAGATAAGGGCGATTGACCAATGCCTTTTTCTTCCCGATTCAGCGCTGCCGCCATCTCGCCAAGCATCCAGTTAGCCACCGTCTTGCCTTCGGCGGGCGTGAGTTTGCCTACCGTCGCTTCAAAATAATTTGCACTGTCGCGATCGTTTGCGATATTTGACGCATCAACCGGCGAGAGCGCATAGGCAGTCTCATACCGCGCTTTGCGCGCCGCTGGAAGCTCGGGCAATTGGGATCGTGCAGCGCTGAGCATTGCATCGCTAACGATTAACGGCGGAAGGTCAGGATCGGGGAAATACCGATAATCGTTGGCGTCTTCTTTGCTGCGCATTGCGCGGGTTTCGTCGGCATCAGCGTCGTAAAGACGGGTTTCTTGCACTACGCGCCCGCCATCTTCGATCAAGGCAATTTGGCGGCGTACTTCGTGTTCGATAGATTTTTCTAAGAACTTAAAACTATTTAAGTTTTTGATTTCCACGCGTGTGCCAAAGGCTTCTTGACCAGCCGGACGCACCGAGACATTGGCGTCGCAGCGGAAACTACCCTCCTGCATATTGCCGTCGCAAATATCGAGATAGCGCACCAGCGCATGCAGCGTTTTCGCATACGCGACCGCTTCTTGCGCGCTGCGCATCACCGGCTCGGTCACGATTTCGAGGAGCGGCGTGCCAACGCGATTGAAATCAATACCGGTCACGCCCACGAAATATTCATGCACCGATTTGCCAGCATCCTCTTCCAAATGGGCGCGGGTGAGCTGGATTGATCGCTCACTGCCATCAGGCATCGTCACCGCGATCCATCCGCCCTCGACAATCGGAATTTCATACTGGGAAATCTGATAACCCTTGGGGGAATCGGGATAAAAGTAGTTTTTACGGGCGAAAACCGAGCGCTGATTGACCTTCGCGCCAATGGCCAAGCCAAATTTAATCGCACGCTCAATCGCGCCAAGATTTGGCACCGGCAACACGCCGGGCAGGGCTAGATCTACCGCGCAGGCTTGGGTATTAGGTGATGCGCCAAACGCAGTGGATGCGCCGGAGAATATTTTGGAGGCAGTCGAGAGTTGCGCATGCGTCTCTAAGCCAATGACGACTTCCCACTTCATACGGCTTGCTCCGAGATCGGCGAGCGCTTGCTATGCCACTGCGTCGCCAACTGATATTGATGCGCCACGCCCAGCATGCGCGCTTCGTCTAAATAATTTCCGACAATTTGCAAGCCAATGGCCTGGCCGTCGGCGTCAAACCCACACGGCACTGACAGCGCGGGCTGGCCCGTTAAATTGGCGGCAATTGTGAAAATATCGTTGAGATACATCTTCAACGGATCATCCGCTTTATCGCCAAATTTAAAGGCGGTTTCAGGGGCCGTGGGGCCAACGATGACGTCCACTTCTTGGTAAGCGGCAGCGAAATCGTTGGCGATGAGCCGCCGCAATTTTTGCGCTTGCAAGTAATATGCGTCGTAATAGCCATGCGAGAGCACGTAGGTGCCGATCATGATGCGGCGCTTGACTTCGGCGCCAAATCCTTGCGCACGCGATTTTTTATAAAGATCTGCCAGATCAGTCACGTTTTCAGCGCGATGACCGTAACGCACGCCATCGAAGCGCGATAAGTTTGAAGACGCCTCGGCAGGGGCAATCACGTAATAGGCGGGGATGGAATATTTCACATTTGGCAGGGCAATTCGCTTCGTGGTCGCGCCCAATGCTTCGAGCTGCTTGACCGCTGCTTCTGCCGCCGCGCGTACCTGCGGCGCAATTCCGTCGCCCCAAAACTCATCGGGCAAGCCCACACGCAGACCCTTGAGCGACATCGTCAGCGACCGGGTATAGTCTTCGCGCGGGTGATTGAGGCTGGTTGCGTCGCGCGGGTCGTGACCGGCCATGGCATTTAGCATTAGCGCGCAATCTTGCGCAGTGCGCGCCATCGGGCCCGCTTGATCCAGCGAGGACGCGAAGGCGATAATGCCGTAGCGCGAGCAAATGCCATAAGTCGGCTTTAAGCCCACCGTATTGGTAAACATGGCCGGCTGGCGGATCGAGCCGCCGGTATCCGTGCCGGTCACGCAAGCAGCAAGCCCTGCGGCAAGCGCTGCCGCCGAGCCGCCGGAAGAACCTCCGGGCACACGATCTAAATCCCAAGGGTTGCGCACTTTGCCAAAAAAGGAAGTCTCGTTAGACGAGCCCATGGCAAATTCGTCCATATTGAGCTTGCCCAACGTGACCGTGCCTGCCGTCAGCATATTTTCCACCACCGTCGCGGTATAGGGGGCGATGAACTTGGAAAGCATTTTCGAGCCACACGTGGTGCGCCAGCCATCGATCAAAAAGATGTCTTTCTGCGCCGCAGGTATGCCAAGCAAAGGAGCGAGACTGCCTTTGGCGCGGGCGACGTCGGCCGCACGCGCCTGGGCGAGCGATTTTTCTGGATCAACCGTAATAAAGGCATTGAGCACAGGGTTGAATTTTTCAATGCGCTGCAAATAGTGCGTCGTGAGCTCAACGCTTGAGACTTTACCCGTCTCCAGCAGCGCTTTTTGCTCGGCAAGGGTATTGGCATGCAGGCTCATTCGATCACCTTTGGCACGAGGTAATACCCACTTTCAACCGAAGGGGCGATTGCCTGAAATTTATCGCGCTGATCATGCTCACTGACAACATCAGGGCGCAAAAAAGCGACCAGATCTTGCGCGTGACTCATCGGCGCTACGCCTTTGGTATCTACGTTTTGCATTTCATCGATCAAGGCAAAGATGCCTTCTAATTTTTGACCCACTTCGATGAGCTCAGCGGGGGTGGCTTCAATCCGCGCAAGATGCGCGATTTTCGCCAAAGTGTCGGAGGAGAGAGACATAGCGGTGATCCGCAGATTTTCGGGCTTTTTGAATAGCCGTGTAGGGTATCATACGCACCGTGTTACAGACCGTATTTTCACTGGTCATTGCCCACTAAAGGACGGCGCTAAGCGCCTCGCGTATGTTTAAGTTTTTGAAAAGTTATTTATCCACCGATCTCGCAATTGACCTAGGGACTGCCAACACCCTGATCTACGTGCGCGGTAAAGGCATCGTGCTTGATGAACCTTCCGTCGTCGCCATCCGCCAAGACGGCGGGCCCAACGGCAAACGGGTAATTCAAGAAGTCGGCCTGGCCGCCAAGCAGATGCTAGGGCGCACGCCGGGCAATATCACGGCCATTCGTCCGATGAAAGATGGCGTGATCGCCGATTTCAACGTGACCGAGCAGATGTTGAAGCAATTCATCCGCAAAGTGCTCGATAGCAAAATGTTTAGCCCGAGCCCGCGCATCATCATCTGCGTGCCTTGCGGGTCTACGCAAGTTGAGCGGCGCGCCATTCGCGAGTCCGCCCTCGGTGCGGGTGCCTCACGGGTATTTTTGATCGAGGAGCCAATGGCAGCAGCCATTGGCGCTGATTTGCCGATTTCAGAGGCGACCGGCTCGATGGTGGTCGATATCGGTGGCGGCACAACCGAAGTTGGCGTGATTTCCCTCGGTGGAATGGTTTACTCCAATAGCGTGCGCGTTGGCGGCGACAAATTTGATGAATCCATCATTAACTACATCCGCCGCAATTACGGCATGTTGATCGGCGAAACAACCGCTGAAAATATCAAAAAAACAATCGGCTCCGCATTCCCAGGTAGCGAAGTGCGCGAAATGGAAGTGAAGGGGCGTAATTTGGCGGAAGGGATTCCGCGCGCATTTACGGTATCTTCAAACGAAATCCTAGAAGCGCTCAATGACCCACTCAATGCCATCGTTTCTGCGGTGAAGCAAGCGTTAGAACGCACGCCGCCCGAGCTGGGCGCCGATATTGCTGAAAAAGGCATGGTGCTTACCGGTGGTGGCGCGTTGTTGCGCGACCTTGATCGCTTGCTCATGGAAGAAACTGGGCTGCCCGTCGTCGTGGCTGACGACCCATTGACTTGCGTAGTGCGTGGTTGCGGCAAGGCGCTCGAAAATATCGAGCAGCTTTCGACGATTTTTACTGGCGATCAGAGCAATACCTAAGCCTGACCGCTCGCCAGGCTGATCGTGCGCGTCGGCATGCAAACCAACCAGCAACCCTTTTTTGCGCGCGGTCCGAGTCCGCTCGCGCGCTTAACTGTATTTGGGTTGGCCGCATTGGTGTTGATGTTTGTCGATAGTCGATTCCGCACCTTAGATTCCGTTCGCAGCGTCATCGCCACGATCGTTCATCCAATGCAGCGCGTGGCGATGCTCCCACTTGAAGCGTGGCGCTCGACCAGCGCGCTGTTTGAGTCACGCACCGCCTTGCAAGCGGAAAATCAAGTCTTGCGTGACCGCGCCCTTGCCGACGCTCAGTCTGTGCAAGGCTATAGCGCGCTGAAAGCCGAAAATGCACAATTTCGTGCCCTGCATTTACTGCGTTCACAAAATCAATTTAAGGGGCTTACCGCAGAAGTGATCCAATCGGGTCGCGACCCTTTTGCGCAGCGTCTCTTCATTAATCGCGGGTCTCAGCAAGGCATCAAAGCTGGCCAAGCGGTAATTGATAGCAATGGCGTGATCGGGCAAGTGACCCGCGCGCACCCGCTGGTTTCAGAGGTCACGTTGCTCACCGAGAAAGATCATGCGGTGCCTGTAAAAAATGATCGTACTGCTGTACGTTTTGTGATGTTTGGTCGCGGGATTGACCAATTGCCCGAGCTCCGATATGTCCCGACCACTGTCGACATCCAAGTCGGCGATATCTTGACGACCTCAGGTATCGACGGGCTTTACCCAGCCGCACTCGCCGTCGCAAAAATCACCAGCGTCTCCCGCGAGCCCGGGCAAGCCTTTGTGCGCGTGCAATGCGCACCGCTTGCAGGAATTCATGCGAGTCAATATGTGCTCGCGGTCGAGTCGCCTCCCGCACAGGCAGAAATTCCCGCGCCGCCCCCTGAGTTTGAGAAATCAAAATCAAAGTCTGGGGTGAAAAAATAATGGCTTCGTCACTCGCAGCGCTGATAAAGCGTAGTCAACCCGAAGAGATTCTCTTACCCGTCAAGCCATGGTGGGTCGCATTGACGTTACTCGCAGCGTTCATTTTCAATCTACTGCCGTGGAGTGGCGTCGGCGCAATCGTACGTCCTGATTTATTTGCGCTCACGCTCCTTTATTGGTGCATCCGCGAGCCGCGCTTAGTAGGCGTCGGCATCGCCTGGTTGTGTGGATTATTCACCGATGTCGTCGAGGGAAATCTGCTTGGGCAGCATGCGCTGGCTTACGCAATATTGGCCTATGCAGCTGAATTTTTCCATCGGCGCGTGTTACGCTTCCCGCTATGGCCGCAAGCACTCCACGTTCTCATACTTTTGCTGGTCGCCCAACTCGCGATTGTTGCAACACGCGCGATGAGCGGCGCACCACTACCGTCGTGGACGATCTGGCTCGCCAGCGTCTCTGGGGCTTTGGTCTGGCCGCTGCTTTCAATTCTGTTGCAAGCACCGCAGCGCCTCAAGCAGTCTGACTAAGATACCTGCGGCGCAGAAATGATCTCAGAACTCAAAAATCCAGAAGAAGAAGTGCGACGTTTTCGCGCCAGATTGCTCATGCTGGCGATTTTCGTTTTCATCTCGTTTTCCATCCTCGCCGGGCGATTCGTTTGGTTGCAGTTAGCGCGTCATAGCCACTACACCACGCTGGCCGAGTCCAATCGCATTACGACCATCCCTGTGCCACCCAGCCGCGGCGTCATCACTGATCGCAATAACGTCGTGCTCGCCAACGATTACTCGGCCTACACGCTCGAGCTTGTTCCGTCAAAAATTCAAAATCTTGAAGAAACCATTGACAGGCTTTCCGAGCTCGTTGAAATTTCACCGAAAGATCGGCGACGCTTCCGTAAATTGATGGAAGAAGCCAAAAATTTCGAGAGCTTGCCACTGCGCACGCGGCTATCCGACGATGAAGTGGCGAGACTCGCCGCCAATCGCTATCGTTTTCGCGGAGTCGAAATCCGCTCGCGTGCGTTTCGTCAATATCCATTTGGTGAAGTTGCGTCACACGTACTGGGCTACATCGCGCGCGTGAGTCAAAAAGATCAAGAGCGCCTGGCCGAATCAGGGCAGACGGCCGCCTATCGTGGCACCGATTACATCGGTAAGGCAGGCGTGGAGCTTTCGTACGAAAAAGAACTGCACGGCACAACGGGAAATGATGAAGTCGAAGTGGATGCTGGCGGGCGGGCAGTGCGCGTTCTCTCGCGAACAGCGCCGATCTCGGGAAGCAATTTGCAGCTCTCCATCGATATTCGTTTGCAAGAGGTTGCTGAAACCGCATTTGGAGATTTTCGTGGCGCGCTCGTAGCCATCGAGCCCGGGAGCGGCGATGTGCTCGCGTTTGTCAGCAAGCCCGGTTATGACCCCAACTTATTCGTTGAAGGAATCGATCCCGAAAACTGGAAACTGTTAAACGAATCGCCAGAAAAGCCATTGCTCAATCGGCCGTTGCGGGGCGCTTACCCTCCCGGCTCGACGTTTAAGCCTTTCATGGCGCTCGCCGCGCTCGAAATGGGCCTGCGCACGCCCGCCGCGTCCATCAGCGACCCTGGTTACTTTTATCTTTCAGGCTCATCCCATCGATTTAACGATGATAAGCCCGGCGGCCACGGTATCGTCGATATGTATAAATCCATCGTCGTGTCCTGCGATACCTATTACTATCAACTCGCTGCTGACATGGATATCGATGATAAAGCAGAATTTTTGCGCCCCTTTGGTTTTGGCCGAAAAACGGGTATCGACATCGAAGGCGAGCTCCTTGGGGTGCTGCCTTCGCGAGAATGGAAGCGCAAACTCTACAGCGCAGCGAAGTATCGCGAAGAGCATCGCAAATGGTACGCGGGTGATAGCGTCTCAGCGGGTATCGGTCAAGGGTACAACGCGTACACGCCACTGCAGCTCGCCCACGCCATGGCAATCTTGGCAAACAACGGCGTCGTGTTTAAGCCGCATCTCGTAAAAGCGATTCAAGACGCCCGCACCGGTGATCGGCGATTGACCGAGCCTAAACCAGCACAAACTATCGCGCTAAAGGCAGAAAATATCGAGGTGATTAAACGCGCGATGGCGGGCGTCAATAAGGAAGGCACCGGTGCTGCGGTTTTCAAAGACGCGCAATACAGCAATGGTGGCAAAACCGGAACGGCGCAAGTCTTCAGCCTAAAAGGTCAAAAATACGATAGCAACAAGATCGCCGAAAATTTGCGCGACCACGCGCTTTTTGTCGCCTTCGCTCCGCTCGAAAAGCCAACGATCGCCGTGGCTGTGCTGGTCGAAAACGGGGGCTTTGGCTCGCAATCTGCAGCGCCAATCGCGCGCAAAGTGCTCGATCAATACTTGCTGGGCGCGCCAAAATCAGAGGCTGTTGGCAAGACTGTCGTGCTCGCAAATACTGGAGTTGTGCGCTAATGTGGGGCGCGATCTGGGATCGACTTACAGGCAAGATTGATCCGATTTTGTTTTCGCTAGCCATGACGATTGGTGCGCTTGGTTTAATTACGCTTTACAGCGCCAGCAACGAATCGTTACCGCGATTGTTGAGTCAAACCAGCAAATACGGGCTTGCGATTGTGTTGATGTGGGTGATCGCCAATACTCCACCGCAAGTCATCGCACGATTTGCGGTGCCGGTGTATATCGTCGGGTTGATATTGCTCGTGTGCGTTGCGTTGTTCGGCGTGGTGATCAATGGTGCGCGGCGCTGGGTCAGCCTTGGGTTTGCCACTGTGCAGCCCTCCGAGCTCATGAAGATTGCGCTACCACTCATCTTGGCCTGGTATTTCAATCGGCACGAATCAGCGCTGCGCGCGCGCGATTTTTTATTCGCGAGCGTTTTGATTTTCGTTCCATTCGCGTTAATCGTGCGCCAGCCCGATTTGGGCACGGCTCTACTCATCGGCGCATCCGGTTCGTACGTGCTGTTTTTGGCTGGTCTGCGCTGGCGCGTCATCATTGCGCTCATCATCGCGCTTGCAGCAGCCGCGCAACCCATTTGGGATCGAATGCATGACTACCAGCGGGATCGTATCTTGACGCTTATCGATCCATCGCGCGACCCCCTTGGTGAGGGTTACCACATTACTCAATCCACCATCGCCATTGGTTCGGGTGGATTGACGGGAAAGGGATGGCTTCGGGGCACCCAAACCCATCTCGACTTTCTACCCGAACGCCACACTGATTTCATTTTTGCGGTTTACAGCGAAGAGTTTGGGCTTGTTGGTAATTTGGTGTTACTGACACTATATCTCGCGCTGTTTACGCGCGGGCTTCTCATCGCATCTAATGCGTCAACTTTGTTTGGGCGTCTACTTGCGGGCGCGGTGACGTTGATGTTCTTCACGTACGCGTTTGTCAATATGGGTATGGTCACGGGAATTTTGCCGGTCGTGGGCATCCCGTTGCCATGGATGAGTTTTGGCGGCACAGCATTAATTACCCTTTTCGTAGGGCTCGGGTTGCTGATGAGCGTGCAAGCGCACCGTAAGCTGGTGCAGACCTGATGCGCGGCGTTACTTCGATTTCTGCGTTTGTCGCCGCAATGATGCTCACCGCTTGCGCAACGCGGGTTGCCACGCGCGCGCCCGAAACGCCGCCAGCGCCCGGGAAATATTATCTCGATGACGGTCCGCCTGAGCGCGCGCCAGAAAGTTTGGAGGGCACTCCCGACGCAGTGCCACGCGCTGAGGCACTGCATCGATTTGCCAATCGCGCTTACGTCGTATTTGGTAAGCAATATGTACCGCTACAAGCATCGACCCCACTACGCGAACAAGGTATCGCATCATGGTATGGCCGAAAATTTCATGGTCAAAAAACGGCTATCGGTGAAACTTACGATTTGTATGCGATGACCGCGGCTCACCCTACCGCCCCGTTACCATCGTACGCAAAAGTAACCAATTTAGAAAACGGCCGTACCGCGGTCGTCCGTATTAATGATCGTGGCCCTTTTTTGCAAGGGCGCATCATTGATCTCTCCTATGCCGCTGCAGCCAAATTGGGATTTGCACGACGCGGCACAGCGCGCGTAGAAGTCGAGCTCATCGTCTCGGGGCAGCCGTCAGTCTTGCAGCCCATGCAAGGCCGCGTGCCGCCGTTACCCGAAAGCACAACTTCATTAATTGCCGCCGACAACAGTGGTGATTTTTATCTACAGCTTGGTGCATTTGGCAACGAAGCCAACGCGACCTCTTTTTTGAACCAAGTCACAGCAATTGTGTCGGACGCACTGGGTCAAGCGCCCACGCTCGCCGCGCAAGGTGGCGTCACCCGGGTCAGGATCGGACCGTATCGTTCGCGCGACGATGTGCTCGCAGCAAGTGCTACGCTTATCGCAAAAACTGGCGTCAGTGCCGTAATTGGAAAATAATAAGCAGATGAATCGTATTGTCATTTTTTTAATCCCGCTGCTTTTAGGCGTCTACACGGCAACGGTCAAGGCTCAACTCACGATCGAAATCACCGGCGTCGGCGCAACGCAAATCCCGGTTGCAACATTGTCGTTCGCCGGAGACGCTAACACTTCGGCTCAAATTGCGCGCGTAATCCAAGCTGATTTTCAGCGCAGCGGGCTGATACGTAATATTGAAACGTCTGCTGCCGCGCGCAGCTCAGGCGCGTCGGCCAGTGAAATTTCACAGTGGCGAATCGCGGGCGCAGATGCGGTGATCTCAGGCACGGTCAACGCCATTAGCGATGGTCGCTTCGAAGTGAAATATTACTTAAACGATGCTACTGACGGCAAGCAGCTTTTAGGTTTTTCGTTTCCAGTCACCGCGCGGGAAGTACGTGCCGTTGGCCACAAAATAGCCGATCAAGTCTTTGAAAAACTCACCGGCGTACCGGGCATTTTTTCAACCCGCATTGCGTATGTGGCTAAGTCCGGGCGCAACTATGCGCTGCAAGTCGCCGACTACGACGGTGAAAACGAAGTCCCGGTATTAAATTCACCTGAACCGATCATTTCTCCCACGTGGAGCCCTGACGGTCGCCGGATTGCCTACGTATCGTTTGAGTCGCGCAAGCCCGTCGTTTGGGTGCACGACATCACAACCGCGCAGCGACGTGCCGTCGCTAATTTCAAGGGCAGCAATTCCGCGCCGGCATGGAGCCCGGATGGTCGGCAGCTTGCAGTTGCGCTTACCCAAGACGGCCCAACGCAGGTCTACATCATCAATGCCGACGGCTCGGGATCGCGCCGACTGACAACATCGGGAGCGATTGATACCTCGCCATCATGGACGCCCGATGGCCAATCGATTTTATTCACTTCAGATCGGGGTGGCTCGCCTCAAATCTATCGGCAGCGGGTCAGTGGTGGCAATGTAGAGCGCTTGACCTTTGAAGGTGCCTATAACGTCATGCCGCGTATTGCACCGGATGGCAAAAGCTTTGTGTTCATCAGGCGTGAAGGCAATCGCGAGATGATTGCTATTCAAGACTTCGCGTCAAAGCAAGTGCAGGTGCTGACCAGTGGCGGGATTGATGAATCGCCCTCGTTTGCACCCAACGGAAAGTCTATTTTGTATGCCTCGTTGCAAGGCGGGCGTGGTATTCTGGGTCTGGTGTCGAGTGACGGTCGCTTTAAGTACCGCATCACCGGCAAAGGCGCAGATATCCGCGAGCCTGCTTGGGGCCCCATCCTTAATTAAGGGAGCTTTATCCATATGAATCGTCATCTCACATTCGTCACGGTCGCTGCAGCGATTGTTCTCTCTGCATGCAGCTCTACGCCCGATGGCGTACAAAACCCTGCGCAAGTCGAAGATCGCGCAGGCGGCAAAGGCGGCGTGATTGCGCCCCCAACAACGGGCGTAAACGTTAATCCGAGCGGTGCAACAAGCCTTGGTGGTAGCGCGATCGCGCCCCCGATCAATGCCACAACAAACACCGGTGGTCGTGGCGATCCCGCCTTGCGCGACCCCAAAAGCCTGCTGTCGCAGCGCAGCATTTATTTCGACTACGACGGCTTCGTCGTCGCGCCTGATTACAAAGCGCTCATCGAAGCCCATGCCCGCTATTTGGTCGCAAATCGGGGCATGCGCATGCGTATCGAAGGCAACACCGATGAGCGCGGCAGTCGCGAATACAACCTCGCGTTAGGTCAAAAACGGGCAGACGGTGTGCGTCGCTCGCTGACCGTGCTCGGCGTCAACGATGGCCAAATTGAGACGGTGAGCTTTGGCGAAGAAAAGCCGCGTAGCGAAGGCTCGACAGAGCAAGCACTGCGCGAAAATCGCCGCGCCGATATCGTCTACGCCGGGGAATAGTAATGCGCATTAAGGCTTTTTTGCGTCCAATCTGCGCCGCAGGTATTGCTGCAATTCTCGGTTTCTCAACGTTGTCGCAAGCAGGGCTTTTCGATGACGAAGAAGCCCGCGCCCAAATCAACCAATTGCGCACGCAGGTGCGCACGCAACAGCAGCAAGTTGAGCAGCGGGTCACCGAGCTCGAGGCGATGGCGAAATCGCGCTCGATGATTGATTTGTTTAACCAGCTTGAAGTCTTGAAAGTAGAAGTCGCGAAATTGCGCGGCATGCAAGAAGTGCTGAGCAACGAATTAGAAAACGCCCAAAAGCGCCAGCGCGATCTTTACCAAGATAGCGATACGCGGCTGCGCAAAGTCGAAACCCAAATTGGTCAAATGGGTGAGCAAAACAAAGCGCTCACACAAGTAATCGATCAGCTACGCAGCGAAGTCACCAAGCTTACGACGGCAGCCGCTGCGCCGCAGCCCGTTGCCGTCGCGCCGGTCATCGCCCCTCAACAACCCGAGCCACCGCCACCCGTCGCCGCTAACGATGGCTTGGCTGAGCAGCGTGCATTTGATTCCGCGCTTTCTGATTTTCGAAGCGCGAAGTATCGTGAATCGATCTCTGGATTTTCAGCATTCACGCGTGCCTACCCACGCTCACCACTCATACCTGCGGCGCAGTATTGGCTTGGAAATTCGCAATTTGCAGCCCGTGATTTTCGGTCGGCCATTGCAACCCATCGCGGCCTCATTAGCCAACACCCAGAGAGCAATCGCGTGCCCGAGGCGCTCCTGAGCATTGGTAATTCCCACGCCGAGCTCGATGACATGAAAGAAGCGCGGCGGGTTTGGCAAGAAGTCATCAAGCTGCACCCCGGCTCAGACGCAGCCAGCCGCGCCCGTCAGCGCATCGCGCGTTAATTGCAGTTGAAGTAGCTGCATTGAAATCGTTCGCGGCGCGGGTGGTCGCGTGGCAAATAGCGCATGGGCGCAATGCCTTGCCTTGGCAAAATACCCGCGACCCATACCTCATTTGGCTCTCTGAAATCATGCTGCAGCAAACGCAAGTGGCTGCCGTGATCCCTTACTACGCGCGATTCCTCGCGGCTTTCCCGACCTTGGCCGCGCTATCGCAAGCACCGATTGATGACGTGCTCGCGCGCTGGGCCGGTTTAGGCTACTACGCGCGCGCCCGCAATTTGCATGCTGCGGCTCAAAAAATCACAACTGATTTTGGCGGCGCGTTCCCACAAGACCCCGCTCTCATCGCAAGCCTGCCGGGGATCGGGCGCTCGACGGCGAACGCGATTGCGGCCTTTGCCTTTGGCGTGCGCGCGCCGATTTTGGACGGGAACGTTAAGCGCGTGCTCGCCCGCCACCGCGCGGAGGCCGGCTACCCAGGCACGCCGGTCGTGGAGGCGAAATTGTGGCAACACGCCCTGGCTTTGTTACCTGCCCGCGCCGATGCGCCGACCATGGCACGCTACACGCAAGGCATGATGGATATCGGCGCCCAATGCTGCACGCGCCGTGAGCCGACCTGCATGCAGTGTCCGCTCAAAGAAGATTGCCTCGCGCACGCACGCGGACTCACCGCGGAATTGCCAACGCCACGCCCGAGCAAAGCGCTGCCTGAGCGCGCAGTTACCGTGCTCTCGATGACCCACGACGACGCCGTGCTGGTTGAGCGCCGGCCTGCGCGTGGAATTTGGGGTGGGCTTTATTCGCTTCCTGAATTCGTTGAATCAACAGCCGAAAATACTAAAAAAGAGGCTCAATCTGCGCCGCAGGTATGGCTGCAATCGATATTCAAAATACCTGCGGCGCAGATTTCAATGCAAGCTTGCCCGCCGTTTATCCATACGTTCACCCATTTTCGGCTGACGATTTCACCCTATATGGCATCGCTGAATAAGCCGCTTACGCTTGACCCAAAATCAAGCTTCCTTTGGCTTCGATTCGCCGATATCGCCGACGCACCATTGCCCGCGCCAATCAAAAAATTTTTGCGCGCGCAGTTCCGCGTGTAGCGTCTCTGCGCACGCCCATGCATTTACAATGCGCAGATGGAAGTCAGCACCTTACACACCAGCGTCGTACTCGCGAGCTTCGCCCTCGCCTTCATTTTCGGCGCGACCGCGCAAGCCACTAATTTCTGCACAATGGGTGCCGTGGCCGATATTTCTAATTTTGGCGATTGGACGCGGGCACGGCTTGTCATCGTATCCGTCGCGTTTGCCATTTTGGGCACGGCACTTTTGAGTTTTTTCACCAGCATCGATCTCACAAAATCGATTTACGCCGCCCCGAAATTGCTTTGGCTCTCGCACCTAATCGGCGGGCTAATTTTTGGATTTGGGATGACGATTGCCTCGGGTTGCGGCAGCAAAACCTTGCTGCGCGTGGGCGGGGGTAGCCTCAAAGCTGTTGTAACTTTGCTCGTTATGGGGATCGCATCGTACATGACGATGCGCGGATTGTTCGCCGTATTCCGTACGCATAGCATCGATAAAGTCTTCCTTGAGCTCCCTGCATCGCAACTCCTCCCACAGCTGGTGGGCGCAGGTAAATCAGGCGCGCTTTTGCTTAGCAGCGGTATCGCGGCAGCGCTTTTGGCCTTTGCGATTTACAGCGCAGACTTCCGCAAGCAAGCGAAGCTCATTCTGGCCGGCGCAGTGATCGGCCTGACCATCGTGGGTGGCTGGGCGGTGACTGGCTTATTCGGCTATTTAGCGGAGCATCCCGAGACCCTGCAAGCTGCGTATGTGGGCACTAACTCTTCGCGACCGGAGTCATTTTCCTTTACTGCGCCTGTCGCATACGGGCTGGAATTGCTCATGCTTTGGAGCGATAAATCGACCGTGCTCACCTTTGGAATTGCGGCCGTATTGGGCATGATGTGCGGCGGCGCAGCGACGGCAATCATCGATAAATCCTTCCGTTGGGAGAGCTTTGCCAACGCCGAAGATCTCGCAAATCACCTCGTCGGCGGGGTGATGATGGGCTTTGGCGGCGTGACTGCGCTAGGCTGCACGGTCGGTCAAGGTGGTAGCGGTTTATCGGTTTTATCCGTCGGCGCAATACTCACGGTAATTGCCATTGTCATAGGATGTAGGCTTGCCCTGCGCTACCAGATGTGGCGCATCGATCAAACGTCATAGCGCTCTCCCCCAAATGGGGGTATCGTATTCAATAGTTTGGTCGTAAATTAAAGCGGTAATCAGGTCAAGGCCTAAGGGGAAACATCATGATTCGAAACTTAATTGCACTTTTACTCGTTGTATTCGCAAGCGGCTGTGCCACGCACGCTTCGATGCGCGACAGCGACGGAAAAGAGGTGATGCTCGCCGGGCACGATCCGGTCGCTTACTTTAAGCTTGGCGGCGCGCAGCGCGGTAGCAATGAGCTGCAAGCCACCCATGAAGGCCGCACTTATTATTTCGCCACGCCGACCCATCAACGGGCATTTCTGCTCGACCCAACGGCTTTTGAGCCGCAATTTGGTGGCTTTTGCAGCAACGGCGTTCCCTACGGCTACAAGACTTTCGCTGATCCGCGCGAATACGAGCTGCGCGATGGTCGGCTTTATGTGTTCGCCGATCAATCTGAGCGGCAACTCTGGTCGCTCGATGTGTCGTTCAATGTCCTCAAGGGCGAGGAAGTCTGGCGCAGCATTGAGCGCACGCCGGAGATTCTCGCAAACGTGCGGGCGACGCTGTTCAAGCACTCCTGGCATCGCGATTTCCGCCAAATGGCGCAAGAGTGGAACTATCGCTACCCGAACGTTGCGCTGGCCACGAAGCCACAGCAAACCGCGCTGACGCGCTATGCATCGTTCGGCCGCAAGCTAAACGACGACTTCGCCCGCACCGCGATTGCACCGCCACTGGCCGAAACGCCAACGGACGTCACACCGCGCCGCTGAACCCTTTTTTTCGATCAAAAAACGGTGCTGCATGCGCCGTTTTTTTTTACTGCAACATTGCCCAAATCAAGCTCAAAATGCCCCGATCTGCGCCGCAGGTATTGCGGTGTTGCGTTGCCCACGCCAGCATTTTCGCGCTAGACTGCTCCCGGCCGCGCAGAGTTCACCGTCAGGTCGGCGCAGACGCCTGGCGCTCCATCCCAAATTCGCGCATCAAAGCATCTTGCACTTGCGCGGGCGTGAGCTGCTTTGCAACGTTCGTTTGCGCGTAAGCCTGCGCTTTCAAAAAGTCGGCATTAAAGCGCAAATACAAACGCTGCAGTTGATCGGCATCACACGCGCCAAGCTCAACGCGCTCATCAATGCGCCCAGCGCGAATGAGCGCTTCATCGAGCATTTCAGGATGATTCGTCGTCATAAAAAGCACGGTGCCTTCTTGCGTGGCCACGCCATCGAGCGCGTTTAAAAAGCCTGAGAACGAAAGCTTGACTTGCGCATGGGCAGCATCGCGTTTGCGAAAAAAAGCGTCAACATCTTCAATCAACAACAGCGAATGCGCAGGCACACCCGCCAGCAACGTATGCACTTTTTCATCACTGACCACTGGCGAGGCAAGGCTTAACGTACAGACATTGAGCCGCAACTCAGATGCAAGTGCTGTCACCAGCGAAGTCTTACCCGTGCCGGGTGGACCGAAAAGCAAATAGCCGCGCCGCCACGGAATTCCGAGCTCAGCGTAGCGCTCGCGTGCGCCTAAAAATCGCTGCAGATCCGCCAGCAGCGCCTCGCCCTGCCCCGCACGTAAAACCACCGAAGCCAGCGCACGACGCGCGCCTAATCGGGCGCGTATCCAGTCTGCGCCGTGAAACGCATTGGGGATATAAACCGAGAGCGAATCACTTTCTCGTGCCACGCGGGCCGCAATCGCTTTTTGCAGATACGATTCAAGGAATTGGGAGGTGCGCCCGAAGTGCGATAGGCTCACCCGCTCCAAAAGCGTTTGCCCCGTTTGCAGCTCGCGTCGCAGCCAAACCCAGCGACCTTGCATGCGCAGCAAGTGAAAGCCCTCGCCCGGAGAGAAATAGGCGCGGGGGGCATCGCCGGCGCGAAGATCGTCTTCAATGTTTTGATATTGCGTGCCCCGGCGCACGCTCTTGGCGGTAAATTGATTGATGCTGCGCAAGCTTGGGTCTGCGTCCATGTGCTCAACCAGCGCGGCGAATAAAAATTCATCGCGCGAATCAACCGTCATCGTCGAGACAAAAAAGCGCCGCGCCCAGCCAAGTAAAAGCCCAGGCAAGTCTTTTGCCCAAAAGGCAAATGCGCCTGCGCCTGCAATCAGCGCCGCGCTATAAATCGTTGCAATATCCATTAAGATCGTTTATACCTGCGGCGCAGATTTAAGGCTTTTAGGTCACGTTTTGCGGTGTAGGTTTTCTGCGCTTCTTTGCGGAATTTTTTCTCCGAGCTGGAGTCAACGCTTACACTACATTGAAAGCAATGAATGGGAGATTGCGATGTTCAAGATCACTATCTGCACAGCGGCCGCTCTGATTGGCGTTGCGCTTTCAGGCGCGCTCAGCGCGCAATCGATCAAGCCCACGCCGCAGGACACCGAAGGCCCGTACTACCCGGTCGCGTGGAAGGGGGACGTTGATTTCGATTTACTAACGTTCAACGGCAAAGCCTTCGCCCGCGGCACTCCGCTCACGCTCACCGGCACAGTGACCGATACCCGCGGCGCGCCCATCGCCAATGCCCGCATCGAAATCTGGCAAACCGACGACACCGGGAAATATCGTCACCCCAACGATGATGGCGAAGCTCCCGCGCAGCGCGGCTTTCAGGGCTACGGCTTTTCGATGACCGACGCCAAAGGCGAGTACCGTTTTTTAACGATCAAGCCGGTTATTTACGGCGGTCGCCCCGCGCATATACACCTACGCGCGATAGCATCAAAATTCACCCCACTCACCACGCAGGTGTATTTCGCTGGAGAAAATAAAGAGAGTGGATTGCTATCTGGTTTCGCCGGATTTTCAAAGGAGCGCGATGCCCTGACTGTGAGCCCAGCAACGCGGATCGAAAACGGCAAAACAGTGCTCAACGCACGTTACAACGTCGTGCTGGCAGATCAGCAATAGCAGAAATACGTGCCTATGTGATCAATACCTGCGCCGCAGGTATTTGCCCTAGCCGTAGCGCGCGACGCCCAAACCTTCCATCGAAATTTCAGGATTCACGCCGGAGATTAAGTCCGCGATCACGCGCCCGGAGCCCACGCTCATCGTCCAACCCAGCGTGCCGTGCCCCGTATTCAAGAAAAGATTTTTGTAGCGGGTCGCGCCCACGATCGGCGTGCCGTCTGGCGTCATCGGGCGCATGCCAGTCCAGTAGGTTGCCTTGCGCATATCGGCCCCGCCGGGGAAAACATCTTGCACGACATGGCGGATCGTATTTAACCGCGCCTCGCGCATGACCGCATCGTAGCCGCCGACTTCTGCAGTGCCGCCGACGCGAATGCGATCACCCAGCCGCGTTACCGCGACTTTATAGGCATCGTCCATGATGGTTGATTCGGGTGCGCGCGCGTAATCGGCAATCGGCGCGGTGAGCGAGTAGCCCTTTACGGGATACACGGGTAAATTGATGCCAATCGGGCGCGTGAGCAAAGGCGAGTAGCTGCCCAGGGCGACGACATACGCGTCCGCCAACTCAACGCCCTGCGGCGTTGTCACGCTGTGCACCCGATCGCCGATCGCGTTGATACGATCAATTTTGGTGTTGTATTTAAACCGCACGCCCGCTTTCGCCGCCATATCAGAAAGCGTTTGGGTAAATTTGAAGCAGTCGCCGGTCTCATCATTGGGCAGCAAAAGCGCGCCCGCGATTTTGTCTTTCACCCCGGCCAAGCCCGGCTCATATTTCAAGCAGCCTTCTGCATCGAGCACTTCAAACGGAATGCCCAATTCTGCAAGCACTTTGCAATCGAGCGGCACGTTTTTCATCGATTTTTCAGTGCGGAAAAATTGCAGAGTGCCCTGCTGACGATCATCGTATGAGATGCCCGTTTCTTTGCGCAACGCGATGAAACACTCGCGCGCATACGTCGCCAAGCGTTGCATGCGCGATTTGTTGATTTCGTAAGCAGCGGTATTGCAATTGGCCAGCATCGAGAGCATCCAGCGCCATTGGGCAATGCTCAGCTTTGGGTAAAAGCGCAATGGGCCATTGCGATCAAGCATCCAGCCCAATGCTTTTTGCGGCACGCCCGGCGCAGCCCAAGGCGATGAATAGCCCGGAGATATCTCGCCCGCATTGGCAAAGCTCGTCTCTAAGCCCGAGGCCGCCTGACGATCGATCACAGTCACTTCATGCCCCCGCTGCGCGAGATACCACGCGCTGGTCACCCCGATGACGCCGCTGCCAAGTACGATGACTTTCATGTTGGATTGTTTTTCTGTTGAATATGCCCACGAGTGTACGCTTTGCGCGATAAGCGCGCATCGTTTTTTGAAGAATCATGGATTTACCTGCGGCGCAGATTCAGCCATTTTGAGGCGCATTGAAAGTCAATATCTGCTCCGCAGGTATTTAACAACGCCTTCAAACTCAAAACTTTTTAACCCGCGCGGGATTTCCCGGCAATTAAAAGAGAGAGCTCCACTTCAAGGGCAACGCAGAGCCGATGCAGCGTAAATAGTGAAGGATTCGTAACCCCGCGCTCGATTTTGCTAATCATCGTGAAATCAACATCACTGATCCCCGCCAGATCCATCTGGCTTAAATCCGCGCCCAACCTCAAGGCGCGCAGATTGCCGCCGAGTTGCTTTTGCAGAAGACCAAACGATGCTTTCACATCAAAAGTTTGGTTTCTATAAGCCTATTAAGCTATGGTGTATAAGCTAAATATCATTAATTCAAGGGGTACACATGAAACTGAGCAAAGCTATTAAACATATCAGTGTCGGCGCTCTCGTCTCAGCGGTTTCTTCGGTTTCGATTGCGCAAACGGTTACAGTTACGAGCGTCGGAACATATGGAGGAGATGGCACCGGCGGCGATACGTCAGGGAATCTCATAATTTTTTTATCCGGCTCAATTGGCACTAGCTGCCCAGATTACCCCGGGGCGACACTTTATCCGCCTCGGCTAGATATCAGCGCTACTAACCCCCGTCGAAAGGAAATTCAAAATCTCGCCACTATCGCGATGCTTTTTGGCCGACAACTAGTGATCAATACTAATGGCAAGTGTATTTTCTACCCCTCAACTGGCTACGCGATTGCGACGATTTCCGCGACACCAAACCCCGCATCCTATGTCACGCTTTATTAGTCGCCCGCGACAGACTTGCTCGCAATTCTTTGGGCGCTTTACAAATCGAAGGTGCATTGGTCAATTGGCATTGTTATTTTTAGTCAGCGCTGGTGATTCTCAAGCGCAATCAACTGAAAAACTGAATGCATCGCCTTTCAAAACCATCTGCGATATCGAAGACGAAGAAGCGATCGAGCGCAACCGAAAAATAGAAACGATAATTTCGCAGAGCGGATTACAAGTGCCAGCCTACGTCCGGTCAAACGTGCAGCATTTTCCCGCGCTCAAGCCGCGTAAACCCCACCAAAAGCTCAAAGACTTCAGTTTCGACAAAAACATCCACGCTGGCATTATTGACGTGAAGTTCGTCGAAGGCAGCGATGTCAAACTTGAAAACGGCATGCTCGTTTCGGGCAATAAAAAGTTCAAGCTTGATCAAATCAACGACACTCTCGAAAAGAATGGTATGACTATTCGCCCGCTCTTCACAAGACCTCCTGAAGAGTTGAAAGCGGATAAGGCTTGCGGAGAGCGGCGGGATGGCGAGGAACTTGATGATCTAACGCTTTGGTTTGAAATCTCGACCTCGGAGGATGATCATCAAAGCAATAATTTTGACAAAACTAACTCGGCTATTAATCGGTTAAATGCTTTAGGATTGATTGAATTCATTGCGTTTCGCAGTCGTCCGGCTCTACTACCGCGGACAGATATTGCGCCGCCAACGGCAAACCATACAGGACTACAAAACTACCTGCTATCTCCAACACAAACCCCAACAGGAATAGATTCAAATTTTGCCTTCGCTCTAGGTGCGCAGGGGCGTGGACAAAACGCTAAGTTAATGTTAATCGGCGGCGGCATTAGGCCAACTCATGAAGATCTTAACGAGCCCTTCATTCAGATTCTTAATCACGCATTAGCCTCACAGCAAACGCCTGAATTTGAGGCTCACGATACGGCCGCACTTGGGGTCGTAGTTGCAGATGCGGACAACGGCGTCGGAATTCGAGGAATTGCACCATACGCAGGCTACTCGTTTGTTTCGACCGATTACACTGGCTCACACAATCCAGCGAATGCAATGTCTGTAGCGGGGGCACGAGAAATGAATATAGGCGACGTTATGTTGTTAGAGTTTGGGTGGTGTCGCAATCTCAGCGCTGGATTACCAGATTCCTCATACTCTGTAGCGGTCGGCTCGGGCAATAGCTACAGCAAGACTAATTTTGCCTGCATGCCACCAGACGAGGATCCCGCTAGATTTGCAGCAATTAAATCTCTCACCTCACTTGGAATCGTTGTTGTGAGTACTGCGCACAACAGTGATGTGAATTTAGATCATGCAGTTTTCAACGGGCGTTACGACTCTAGCCACCCAAATTTTGTTGATTCAGGGGCGATACTTGTTGGAGCGAAATTGCTCAATGGAACGCGGGCTAGCTTCAGCAACTATGGAAGCCGCATTGACGTAAGCGCGCAAGGCGAAGCCATTACAACAATAACAACATCCTGCTTCGCTGGCACACAACATCCTGACACAGCCTGCATCTCAATGGCTGGAAGCGCAGGAGATCCCGATCAACGATACACAAACGACTATGGCGGTACATCCGGCGCGGGGCCAATCGTTGCTGGCGCTGCACTCGTGATCCAGTCACTTCAAAAAGCAAGGGGTGGCGCGCCGATTCTTCCGCGCGTTATGCGACAACTTTTCCGATCAATCGGCACGGCTCAAACAGGGGGGGCAGCAAAATCTGTTGGTAAAACGCCGAATCTTAAAACTATTTATGAATGGATGACTGCGGATGACGACGGCGACGGCGTTGCTAACATCGATGAGCTTGTCGCAGGACGTAATCCCAGCGTTGACGAGAGGCTCATACTAACCTTATTGCTTAACGAGGAGCAATGATGCTTACTAAAGTGACAATTGCTTGGTTGGCGTTATTTGGGCTTTTGAACTGTGAGGCGTTCGCGCAGACAATCGAGCTAAGCGCAAAGACTACTGTCGTTGGTAGCTACGGCACTATCAACGGCGAAGGTGAGTCGCAGATTATGCTTATTCAGGGCAAAACGCAACAGCTTTTTGTGCGAGACAAATTCGGCAGACCGTTACCGAATGTACGAGTTCGCCTCGAAGCTATCGCACTCTCTTGGTCGGTTTTGTTTAGCGGCGCACAACGTTTCATCGAAGTAACCTCGGACGTGAATGGCATGGTCACACCAATTTCACTGAATGTTCAGATGACTGAGTACCCAATGAACTATGATCGTTACGGACAAGCTTATGGACACGCCAATATTCTGGTATCGCTGCCAGACTTTCCTTTTGAGCCTCTGTATCTAGTCGGACGAATTGATGCTCTTCAATCAAAAGTTCCTAACTGCTTTGGCGGATTTGGAGGGTTTCCCGCCGCTGATTTGACGTTAGTTCCGATTGCTCAAGGAAGAGTACGGGTTGAAGCCGCTGCGCGAGCAACCGTCAGCCCAACAGAATCGTTTTCACTAGATTTTCCTATCAGCGGGATTACGTTAGCTGATGGCGACCGGATCGTGTACCGTATTCCTTCATATGTTGGGCCGATGGAAATTCAATTACCCTCTGGCACGTCGAACCTTCGCGTTATTGAAGTACAAAGTTGCACGGTGAGCCATCGCGGTTTGAATCAACTGAGTTCGGCAGATCTTGAACCGGCTGTAAAAGCCGTTCCTATCAACGGATACTTAGCTGGTTTGGGCATTTTCGCGGCGCTATTAATTGCGAGGAGAGAATTAAATTTAAGTAAATCAAGTCGTTGCGACTTTTTATGATCTTGTCGGGAGATGCAGAGTGACCTGCCGATGTATTGTCCCGAATACGCTTCTGATTGCTGTGACCACCTTGATGGGTCTAGCGACATTTCAAATTTCCGCTCAAACCGTTTCTCAATCAAGTACAGAGGTGATTGCGGGGCTCGTAATCGGTCAAGGTGCATCACAAGTTCGTTTTCGCAATAGCAGTTCACCCATTTCAA
The DNA here is from genome assembly GCA_031430575.1 of Betaproteobacteria bacterium. Taxonomy (GTDB): domain Bacteria; phylum Pseudomonadota; class Gammaproteobacteria; order Burkholderiales; family Casimicrobiaceae; genus JANMDS01. The sequence continues at coordinate 29,236 of JANPBT010000026.1, read as the reverse complement.
TTCAAGTTCGAAATTCACAAGGACAACCGCTCGCTGGCGAACGCGTTCGTTTTGCCACGCCCTCAGCAGGCTGGACTGCTACGATTGATGGAGCATATACCTACGACGCAGTTACAGATAGCAATGGAATCGCGTCAGCTCCGTATCCACTGCCAATTATTTTGGAATCGTATGTTCCCGCCAGTCAGTATTCAGTGGGTTTCTACAATATTTCTGCATTCCTCGTCTCCACCCCATCAAGCCAACTCCTTTTCGTTGGAAAGGTGGATGCAGTTGCCACACAGTTCCCCGTCGGGGATTGCACATCAGGTTCACCCGGCTCAGCGACACTGATGTTGACACAATTGAGTTCCCAATCGCTTCAACTAAGCATTTCAGGACAGGGCAATATTTACACAAATTTACTGCCGGGACTTACACTTTTTTCTGGTAAGCGCGTCATTAAGCGACTTGGCGACGGCGCTGCTATTGGAGATATAGTTTTAATTCCAATTTCTGAACTTGCGCCGGGATCGTATTCATTTCAAGTAAAGTACGGTGGCACTTGCTTGATACCAAACGCTGACTCAAACGTATTGGCTGTATCAGTGTTGCCGATGACGATTCCAAGCCTTTCGCTCTGGTCATTACTTTTGCTTTTTGTGCTTATTCCGATAGGAGCGGCATTTCAGCGCGGCCTTAGGTAGCATTTTGAAAGACCGTGCGGCACGGTGTAATGAGGCGATTTAGCCAAACGCGTAGGGCTTACACCGAACTTGCGTGCGTTGTGGGATGGATGATCGCGGACAGTGACGGAGACGGTCTAGCGAACGTTGACGAGCGTAAGCTCCTTCCACTCTTGTTGAATGAAGACTAAGTCATGAAAATCTATTGTCAAATTGTAGTCTGCGTTTCTATGCTGGTGGTAACGAGCGAGGGCGTGGCTCAGTCGTTAACCCAGTATTTTCAGCGCCCCGAGGGGCTAGTTGCTGAAGTCGCCGGTGTAGTGCCACTCCAGACGGTCGTTGGCGTAATCGGTGCGCCGGCAGTGGTCGTGCGGGATGCCAGCGGACGACCGCTTCAAGGAGTTCGAGTTAGATTCTCAGCCATAGAAGGAGATTGGTCAGTTGAGTTTTTGGGAAGCCGATTTATCGAAGTTTTATCGGACGCCAACGGCATTGCAACGGCGACGGCAATGAAACCAATCGTTACGGAAAGTATCACTGCGTACGACAGAGGTAGCCAAGCCGTGGCGTGGTTCAATATCCAAGCATCGGCTATTGATTTGCAGACCACTCCTTTTTTCCTGTTGGGGAAAATGTACTCGACTCCAGTCACAAATGCGTGCGGAGCGCCGGCAATCACATCGAACGCCAGTCAACCTTCGCTCCGAATAGCGCCTGCAGGTTTGAATTCAGTTCGCTTAAACTTGACAAACTCAGTAGAGCCGCTTCGCGGCGTAGACCTTCTCGATGGAGATCGTGTGTTGTACCGAATTCGTGTTTTGGAAGCTTCCCAACTAATCCCAGTACCGCTAGGAATCACATCGCTGCAGGCGCGGTTTGCTGGAACTTGTGCGATTCGTTCGGCTGATTCAAACATCCTTACAAAAAGCGAGATTGAGCAACTTGGAATTCCAATACCCACCATCGACAAAATTTCACAAATTTCTCTTTCCTTGCTCTTGATCGGTTTATTTGCTTCATACAAAGTTAGCAAGCACGGGGTCAGGTCTTGCTTTATAGCTTTTGCTTCTGTATCATTCGACCATGTCCCGTCCACTACGCCTAGAGTTTTCCGGAGCCCTCCATCACGTCACTTCCCGAGGAGATCGGCGCGAGGATATTTTTATTGACGAAGTGGATCGGCAAGCGTGGCTCACCACCCTAGCGCAATGCTGCGAGCGCTATCGTTGGATCGTCCATGCGTGGTGTCAGATGACCAACCACTACCATATCGTTATCGAAACGCCCGAGGCCAATCTTTCAGCCGGGATGCGCCAGCTCAACGGCGTGTACACCCAAGCCTTCAACCGGCGGCACAATCGGGTCGGGCATGTTTATCAGGGGCGATTCAAAGCGATTTTGGTCGACCGTGATAGCTATTTGTTGGAGCTATTGCGCTATGTCGTGCTAAATCCTGTGCGTGCGGGCATGGTCAGTGAGGCAATCGATTGGCCATGGAGCAGCTACCGCGCAACGGTGGGCCAAGAGGCAAACCCGCAGTGGCTCGAAACGCAATGGACGTTGCAACAGTTTGCAACGCAACAAAAAGCGCAACGCCGACGTTACGCCGAGTTTGTTGCGCAAGGCCTCGGGCGCGGCAAGATTTGGGCCGCTCTCAAAGGGCAGATCTATTTGGGTACGGACGCTTTCGCTGAAGCGATGCAGAATCGGCTTGAGTTGGAAGCAAAAGATAAACAAAAGGAAATTCCCCGCGCGCAACGCCGAGCGCTTGCTAAATCGCTGGACTATTATCAAAAAACTTTCCCCGACCGCAACGATGGCATGCGCGCTGCGTATGCGACGGGAGACTACACTTTGCAGCAAGTCGCGGATGCATTCGGCGTGCACTATGCAACAGTGAGTAGGGCTCTGGTATAGGCCGAAATGCTATAATGCAAGACTTGACCCCTTTTACCGCATTTGGCGCAACCTCCGCACAGTCGTTTACAGCGACCACCGACTCAAATGGCATTGCGACGTTAACGATTCCCGTTTTTGCAGCAGGATTTTTAGAGCCAATGACAGCGGGCCGCTACTTCTCTGTACCAGTCAATATCATCGCTCAAATTCAGGCTCAACCATTATCAATGGTCTCGTTTATTCAGAGTGTATTTCAGCTACCGGCATCAGGTGTCAATTGCCCTGCGATTGCAGTTACAGTTTCCAGTCTTTCGGCAGAGACCGTAAGCACAAGTCCACCCGATCTCAGAATTCTGCCTGCTGTCAGCGTCTTGCAATCACTGCCGGGCGATCCACCCTTACCGCTGCCCCCGCAAATAATAGATTTAACCTACATCTTCATCAACGACATCTTGGTTGAGTATTCATATTTGGGCAACAACATTTTTCGCGTCACGGGCTCTATGCCGGCATTCCCTAAAAACTTTTCAGTTCGCAGGGAATGGCCGGATTGCACTCGGCGATTCAATTCTGTGGTGCGTCAGGCGCTCTCACCCTCTCATGCCGTGGCTGTTGACGTGCTATCAGCGACCAGTCTATCCCTGCTCAGCATTGCTTTCGGTGCGTTTGGTTCGCGTCGAATTGCAGCTCAGCTCAAAGCAAAAGCACTATAGTGGTGACTGATTCAAGCTAAATTGTGCTGTACTCATATTAAATCCGATGGTATTCATTGGCGGTGGATTGAGCTAGGATAGCCCAGTTTCGAATGTGGGTTTTTTGCGCAACACTCGCGCTCCGAAATAACCGGGCGCCGATCACGCGCCTTCCAACTGCTCTACAAACATCGCCGCCACATCAAACCCTGCCTGATTTTTAATTTCAACGAAACCCGTGGGGCTGGTGACGTTGATCTCGGTGACTTTATCACCGATCACGTCGAGGCCGACTAAAAATAATCCTTCGCTCCAAAGGCGCGCCGCCATCGTCTCGGCGATGCGCTGATCGCTGGCGCTCAGCGGCTGCACGACCGGCTTGCCGCCCGCAGCCATGTTGCCGCGCGTATCGCCGCCTTGCGGAATGCGGGCAATGGCGAAGGGCACGACTTTCCCGCCAATGAGCAATATGCGCTTATCTCCCACCTTGATTTCGGGCAAAAATTTTTGCGCCATGATCGTTCGGGTGCCGTTGGCGGTGAGCGTTTCGATGATCACGTTTAAATTAGGATCTTCGGCGCGCGCGCGGAAAATCCCCGTGCCGCCCATGCCATCGAGCGGTTTGAAAATCACATCGCCGTGCTCCGCATGAAAGGCCTTTAGCGTCGGCATATCGCGGGCGACTGCGGTCGGCGCAATCATATCGGTATGCTTCAAGATCGCCATTTTTTCATTGTGATCGCGGATGGCGCGCGGGCGATTCCAAACCTTGACCCCGGCAGCTTCGGCGCGCTCGAGCAGGTAAGTGCGATAGACATACTCCATATCGAAGGGCGGATCTTTGCGCTCCAGCACCGCATCGAAATGGGTAAAGGGAAAACCCTGCGGCGCAGATTTCTCGGCGTACCAGTGATGATCGTCGGCATTGACGGCGATTTCGACGGCAAATACCTGCGGCGCAGATTTGGCAAACGACAAAGCAGTGGGATCGGCGGCGAAAATCTGATGGCCGCGCGCACTCGCCGCGCGCATCATCGCAACGGAAGTGTCTTTAGTGGCTTTCAACGACGCCAGGGGATCAATGAGAAACAAAATTTTCATAACTTGTAATGTACTCCGCTATACTTTTAATCAGCGCCGATTTAGATCTACTTGCGGGCGCTTAATAAATGCGGCTAAAGCGACAGAAAACAACCCGTCTGCGCTTTAGCAATCATAAGCCCCGACGGGTTTTGTTTTTGGAGCGTTCGTTTGGCCTTTGCCACGACCATTGCTGATAGTGAAAACTGCGCCGCAGGTATGAATGCTGGTGTCGGCATCGTTGCGCCGCGAAAAATGGTATTCACCGCGCCGCTGCCACTGCAATCTGGGGCGACGCTGCCGCAATATGAATTGGCCTACGAAACTTACGGCACGCTCAACGCGACTAAATCCAATGCGGTGCTGGTCTGCCATGCGCTCAATGCATCGCACCACGTGGCCGGGGTTTACGCAAACGAGCCAGACAATATCGGTTGGTGGGATAACTTAATCGGCCCGGGCCGCGCGCTCGACACCGATAAATTTTTTGTCATCGGCATTAACAATTTAGGCAGCTGCTTTGGATCAACCGGCCCGGCATCGATCAACCCTGCCAATGGCCAGCCCTGGGGAGCAGATTTCCCCGTGGTCACGGTGGAAGATTGGGTTGATGCGCAAGCGCGATTGGCCGATGAACTAGGCATCGCCCAATTCGCGGCGGTGATCGGCGGTAGCTTGGGCGGCATGCAAACGCTCTGCTGGGCTTATCGTTTCCCCGAGCGCGTGCGCCATGCGTTAGTCGTCGCCGCCGCGCCCAATTTATCAGCGCAAAACATCGCTTTTAATGAAGTCGCCCGCACCGCGATCATGACCGACCCCGAGTTTCACGGCGGCCACTTTTATCGCCATGGCGTAAAGCCCGTGCGCGGCTTGCGCGTCGCGCGCATGATTGGGCATATCACCTACATTTCAGATGAGCAAATGGGCGAGAAATTTGGCCGCAATCTGCGCGATGGCTTGCAATTTGGCTTCGGCTCTGAGTTTCAGATTGAGTCTTACTTGCGCTATCAGGGCGATAAGTTCAGCGAGTATTTCGATGCCAACACTTATCTGCGCATCACCAAAGCGCTCGATTACTTCGACCCTGCGGCGCAAACGGGGGGCGATCTCGCGCAGGCGCTGCGCGCTGCACAAGCGAAATTTTTAGTGGTGAGCTTCACGACCGATTGGCGCTTCTCGCCTGCTCGCTCGCGCGAAATCGTGCAAGCGCTGGTCAAAAACGGTCGTGACGTCGCCTACGCCGAAATCGAAGCGCCGCACGGGCACGATGCCTTTTTGCTTACCGATCCGCAGTATCACGCGGTCGTGCGCGCCTATTTCAATCGGATCGCTGTATGACCAACGTCGAATTCAAAATCATCAGTGATTGGATTCCACCGAACGCAAAAGTGCTTGATCTCGGTTGCGGCGATGGCGAGCTGCTCGCGCATTTGGCGGCAACCAAAAACGCCCACTGCTACGGCCTTGATATTGATCCCGCGGCGGTGCTCGCCTGCGTAGCGCGCGGAATCAATGTGATTCAAAGCGATTTAGAGCGCGGCTTAGCGGAGTTTGACGATTTGTTTTTTGATGCGGTGATCCTTTCGCGCACCCTGCAAGCCACCCGCAAAACCGAGGCGCTAATGAAAGAAGTTTTACGCGTTGGCCGCGAAGCGATCATCACGATCCCCAATTTCGGGCATTGGAGCACGCGCTGGCAATTAGGGATCGGCGGACGGATGCCCGTCTCCAAAAACCTGCCTTTTCAGTGGTACGACACGCCGAACGTCCACTTCGCGACACTACGCGATTTTGATGTTTTCTGCGCAGAAAAGCAGGTGCGAATCCTCGATCAAATTGCGCTCTCACAAGGCGTCGTCGTCAAACGCCTGCGTAATGCGCGCGCGGACGTGGGGATTTATCGTTTGCAGGATGGGCGCAATAGCAGCATCTAATTTCGCGAAGGTGACGGCGGACCGGATAATTACGGCAGAACGCTTTTTCGAAAATGATGGATAGTCAGCGGCCCGCTTCTGCGCAGCCGCGCTTATGAATACCTGCGGCGCAGATTCACCGCAATTTAGACTCCCCCAATTCAGCGAATAAAACCGACAACGAGGTTGGTTACGCCGCTATGCTATCGTGCAATTGCCATCACATCTTGAATGCAATTTATGAAGCGGCAACCGTTGACGAGTCGGGCATTACGCAATAGCGCTTCCCCTGCGCGGGCAAGCACGAGCGCAAATGCGAGCACGATCGCGGATGCACAGCCCACTTCTGCGGCGCAAGCGAAAAAAATCTCGCGCCTTGACCGCTATCGCAACGAAATTCTTTTTGCACTAACCTGCGCTGCGCTCACCTTTATCTTTTTTGCCCCTCGATTCTCTCACCCTGCGGCGCAACATTTGACCCAAAAGCAGCTCGATGCGGCGGTGATGCATACCTTAGAAAATAATGCGCTGCCTTCGCAAGCGGCGCGGGCAGCCGAAATCATCGCGCCATCGGTCGTGCGTGTGCGCGGATTTTCGAGCGACGAGCCTAACCCGCCCGGCGATGAAAAAAAACCTTCGCCCGACGCAAAGCAAATCGAAACGCCTGATGAAGAAGATAGTATCGGCGTTGGCAGCGGCGTGGTGATCAAAGACGACGGCACGATTCTCACTAATCTGCACGTCGTGATTCAAGCCAAAAAATTGCGCGTTACTTTCCACAACGGTTTTGAAGCCGATGCCGAAATGATTGGCGCGCAGCCTGAGCATGATTTAGCGGTGATCAAAGCGAAAGCGCTACCCGATGATTTGCAGGCGGCCACGATGCGCTCAACCAACGATTTGCGCGTGGGTGATTTAGTCGTCGCAACAGGATTCCCGTTTGGGATCGGACCTTCTACTTCTGCGGGCGTAATTTCGGGCTTGAAGCGCGAGTATCGGTCGCCAGAGGGCAAACGCGTGCTGAGTAATTTGATTCAATTTGATGCCGCGGCGAACCCTGGCAATTCCGGTGGCCCATTGGTCACCGCTGAGGGCGAAGTTGTTGGCATCGTTACCGGTATTTTGAACCCCACCTCACAGCGCGTATTTATTGGAATCGGCTTTGCTGTTCCGATTGAAAATGCCGCCAGCAGTATGGGTATGTCACCGTTTTAGGAAAAAGCAATGGATGATTCGCAGCGGCCTTCGCCTCACCTTTCGCAAAATAAGCAGCCCACCGCAGAATTGATGGAGCGCTTACTTTATGAGATGAAGCGCGTCGTCGTCGGGCAAGATGCTTTTTTGGAGCGAGTGCTCGTGGCGATGCTGGCGCAGGGTCATCTGCTAGTCGAAGGGGTGCCGGGGCTGGCCAAGACGCTCACCATCAAAACGCTGGCACAAACGCTGCGCGGGCAATTTCGTCGCATTCAATTTACGCCTGATTTAGTGCCTGCCGATTTAATCGGCACTCGCATCTTCAATCAGCGCACGGGGGAATTTTCCACTTCGCTCGGCCCGGTATTCGCCAATCTATTGCTCGCGGATGAAATCAATCGCGCGCCGGCGAAAGTGCAAAGCGCTTTGCTGGAAGTGATGCAAGAGCGGCAAGTCACCATCGCCGGGGAAACTCATCGAGTGCCAACGCCATTTTTGGTGATGGCAACACAAAACCCGATTGAGACGGAAGGCACGTACCCGCTGCCAGAAGCGCAAGTGGATCGCTTCATGATGAAAGTGCTGGTGAGCTACCCCACGCCGGAGGAAGAATTCGTGATCGTCGAGCGGGTGATTGGGCCGCCAATCGATGTCGCCGCGATTACGTCAACCGACGATTTAGCGAAATTGCAAGCGGTGTGCCGCAAGGTTTATGTTGACCCCGCCTTAATTCAATACGCCGTTAAGCTCGTCGCCGCGACGCGCAATGCCGAGGCCGCAGGCATTCGCGATGTTGCGAAATTAATTACGTTTGGCGCAAGCCCGCGGGCGACCATCGGCTTGATTGAAGGCGCGCGGGCGCTTGCGCTTTTGCGTGGGCGGGATTATGTGTTGCCGGAGGATATTTCAACGCTCACTTACGACGTGTTGCGGCATCGGGTTTCGCTTTCGTATGAGGCGCTGAGCGAAGGCTTAAGCGCCGACGACGTGCTTAATCGCATCGTCCCGCGCATTGCGATGCCAGACAAACCGCTCGCCGCCCCCGCATGACTGCGCAACCCACTCTGCCCAAAGCACCTCCCGATGCACCTCCCGATGCCGCGCGCTTGCTCGCGCATTTGGAGTGGCGCGTGCTGCGCCGATTGGATGGTATTTTGCAAGGGGATTACCGCACGCTCTTTCGCGGTTTCGGTCTCGATCTGAGCGATATTCGCGAGTATCAATATGGTGACGATGTGCGCCATATTGATTGGAATGCATCGGCACGATTGCCCGCGCTCCACGTTCGGCAATTTAATGAAGATCGGGACGTCACCGCCTGGTTTTTAGTCGATATCAGTGCGTCGATGGGCTTTGGCTCGGGCGAGCGCACCAAGCGCGCGCTTGCGATTGAATTTACCGCTGCGCTCGCGCAACTGCTTACGCGCCATGGCAATCGCGTTGGTGCGCTGCTGCAAGGCGATGCCATCGCGCAAATTCTGCCTGCTCGCAATAGTCGGCGACATTTGCTGCAACTCATCGCATCGATGCAAAAAACTGCGCCGCAGGTATCGGAATCGCCCACCGATCTCGCCCGTATGTTTGGCCAGGCCGCGCAATACCTGCGGCGCAGATCACTGGTTTTTGTCATCTCCGATTTTATTAGCGTAACGCCTTGGCAAGAGGCGCTGGCGCGGCTTTCGATGCGTCACGAAGTTATCGCCGTGCGCCCCATTGATCCCCTTGAATTGGCGCTGCCCGATATGGGGATGGTGCCGTTGCGCGATGCCGAGACCGGCGAGACGCTCTGGGTTGATACCAGCAGCGCCAAATTTCGCGCCCGATTCGAAGCGCTCGCGCAAGCGCGGGAAGCTCAAATCGCGCAAGGGCTCGGGCGGGCAGGCGTCGATACGCTGGGGCTTGCGACCGACGAAGATTTGGCAGATTCCGTGCTTCGCTTTGCGCAATTGCGCAAATTTCGCATGGGTAACGTGAATCGAGCACGTTATCCCGAAGCGGTGGTCGCATCATGACTTTTTTCTGGCCAAATTTACTGTGGGCGTTGCTGCTCGTGCCCGCGTTAATTGCGGCCTATCTCTGGATGTTACGTCGGAAGAAAAAATTTGCGGTGGAGTACGCGAGCCTGTCCGTCGTTAAGGCGGCAATGGGCAAAGGCGGGATGTGGCGCAGGCATGTGCCGCCTGCGCTCATGCTCACTGCGCTCACGCTTCTTTTACTCGCGCTGGCGCGCCCGGCGGCGGTGATTACGCTGCCTTCGCAGGGCGAGACGGTTTTGTTGGCGATGGATGTCTCTGGCAGCATGCGCGCAAAAGATGTGTTGCCTTCGCGGATCGAAGCCGCGCAAGTTGCCGCAAAAGCGTTCGTAGCGGAGCAACCGCGCACAACCAAGATTGGTTTGGTGACTTTTGCTGGCACTGCCGCGATGGTGCAATCGCCCACGCTGAGCCGCGAAGACGTGCTGGCGGCGATTGATCGCTTTCAGCTGCAACGCGGCACAGCCGTGGGCAGCGGGCTGCTCGTTTCATTGCAAACGCTTTTCCCAGACGTTGAATTTGATTTGCGCTTGAATGATCCTCGCGGTAATGCGATGCGCGCGATGCCTCTCGATCCGGCCAAGCCCAAAAAGGAGCCGCCACCAGCGGTCGCGCCGGGATCGTTTAGCTCCGCAGTCATTATTTTGCTCACCGATGGTGCAACGACCACTGGGCCCGACCCGCTGATCGCAGCGCGCATGGTCGCGGATCGGGGCGTACGCGTATTCACCGTGGGTCTGGGCACGACCGGCGGCGAAATTATCGGCGCAGAAGGCTGGTCAATGCGCGTGCGCTTAGACGAAGCAGCGCTTAAAAATATCGCCGACCTCACACGCGGCGAATACTTCCTCGCCTCAAATGCAGCGGATCTCAAAAAGATTTATCAGTCAATGAGCTCGCGCATGACCTTTGAAAAGAAGGAAACCGAAGTTAGCGGGCTTTTGGCAGGCTTGGCCGCTGCGCTGATTACGCTGGCGGCTGCGCTTTCGATGTGGTGGTTCAATCGGGTTTTTTGAAACTCAAAATACCTGCGGCGCAGATTTAAGCCTAAATCTGCGCCGCAGGTATTGCAAAAAAGCAATTATTTATTGATGCGTGCCGCTTGCTCTGCCACGCGCTGACCCAGCGCTTTTGCGGTTTCCATATCGCCTGGATTCACCTCGTCAACAGACGCATCGCTCGCAGTCGCCGCCATCGCGCCCGCTGAGGAGCCCAGCGCGTTCACGTCATTGCGGGTGGCAGACTTTGCGCTACTTGGCATCAAGCCAGTGCCGACCCAAAGCATGCTTTGCTGCATGGCCAATGTGATGAAGTAATGCAAAGTTGAGTGCTTATCGCCGTTGAGTGACGCGGAGTTGGTGAAACCCGCCGCGAGCTTATCTTTCCAAGCCTGACCAAACCACGCCTTGGACGACGCATCGGCAAACTTCTTGAACTGCCACGACGCCATGCCCATGTAGGTTGGCGAGCCAAAAATGATCGCGTGCGCCGCGCCGAGCTTATCCCAACCGTCGGCGGGAAGATTACCGTCCGCATCAATTGCGATTAAATCGACGTGAGCGCCCGCTACGCTTGCAGCCCCAGCGTGCACTGCCTCTGCTTGCTTTTTGGTGTGGCCGTAACCACTGTGATACACGATTGCAATATTTGCCATTTGGCATCCTTAACGATTAATTAGTTCAAACACGAACTATTTTAATCTGAGGATGATCAAGGCAATTTCAAGAAGCTATTTTTCACGCATCAACGTTGATTTGCCAAACAAGCTTTCGATCAAATCAACCGCGAGCGCAGCGGTGCGGTTGCGAATATCGAGCGCTGGATTGAGCTCCATCACATCGAGCGAAGCGAGTAAGCCGGTATCGGCGATCATTTCCATGCACAGTTGGGCTTCGCGGTAATTGGGCCCACCGGGGACGGTCGTGCCCACGCCCGGGGCGATTTCTGGGTCAAGAAAATCAACATCGAAGCTCACATGCAAATGGGTCTCTTCATTCAAGCCAAAGAGCGCTTGATCCATCACTTTACGCATGCCCATTTCATCAATCGAGCGCATATCAAAGACTTCGAGCCCTTGGGCATGTACGAATCGCTTTTCTTCTAGATCAACGCTGCGAATACCGATTTGTACGATCTCATCATTGCGCAACGCAACGCCGGACGGCCCGGCGAGCTGCGTGAGCTCAGACGGGCCATGGCCAAATAGTGTGGCTACAGGCATGCCGTGCACATTGCCCGAAGGGGTGATTGCACTGGTATTGAAATCGGCGTGGGCATCGAGCCAGAGCACGCGCAAACGCTTACCCACGCTGCGGCAATGGGCGGCAATCGCTGAAATCGAGCCAATCGCCAAGCAGTGATCGCCACCGAGCAGCATCGGGAATGCTTTGGCTGCGAGCGCATCGGCCACCGCGTCGCGCACGGCGAGATTCCAAGCCTGCACTTGCGCTAAATGGCGGTAACCATTTTCAGGCGGTAACCAAGGATTTGCGGGGCCCGCCACATTGCCCACATCGTCAACGGTGAGGCCGCGCGCGGTGAGCGCTGCGCCTAAGCCGGCAACGCGCAGCGCCTCAGGGCCCATGCTTGCCCCACGCATGCCAGCGCCGATGTCGGTGGGCGCGCCAATGATACGGATCGTGGGGAAATGGGAAACGTTCATAGGACCATCAGTACGCTAGGATGCTTAGAAAGCGATTGATAAATCGCATCGACTTGGGCCTTGGAAGTCGCGGTAAAGGTTGCAGTGACCGCCAAAAATTTCCCGCCTTTACTTTCGCGCGCGACCGTAGCGCCGGGGTCGAAACCTTCGACGTGAATCAAGATCGTATCGGCGACGAGTTTTTCAAAGGTAATTTCGTTTTTACCCATCACTTTGATTGGGAATTCACAGGGGAATTTGAGCAGCGTTTCGTCGCTCACGCCAGCCCCATATCCACATCAAAAAGAGCCCGCATTTTTTTGAAGACGGGCCCGACTTTGCCATTGGCCACCGGCTTATCGTCCAGCGAAGTAATGGCGATCACACCTTTGGACGACGACGATAACCAAAGCTCATCAGCATCCCAAATCTGCGCCGCAGGTATCGGCCGCACATCGAGCGGAATCCCGCCGCGCTGGGATAAGTCAAAAACGCCATCCAGCGTAACGCCGGGCAAAATCTGGTTATCTTTTGGCGGTGAAATGATGCGGCCATCTTTCACAACAAATACATTTGATGACGACGCTTCTGATAAAAATCCATCACGAATCATCACCACTTCTGCGCCCCCGCGCTCAGCGGCATGCTGGCGCGCAAGCACATTGCCCAAAAGCGAAATCGTTTTGATATCGCATCGCTGCCAGCGCACATCGTCGAAGGTGTAGGCTTTCACGCCGTCGCGCAGCTGCTCTTGCGTCGGGTGTGGAAGCGGATTACTCATCATAAAAACCGTCGGCACGACGTTTTTGGGAAATGCATGATCGCGCTTGGCCACGCCGCGCGTCACCTGCCAATAAATAGCTTGATCACCTGTGGGCTGCTGAGCGGCGAGCTTTGATATGATTTCGCTCCACTGCGCATCGCTATATGGATTGGTCAATCCGATCTCAGCGCATGAGCGCGCGAGCCGGGTCAAATGCTGGGGCAAGCGATAGGGCTTACCATTGACGATCGGCACATATTCATAGACGCCATCGCCAAATAAAAACCCCCGATCCAGCACCGGTACATGCGCTTCGCTCATGGGTAGAAATTTCCCGTTGAGGTAGCAAATTTGATCGCTCATTTCACACTCCATTGCATCTTAAGACTATGCCACAGTCTGCGACCAAGCCCGCCCTGCTCGACCGCTTGCAAGACCACGAGCGGGCGCTCCGAGACTGTTTGGCCATTTACTTTTGCGATTGCGCTGCCAACGCGCGCTCCTAAAGCCAGCGGCGCAACCAGCGGCGATGGGTCTAAATTAATTTCAATGATCGGCGCTGGCGTCCCGCGCGGGACGGAGACGCGCCAATCCTCGGCAACACCGAGGTTGACGGTATCGGCAATGCCTTTCCATACCTGCGGCGCAGAAAGTGCCTCATTTTTAGCTTTTAGGCTGATCGCGACATACGCGCCATAGCCAAAATCGAGCAGCTTTTTGCTTTCAGCAGCGCGCGCAGACTCAGAGGCGGTGCCCATAACGACAGTGAGCAACCGCCGCCCATCGCGTAGCGAAGAGGCAATTAAGTTATATCCCGCCGATTGGGTATGCCCCGTCTTCACGCCATCCACGGTCGTATCGCTAAAGAGCAGTTGATTGCGATTGGGCTGAGTGATTTTGTTGTAGGTGTAGCTCTTTTCCTTGTAATACCCGTAGTACTCAGGAAAGTCGCGAATAAGCGCAGCCGCGAGAATGGCCATATCGCGCGCCGTTGTCGTGTGATCTGGCGCGGGCAATCCGGCAGAATTGGCGAAGCGGGTCTGCTTCATGCCAAGCCGCACGGCTTCGGCGTTCATGCGCTGGGCAAAAGTCTCTTCGCTGCCGGCCACCGCCTCGGCCAAAGCCACAGAGGCATCATTCCCCGATTGCACGATCATACCGCGCAGCAACTCTTCAACGATGACCGGTTTATTAGGCTCAATAAACATACGCGATCCTTCCGCTTTCCATGCGCGAACGCTCACGGGCACAGTCTGGGTGAGCGCGATTTGCTTTTGCTTGAGCGCTTGAAAGACGACATAAGCCGTCATCAATTTGGTCAGCGACGCAGGCTCGCGGGGCGTCGTTTCGGCGGATGTGGCAAGCGTCTGCCCGGTCGAGAGATCAAGCAACACATAGGCGCTTGCCGCCAACGTTGGCGGCGAAATGACAGCCAAGGCACTCGCGCCCGGGCTTGCAACAGGTGCTTTGGCGGCGGGCGGCGGCGAAATTACGGTGGGTTGCGCGAATGCGACGCCAGCCAAGGCAAGGGTCAGCGGAATCGATTTTAGAAAGCATAAATTCATCTGCGAATTGTACGGCGCAGATAAATTCCAATTACGGCCGAAAACACGTCAAAATTGCGCCGCAGGTATTCTTAATCATCAAATCTCCATGACCTTTTTAAAAACAGTTTGTTTCTCGGCACTCACTAAGGCGCAGGCGTGACCCGCCCAGGCGCAACGCTGCCCATCGTACGGCTCAAAGGCGAGCGCACTTACGTACACCCACTCATTTTTCAAAAATCAGTGGATCGCCCGAAAGGTCGGGTGGTGCCGGGTGAGATCGTCGAGCTCGTCGATCATCTTGGGCAATTTGTGGGGCGCGGGTTTTTTAACGGGGCAGCACCCATGGCGGTGCGATTGTTAAGCGAAAATCCCGACGAAACCATTGATGCGCCTTTCTTTCTCGAGCGCATTGCGCGCGCTGCCGCGTTGCGCAGAGATATCCTCAAGCTCGACGCTGTGACCTCGGCCTACCGCGTCGTTCACGCCGAGGGCGACGGGCTTTCCGGGTTAGTTGTCGATCGCTTCGATACCGTGCTGGTGGTGGTTTTCTACGCAGCGGGAATGTGGAAGCACCGGGAATGGATTTTTTCAGCTTTGCGTACGATTTTCCCCGGCGATACGGTCTACGCTTTTGCTGACGAAAATGCTCAGAAGCAAGAAAATTTTGATGCCGGTGCGCCACCGCGTGCGCCCGCACCCGCGACGATTCACGAGCATGGCGCGCAATTTCGGGTGGCCATCGGCGGAAAGCATAAAACCGGTTTTTTCTGTGACCAGCGGGATAATCGCCGCGATTGGTTTACGCTGCTTCGAGATGCAAAGGCCACTTCGTTTCTAGATTTGTGCTGTAACTCGGGCGGTTTTTCGGTCGCCGCTGGGCGCGCGGGCGCAACCGAGATTACCGCTGTCGATTTAGATGAAGAAGCGGTGGTATTTGCCAAACGCAATCTCGCGCTCAATGAATTGCAAGCCGAGATCGTGCAGGCCGATATCTTCCCGTGGCTACGCGAAGCGGCCGCGCAGGGTAGGCGCTGGGATGCCGTCGTGCTCGATCCAGCCAAGCTCACCCGCAGCCGCGACGAAGTGATTGACGCGTTGAAGAAATACCTCGATATGAACAAACTCGCGCTATCAGTGGTAAAACCCGGCGGTCTGTTCTTAACGTGTTCATGCACTGGCGTGGTCAGTGAAGAGCAATTTTTAGATATGCTGCGACGGGCGGCGTTTTATGCAGGCCGGGAAGTGCAGGTATTAGCGGTGCGGGGCGCGGGGGCTGATCACCCGTGGTTCGCCCAAGTCAACGAAAGTCGCTACCTAAAAGCGGTCGTTTGTCGCGTGTTTTAAAAAACCAGGAGGTATTGGGAATGATTCGAAACTTAGTCGTTGCGGCGGTATTGGTCGCGAGCGTCGCGGCATCCGCACAATCCACACGCACGGTAAAAGTCGTCGTTGGCTTTCCACCAGGCGGGGGCATCGACATCATCGCGCGCGCACTGCAGCCGGGCTTGCAAGAAGCGCTCGGGGCGACGGTCGTCGTAGAAAACCGACCTGGCGCAGGGGGCGTTGTGGCGGCGCAAGAGTTGATGCGCGCTGCGCCCGATGGCAATACTTTACTCATCGGCAATCTTGGTCCGTTTGCGCTTGCTCCCAATATGATGACCAAAAAGCCCTATGAGCCCACCAAAGACTTCACCTTCATCGGGCAAACTTCGGCCGGGGCATACGTCGCAGCGATCCCTGCAAGCTTGCCAGCAAATAACCTCAACGAATTCATTGTTTGGGCAAAAGCGAATGCGGCAACGGCGAGCTTCGCCTCTGGCGGCGCAGGCGCGATCACCCACCTCAATGGCGAATTACTCAACGCGCAAGCGGGGCTCAAGCTTGTACATGTTCCGTATAAAGGCAGCGCCCCGGCGGTGACTGATCTCATCGGCGGGCAAACCCACTTGTTGGTCGATGCGCCTTCAGTGCTCGCCCCGCAAATTAAGGCGGGTAAGCTGAAAGCGATTTACGTGACCGGCAGCACCCGAGACCCGCAATTTCCGAATGTGATGACCGCCCGAGAAAGCGGTTTCCCTGCGCTTGAAACTGCCGGTTGGCAAGGGCTGGTCGGGCCAGCGGGGATGGCTCCTGAAATCGTCAATAAACTTAATGCCGCGCTGCGGCAAGCGCTGCAACGCCCAGACGTCCGCGCGCGGCTGACGGCCACGGGTTCAACGATTGTTGAGGGCACGCCCGCTGAATTTGCAGCCACAGTCAAGGCCGATAACGACAAGTGGATCCCCGTGATCAAAGCCAGCGGCGTAAAGATGGAATGAGCACGACGCTCACGCTTCGCGCCGCCACTCACAACGATTGCCGCCAGCTAGGCCAGTGGAACGCCGCGCTCATTAAAGAGGCGCATCTTGGTGATACCCTTAATGCTGTGCAGCTCGAATCACGCATGCGCGAGTGGCTGGCCTCGGCGCAATTTCGTATTCACCTTTTCGAACGCGACAGTCAACCACTCGGCTATACCTGCTGGGGATCGCATGGCGCTCGCGAAGTTTTCATTCGTCAGTTTTATATCGCGCCACAAGCGCGCCGGCAGGG
Organism: Betaproteobacteria bacterium; assembly: GCA_031430575.1. Lineage (GTDB taxonomy): Bacteria > Pseudomonadota > Gammaproteobacteria > Burkholderiales > Casimicrobiaceae > JANMDS01. The sequence continues at coordinate 12,217 of JANPBT010000026.1, read as the reverse complement.
TGTTGGCCGCAGCGCGCTCCTGCTCATGCAGGAGACGATCTGGCCACCGCAAACGCGCATATCGCTTAGGGTTGATGTTGCCCATCGCGCCGATTTGGCTTTTTGGTATGCGTGCGGCTACGCTGATCGCGCGGTCACACTGGAACGCTTACCCGAACGCCAATAGGTTGCCGCCTAAACAATAGGGCAATAGGGCTGCGGAAACCCTAACCGGATTTCTCCTTTCGCGCTGGTAATATCAGTGCCTTTCGCGCAGTCTTGCGCGATCGTTTTTGGGAGAATAATTCTATGACTACTCGATTACCGTTTCGCGCCGATCATGTTGGCAGCTTTCTGCGCCCTGCTTATTTAATCGATGCCCGCGCGCGGGCTAAAGCGGGCACGATCACGCCCGCGCAATTGCGGGAAGTGGAAGATCGGGCGATTTCTGAAGTGGTGAAAGCGCAAGAAAACGTGGGGCTCAAAGGCATCACTGATGGTGAATTTCGCCGCACTTACTTTCATCTCGATTTTTTAGAGCAAATGGGGGGCGTCGAAACCAATCTGCCGGTCATCATCGAAAAGCCCGATGGCACGAAGGAGCTTTCGCCGCCGACGATGAAAGTCGTCGATAAAGTGCGCCACGTCAAAGATATTCAGCTCGCTGATTTTCAATATCTGAAATCGCAAACCGCGCTCACCGGGAAAGTCACCATCCCATCGCCGACGATGCTGCACTTTCGCGGTGGTCGCGCCGGTATTAGCAAAACGGCTTACCCGGATCTTGAGCAGTTTTATGAAGACGTTGCTATCGCTTATGGTGATGAGCTCAACAGCTTGGCGGCGGCGGGCTGTAAATACGTGCAAATGGATGACACCAATCTGGCGTATCTGTGCGACGAAAATATGCGCAACGCGGCGCGCGCGCGCGGCGATGACCCGGATGAATTACCGCGCCGCTACGCCGATTTCATCAATCGTGTCGTCGCCCGCAAACCCGCCGGTATGGCGATCACTGTGCACCTTTGCCGCGGTAATTTTCAGAGCACCTGGGCTGCGCAAGGCGGCTACGAGCCCGTGGCCGAGGCGCTACTTTCGCAGATGAACGTCGACGGCTACTTCCTTGAATACGACGATGCGCGATCTGGCGATTTCAAGCCTTTGCGGCATCTCTCTAAAGGCAAAACGGTCGTGCTTGGTCTGGTCACCACAAAATTTGATCAGATGGAAACTAAAGACGCGCTCAAGCGCCGCATCGACGAAGCGGCGAAATACGCTCCCCTTGAGCAACTGGCGATTTCACCCCAATGCGGCTTTTCCAGCACGGTGCACGGCAATCACATCGCTTTCGACGCGCAGTGGCACAAGCTCGCGCTCTGCGTGGAGACTGCGCAAGATGTCTGGGGCGCGCTGTAATTATTATTTAGGCAACAAAAATGGTTAAATCTGCGCCGCAGGTTTAACCATCTCCGCATCAACGCAAAACGCAATGAATCATCTCGACGCGCTTGATCTCGCCCGGTAAGATCTGCGCCGCAGGTATGATGCGGTCTCGATGAATATTCACCACCTCGGACGCACTGATTTTCAAGCTTGCTGGCAGCGCATGCGCGATTTCACCGACGCCCGCACGCCCGATACTGAAGACGCGCTCTGGGTCACCGAGCACGAAGCGGTATACACCCAAGGTGTGGCGGGCAAGCCGGAGCATCTGCTTTCTAACCCGCACGATATCGCAGTGATTAGAACCGATCGTGGCGGGCAAATCACCTATCACGGCGTTGGGCAGGCCATTGTGTATTGCTTAATCGATCTACGCAGAAAGCCTTACGGCGTGCGCGAGATGGTGCGGCGGGTGGAAGGCGGCGTGATTGCGTTGCTCGCTGCGCACGGCATTGAAGCGGAGGGCAAGGTAGACGCGCCTGGCGTTTACGTGGCGGGACGTAAAATTGCGTCTTTGGGTTTGAAAGTGCGCCGTGGCTGCACTTATCACGGCGTGGCGCTCAACGTAAATATGGATTTGAGCCCGTTTCTCAACACCAACCCGTGTGGCTTGCTGGGCATGAAGATGACGCAATGTAGTGAATTGGGATTCTCAGAATCTGCGCCGCAGGTAGGCTTAGCGCTAGCCGAAAAATTGAGCACAACACTTCGATGATCATTACCGCTTTTTACGCTGCATTATTTGGCGCAGGCCTTATCTGGCTGAGCTTGCGCGTGATTGGCGTACGCCGCAGCGCAAAGGTTTCGCTCGGCGACGGCAATGATGAATCGCTCCGACGTCGCGTACGCGCCCATGCAAATTTCACTGAGTTCGTGCCGCTCGGCTTATTGCTCATTTATTTTGTTGAGATTGCGTGGAAGTTGACGCTGCTCACGCACGCGCTTGCGCTCACTTTACTCATTGGTCGCGCGTTGCACGCCTACGGCATGAGCGGGCCGCGTATGAATTTCAAGTTTCGTAAAAATGGTATGTTGCTGACGTTTCTAAGCATTGCAGCGGCGAGCGTAGCACTGTTGGTTTATTCGGCGAGGGCGTTTTCCTGATGGAATGGAAAGTATTTGCCACCGTATTTGCCACGGTTTTTTTAGCCGAGCTCGGGGATAAAACCCAGCTCGCTACGATGATGTTCGCAGCGGACGCGAAGGTGAGCAAGTGGGCGGTTTTTTTGCCGCTAGCGCAGCGCTCATCTGCGCTGCAGCAATTGGCACACTGGCCGGAACGGTCGTAATGAAATACGTTCCCGCGCAGGTCGTGGATAAAGTGGCCGCATTAGGTTTTATAGGAATTGGCATATGGATGTTGTTCAAAAAGTAACAGCGCTGGAGACACCGGGTAGCGCAACGGGCGCACAGCTCAGCAACGCCGCAGGCGTTAAGCACCGCGACGCGAGCAAGGTCTCGCGCATTCCGGTGAAAGTCGTGCAAGCGCCGATGCTTAAAAAACCGGAGTGGATTCGCGTTAAGGCGCCCACGGGCGAGCACGCGCAACGCTTTACCGAAATCAAAAAGATTTTGCGCGAAAATAATCTGCACACCGTGTGCGAAGAGGCTTCGTGCCCCAATATTGGCGAATGCTTCGGCAAAGGCACGGCGACCTTCATGGTGATGGGCGATATCTGCACGCGGCGTTGCCCGTTTTGCGATGTTGGGCATGGTCGCCCAAACCCACTTGATGCCAATGAGCCAATCAATTTAGCCAAAACGATCGCCGCGATGAAGCTGCGCTACGTGGTGATAACGAGCGTAGACCGCGATGATTTGCGCGATGGCGGCGCGCAACATTTCGTTGATTGCATTCGCGCGGTGCGCGAGCATTCGCCGACTACCCAAATCGAAGTGCTCGTGCCCGATTTTCGCGGGCGCTTAGATCGCGCACTCGGCATTTTGGAGCAGGCCCCGCCGGACGTGATGAACCACAATTTAGAAACGGTGCCGCGCCTCTATAAGCAAGCCCGCCCCGGCTCTGATTACAAACACTCCCTGGAATTGCTTCGGCAATTCAAGCTCAAATTCCCCAACACGCCCACGAAATCGGGCTTGATGGTAGGTTTGGGTGAAACCGATGAAGAGATCATTGAAGTGCTGACCGACATGCGCAACATGGGTGCAGGCTCGATTGATATGCTCACCATTGGTCAATACTTGCAACCCTCCGCCGATCATCTGCCGGTAACACGCTACGTACACCCAGATACGTTCAAAATGTTTGAAGAAAAAGCCACCGCGCTAGGCTTCAAGCACGCCGCCGTGGGCGCGATGGTGAGAAGCTCATATCACGCAGATAAGCAGGCGGATGGGCTCACTGCGTCGTAAATACCTGCGGCGCAGATTGGGTTGTTTTTGAACGCAATTGCGCAAAATTGCGTCAGTTTTGGCAAAAACTGCGCCGCAGGTATTGAACAAATAACCACTCAATCCCCGTTTTGAGACTCACATTTAATGACAAACGGGTAATCGAGCCGTACACTAGACGGTCTCATGGAAATTTGGCAACTCACTACGTCAATGCGTTACACGGACGCTTCTAAGCTGGGGCGTGTCGCATTCGTGGCGGATGCCTACAGCGCGATGACGTTACTACGAAACGAATTTCGCGTACCCGCCGAAGCAGATGCGGCCGATCATTTAAAGCGCAATCCAGTGGGCGTTAGCGCGTGCACCGTGGGCATTAAGGTTGTGCGCGCTGACCGACGTTCACTAGAAAAAATGTAATGGATCGCCGCTTGTTAGATCATTCAGCACCGCAACCGAATCTCAACGTTTGGCAGGAAATTATTCGGCACTCCGACGTTGCGATTTCCGTTTCGGATCCGGCGCTACCAGACGCCCCACTGATCTTTGTTAACGCTGCATTTGAACGGCTCACCGGCTATTCGAGCGCCGAAGTCGTTGGTCACAATTGCCGATTCCTGCAAGGCGCGCTTCGTGATCAGCCTGCGATTGTGGAGCTGCGCACTGCAATTTCAATCGGTCAATCATGCCGCGTTTTGCTTAAAAATTTCCGGAAAGATGGCTCACCATTTTGGAATGATCTCGTCGTCACACCCGTGCGCGACGATAATGGGAGTATCACGCACTATTTTTCAATGTGTAGCGACGCGACATCGCGCACCCGCACCCCAGTAGAGTTTGAGCGGGAAAAAAACTGGTGGTTTCAGCTCCTTGATAATAGCTCTTCACTCATGCTGCTCATCGATGCGCGTGGCAACGTGACCTATCGAAATGCAACCACTCAGCAGCAATTTGGGAAGTCGGGGCAAGAAATCGTGGGGCTGCACTGGAGCGCGCTGGTCGACCAAGAAAACGTCGTCGCCCTCACGGCTGTATTTGACGCGATGTCGCGCCGGGAAAGTGATTTTGCGCAATTTGAAATCAGGGTGCGTAAAGCATGCGGTCAGTGGGGCACCTTTCTTGCTGCTGCCAGAAATTTGCTAGATCATCCAGACCATAACGGCATCATCATTTCAGCGCAAGAAATTACCCACCTCAAAGCCGTTGAATCTCAACTACTCTACGATGCGAATCACGACGCATTGACCGCACTTCCAAACCGCAGAGGGATTCTCGATCTTGCGGAGATTTTTCTGCGCAGCGCCCCGCATCAGGAGCGATCCACGCCGACGACGACCGCTTTTTTTCTGATTGATCTCGACCACTTTAAAAATGTTAACGATTCGCTTGGGCATGCGATTGGCGATGATTTATTGATCGCTGTGGCAGGGCGACTTAAAAATGCATTGCCCAAAGGTGGGCATGCGGGTCGCCTGGGTGGCGACGAATTTTTAATCGTCGCTCAATTTCGAGAGCAGGCTGAAGTGGCGACAACCGCCGAGCGACTGCTTTCAACGCTGCGGCTGCCGTATCAGCTCGCGGACCATATCATCAGTGAATCGGCCACTGTCGGCATTGCGCTGAGCCCTGAGGGCGGCACTACGGCTTCTGAATTATTGCGTAGCGCGGACATCGCATTGTATGAAGCAAAAGCCAAGGGGCGCAACGCCGCTGCGTTGTATCGGGATAATTCTGAACGATTTACGATCGAACGACTTGAATTTCGGTCCGAGCTTGCGCGCGCTGTGAAGCGTAGCGATTTTTTGCTTCACTATCAGCCCATCGTCGACACAGCAAACGATAATATCATTGCCCACGAGGCACTGCTAAGATGGTCGCGAGGTAACGGCGGCGCTTTTGAAAATACCCAGCGGGTTGTAGATGAACTTGAGAAAATCGGGTTGACCGGTGCAGTGACCCATTGGGCAATTGAGCATGCCGCACGCGAAATTTCGATACACCCGAAGCTGAAAGGACGTGTGAATATCAATGTCTGGCCACGCGTATTTCGTGATCCTGATTTTTGTAATGTCTTGCTTTCCACTCTGGCGCGGTATGAGGTTCGGCCTGACCAGATTTGCCTGGAAATCACAGAGGGCGGTTTCGTTCAGATAGCCGAACAAAATGAGGCTGCCATTCGCACGCTCGACGCCCGTGGTGTGAAATTCTCGATTGATGACTTTGGCAAGGGATTTTCAAATTTCGGTTATCTCACACGATTCCCTGTTAGCGAGATCAAAATTGATCGTGAATTTACATCCCAAATCAGCGTCGATCCACGCATGGAAACCCTTATTCGTGGCCTCATCAGACTTTCGGCGGAAATGGGCATTAAGGTCGTTGCCGAAGGCGTTGAAACGGCAGAGCAGTCAATATTTTTGAGCCAAGCGGGCTGCGCTTTTCAGCAGGGTTACTATTTCGGGCGGCCGCAAGCGACCTTCGCAATCAAGTCGTTGAGATCTGCAGCTGCGCTGTAGAGATCTGCCCTAACTTCGATTGCGATTGCGATTGCGTCAACGCTGATTCGATTTCTTAGCGCTAAAAGCGCTTCGTCTCGCCATGCGCCCACGCGCGAAACTGCGCCGCAGGTATTTGCTTCGCCTTTAGCGCTTCGGTTAATAATTTTGGAGGCTCGTCGAGCGGCTCGTCGGTCATGATAAATGTGCCCCAATGCACGCCCATTGCTTCTTTGGCGTTCACATCCTGCATGATCTGCACGGCTTCGGTTGGGTCGCAATGCTGAGTTTTCATGAACCATCGCGGGGCATAGGCGCCGATGGGAATTGCCGCGAAATCTATGCTGCCAAACTTCGCGCCAATATCTTTGAAATCTTGGCTGTAGCCAGTGTCGCCCGTATAGAGAAATTTCCATCCGCGATCATCGATCACGAATCCGCCCCACAGCGAGCGATTAGCGTCAGCAAGGGTACGTTTACTCCAGTGCTGCGCGGGCACGAAATGAATCGCCACCCCCTTGTGCTCCATAGAATCCCACCAATCGAGCTCGCGAACGTTAGAAATACCTTCATTTGCAAACCACGCTTTCAACCCGAGCGGCACGATGAATAGCGGCGGCCCACCCGCCTGCGCGTTGAGTGCAAGCACGCTCGCTTTATCGAGGTGATCGTAATGATTGTGTGAGATGAGCGCCAGATCGATACGCGGCAACTGCGCGGCAGGAATCGCAAGCGGAATTAAGCGTTTCGGCCCGGCAAATTGCACTGGCGCAGCACGCTCGCTAAACATCGGATCGGTCACGATATTAAGCCCGTTGGTTTGCACCAGCACCGCCGCGTGTCCAAGCCACGAAATGCTGCGCGCGCTACGATTGCTTTGTAAAAATGCAACGTCTGGTTGTGCGGAAGTAATCACCGACGCCCAGCCTGCTGCGGGCACACTCACCCCACCGGCCTGCCAGCGCTCGTATTGCCATTTCCAAAAACTACCCGGCGCATCATGCGCATAATTGTTTTTAAAGCCCTCGGGGGTATGATGTTTTTTCGCCGGGTTATAGTTGGGGTTAGACGACATATTGATGCAACCCGCGAGGGTTAGCAGCGCTAAAAAGGGTAAATACCTGCGGCGCAGATTAGGCATAAGTAGGGATGTTTTCATTAAAAATATGGCAAAACTGCGCCGCAGGTATTGAGTGCTTTTCGTTGGTGTAGCATAGTGTATTGCCTTCTTATTTTTGATCGCACGCTATGTATATCTTGCACTCATTTTGCCAATCTGGAAACGCTTGCAAAGTCGCGTTCATGTTGAATGCGCTCAACGTACCGTGGGAGGCCAAGTTCGTAGATTTTATGAATGGCGTGACCCGTACGGGCGAGTGGCGTGAAGGCTTAAACGAAATGGGCGAAGTGCCGGTGTTGGATGACGCTTCCACTGCGCCACCAAAACGGCTCACCCAATCTGGCGTCATCCTCACCTACCTCGCTGAAAAGCACGGCCAATTTGGCGGCGCAACGCAGGACGAACGGCTCGAAATCTTGCGCTGGATCATGTTCGATAACCACAAATTCACCAGCTACTTCGCCACCTACCGCTTCCTGAAAGCCTTCGGTCCCACTGCGCCCGACCCCATCATCATGAAGTGGTTAGGCGCGAGGCTTGAGGCCGCGTTTAACGTCGTGAACACCCACCTTGCCAAGCGCACCTACATGGTTGCCGAGCGCGTAACGATTGCGGATATTTCATTGAGCGGCTACCTCTTTTTTCCAGTGGAAGAAAGTGGCTACGACTTAGCGGCGCGCTTCCAGCACATCGCTGCGTGGCGCGATCGATTGAAGAATGTGCCCGGTTGGAAAGATCCGTATGTGATGCTGCCGGGGGAACGGATTGGGGCAAAGTGGTGACTTTTCCCATAGAAGTTAGGTTAATGGAGATCGTTTACTTATGACTCAAGGCGCGGCGGTCGAAATTGACTTTTCTGGTTTCGGAAACAATATTTTGTACGAGATGTGCCGAAACAACCCTGCACACAACGCTGTAGATGTTGTATCTGGAAAGTTATTTATCATCGGACGCGTATATGCGGCGGCGATCGAGCGCAAAGCTGGCTTACTTTTTTCGCTTGACCGGTGCGCCAAATGTTTGGTAGAGAGCGATATCGATTCTGAAATAGAGAAATTGCGTTCGTCAGGACCGGTTACTGCCGCCAATGCGCACATCTTACTTGCGACCCATAAAAAACTGATGAATGTCTTTGAAACCCATACTGGCATTCAAAAGCGATCACTCGCGTCAAAGTACCTGCACTTTCACGCGCCCGAGTCTGTTTTCATCTTTGACTCGCTCGCGAGCGGCAAACTCAAAGAGAAAGTGAAACTTAGGTTTGAAACGGATCTTAGCCCTGATTCATTTGATCCAGCCTATCGGGATTTTGTTATGGCGTGTCTTGTGTACAAGCGCGAAGTTATTGAGCATCGGCTTGGTTGCAATGTATCGCCCCGCATGGTGGATATGTACCTTAGCCCGTATGGAAAAGCTTATCTTAACGCTTCAAATTTGTGGTTCAACGATACCGAACACTACAAGCTACCGATTCGTTAGGATACAAAAACAAAGAGCGCAGCAGATACCTGAAAAAGTCGTTGAATGCGTCGCGCGCACTTGGAGCGTGAGCGCGCGATCCGCTTTCCCTGCTACTCGCGCTCATCGCCACGCTGGGCGGGAACATCCGGCACCATCCCAAGGTAGTGATCAAAATCGCTCTTCTTGCCTTTGGCCGCTTCTGCGCGCAAAAAATCAAGCGTGAGCACTGAAGCCATTTTTTCAGCGGCGGCACTCGCGATAAATTGATTCACGGAAATATCTTCGCGCTCGGCGAGCTCTTTGATTTTTTGATGAACGGAATTCGGCAGGCGAATGGTCAGAGCGGTCATTTGGTCATCCTTTGTTCAGCGAGAAATTGGGCAGGGGTAATGGCGCGTAGGTTTAACGAAATTGCGCGCTTGAAGTCTTTGACGTTGTGCGTGACGATGGTTTCACTTCCCGAGGCGACTGCGCACTCCAAAAGCATATCGTCGTTGGGGTCGCGAAGAAAGGGGCGCCACAAGAAATGTACGTCTTGAAGATGGGCAAGCGAAGCGAGGTAACGCAGAAATGCGAGTGCAGCATCTGAAGTTAGGCCCGGCGGTAAATGCTCCGATCTGGTCATTACGTCTTGCCATTCGGTGTAAAGCGCCACGGTCAGTGCTATCTCAAATTCTCGTTTGGGTAACGCCGATATCAATTGAAAGCTCGCACCGTTGCGCGATCGCGCGGCGCTAACAAGAACACATGTATCGAGGACGATTCGCACGATGTTGATTTACAAAATGGGTATGTCAGTATAACTACAAAATGTACTGCCATCCCGATACCTGCGGCGCAGTTTTCCGCCAAAAACCGCCAAAACTGCGCCGCAGGTATTGGGCACGATTACGCGCATGAACCGTCGGTACGGTACCGCCGAGGCCACGCTCACGCACGCGAAGCGCGAGGGCGTGTTTCGCAACCTAGATAGGGCGAGCAATCGTCACAAAAGAGCAAGCGCTAACTGTCACTAAATACGCAATAGATGCTGATTTCATGAAGGCGTAGCCTATTAAACGTGGGCTATTTTGCACGGCGCAAGAAGGGAGAAGTTCGTCTGCGACACACAAAAAGGCCTTGCCGTTTTCAGGCAGTTCGCATAAACTGTATTCTTGCTTGAGGAGCGCTGCAAACTCCGCCGGTTATTAATAACTGCGTGAGTCTAGGCTCAAGCATGTCAAGTTTGAACGGCGCTCGTTAACGTGTGAACACACTCCGTTAGCGGGCTTCCTTAAAAAACCCCCCTTCCCGTTTTGTGCTTCGCGCATTTTCGAAAGCATTGAAATGAACGCACCTGTAAAACACGCAGTTTTCACCGATTTCGTCATCGCTGATATGTCCTTGGCCGATTGGGGCCGCAAAGAAATCAAAATCGCCGAGACCGAAATGCCCGGCTTGATGTCGATCCGCGCTGAGTTCGCCAAAGCGCAGCCGCTCAAGGGCGCGCGCATCACCGGCTCGCTGCACATGACGATTCAAACCGCCGTATTGATCGAAACGCTGCAAGCCTTGGGCGCGCAAGTGCGCTGGGCTTCATGCAATATCTACTCAACTCAAGATAACGCCGCCGCTGCGATTGCAAAAGAAGGCACGCCAGTTTTCGCCGTTAAGGGCGAATCGCTCACCGAATATTGGGATTACACCCACCGCATTTTCGAATGGGCGGACGGCGGTTACACCAACATGATTTTGGACGACGGCGGCGACGCAACCTTGCTCTTGCATTTGGGCACGCGCGCTGAGAAAGATCTCTCCGTTCTCAATAACCCGACGAGCGAAGAAGAGATCATCCTTTACGCGTCGATCAGAGAAAAACTCAAAGTTCACCCAACATGGTATTCGGTGCGTTTGGCCGCTGTCATTGGCGTAACCGAAGAGACAACAACCGGCGTGCATCGCTTGTACAACATGCATAAAGAAGGTAAGTTGGCCTTCCCTGCGATCAACGTAAACGATAGCGTTACGAAATCGAAGTTCGACAATCTTTACGGCTGCCGTGAATCGTTAGTCGATGCAGTGAAGCGCGCAACGGACGTGATGATTGCTGGCAAAGTAGCGGTTGTTGCTGGCTACGGCGATGTGGGCAAGGGCTCAGCGCAGGCGCTGCGCGCGTTGTCTGCGCAAGTATGGGTTACGGAAATTGATCCGATCTGCGCATTGCAAGCCGCGATGGAAGGCTACCGCGTGGTAACGATGGATTATGCTGCCGATAAAGCAGATATTTTCGTTACCGCTACGGGCAATTTCCATGTGATCACGCACGACCACATGGCGAAGATGAAAGACCAAGCCATCGTTTGCAACATCGGCCATTTCGACAACGAAATCGACGTCGTGAGCCTCGAGAAATACAAATGGGACGAGATCAAGCCACAAGTCGATCACGTTGTATTCCCGGACGGCAAGAAAATCATCATGCTCGCAAAGGGGCGCTTGGTGAACTTAGGCTGCGGCACGGGCCATCCGAGCTACGTGATGAGCTCTTCGTTTGCAAACCAAACGATTGCCCAGATCGAGCTCTTCACGAAGACCAAAGACTACCCAATCGGCGTGTATGTATTGCCGAAGCATTTGGATGAGAAAGTGGCACGCTTGCAGTTGACGAAGTTGAACGCGCAATTATCGGTGTTGACCGATGAGCAAGCGGCTTACATCAGCGTATCAAAAGCGGGCCCATACAAGGGCGATGCGTACCGTTACTAAGCCTTATTAAGCGTTACAAATTCATAGCGATATGAAGAAATCTGCGCTGCAGGAATTGGCTCTTAAAAAGCCAATACCTGCGGCGCAGATTCACGCATTTTTGCGCTATTTCTCGCTTAAACGTTTGCTTTGAAAAAAGCGTATTCCGCGTTACAAAGGCGGAATCAACCTATTGGAGCCCTCATGCGCTACCTCATCTCATTTTTGATCAACGCTGGCGTGCTGTTTGCAATGCCCTACGTGATCCCCGCTTTCAAAGTGGCGAACCTTCAATCTGCCGCAATTGCCGCGATTGTGATCGGTTTGCTCAATACAATCGTGCGCCCGATCTTAGGCATCCTCACGTTGCCAATTACTGTGCTAACGCTAGGTTTCTTCCTTCTAGTCTTAAATGGCTTCATGTTCTGGATCGCCGATAAAGCGATTGATGGCATTACCATTCAAAACTTCGGCTGGGCGATGGTCTGTGCGCTCGTCTATAGCTTGATCACCTGGGCCGTCGGCGCAGTGTTGAATCGCAAATAACGCATTCACAGCATTCGTAGGGTGGGCACCCCCAGCCCACCACCCCAAAAAAGGTGGGCACGGGGTGCCCACCCTACCGATTTCTTTCCCTCATGGC
>JANPBT010000025.1:0-54985 GCA_031430575.1 Betaproteobacteria bacterium | reverse complement strand
GTTGGCGGTGGTGGCTTTTAACGCGGCTTGGGCGGTGGCAAGCTTTTTGTAGTTCGCCGGAGTGCGCTGCTGGGCGAAGGCTTGGGCGGCGCGATTGACACTTTGCGATAACTGGCGCGCGCGGGTGGTGGCAAGATTTTCAACACGCGTTAACCCCGGCAGCGTCGTTGTCAGGCCAGAAAACTGGGATATTGATTTGGTGTGCGCGTCTCGAATTGACATGCCGCCCATTGAGATTTCCTTCATGTATGTTGAAGCGAGCTTTGGCGCTGGATGTGCGTGCTAGAAAAATCTTTTTTCTGTTTCTTACACCGACAGCTAAAAAAAAATCAATCGATTTACACTCGCGATGCCAAAGCATTAGATTTGTAGAAAGTAAGCCTACGCGCTACCGTCTTTTGGTAGCGCGTGCTGAAGGATACAAAGCACTTAGCATGCCAAAGGCACACCGCTTTCTCAAACGCATCAAAAAGACTCGAGCGCTCTCCCAAAAACCCCAAAACATGCCCAATCTGCGCCGCAGGTATTTAACGATTAAAACGACTTCGCTGAATCGCTGCGCAAAAAATCGGGCAAGTGAGCCCACATCGTCCATGCAGCAGGCTCTTGAGCGAGTGCCGCAGCGAGCATCGTCGCGGTGTGGGTGTGCAGCGCGGTGGGCGTGGGCATGACGCCGCAATCGCAAAGCGAAAAAAAATGGTCATCGCCGTTCACGTTCGGGTGTGAGAGCGTGATGATCACGTGCGCCCCGGTTTCGTAAGCGATTTGGGCCGTGCCATTTGGCAATGCAAAATTACGCTCTGCGATTTTCACTTGCGTAGTGCCGCCGACTTGGTGCGGTGGCACATCGATCAGCACCGCGACGTTGCCTCCTGAATCGAGCGTGTTGATAATCTCATTGCGTGCACCGCCCGTAAAAATTACGGGAGCGTGGCAGATCGATTCGATGGTGCGGATCGCTGATTTCGCGTAACGGTAGCGCCACGGAAACTGCGTGAATTCTGATTTATTTAATGAGGCAGAGACAAAACGCACCGGGCCGTAACGACGCACAAATTCACGTAGCGGAAAAAGTGCGGCGCCCCAATGCAGCGAAATCATCATTACCGGTGCTTGAGCGTCAGGCCAATGCACCGAATTTTTGTCAAATGGTGCAGCCGCGTTTTCGTTGCGCGCCAACCGGTAACGGTCGGCGTAGGCGTGGGCGAGCAGGGCGCGTAGGGTTTTTGAAAATTGTTGCGCATTGGTTGCAAGCACCCAGCGCGCAGTGTCGATTCCGTGCTGAGCGTTGCGCGCTTCGTCACCGTAAGCATCGCTATGCGCAATCCAGTGCGCCACCCAGCGCGCTGCTAATCTGCGCGGCAGCAGGCTGGCCATGCCGGGGATCAAAAAAAGATCGCGCAAATCGCGCCACGTGGCACTCACAGCGTTCGCAGACGTCGGGTTGGCATCCACGTTTAGTGCGATTGCGCGTTGGGGAAAAGCGCCCGCAATTTCTCTGCCGAGAGCGCCCGCATCGTTTCGATGTTGCGCGCGTAGATGCTGTCGATATCAGGGTAGGCATCTACCGCGCGTGTCACGCTGTCTTCGCGCAAGATGTGTAGGATGGCAAATGGCGCGCGATTGGTGAAATTACTCACATCGTCATGATCGGCGTCGGCAAATTGATAGTGAGGATGAAAGCTCGCAACTTGAAAAACGCCCTCATAGCCATCGGTTGCAAGCACATCGTCGGCGACCGCCAAAAAATCATTAAACCCTTCGAAATCATCAAATAACGTCGGCAGGATGAGCAACGTTGTCTCTATTTTTGACGCATCGGTTTGGTCTAAAAAAATCAGCTCGTCGCTAAGTGCATCAGCCGCAACATCAATATTTTTTGCGTGTAGCACGATCATACGGATTTGGTTTTTGATATGCACCGCGTTGGCAAACGGACACAAATTGAGCCCGATCACCACTTCGCTCAACCAGCGCGTGGTCGCTGCGATGATGGCGTCGTCAGTCAGGGGTAATGTGCTCATAGCTGCGGCGCAGTTAGGCTAACTTCATCGTGCTGCAGGTGTGCAGAAATTCATCTACGAGCGCATCTGCGCTCAGCCGATCAGTGCGCGCAGGGTCGTGCAACTCCGGGTGCCATTGCACACCGCGCACGGGTTTCGACCGATGATGAAATGCTTCAACGATGCCATCGGGCGCGTGCGCTTCGGCGATTAAATTTGGCGCAAGTAGGTTAACGCACTGATGATGAATCGTATTAACCATGCGTGTTGATGCACTGCTATAGATTTGCGCTAACGCACTACCTGCAACGATTTGCACGGCATGCGACGGGCGCTCAAAAATTTCGCCGTCGCGATGCAGCACCCGCGAGCCGATATCCGTGGGAATGTCTTGGTGCAACGTGCCACCGAAATACACATTAAGCAATTGCATGCCTCGACAAATACCCAAGATCGGCTTACCTGGGGCGCAGAATGCATCGATGAGCGCCAGCTCATATTCATCGCGGCGGGCATCACCAGCCCATGCCGAATCGCGCGCCTTCTCGCCGTAGTGCATAGGCGCAACGTCGGCCCCGCCTTGCAGCACCAGGCCATCGCAAAGATGCGCGTAGTCGGCGAGTGTCACGTTGTGGGTGCCACCTGGGGCGAAGCCTTGCGTCGCGCGCAACGGCGGCGCCATCAATGGCAGCGCGCCGCAGCGGGTCAGCATGTGCGCGATCGAGTGCTCGATGTAATAGTGATCTTTTTGGTAGATCCCCACCTGTGTTGGTGTGCCCCAGTGGATGCGCGCTGAGACCGCAATGTTGAGTTTCCCACTCATTTTTTGACTAAACGCGGCCATTCTGCGCCGCAGGTATTGGTGTAATCGCGCAATGATAGCCGCTAAAAGTGGTTGCGGTTAGACTCTGCGCTATGAATCCACTTGCTGGCATCTCTATCCTCGATCTAACGCGTCTGTTGCCAGGGCCTGCTTGCACCATGCATCTGCAACGCCTCGGCGCGCACATTCTCAAAATTGAGCCTCCGGGTGAAGGTGATTACGCCCGCCGATTGGGTCTTTCTGCCGATATACCTGCGGCGCAGATTTCGCCTTTCTTTACGCTTCTCAATGAAGGCAAGCAGATCGAAATCTTAGATTTCAAGAAAACCTCCGACGTGCAAAAATTTTTAGACTACGCGAAATCTGCAGACGCGATCATCGAGAGTTTTCGCCCCGGCGTGGTTGAAAAATTGGGTATCGGTTTTGAGACCGTACGCGCCATCAATCCAAAAATTGTGTACGCCTCAATTTCGGGCTACGGCCAAGTCGGTGCGTGGTCTCAAAAAGCGGGACACGATATTAACTATCTCGCGCTCTCGGGCGTGCTCGATCAAATGGGCACCCGCGGCGGCGCGCCTGCGTTATCCAACGTGCAGATTGCAGATTTGCTCGGCGGGGCAATGCCCGCTGCGATGGAAGTGCTCGCGGGCATCATCGCCGCCCAGCGCACGGGTCAACCGCAGCGCTGCGATATTTCGATGACGCATTACAGCTTTGCGGCAAATATCGTTGCCAAGCATGGCCTTGCGCTTACGGGTGAATCGCCCGAGCGGGGCAATGATTGGCTCACCGGCGCTCATGCCTGCTATAACGTGTATCGCACGGCAGACGGCCGATACATGGCTGTTGGTGCGCTTGAGCAGAAATTTTGGGAAGGCGTTTGCGTTGTGCTCAATACGCCCCAACTTGTACATTTGGGGCACGCAGTCGGCAGCGTTGGTTTACGCACAAAAAAGGAAATGCAAGATATTTTTGCAACCAAAACGCGTGATGAATGGGCCGCAATTTTTGCTGCTCACGATTGCTGCGTAACGCCAGTGCTTACGATTGCGGAAGCAAAGGTTCATCCGCTTTTTCGTACGCCATGAAATTCAAAAAACGGTGCGATAGGTATTGAGCGGCGTTACCTAGGGTGCTGATTTTCTACGTGCCCGCTGGGCACGCGCCTGTCGCTCGATGGGTCAAGGCGGCGGCGAGCCGGGCTTCGGTTAAATCACCAAGCACTTTGGTGAGATCGTCGGTCTCGACCTTACACGTCGGCGCAAATCCATCCGCGTAATTCGATTCGGCTTTGGCGTTAAAAAACTGGGATTCAACCATGAGGTAGGTTGTCGCGCAATTTTCAATCGCGTTAACGTTGTACGGATTACCACCCGTCGTGCCACCGATCAAGATTACTTCGATATCAATGCCGCGCAGGCCGTTGATGATCATTTCGGCAGGTCCCGCCGTTAAATTTGAAGTCAGCAGGTAGACGCGCTTTAAGTTAGCCGTAGGCAAGAAAGAGTTTCCAATCGTGCCAGATCCGGGGCTTCCCGTTGTAATTCCGAGAAAGGGAGCGAAAAGGCGAGAATCATTGGTCTCTGCGGCGCGCTTACGGTTGAAGACGGAGCGCGTGAAAAGTTTGCCTTGGGTATTGCTGCCACCGATAACGTAAGCTAACTGCGACGCAACCGAAATGAGTCCGCCTGCGTTATAGCGCACATCGATGATCAGATCACTAACGGGTGAAATCGCTAAGCGATCAAAATTGCTGGCGAGCTGACCTTCAACGCCTCGGCTAAAGGCGTTAATTGCCACGTAGCCCACGTTACCGGTTGGTGTTGCAAAAATTTTGAAATTCTCCAAATCGGTGCGCGCGGTGACTTTTGGGGTGAGCGATACCTCGAGCATTGCGCCCGATGCTGTGATGAAGCCGAAGCGATGGTTTTCGCCCGCGCCGCGTGCGGCCAGTGCACTTGCGAGCAGAAGGCTATTTGCACCACCGGCTACGCTCATGCCATTGACCGTCGCGATTTCCATGCCGCGCAACACGCCCGCTGCAGCCGCAGAGCTGCCTGGCACAACGCGGCGAACGGCAGCGCGCGTGCCGCCAACTTGGTTGGCGCTGAGAATTTCGATGCCATAGCTCGGCGCGGTCTCTGCGCCCTGCAATTCTTCCCAGTTCGAGGTGACCATTGAGCTGTGCAGCGAGTCTTTGGGGATGCCAGAGGGCAGCTTCGCGTGTGTTTTTAGGACCGAGAAGTAGCTGTTTGCATTGATATAGAGCGAAGCGTTTATCGCAGGCACTTCCTCAGGCCAAAGGTAGCGTTCATCGACGAATGAACGCACCCAATTTTGCTCGCTTGTTAGGCTGCCAGGCTTGTCGCCATACTTCGTATCGGCGCGCGGCGCGCTGCATTGTTTTTCTAGGGTTGGATATGCAGGCAATCGAGCCTCAGGTATTGTTCCAGCGGCACAAAATACTACGCCCTCATCTTTCCAATGCAAAGCGTTGACGAGGTAGTCAATATCGCTGCGCCGGGTCGAGTAACGATGGTTGGAATCCCACGGGTTTTTTGCACCGGCTGCCGTATACGCTTGGTTGTAGGCGCGGAAAACGGGTGCGGTATTAACAAAGCAGCGGGAATTGCCTTCCGCATCTTTTACCGGCGGGGTCGCGGAAAAGCCATTACCTTCAAAATTCCACTGTTGCGCGATAGCGGGCTTAGGCGTGACTTGCGCAGATTTCAACGCGCTGCACTCATCAGGCAAGATCGTATAGAAATGCGAGTTAGGCCCTGGCGTAACCGAGCCATAAAAGCGGCAAAGTGCTTGCGGGCCACCCGCGACGAAGCCACCACCGGTGCGCTTAAATTGCCCCGCGGCGCCGCTATCAACGTAGGCTTGCTCGCCGGGGTCTGCAGAGTAGAAAAATTGCCCACCAGGTGCGCGCGGGAAATCTGCTTGATTGATGTATTCGATGACGGTTTGCGCGGATGCGATGCTGCTGGCCGCAATCGCCACGATCGTTGCAAAAAAATATCTATTTTTTTTCATCATCATTCCCCGAGTTTTGGATATGCACGTACCTGCGGCGCAGATTGGGTCGTTTCTGCGCCGCAGGCATGAGCATCAAGGGTAATTTACTACGGTTGCAGCGCGCTGCGTTTGTTTGCTTCAAGCAGCGTGCGCTCGATCTCCCGTGGCAGCCGGATGCCGCCGGTGATGGCTCGGGCTGCGCGCGTTGGTGAAAGCGCGTTTGCGGCTTTGGCGTTATCGTTGGTCAGCGTCGTCGTGCCCGCTGGGCATGTGCCGGTCGCCCGATGGGCGAGGGCGGTGGCCAGTCGGGTTTCTGCAAGATCCCCAAAATCTTTGGAAAGGTCGTCTTTACTGACTGTGCAAGTCGGGGCAAAGCCATCCGCAAAATCGCCATAGCCTTTGGCGTTGATGCCTTTGAATTCGACTGTGAGATACGTTAATCCGCAATTGTCTTCACCGTAAAAGCCGTAGGGCTTGCCGCGTGTGGTCGTGCCGATGAGGATAACTTCAACATCGATGCCGCGCAAGCCGTTGATGACCGCTTCACTGGCGGATGCACTGCCGCCAGAGGCCAACACATACACCCGATTTAGATTCAGGGTTGGCAAGCGGGCATTTTCAACCGTGCCGGTGCCGGGGTATCCGCTGGCGATATTGAAGAAGGGCGTATCGTTGTCAGGGTCGTTATTTTCTGTGATTCGTTTGGCGTTGAAAATGGTCTTCTCAAATAACTTTCCGCTCGATTTTGCCCCCGCAATCATATAGCTCAACTGGGCGGCGATATAGAGATAGCCACCACCGTTGTAGCGCAGATCGAGCACTAGATCGTTAACGTTGGCGCTGCGCAACGTATCGATTGCGGTCACGAGCTGGCCTTCAGCCGCTAAAGTGAAATCGTTAAACACGATATAGCCAACGTTGCCGTTCGCGGTCGGCAGCACTTTCGTTGCGAGCACCGGGACGCTTTTGACCGCCGCGGCGACGAGCGTTACGTTTAGCGTGGCTCCGGTAGCGGGGACAAAAAATTCAAATCGATTGGATTGCCCCGCGGCGCGCGGGTTGAGCGCGCTGCTAATTGCCGAAGCGCTTGCGTTGCCGTTGGCGCTGACTATTTCCATCGAGCGCGTGACTCCGGCGAGCCCCGCTGGGCTGCCAGGCTCGACTAAGCGCACGACTGCGCGGCTGCCACCGGCTTCGGCTGCGCTCGCAACATCCACGCCGTAACCAACGCCGGCTTCGCTATTGACGAAAGACTCCCATTCTGTTGTTGGAAGACGATAATGAAATTCATCGAGATCACGACCCGATGGCGTTTTCGCATAGGTCTTTTGCATGTCGAAAAATAGTGCGGGTGTCGAGAAAAATGAAGTGCTCGTGTAGGGCAACGCGTCGTACCAGAGATATTTTTCGTCGGCGTAAGATTGCACCCAGGCTATTTCGGTATTAATACTGCCAGGCTTGTCGCCATACTTCGCGTCGGCGCGCGGCGCATTGCATTGCTTTTCAATTGCGCTTGCTTTGGGGTAGCTCGGCTCGGGCGTTTGACCTGCGGCGCAGAAAACGACCCCTTCGTCTTTCCAATTTAAGGCCTGCACAAGGTAATCGATGTCGCCGCGGCGGGTCGAGTAGCGGTGATTGGAATCCCAAGCGTTTTTGTTACCAGCGGTCGTAAACGCTTGGTTGTATACGCGATAAACGGGCTGCGACCCCGCAGCGCAGATTTGCTTGCCAGTAGCATCTTTAGTTGCGGCGGTCGCCGAGTAGCCGTTACCTTCAAAATTCCACTGCTGGGTTGCGCTGGGTTTAGGGGAGATTTGCTGCGACTTTAAAGCGCTGCACTCATCAGGCAGGATCGTATAAAAGTGGGAATTCGGCCCCGGCGTGACCGAGCCATAAAAACGGCAAAGTGGCTCTTTGCCCCCCGCGATAAAGCCGCCACCCGTGCGCTTAAAAGCACCCGCGCCGCCACTATCGACAAATGCCTGCTCGCTCCGATCAGCCGAGTAAAAAAATTGCCCACCCGGCGCGCGAAAGAAATCACGCTGATTGGAATATTCGACGACGGTTTGCGCGTAGCCGACCGCGCTTGCAGCGGCGAGCGAAAAGGCGAGGGTGCGTTTTAAGGCTGAATGCATCATGTTTCCTAGGGCGAAATTAGCGGGCAATGTCTTTGCGCGGCGGCACTAAAAATGCACCACCCATTGGCTCTTCAAAGGGCGCAGCTGGCGCATCGATGACCTGCGGCGCAGATTTTGCGAAATCGCTAGCCCGCGTACCCGTGGGGCATTGGCCTGTGGCACGATGCGCAAGTGCGGCGCTGAGGCGGCTTTCTGCGGGGTCACCCAGCGCGCGATTGAGATCATCGGCAACGGTGCAGGTGGGCGCGAAGCCATCACCAAAATCGCCGTAGCCGATGGCGTTTGTGCCTTTAAATTCCAACATCGAATAGGTGATGCCGCAGTTGTCAGTCGGCAGCGAGCCGTAGGGCTTGCCTGTGGTCGTCGCGCCAATCAAAATCGCTTCGACACCGATGCCGCGCAACCCGTTAATCACGGCTTCACTTGCAGAAGCCGTGCCAGTGCCGATCAACACATAAACGCGGGGCAAGTTGAGCGCAGGCAGCGCAAAGCCAGCGCTTGTGCTCGTATTGGTAAATCCTGATTCTGTATTGCGGAACGGAAAAAGCCCTGAAGGGTTATTGGTCTCGGCCAAACGCTTGTCGTTGTAGGTAAATTTGTAATAGTCTTTGCCCGCACTTTGCGCGCCTGCGACCATGTAGGCCATTTGCGCTGAGATGTAGATAAATCCACCCCCGTTGTAGCGCAAATCGAGCACCAGATCAGTAATGTTTTGGGCTTTGAATTCGCGCATCGCCTGCACGAGCTGGCCTTCAGAGGGATAGGTATTAAATGTGGTGTAGTGCAAGTAGCCCACCTTGCCGCTTGCGGTATCAAGCGTTTTCACGGTTTGGGCTGCGATGCGCGCCACGTTGCGCGCGGTCATCATCGTGCTGTAAGTGCTGCCATCAGGCTTTTGAAAGCCAAAGCTGTGCGTGGAATCGAGTATCGGCGAAAAACCGGAATTGATAATCGTTAAGTTGCCGCCATTGACGAAATCTTGGCCATCAATTTCGGTAATTTTCATCCCGCGTGAAATGCCTGCGGTATCGGCTGGGCCACCGGGCTCAACATAGCGCACGACATAATTGCGCGGTGGGGAATTTGAAATTGCGCTCAAGCTCCAGCCGTAGCCGCCGATATTGCCCTGCTGGGCATTTTCAAAGTCGCTGGTGCGTGTCCAATTGCTAAAACGGTCTACTTTGCCGCCTGCTGCAGTCAGCAATGGATTGAGGCGTTTTACAAAAAGCGCTTCTGCGCTTGCGGCTTGATCGAGCGCGAAGCGGGGTGAGTCGCTCGTCCATAGATAGCGATCATCCACAAACGCGCGCACCCAATTTTTCTCAGTGTCGAGCGTGCCCTGCTTATCGCCATACTTGGCTTCTGCGCGCGGCGCGCTGCATTGATCCGCAACCGATGCCGACGATGATGGGAGCTGCGCGGTTTCATCGGCTCCTGGAGGCACGCAAAGGGTAATGCCATCGTTAACCCAGTTGGTATTGGTCAGCGCACGCACATCAGCGGCACGCGCGCTCAGCCGATGGTTAGAGTCCCAAGCGTTTTTGCCGCCTGCTTTTGGGTAGGCGTTGTTGTAGGCGCGATAAATCGGCCGCAAACCTGCGGCGCAGGCGAGGCTGCCATCGGCCGCTTTGATCGGCAGCGTGGCACGCAGCGGGCTGCCTTCGTAATTCCATTGCTGAATCGTCGCTGGTTTTGGCGAAACTTGGGCCGCTTTCAGTGCATTGCACTCATCAGGCAAAACCGTATAGAAGTGTGAATTGGGTCCGGGCGAGACCGAGCCGTAAAAGCGGCAAACCGGATCACTCCCACCAAGTAAAAATTGCGCCCCGGTGCGCTTAAATCTTCCGGCACCACCGGAATCTACAAAAGCCTGCTCGCCGGGATCGGACGTATAAAAATATTGGCCACCCGGTGCCAGCGGGAAATCGGCGATGTTGACATATTCGATCACGGTCTGGGCGGTGGTGAGCGCGGGGAAAATCCCGGCAACAAAAAGCGTAAGACCGATTTTTTTGAGAAGCGGATTCATTTGAAGGTTTCGCATTAAAAATTGTCCATAAACTAGCAAAAATATGCCTAAACTGCGCCGCAGGTATTGTTCGTGCCAATGAAATTTCAGGCGCACTTTTACAACGCACGTCGCAGGTCAACGATAGTCTAAACCGACTTGCACGGTAGGCACGCAGCCCACGCGACGAACCGCCGAAAGCAACGGATGAATCACGCGCTTTTGCGCTAAGGTTTGGGTGGCGGTGCGATTTGTGCGCTAGCGGCGACAACCGGCGCGATTTCAGTTTCCGCTGCGACGGTAAATGAATCTGCGAAAAATTCGTTTTCGGGCAACTTGCATTGCGCAATGAAATCTGACCGCGCGCTATCGACGACAATCGGCGCTCCGCAGGCATAGACCTGATAGCCCGAGAGATCGGGAAAATCGTGCATCACTGCGCGATGCACGAAGCCTGTGCGCCCTTGCCAAGCATCTTCCTGCGTGGCATCTGAGACCACCGGGATGAATGTGAAGTGGGCATGCTTTTCTTCCCATGCTTTGGCTAGATGCGCTAGATACAAATCGTGCGGCCTGCGCCCGCCCCAGTAGAGCACCATCTCACGCGCGATGCCGAGATGATTGGCGTGCTCAATGATGGCTTTGATCGGCGCAAAGCCAGTGCCGCTGGCGACGAAAATAATCGGCTTATCGGAGTCTTCGCGCAAAAAGAAATCACCAAACGGCCCTTCAAAGCGCCAGATGTCTTTGGCCTTACCTGTTGCAAAAAGGGGATCGGTAAATGCCCCGCCCGCAAGATGGCGGATATGGAGCTCTAAGAGCGCGTCGTCGTGTGGCGCAGTGGCCATTGAAAAACTGCGGCGGCGGCCATCGCGCATGAGAATGTCTAAATATTGCCCGGCTTTAAAGGCCAGCCGCTCATTTGCTGGAATCTTCAAGCGCACGATGGCGACATCTTCTGTTACTTTATCTAAATGCTCAACACGCGCCGGTAATTTTTTGAGCTGCACATCGCCCGCACGGCGTACATCGCGCGCCTCGATGGTGACATCACCGTGAGGTGTGGCTTTACAAAAAAGCGCTTTTCCTTGGGCTTTCTCATCTTCGCTCAACACGCCGCCGGCGTAGTTGCCGAAATCAATCTCACCGCTCACAACCGTGCCTTTGCATGAGCCGCACGCACCATTGCGGCAGCCATACGGGATGACGAATCCGGCTTTGAGCGCGGCATCCAAAATCGATTGATCGGCTGCGCAAGGAAAGGATTGACCGAGCGGATGAAGCGTTATCGTGTGTGGCATGCTGAAATACGCGTTATGAAAGTTTTAATAATAGGTTACGGCGATGTGGCGCAGCGCTGGGCGCAGTGGCTAAGCGGGCAGCCTTGTGCGCCGTTCGTGCGCTTTGCAGCGCTCGTGCGGCGCGCTGAATCTGCGCCGCAGGTACGCACGGCTTTCGGCGTGCCCCTCATCGGTGATTTAGATGATTTTCGCAAATTGACGCGTTTAGCCGGAATTTCCGATACGGTGCTCTATTTTGCACCGCCAGCCGCGAGCGGGGATGATGATCCTCGGCTACGGCGCGCGCTGGCCGCTTTGCGCGGCACCGCAACCCGATTTATTTACGTGAGCACCACGGGTGTATACGGCAATTGCGACGGCGATTGGATCGACGAGACGCGCCCAGTTAAGGCCGAATCATCGCGGGCGAAGCGGCGGGTCGCGGCAGAGCAGATTCTGCGCCGCAGGTATCGATTGCCGAGCGTGCGCCTGCGCGTCCCGGGGATTTATGCCGCAGATCGCTTGCCGCTAGAACGCATTCGCGCCGGTACGCCCGCGCTTGCGCCCGACGACGATGCTTACTCCAATCACATTCACGCCGACGATCTCGCCCGCGTTGTGTGGCTCGCTGCCTTTCGTGGCAAGCCCCACCGCGCCTACAACGTCGTCGATGGATTTGCCATGAAAATGGGCGAATGGTTTGATGCGGTTGCCGATGCCCATGGTTTGCCCCAGGTGCCGAAAATACCTGCGGCGCAGTTACAAGCGCAAGTCAAGCCCGAGCTCTGGAGTTTCATGCGCGAGTCGCGTCGGATAAAAAATACCCGCTTGCGTAAAGAGCTGCGGGTGAAATTGCTTTATCCGATTCCGTCGCCGCGCGGCTAGCCCGCTTCGTACAATGCTCTAAACGATGCAAACTTCCACCAATAACTTTGATTCCCTGCGTCTGATTGCGGCCTGGTTGGTCATTGTCGGCCATAGCTTTGAGCTTTTGGCGATACGGAGTCAATTTCAGTTTGAATCACTCGGTGCTGTCGGCGTCATCATGTTTTTTTCAATGAGCGGATATTTAGTCACGCAATCATTGTTGCGCGCGCCCAGTATTGGCGATTTTCTATTTAAGCGCGCGCTACGCATCTTGCCCGCGCTCTGGGTGCTGGTTGCACTGAGCGTTTTCGTTTGGGGCGCATTACTCACGCGCTTTGATTTTTGGACTTATCTCACCAGCCCCACCACGCAAGATTACCTGCTTGCGATGTTCTTGCGGATCAAGCTCTATTTGCCGGGCGTATTTGAAAATAACCCGTTACAACCGGGCTTTAATGGCGCGCTCTGGACGCTCCCGCTTGAAGCCCGATGCTATGGCGTGCTCGCGCTTTGCGCCTTGGCAGGTAAGCGCTTTGTAAAGCCTGCGGTCATTGTCGTGCTCATCGTGCTCGCAGTGGCCGTAAATCGGCATTTCAATAAGGGCGTTTTTCGTGTCGCCCAATTTCATGTCGATAGTTATCTCTTTTTGAAATTGGTCGTGCCATTTTTTATCGGCAGCGCACTTGCACTTTGGGGCGGCGTTCGCGCATGCAATATCTGGATCGGCGGGATCGTCGTTTGCGCAATCGCAATAGGGTTTAAATCTGCGCCGCAGATATCTGAACGCTATTGGCTAGTTCTTGCCGTCGCAATAGGCTACTTTGCGCTGAGCGTGGCATTGCATACGCGCGGATGGCTGAAACCGATTACCCGCCACGGTGATTTTTCGTACGGTCTTTATCTTTATGCGTTTCCGATGCAGCAAATGTTGATCTCATTGCATCCGCAGATCTCGGTGCTGGCATTGATTGTGGGCACAACCCTGCTCACTGGCGCCTGCGCGTGGCTGAGTTGGCGTTATGTGGAAGCGCCGATGCTTTCTGAAAAATCGCGTTACCTGCAATGGAAAGCCAGCGCAATCGCGATTTTTTCGGCACGTAAGGCGCACGCTTGAGTACGCAAAAGAGATTTTGGTGCGTCGTATTTTTTGGGCTTGCGATTTGGGTGCTGGCATATCAAGCGTGGCAGCTTGCGCAGCGAAGAGGGCTCATCGCAACCGCGGCAATAGACCCGCGACCCAGCATCGGCGCGCTCGACACAACCTACGCAGAAATTAATACGAAAGGTCACGTCACCCTGCGTGGTTGGGCGGTGCACCCCGCTGGCATCGCCGATGCCCGTGTATATGTCGATGATGCCTATCTCTCGCTTTTGGAAATCAATAGCCCGCGCGCAGATGTGCGTAGCGCATATCCTGGGTTACCGGCCACGCTATACAGTGGTTTTTTTGCCCGCGTGCCGTTGCCAATGCCCTTACGCTCTACCTACACGGTGCGCGTTGAAATCAAACTCTATAACGGGCGAACCAGCACGCTCGGGCCTTGGCGACTCGCGCCGTGACCGTAGCTCAAAAACTGAGCGCTTATGCGCGGCTTACCCGCATCAATAAGCCTATTGGCACGCTGCTTTTGCTCTGGCCAACGCTGACTGCACTGTGGTTTGCCGCTGAAGGCAAGCCGAGTGCATACCTCGTTTTTGTATTTGTTGTTGGCACATTTCTCATGCGCTCCGCTGGTTGCGCAGTCAACGACTATGCTGATCAGAAATTTGACGGGCACGTTGCGCGTACGAAAAATCGCCCGATGGTTACCGGCCAGGTGCGCGGGCGCGAAGCATGGGCACTGGCGGGCGCGCTTGCATTCATTGCGTTTTTGATGATTTTGCCGCTCAATGCGAGCGTAGTAGCGTGGTCCGTGCCCGCACTGGGCACTGCGATTTTGTATCCGTATACCAAACGCTGGATTGCAGCGCCACAGGCCGTGCTCGGCATCGCGTTTTCATTTGGCATCCCGATGGCGTACGCCGCCGCGCGTGGGCACGTTGCCGCTATCGCTTGGGCGTTACTGGCGGTGAATTGGTTTTGGGTCATGGCATACGATACGGAATACGCGATGACCGACCGCGCTGATGATGAAATATTACCCATCGGCACTTCTGCGAAATGGTTTGGCCGATTTGATGTCGTCGCCGTGATGGCTTGCTACGGTATTCACCTCGCAGGCATGGTCTGGTTTGGCATCGTTCATACCTGCGGCGCAGTTTTCTATTTAGGCGTAATCTGCGCCGCAGGTATCGCGGTCTATCACTACTTTTTAATTCGTAAGCGTGATCCTGCCAATTGCTTCAAAGCGTTTTTGCACAACCATTGGTTTGGGTTTGCAATATTTTGTGGGGCAGTTTTAGATTTTCAATTCCGATAAGCCGAGCGGCGCTACACCACCGCGCCGCTTTGTCGCAAGCACCAATCTTCATGCTCGGCAAGCGCTTGTGCAAGCAGCCATTGCGCAGCATCGGCTTTTTCTTTTTCCGGCATTTTGTTTTGAGATTGCTCGGTTGCTTTCATCCAATCGCGATAGGTCAGCAAAACGGAGCGCATCCGCTCAAACGATGCGCCGAGCTCGCGCAGCTGCATTTGCTGGGTATGCACGCCCATTAAAAAACTTGCCGTCATGAGCGAAACAACCGTCGCAAAAGCCAAAGAGCTGACGATGCCCGGAATCGTGAATCCAAAAAACCATGCGGCGCATTGCGCAGCAATTAGCAACACCGCAACGGATGCGCCCCCAAATACAAATCCGTTTTTCCTGATCCGCTCTCGGCGCTCGAAGGTTTGTTGACGCAATTGCGCCGAGCCGGTGTAGTAGTTGATTTGCTCAGTAAGCCAGCCAGCGCAATCTTCGTATTGACCGGGCGGGCCGGGCTCGGCAGAGCCAATGCTGCGTAGAAGCTCGCGCAGTGTCGTTGGCACAGACCCAGAGCGGTAGCGCAAAAGGTCTACGGCACGGCGTGTGATGCCCATGCGGTTGAGGGCGCGCTGAATACGCATGCCTTCGGCCAGGGCGCGCGCATATAAATACAGCCGAAAGGCACTCTGGCCACGCATGCGCGTCCAGGCGATAACCGCTAGAACCGTCAACGTAGCCGCCAATAGATTTACGGGTGCGCGTGGCAGTAAATTCCCTGCAAAGATTAGGCCTATAGCGAGGATATAAAAGGCCACTGCGAGGATCTTGAGGCGGCCATCAACGCGCTTTTGATTCAGTGTGGCGACCACATCGGCCGCTTGAAACTCAGCATCTAAAGCGCTGACAGCCTTCGGGCTTTCCGCGCGCTTGCTATCGATGGCTAGAGCGACTGCGGTGTAGTCGCGGATCCATTCCGCGTGCGCTGGCATCGCGTTTTTGAGCGCACCCGTATCGCTTGTGCACGCTGCAATCCAGCCGTTGCGATCAAGGTGGTTCACCAACGCATCTTCAACGCTGAAGGCGTTTTCACGTGTGCGCGATGTTGGTAATACGATGACGGGCCCGGCCATGTAAGCCTCGCCCAACTGCGTTTTGGGTGCAGAGAAGCAGCGCGTGCGTAAGCACTCCGCAGTGCCCGCATCAAGCCCCGGCTTCATATCCCAAAGGGCAAAAAGCAAATTAGATTGCGCGCAAATATATTGCCATGCGAGTCGATAGCGCTCGTTGCGAGAAGCTGCGGGTGTCTGCGACATGATGTGCACTGATTCGCACTTGGCGAGCAAATCCCGAAACTCGCTAACGCTTTCTGGAAAATCGCGTTCATACTCTTTTGCTTCAAACGGCAGCACTGCCACGAGCGAGACTCTGCTGCCAAAAGTGCGCAGCGCGACCTGCGCAAAAATTCGGTCTGCGCCCTCGGCCAGCGCGGTGTAGAGCCTAATTGGAATGGGGCCGGCAACGGTATCGCGGCTATGGCTCGTTCCTAGCAATTCGGCTAGGCTCTCAAAATGTGTTGTGAGTGCGCGATCGAGGGCGTCGATATGCTCGGCGGCGAGATTACGATGCCCGACCACGCCAATGCTAAAGGTAAAGCCTTGTGCTTTCGCCATCCCGTATCCTAATTTTGACTATTGGAGTTTGCGCGCGATTTCTACGTCGCACAAAAGGAATTTACGCCATCTTCTAAACGTCGCTCCGCTGCATTGGCGGGCAGCGTGCGTTTTGGTGAAGTGCCTCTCTGGGCGCAAAACTGCGCCGCAGGTATGACATAAATTTACTTAGATTTCAGCGCTGCTGTCAATCGCGCGCGAGCCTCAAAGCCAAAAAGCCCCTCTTTGCCCCAGCGTTCTATCAAAATTGGAGTGCTCGCTTCCAGAAGCGCCAAGCCCGCAGCGCGCTGACCCCGCGCGAGCAAACACGCGCCGCGTATCTGCTCGACATACGCGGCGCGCCAAGGCTCTTTCGAGTAGGTAGCCTCCATCAACGGCTGCGCCTCGTCCAGCCGCTGTATGCCGTTTTCGGTTCGTTGGCTACGGCACTCGATTTCCGCCAGATCTGTAAGCGTGGGCGCAAGCGTGCGGTGCTTGTGTTTGCGTGCGATGGGCAAGGCTTTCAGGAAATTTTCTTCAGCAGATTTATCGTCGTTGAGGCCACGCTGGGCAATAGCAAGATTAGCGTAGACGAAGGCGAGATCATCGTGGTCAGGGGCGAGTTGGGTGGCGAGGGTTTGGGCGGAGCTGGCTAGCGTTGACGCTGCTTGGGCAAAACTTCTTTGCTCTAGGCTTAGTCGTGCGAGGTTAGCGCGCGCAATCGCAACCGTTGGGTGGTCTTTGCTAAGTACTTTTTCTTGCGCTTGGATGGTTCTCGAGAAGTACTGTTCGGCCACGGGATAGCGTCGTTCGGAATGCGCGACTGCACCGAGAAGATTCAGCATCCAAAGTGCATGAGGATGAGTTTCGCCGCTA
Source organism: Betaproteobacteria bacterium (assembly GCA_031430575.1). Taxonomy (GTDB): domain Bacteria; phylum Pseudomonadota; class Gammaproteobacteria; order Burkholderiales; family Casimicrobiaceae; genus JANMDS01. The sequence continues at coordinate 37,915 of JANPBT010000025.1, read as the reverse complement.
AAGGTAATGCGTTGCTCAAGGGTCTTGCTCAATTGCTCACCGGCAGCGACTACATTTCCCGCGTAATACTCGTTTGTGCCTCGGGCAAAAGCTAAATCGAGTCGGGATTCCTCAAATTCTGGTTTGTTTGGCATCAAGGCTAGGCCCTGCGTAAACGCTTGACGTGCTTCATCATACTTTCCGGTTGCGCTTAACGCGCCTCCCAAGCCTGAATAGCCTGCGAAGAGTACCTTATCTGGCTTTTGGCCGCGTGCGCTCAAAATAGCAATTGCCTGCGCATAAAACTTTACGGCGTCGTCGTAGTTGCCCTCGAAGTATCGAATATCTGCTAACGCTACGTCTTGGGTGGCACGACTGAACGTGCCCGCTGGAGTAGTCGCCCGCGCCGCCTCGATAAGCAGCGCACCCTTGCTATACATCCCCAACCCACCATACACCTCGCCAAGGGTTTTAGTGAGCTCGGCGCGCACTTCTTGCTCCCCTTTCAACTCATCTTCAATCCGCACCGCGGCGCGATCAACCAGCTCGCGCACGGTGAGCTTATCGCCGCGCGCCTGCGTCGGGTCTGCATTTGCAAACATCGACTTCAAAAACTCTACGGTGCGTTGCGCAGTGAGCGTTTTCTGCTCCGCCACGACGCGCTGCTTTTGCGCCTCGTTTCGCGAGAGCCAGGCGCTGACAGCTAGGCCGGAAGTGACGATGAGACCGATGCTTGCTGCCGTAGCGATGAGCGCGAGCCGCTTTTGTTTGCGCAGGGCTTCGCGCTGGCGTAGCGAATCGTAAGGCACGCGCAGCAAGCCAGCGATGACTTTAAGCCGTGCGCCTTCTTTGCCGTCTGCACTTGGCCTCGCGTCAGCCGCTAACGGCTCAGGCCGACGATTTCCGGCCTCATCAAACAGCAGCGCAATCGGAAAGCAGCCTATACCAATTTCATGGGGTGATTGCGGCAATACGCTCGGGTCGCCGTTGGCCACAATGCAAAAAATATTCTCGCCGCGCCCCAATCGTTGAAAAGCTTTAACTTCTTCGTTCACCCATTTCGATTGCGCTGCGTGGGGCGAGCAGATGACAACCAAATTTTCAGACGCCTCCAAGGCGGTCTGCACTGAAAGCGCTAAATCACCGCTCGAAGCCAACTCCTCCCGATCCATAAACACCGGGCTTAGCGGCGCGAGCCGCTTGGAATGATCGCGAGCGATGCGCGGTGGCGTAAACGATTCCATCGCACGATGAAGCCAGCGCGCAAACTCACGATCGCGATGGTTGTAGCTCAGAAAGACCCGATAGCCCATGGATGCCATCGGCGAATGATAGTCAACCTACCCGCAAAAAACGAGCGTTTCTCGTGAAAATTTGATTTTGGCGAGTTCGATTTTTTGCGCTGATCGCTCTTTCTCGAGAAGAGGATATGGTTTAAGCATGAAATTACGACACCGCGCTGCTAACTGGGTATTTTGTCCGCTCCCCCCAAATGGGGGGTGTAGAACGCTGTTTCGTCGTGGATAATCAAGCTCAATATATGTGTAGTTGTCTTTTTGCGCTTGAAATTTGCGACGGTAGGGGAAAATTAAATGAAGAAAAAAATCGGAAATTGGTTGCTTCCAGTCTTGCTGTTAGCGCTGTCAGGGGTTGCCGCGAGTGCCGGGCGAAATGTAGCCATTGACGACCTCAACCCCGCCAGCTACACCAACAACGGTTACGTGTGGGGAACGCCTACGCTGGGTTCAATTACTCAAAACTTGAACTTCACGATGCGAATTGGCGCGACCACGATTGGCTCTTCGGGCACGTCTACGTTCCGCGTGTTTGAAGATGGGTACGTCGTGTTGGGCAGCGGCGCGATCGGAGATCCCAATGTGGGTCTGAACTACAGTGCAGGTGCAAATCTGACCGATATTCAAGGCGCGGGCGGTCAGCCGTTATTTGTTATTGCACCGTTTTATTCGTCGCTTACAGCAACGCGTACCGCAGGCACCGGCACGTACCAAAATGGCGAGCTTTCCTCAAATGTTGCAGAAGTGGCAGGCTATCTCGTAAATCCTCCCGCCGTCCCGCCCGCCACTGGCGTTCCACCGCCCTATCTGGACAGCGACAAGCAGCCGGCCCGGTGGGGGAAAGCGTCTTGGTATGGACTTACCGGCGCAGATCCAGGGACGTTTTTCGGGCAAATCGAGCTACGTGATTTCGGCGATGCAGTCGATGGTGATTTTGACTTCAGAATTCGCTTTGAAGGTTTTGCATCGGCCGATTTTCCCTCTGTCGGGGCAGGTTTGGGTGGCTTTTCGCTAGGCGGCGTAAAGTACCTTTTTGATGCGGCTGATGTCATTGCGTCGGGAGGTGCTGCTGGTGGAATCTCAGCCGGGAATGTATTTACCGATTTTCAAGTGCGCGGGGGCGTGATCACTGGTTTTGGCACCAATAGTTCTGGCGATGCGATATCGCGGGTGTTTGTTGGAATTGACGACCCCGGCACAGGTAATGTTCCAACTCCAAGCGTGTTGTTGTTACTTGCCGCTGGTGGTCTGCTCGCGTTGAGAGGCAGATCGAAATCCAATTGTCAGAACTCAATATGAAACTTAAAAACGTGTTGACGGCTGGGCTATTCCTGCTCCCGTACTTGGCTCAGGCGGCAGGGCGAAATGTTGCAATTGATGATTCCACCGGCTTCAACAGCGCTGCGGTGCAAGCTGCGAGCGGGATTCAATGGAATGTAGCTCGGCCTTCTGATGTGAATATTGCTGCTGATGGTTCGCAGCTCGGTGCGTGGGCGGGCTCCTCATTTGTGCTGCAGGGCGGAAGGACCGTGATCGGCGCTGGCCTGCGCACTGCGGCTGCATTTGAGGATGGTTTGATGTACTTTGGCGGCGCAGAAGCCACCCCGACGCTAACACCAAACTATATTTCATTGTTTGGTGGCGCAAATCTTGTTTCTGGAGATCCCTTCAACTATCGTGAATCCGTCGGCGTTCCGTATGACGGTCTGTTGCGCGGCGGTTACCGATTGGGCGAGTTTTCGATGGCGAATGCGAATCGCTTGTTACCTATTCCATTTGGTGGATTTGATCCAAACGCAAACGACCCAAACGGGTACGGCGCATTACGCAGACTGACTTGGTTTGGACTCACCGACCGCGTAGACGACTGTAGCGCCTCGCAGCTTGACTTCGCAAACGGGAATCTAGCAGGGACGGTTTGTCAAAATTACGAATCCCTTCCTCGTTATTTTGGACAGATTGAATTGCGTGATTTCGGCGCGGAGGAGGATGGTGATTTCGATTTAATCCTCAGGCTCGGCTACGGGGGGTTGGTCTATGCGCCGGACGGCATGCAGACCTCCGGTTACGGCAATACGCTGCTTTACCCTGCGAGTGCATCAGGCGGAGGCTTTAATATCGGCAATCAAGCCTATTTTTTTACGGCTGCTGAAGCGCGAAGCGGAGAGATATATTCTGAGTTTCATTTCCGTAACGGCATTGCTTGCGCCGTGCAGTTTGACGGCTCATGCTCAGGCAATTTCACCGTTTCTGATCCAGATGGCGGGAGCGTGCCCGCGCCAAGCGTCGCGCTTCTCATGTTGCTCGGGGGATTATCGCTAAAGAAGCGTCTGAATTTGTGAGCATACCTGCGGCGCAGTTTTACCACTTTTTTTGACCAAAATAGAAATGACCACACGTGGTCGTTTTTATTTTGCGTGAGGTATTCGTATGGCTTTGCGATAATCAGTACTTACGTTAATTCTCTCGCATCCCTGCTTATTTCGCGCTCGGAGCGGGGCGGAAACAAAACCTCACATGCACGATCCAAACTGTATTTTCTGCAAAATCGTACGGAGCGAAATCCCGTCGAGGAAGTTTTATGAGGACGACGATGTATTGGCTTTTGCCGATATTCACCCGATCGCGCCGCTGCATGCGCTGATAATTCCAAAAAAGCATATCCCGATGCTTTCTGACGCGACGCAGCAAGATGCAGCCTTATTGGGCAAAATGATGGTTGTTGCCGGTCAAATCGCCGCTGAAAACGGCTCACCTGAGGGCTTCCGCACCATCGTAAACACTGGAAAAGTCGGGCGGCAGGACGTGTATCATGTTCATATGCATGTGCTTGGAGGTTCTGAGCCACTTGGCGGGATGATCAGCAAAGATTAGCGCTCGGCGACATTGCGGTCTGGTTTTTCTAAAGGCAGAATCATTTTCTTGCCTGATTGAGTAATTTAGATTAAGTTTTCAAGTAAGTTTTCAAGGAGTTAGCGTCATGGGTTCAATTTCAATTTGGCATTGGTTAATTGTGTTGCTGATCGTGGTCATGATCTTTGGCACCAAAAAATTGCGCGGGGTTGGTAAAGATTTAGGCGGCGCGGTGAAAGACTTTAAAGACGGTGTGAAGAGCAGCGATGAGACCGCTAAGGCGGATGCAATGCTCAAAGGGCAAACGATCGAGGGCGAAGTTAAGCGCGAGACTTCTAACAAAGTCTAAAACGTAATTAAGCAGTGGCCGTCTTGAGTGGGCGAGGATGCGCTCACCGATTCTAGTTGGCTGTTGCCATGCGTTGCTCTCCCTGTTAGTTTTTTGTCGATAGTCCTTTAACCGCGCTTCGCGCAAAGCAGCCCTCCCATGTTTGACATCGGAATGTCCGAAATGATGGTAGTCGCGGTCGTCGCCCTCGTGGTGCTCGGCCCGGAGCGGCTGCCAAAAGTAGCGCGCACGCTTGGACATTTAGTCGGGCGGGCGCAGCGCTATGTCAATCAAGTCAAGCAAGATATCAATCGCGAGATGGAGCTGTCTGAACTTAAAAAAATGCAAGACGAATTCAAAAACGCGGCGCAGGAAGTCAAGCAAACGATCAATGAAGCGAGTCTTAACGTTGAGTCTGAAGCCCGTGCATTTGAGTCATCGGTCAATCAGTCTGTCGCAGATATGCAAGCGACTTCGCCGCCGGTTGACTCTTGGTCGCTGCCAGCCCCTGAAATATCCACGCCATCTGATGTGCTGCCTGCTAAGGCCGAGCGCATCGATCCGCGCTAAAACTGCGCCGCAGGTATGAGCGAATCTAACCCTTCCCCCGATTCCACCGCTAATCCCGAATCAGCGACTGAGACTTTTGTCTCCCATCTTGTTGAGCTGCGCAAGCGCCTCATGTGGGCCGTTGGCGTTGTGTTCATCGTATTTTTGATTTTGGCTTTCATTTGGCCTGGCATGGGCTCGATTTACACCCTCGTGGCCAAGCCGCTCATGACTGAGTTGCCCAAAGGCGCGACGATGATCTCGACCGACGTGACGGGCACGTTCATGGTGCCGGTCAAAGTCACCTTCATGGCGGCGTTCATCCTCTGTTTACCGTGGGTCCTGTATCAAATCTGGGCGTTCGTCGCACCGGGCTTGTATCAGCATGAGCAAAAATTCATACTGCCCCTCATTGTGTCTTCGACACTGCTCTTCTTTTGCGGCATGGCCTTCGCTTACTATATTTTCTTTCCAAGTGTGTTCCATTTTTTTGTGGGAGCCACGCCTGACGGCGTAAAGATGATGACTGATATTGAAAAATATTTGTCGTTTGTGCTCACCATGTTTATTGCCTTTGGCATCGTGTTTGAGACTCCGATTGTCGTGGTCACGCTCGTGCGCACCGGCATCGTGACAGTCGAGAAATTGAAAGAAATACGCCCGTATGTATTTTTGGGAGCATTTATTGTCGGCGCAATTTTTACGCCGCCGGATGTGCTCTCGCAGGTGATGCTGGCAGTGCCACTCTATGTGCTCTATGAGTTCGGCATCATTGCTGCTGGCATCCTCGGCAAGAAATCTCCCCCCACCACCGAAGGGGTTTAACCGTGAAATTGAAAATTAAATTAGGGCTGCTCGCAGCCGCAGTCTTTGTGTTGCCCGCAATTTTGTTCGCCGCGGAGGTCGCGAGCCCTTGCCGCGTGGATGGCATACGATCGGAAGTGCGCTGCGGCAGCGTGAAGCGTGCGCTTGATCCGGCGAACGCCTCGGGCGTCCAGATCGACGTGCACTACGTCGTCGTACCTGCAGTCGCGCGCAACAAAAAACGGGATGCAATTTTTTTCTTTGCCGGTGGCCCTGGGCAGAGCGCGATCAAAGTAGCGCCGCAGGTCATGGGCGCGTTTGGCAAGCTCAACAATTGGCGTGATATTGTTTTCATCGATCAGCGGGGCACGGGAAAATCTGCGCCGCTGATGTGTAAACCAGAAGCGCGTGTCCCCGTGCTGCGCGAGATGATGGACATCCGCAACCAGCAGCCGCAAACACTCGCTTGCTTAGAAAAGCTCAAAGCCTTGCCTTACGGCCAATTGCAGCATTTCAACACGACCATCGCGATGGCCGATGCTGATGCCGTGCGCGCAGCGCTGGGCTACGCGCAAATCAATGTTGTTGGTGTGTCATACGGAACGCGCGCGGTGCTGGAGTACCTGCGTGCGTTCCCCGATCGGGTGCGCAGCGCGGTGATTGATGGTGTCGCTCCGCCAGATATGGGATTAACAGAGAGCACAAGCGTAGACGCGCCGGCGGCGATGGAGACTTTACTTGCAGGGTGCGAAACAGAGGCTGCGTGTAAGCTGAAATACCCAACGCTGCGCCGCGATTGGCTCGCCCTTCTCGATGCGCCACCGCGCGAGGTGCGCGCGATCAATCCCGCAACCGGGCGTGAAGAGCCCTTTACACTTGATCGCGATATGCTCAGAGCCGCGGTGCGCGGCCCGCTTTATATCCCTGCGCTAGCCGCAGGCGTGCCGCATGCGGTTACAGAAGCGGCTGCTGGGCGATTTACGCCCTTGGTGGGGCTGGCAGCCGCGCTTGGCGGGGCGACAGACGCCATGGCCTGGGGCATGCATTTTTCGGTGGTGTGTAGTGAAGATTATCCGCGCATTAAAGCGGGCAACGCCGTAGATTCATTTTCTGCGATGTATCGCGCTATTTGCGCCGCGTGGCCACAAAGCCCGATACCTGCTGCGTTTTATGCCATACCTGCGGCGCAGTTTCCGGTGCTGGTGTTGAGTGGCGGCGCAGACCCAGTCACCCCGCCACGTCATGGTGCGTTTGCAGCGAAAGCGCTTGGCGCAAAAGCCAAGCATGTGATCGTCCCGCAAGCGGGGCATGGCGTGATGAGCCTAGGTTGCGCCCGTGATGCCTTGGCAAAATTTATCGACGCCAAAACGGAAACGGACGCACTTGCGGTGGATTTTTCCTGCGTCACCCGCATTCCGCGCCCAACGGCGTGGACGCAACCTAGCCTCGGGAGCGCGCAATGATTTCCGTCAAGTCACTCGCCAAACAATTTACGCAAGGGCGGGGCAAAAAAGCACGCACCGTGCAAGCCGTTGCCGATGTCAGCTTTGATGCGCCCGATGGCAGCATCATTGGCTTGCTCGGCCCAAATGGCGCAGGCAAAACAACGACGCTGCGCATGATCGCGGGGCTCATTGAGCCCGATGCGGGCGCAATTGTGGTTGACGGTATCGACGCGCGAGCGGAGCGCGCGCAGTCACTCGCGCGGCTCGGCATTCTGTCTGATGCGCGCGGGCTCTATCCGCGCCTGACGGCACGAGAAAATATTGCGTATTACGGCGCGTTGCATGGCATGAGCGCGGCCCAAATTGCGCCGCAGGTATCTCAAATCGCGCAGATGCTGGAGATTAACGACCTGCTCGATCGGCGCACGGAAGGCTTCAGCCAAGGCGAAAAAATGAAAACTGCACTGGCTCGGGCGCTGGTGCACGACCCCAAAAATATTGTGCTCGATGAGCCCACCAACGGCCTTGACGTACTGGCCACCCGCGCCCTGCGGGAGGCCTTGCGCGCCTTGCGGGCGCAGGGCAAGTGCATCGTGATTTCCACGCACATCATGCAGGAAGTGGAGCGGTTGTGTGATGATGTTTATGTGGTTTCGCATGGCCGTACCGTTGCGCACGGCACGGTAGACGCATTGCTCGCGCAAACAGGTGATCGTGATTTTGAAGATGCGTTCGTTAAGCTTGCCTTCTCGCCCAGCACGCAAGCGCTGCCATCAGGAGTGCAATCATGAGTCTGATTTTTTCAGTGTTTAAAAAAGAAATGATCGATGCCCTGCGTGATCGAAAGACGTTAATCGCTGTGCTTTTATCGTCTGTCATCATTGGGCCATTGGTGTTGGTGATGATTTCATTCATGGTATCCGACATTGAATCGCGCGCGGAGAAGCGCGAGGTCTACGCCATCGGTATGGAGCATGCGCCGAGTTTGCGCAATTACATCGAGCGGCAAACCTTCGAGATCAAAACTGCACCGGCCGATTTCGAGGCGCAGCTGCGCAAATCAAAATTCTCCAATCCAGTGCTCGTCGTTCCTGCAGATTTTGAAGCTAAGATTGCCAAAGGCGAGGCGCCCCATTTAGAGATCATTACCGATAGTGCCAATCGCGCCGCGGCGACGGGCACTGGAAATCTCACACGCATGGTCTCAGGCTTCAATCAAGAGCGTGCCAGCATTTTGTTGGCAACGCGCGGCGTATCTCAAGGATCGCTCAAAAGCATCGACGTTGACGAAAAAGATCTGGCCAATGCGCAATCGCGTGCCGCGATGCTGACCGGCATGATTCCCTTCTTTCTCATTACTGCGGTGCTCTACGGCGCATTGAATGCAGCCCTTGACTCAACTGCGGGTGAGCGCGAGCGCGGCTCATTGGAGCCTTTGCTTGCGAATCCCGCATCACGAAGCGCGTTGGTGATTGGCAAGTGGGGCGCGGTGGCTATGGTGGGCGTGATCATCGCGGTGTTTTCAGCGCTGAGCTTTTTTCCTGCGCAGGCGCTCTTAAAGAGCGAAACGCTGCGCGCGCTATTTCAATACGAAGCGCGGGAGGCAGGCATGTTCCTCATCGTGTTGATTCCCTTTGCTGCTGCGCTCGCTGCCGCGCTAATGGCGGTGGCGATTCGTTGTAAGACGTTTAAGGAGGCGCAAGCGAGCAGCACGTTCGTGATCCTCGGTGTAAGTTTGCTCCCGTTGGTGACTTTGGTTAACCCTGATGGCGAGCAGCCCTGGCATTTGTTTCTCCCTGGTCTCGGCCAAAATCTGGTGATGTCGCGGGTGCTCAAAGGTGAGCCACTTGATGCACTTGCGTTAGGCGTGCCAGCGCTCGTTTGCGCGGCGATTACAGTACTTTGCTTGCTTTATGTGGTGCGCACACTCAACACTGCGGCGGTGAAGTAGTCGCGGTTTAGCGTCATTCCTAACCCTCTTACAATGCGGGTAGGAGATCATCATCGTGAATAAAAGTTTTGCATCCGTCGCTCGTTTTGCACCGTTAGTTGCGCTCGCACTCAGCACGATCGCGTCATCAATACCTGCGGCGCAGATTGTGCCGTTTAGCCACGCGCCCAAGCTCATCGTCGTGGTGATGATCGATGGCTTACCGATGGAGCAGCTTTATAAAAACCATGATCTTTTTGTTGACAATGGTTTTAAGCGCTTCATGGATCGAGGCGCAATTTTCAGCGATGCGCATCAAGCCCACGCCTTCACGCTGACTGCGCCGGGGCATGCGGCCGCCCTCACTGGCGCATACCCCTATCAGCACGGCATCATTGGCAACGATTGGCGCACCCGCGATAAAAAATTCGTTTACAACACCGAAGACGCCGCCCACAAATATCTTGACGGCACGGAGACCCGACGCGAAGACGGGATGAGCCCCAAAAATTTGAAGGTAAGCACGTTTGGCGACGAGTTGGGTTACGCGACGAACTACGCCTCGCGGGTCTACACCGTCGCCGGTAAAGATCGTGGCTCGATCTTGTTGGCGGGTAAGACGGGTAAAGCCTTTATGTATTCAGCGACAACCGGGCAATTCACCAGCACATCTTATTACATGCCGCAGCACCCAAAATGGTGGACTGATTTTTACGCGAGCAAACCACAAGATAAATATTTCCATCAGCGATGGAATGTTTTGCTCGATGAAAAAGCCTACGCTCGCTCGCTGCCTGACGGTCAAGCTTGGTCTTCGCCGTCGCGCAATATGACAAAAGGCATGGGTTTTATGTATGGCATCGGCGAAGATAAGCCAGGGCGCGGTTTCTATAACTTGCTGCTACAAGGCCCGTTTGGTGATGAAGCCCAAGCTGATTTTGCAATTTCGATGATGAAGGGCGAAAATTTAGGCAACAACGCGAAAGGCGCACCAGATATTTTGGGGATGAGTTTTTCGGGGCACGATTACATCAATCATTCCTATGGCCCTGAAAGCTTGCAATCGCAAGATCATTTGATTCGACTTGATCGCACGTTCGCACGGCTATTCGATGCAATCGACGCGCACGTCGGTAAAGACAACGTGTTGATGGTGCTCACTGCAGATCACGGCTTCGTCAACTCGCCCGAAATGAACGCTGCGCGCGGCCACGACGCGAAACGTATCTACCCTGACGAACCGCAAAAAGCAGTCAATGCAATCGCAGAAAAACGCTTTGGTATCGCCAACGTGATTACGCAACACATGACCGGTGGTTGGACCTTGGATTACTCGGCGATCGATGACAAAAAACTCAATCGCGAAGACGTGGAATCATTTGTGGCGCGCAGCGCGGTTGAGCAAGAGGGGATCGCTTACGCCTTCACCCGTTCGCAATTTGAGCGCGGCACGTTACCCAATCATCGCATTGGTTTACTCGCCCAGCGCGCGTGGCATCAAACGATGGCGGTAGACGTCATGATTGTTCCGAAACCGTTTTACTTCTTCGCTTCTCGCCCCGCCGCCGGCACAAACCCGACCGCCTGCACCCACGGCACGCCGTATCGCTACGATACCCACGTGCCGCTCATGTGGCACGGCGCGCGCTGGATTGAGCCGGGAATTTACGGCCAATACGCAGAGGTCGTCGATATTGCGCCCACACTGTCAACGCTGCTGCGCACACGCTTCCCCAGTGGAAGTGATGGGCGGGTATTGACGGAGATCTTGAAGTAGCGCGCGTTTGCCATGGGTGCAAAACTGTGCCACAGGGTCGCTAAATCATCAACGCGCAGATGAATACCTGCGGCGCAGTTTTAGCCCTTTTTGCGCTTTTCTTGCAAAATTTTGATCCCGATGGGCACGACGGACAATACGATAATGCCTAAGACGACCCATTTCAGATTGTCTTTGACCCACGGCAGATTACCGAAGAAGTAACCGAGGTAGACGAGTGAAGTGATCCAGACGATGCCACCGATCACGTTGAACAGCAGGAAAGTTTTATAAGGCATTTGCGCGACGCCAGCGAGAAACGGCGCGAAGGTGCGCACGATCGGCACGAAGCGACCAATGATAATCGTGAAGCCGCCGTATTTGTCAAAAAAATCTTGCGTGTGCTGTAGGTATTGCGGTCTAACAAATCGCCAAATTCCGGGCTTGCCTGCACGCGAGAAAACCTTAGGCCCCATGTAGCGGCCCACTGCGTAATTCACGCTATCGCCCAAGATCGCAGCGATGATGAGCAACGCAACCAATGCGTGTACGTTTAACCCTGCCACCGCCGCGACTGCACCACCGACAAACAAAAATGAATCGCCGGGCAGAAAGGGAAAAACGATCAACCCCGTCTCGGCAAAAATGACGAGAAACATCACCGCGTAAAGTGCCCACCAATATTGGGTAGCAATTGAAGCTAGATTTTGATCAAGCGAAAAAACGGAAAACAGTGTGGCGGTGAACATAGACGACTAACCTTTGCTAACACGTGGATTCGTCGCAATGGCACTACAGGCGAATTGACGATGAATGACCGCGCCAATCATGCGGCGCAGCGTTATCCGTTACGGCAAAATTTTCTGCGATTCAAACTCATCTTTTGGCTTTTCAGGCTTAACCAAATCTTCACGCGATACGCCAAGCCACATGACCAGCGCAGCCATCACCAGCGCGGAGGAGTAGACGCCAAAGACAATGCCGATGGCCAGCGCAAGCGCGAAGTAGTGCAGCGTCTCGCCGCCAAAAAAGTACATTGAGAGCACCATGATTAAGGTGCAACCATGGGTAATGATCGTGCGTGAGAGTGTGGTGGTGATTGCATTGTCGATGACGGTCTTGACGTCGGCCTTGCGCATTTTGCGAAAGTTCTCGCGGATTCGGTCGGCGATGACTACCGATTCGTTGACCGAGTAGCCCAGCACCGCGAGCGTTGCGGCGAGCACGGGTAAATTAAATTCCCAGCGAAAGAAAGCGAAGATACCCAAGATAATAATCACATCGTGCAAGTTCGCGATCATGGCCGAAACGGCGAACCGCCACTCAAAGCGGAAGGCAAGATAAATGATGATGCCGATGATGACCAAGAGTAGTGCGAGCGCGCCATCTTGAAAAAGCTCTTTACCCACTTGCGGGCCGACAAATTCCACGCGCTTTTGCACCGCAGTGGGCTCAACCGCTTTAATTTTTTCCAACATTTCGGTTGAAAGTTTTGCAGAGCTCGTACCTTCCCGCAAGGGCACGCGAATGAGCACCGAGCGGCTATCGCCAAAATTTTGTACGGTAGTTTCACCAAGCTTCATGGAATCTACCGCACCGCGAATCTTAGTGATATCTGCTGGCGCTGAGGTCTGCAACTCAACGATCGTGCCGCCGGTAAAGTCAATGCCGAAGTTGAGACCACGCGTGACTAAGAAAAATACAGCGAGTAAAAAAGTAATGAGCGAGATTGCGTTAAACGTTAACGCATGACGCATGAACGGGATGTTTTTCTGGATGCGGAAAAATTCCATGATTACGCTCCCTTCGCGTTAGTGGTGGTTTCGGTCGTGGTTTCGATCTCGGTTCCAGCGTTGCCGGCAGCGAGTGCGGGTTTCCAAATTTGGCCAATCGAAATCTTGTCGAGTTTTTTGCTGCGGCCATAAACGAAGTTAACGATGCCGCGCGCGACAAAAACTGCGGAGAACATTGAAGTCAAAATACCGAGGCAATGCACGACTGCAAAGCCGCGCACAGGCCCTGAGCCGAAGACGAGCAACGCAACGCCTGCGATCAGCGTTGTGACGTTGGAATCCAAAATCGTGCCCCACGCGCGCTCGAAGCCGGTGTTAATCGCTTCTTGAGGCTTAGCGCCACCGCGCAGCTCCTCGCGGATGCGCTCGTTAATCAACACATTGGCGTCAATCGCCATACCAAGCGTAAGCGCAATCGCGGCCATCCCTGGCAAGGTCAAGGTCGCCTGAATCATCGACAGCACGGCAACGAGCAGCATCAAATTCACAACGAGCGCGACCGTTGAGATCACACCCATCAATAAGTAATACACGCAGATAAACGCTGCCAACGCGATCAAGCCGTAAGTCACCGATTTGAAGCCAGCATCGATATTTTCCTTACCTAGGCTTGGGCCCACCGTGCGCTCTTCGATGATTTCCATTGGCGCGGCGAGCGAGCCAGCGCGAATGAGGAGCGAGAGCTGGTTGGTTTCTTTGGTCGTCATCCGGCCGCTAATTTGAAAATTGGTCGAAAGCTCATCTTGAATGACCGGTGCAAGCAAGCACTCGGTTTTCTTGTTGTCCGTGAGCATGATGGCCATGCGTTTCTTGATATTTTCGCGAGTGTAGTCGCGCAAGATGCGTCCGCCCGCGCTATCGGTTTGTACGCGGATAATCGGCTGATTGGATTGATTCTCAAATGCGGGCTGGGCATCGGTGATGCGCTCACCGGTCAAGATGACGGATTTGCGTACCAATACTGGCCGTCCATCGCGCTCTTCAAAAAGCTCGCTACCAAAAGGCACGTTGCCTGCGATTGCAGCTTCGAGCGCGCCCGGATCATCGTTGACTGGGCGCAAGTCGAGCGTGGCGGTTGCGGCGAGTCGATCTTTGATGGTGGCAGGATCGTCTACACCAGGAAGTTGCACAACGATGCGATCGGCGCCTTGCTGCTGAATGATCGGCTCGGCGACTCCCGAGGCGTTGACGCGATTGCGCAATACCAACATATTTTGCTGCACAGCGCCATCTTGAATTTTTTTCTTCGCTTCTTCTTTCAGCGCGATATTTAACGTGCGCAAATCACCTTGATCGGGGCCGTTGCTGACGATCACATCTTGATTAGCAGATTCCAATTCTTTTTTGGCGGCATCACGATCAGCAGCTTCACGAAAGCGCACCAACACATTTTGGCCTTCGCGCGATGCGCCTGCATATTGGATTTTTTTATCGCGCAGTAGGCTGCGGGTATCGGCCGCGTAGCGCTCAGCGTTTTTCTCGAGCGCGCCTTTCATATCCACTTGCATCAAGAAGTGAACGCCACCGCGCAAATCTAAGCCCAGATACATTGGCAATGCGTGAATTGAGTTTAGCCATGCAGGTGATGTCGATAGCGAATTGAGTGCGACCGTATATTGATCGCCCAGTTTCTTTTGCAACATCGCTTGCGTGTCGTTGAGCTTCTCAAAATCCCGATTGAATTTAATCGCGATACCTTTCTCATCGAGCTGACTGCCTAGGGTTGGCAATTTAGCGTCGGTGAGTGCATTTTCAACGCGAGCCAAAAGCGCTGCGTCAATCGCTGCGTTTTTGGTCGCCCCGATTTGCAATGCCGGCACTTGCGGGAAGAAATTGGGAAGGGAGTAGAAAAAGGCAATCGCTACGACCAAAAGAAGTAGGATGTTTTTCCAAAGAGGGTATCGGTTCATTTCAAGCCTTTTATGTACCTGCGGCGCAATTCTGGCTTAAAAATTGCGCCGCAGGTCGAGAAAATCAAGAGCGCCACGCCGCAAAGGTTGCAGCGGATGCGCCGGTACGACGATTAAAGTGCCTTGATCGTACCTTTGGGAAGCAAAAGCGCAATTGCGCTACGCTGCACGTTGATCTCTACGCCGCTCGCAACTTCTAGCGTTACGTAGTTTTCATTAATTTTGGCGACTTTGCCAACAATGCCGCCAGCGCTGACGACTTCATCGCCCTTGGTAATGGCGTCAATCATTGCCTTTTGCTCTTTACCTTTTTTCTGCTGTGGGCGAATCAGCATGAAATAGAAAATAATGAAGATGGCGATCATCGGCAGGAAAGCGATGAGCCCTTGGTCAGGCGAGCCTGTACCTTGTGCGTAAGCGTTGGAAATCCACATAAGCGTCGAATTGTGAGTGTTGGCTAACTAAGCCAATCAGTTTACCCGCTTACGGCTTCTTTACGAATGGCTGCCTAGACCGGCGAGGGCTCGGTATTGACGGTGTTTTTTGAACTTAACTTGAGCCTGCTGAATTTGAAGCTGGGCGCGGCCCGACTATGCGTCATCTTTCTCGCCTGCGAGCTGCGCGCGATCTGAGCGGAATTTGCCTGTAAACGTCGCAAATTTGCCCGCATCGAGCGCGTCTCGCATATCTTGCATGAGCGCTAGGTAGTAGTGGAGATTATGGATCGTCGCAAGCTGAGCATAAAGCATTTCGCCGGTGCGGTGCAGATGATGCAGGTAAGCTCGGCTAAAGTTGCGGCAGCAGTAGCAAGTGCAGGTTGCGTCCACCGGCTGCATGTCGGTTTTGTATTTGGCGTTACGAATTTTGACATCGCCAAATTTGGTGAACATCCAGCCGTTGCGGGCGTTGCGCGTGGGCATCACGCAATCAAACATATCAATGCCTTGACTTACGCCAAAAACTAAATCTTCAGGAGTGCCGACGCCCATCAAATAGTGCGGTTGCGTCGCCGGAAGTTTCGGGCCAATATGGGCGAGTGTCGATTGCATTTCTTCTTTGGGCTCGCCGACAGAAAGCCCGCCGATGGCGATACCGTCAAAGCCAATATCGGTCAGCGCGGCCAACGATTCATCGCGCAGCGCAGGGTGCATACCGCCTTGCACGATACCGAAAAGCGCGTTGGGGTTTTCGAGCTTGGCAAATTCATCGCGCGAGCGTTGAGCCCAACGCATCGAAAGCCGCATCGATTCTGCCGCTTGCTCGACGGTCGCGGGGTAGGGCGTGCACTCATCAAAGCACATGACGATATCTGAGTTGAGCGCGCGCTGAATCTGCATCGACACTTCTGGCGTTAAAAATAATTTATCGCCATTGACGGGGGATTGAAAGGCAACGCCTTCTTCGCTAATCTTGCGCAATTCCCCTAAGCTCCAGACCTGGAAGCCGCCGGAATCAGTGAGAATCGGCTTGTCCCAGCCCATGAAGTGGTGCAGCCCGCCAAATTGACTGATGACGTCTGCGCCCGGGCGCAGCCAGAGGTGAAAGGTATTGCCCAAAATAATCTGCGATTTGATTTCGAGTAAATCGCGTGGGGTCATGCCCTTGACCGTGCCATACGTGCCCACAGGCATAAAAATTGGCGTTTCGATCACGCCATGATTGAGCGTGAGGCGACCACGCCGTGCGTGGCCTTCGGTTTTGAGGAGATCAAATTTAAGCATCTAGAGAGTGTACGTTTGCGTTGCGCAGGAACATGGCATCGCCATAGCTGAAAAACTGATATTGCTGCGCGATGGCGTGCGCGTAGGCGTGCTTAATCGCATCGTAACCTGCGAAGGCCGAGACGAGCATGAGCAGCGTTGATTTTGGTAAGTGAAAATTGGTAATCAACGCATCAACGATGCGAAACTGGTAGCCCGGCGTAATAAATAATTGCGTCGAATCTGCGCCGCAGGTAATTTCGCCTGCTTTCGGCGCGGCGGATTCGAGCGCCCGCAGCGATGTTGTTCCGATTGCGATCACGCGCCTGCCTTCTGCTTTCGCATGCATGATCTGCGCAGATACCTGCGGCGCAATTTCGTAAAACTCGCGGTGCATTTCGTGCTGCGATAAATCGTCCGTGCGCACAGGTTTGAACGTGCCCGCCCCGACGTGCAACGTGACGTGCGCCCGCTCAACCCCCATCGCATCGAGCTGCGCGAGCAGGGCATCGGTGAAATGCAAACCCGCTGTGGGCGCGGCCACTGCGCCGTCGTGTTTCGCGTACACGGTTTGATAGCGGGCATCGTCTGCCGCGCCAGGGGCGTGGGCGATGTAGGGTGGCAGCGGGAGTGCGCCGTAGATTTCGAGCCATTCGAGCACCGTTTTTTCGGTCGGAAATTGCAACAGAAAAAAAGGCTCTTCCCGCCCCAATACCTGCGGCGCACAATCCGGCGAAATGTGTAGAAATTCGCCTGCTTTTGGGGTTTTACTGGCGCGAATTTGTGCTAGAGCAGTGTGTTGATCGATCACGCGCTCGATCAATATTTCCACTTTCCCGCCGGTCGCTTTCGTTGCAAAAAGCCGGGCGCGGATGACTTTCGTATCGTTAAAAACCAGTAAATCTCCTGCGCGCAAGAGTCTGGGTAAGTCGCGAAACATCCGATCCTGCAAGCCGCTATCGCTCGCATCGAGCAAGCGGCTCGCGCCGCGCTCAGTAGGTGGAAACTGGGCGATGCGCGCTGGCGGCAGCGTGTAATCAAAGTCGGAAAGTGTGTAAGAAATCATCAAAAATGGGGTTAATCTGCGCCGCAGGTATACTCTGCTCTCAATTGCCGAGATGGCGGAATTGGTAGACGCAGCGGACTCAAAATCCGCCGGTAGAGATACTGTGGGGGTTCGAGTCCCCCTCCCGGCACCACTTGAGTTTAGTGGAAGACGAAAAGCCTGCGAAAGCGGGTTTTTTTTCGCCCGCAATCTGCGAGGGTTGATACTGCTTTTTTGCGCGAAATGATTCCATTGCGCCCGCGTACACTGCACAGCACTCGCGAAACCAACTGCTATGAAGCCCTTCATCCTCACGCTTTCCTGCCCAGATCGCCCTGGCATCGTCCACGCGGTGACCGGCTTTTTGCTCGCCCATGGCGGCAATATTTTGGAATCGGCGCAGTATGATGCGCCGGAAACGGGCCAATTTTTTATGCGGGTGCATTTCACCTCTGATGCGCCCACGATTGATGCGTTGGCGAGTGCTTTTGCAGTCGTCGCCTCCGCATTCGCGATGAAGGCGCAGTTTTTTGATGCCGCAGTGCGCACGAAAACGCTCATCATGGTCAGCAAGCTTGGGCATTGCTTAAATGATTTACTTTTTCGCTGGAAATCAGGCGTATTGCCGATTGAGGTTGTCGCTGTGGCGTCAAACCACATGGATTACTACCAGCTTGCCGCCAGCTACAACGTGCCGTTTCACCATATTCCCGTTACCGCAGAAACCAAGCCGCAAGCCGAGGCGAAGTTGCTTGATGTCGTCAATACCTGCGGCGCAGATTTGGTCGTTTTAGCCCGCTATATGCAAGTCTTGTCCGACGATTTATGCCGCAACCTGCAAGGTCGCGCGATCAATATTCATCATTCATTTCTGCCAAGTTTTAAAGGCGCCCGGCCGTATCATCAAGCTTTTGATCGTGGCGTAAAGCTCACTGGTGCAACCGCGCATTACGTCACCCCCGCGCTCGATGAAGGCCCGATTATCGAGCAAGATGTGGCCCGCGTAGATCACCGGATGACCCCAGAAGATTTAACCACCGCAGGGCGCGATGTGGAATCTAGCGTGCTGGCGCGTGCCGTGCGGTGGCATGCGCAGCATCGCGTGCTGGTCAATGGCAACAAAACGATTGTGTTTCGCTAAAGCGTGAGCAAAAAACTGCGCCGCATGTATTTTGAGAAATACCTGCGGCGCAGTTTTGTCAGATTGCGATGCGCTTAACTAGTTTGCGTGTCGTCTCACCAATCCCAAGAGACCGAGCCCGAGTAATGCCACGACGCCAGGAACCGGCAGCGGATCATCACCGCCGTCGGGTGGGGGCGAGCTCCCGGTGAATTCGTAGGAAGTTAAGTTGGTTTGAAATTTAATGCCAGCGAGCCCGGTTCCGCCATACGAAGTCGTCGCGATGAGATCTAAAAAACTCACCGATGCACCGGGGAAACTCCCCGTAATCGTGATGGTGAAGTAATCTGTTTCGCCCATCCCAAGCAGATTTCCTTGTGCGCCGCCGTTGCAATTATTGGCAGAATAAAAGCAAATATCGATCGCGGCGATGGCGGGCAGATTGCCGAGTGCGGCATCGTTGACTTTATCGGCATCGGTCGCGGTGTCGTTTGCGCCGAAAGTATTGGCGCTCGCGCCCGTCGCGTTCGGGCTTACGTTAAATCCGAAGGAGGTGATGCCAGCGTTGATAAATCCGGTAGAGGTATTTGTTAGCTTCACGTTCATCACCAGTTGCGTGGCGCTTATGCTCGTGACGTCAAATTCGCCAATCGCTGAGGCCGTGCTCCCAGTCACCGGAGAGTATGCCCAATTGATAATGAAATCATCTGAGACGTCGTCGATGATGGCAACGGCCTGCGTCGTCGCCGTGGCAAGACTGGCGATACACAAAAACAGCTTTATTGCAGAAGTCTTTTTCATTTTCATTCCCCTTCATCGTAAGTCGTAGTCTTACGACATGCAAAAACTAAGCCAGTCGTCTAAGTGATTGATTAGACAAAAGTTGATCTGACCGCAATTTCCAATTTCCATCCAAACGTCAAAAATCCCGTCTCCCCCATTTGGGAGATAGTCAAGAAATGACCCCCTGAAAATTTCCCGCATACGCAAATCGAGCGCAACGCAAGTGGAGATAAATCCGACATTTAAACTATTGCGATGAATCAATTTGATTTCGTCATCGTGGGTGGCGGCACTGCGGGCTGCGTGCTGGCCAATCGCCTTTCTGAAAACCCAGCGCATAAAGTGCTGCTACTTGAGGCGGGGCCGCCAGATCGCTATATTTGGATTCATATTCCTATTGGCTACGCCAAGACGATGTTCCATCCGGTCTACAACTGGCGCTACGAGACCGAGCCTGACCCCGGCATGCTCAATCGCAAAATTTATTGGCCGCGCGGGCGGGGATTGGGCGGCTCGTCCTCAATTAATGGCTTGATTTATGTGCGCGGGCAGCGCGAAGATTACGATGCCTGGGCCGAGCAGGGAAATACTGGCTGGGGCTGGAATGATGTGTTGCCTTATTTCATCAAAAGTGAATCCAATAGCGAAGGGGCGAGCGCGGCGCATGGCGCAGATGGTCCTCTCGCCTGCACCAGTATCGGCGCAAAGCATCCGCTCATTGAATCGATCATCGCTGCGGGCAATGCGCTCGGCGTGCCCACCACTTCCGATTTCAATGGCGGCGATCAAGAGGGCGTGGGCTATTACCAACTCTTTACCAAAAACGGTCTGCGCTGCTCCACTGCGGTGGGCTACTTGAACCCCGCGCGCAATCGCAAAAATCTCACGATTACCACCGGCGCGCAAGCGACTGAAATAATCTGGAAAAAAGGCGAAAACTGCGCCGCAGGTATCGCCTATATGCAAGGCGGGGAAAGCAAAACGGCAATCGCTGCAAAAGAAGTGATCTTGTGTGCGGGCGCGCTGCAATCGCCGCAATTGCTGCAGCTCTCGGGCGTGGGCGATGCCGCATTCTTGCAATCGATGGGCGTGCCGGTGCAGCATCATCTGCCGGGGGTTGGCGCAAATTTGCAAGATCATTTGCAATTGCGCGTGATGTACAAGGTCACCCAACCGATCACCACCAATGATTTGCTACGCTCGCCGATTGGCAAATTGAAGATGGGTTTGGAGTGGATTTTTAAGCGCACCGGCCCACTGGCGGTGGGCATCAATCAGGGCGGCATGTTCACCCGCGTGCTTGCCGAGTCGAAATCACCGGATGTGCAATTTCATTTTGCCTCGCTCTCCGCCGAGATGGCCGGTGCCGCCGTGCATCCGTGGAGCGGGTGCACTTTCAGCGTTTGCCAATTGCGCCCCACGTCCCGGGGGCGCGTGCGCATTCAATCGCGAGACGCGATGCAAGCCCCGGCGATGCAGCCCTACTATTTATCGACTGCGCTGGATCAGCGCGCCGCAATCGCCTCGCTGCGCTTCACGCGCAAACTCGCGCGCACACCGCCGCTCGCCCAACTCATCGGCGAAGAGTATCGTCCCGGCGATGCCGCGCAGACCGATGATGAGCTGCTGCATTTCGCGCGGCAATACGGCGCCACAATTTTTCACCCCAGTGGCACCTGCAAGATGGGCCTTGCGTCTGACCAAAACGCGGTCGTCGATGCCCAATTGCGCGTGCACGGCATCGGCAATTTACGTGTTGTCGATTGCTCGATCATGCCCACCCTGATTTCCGGGAACACTAATGCGCCAGTAGTGATGATCGCTGAGAAGGCCGCAGCGATGATATTGGCGGGCTGAGCTAATTTGCAATCAAAAAAATCTGAAATTCATGCACGGGCGCGTGATGGGTACCAACTAGCAGTCAAGTAGAGTTCCAACCCGCGCCCGTGTCGTGGTCAAGATGAAAACGCTACTGATTGCGTTCATCCATAGAGCTTCATCATGCGTGCCACAATTTCCGCTTCCGATAAATCCTCTTTGTGCGTTGCGATGCTCCATTCGTGGCCGAAGGGGCAGCGCACTTTCCCGGCACGATCACCGTAGAATTTATCTTCCAATGGCTCGATTTCGGTCGCACCGGCAGCCAGTGCCTGGGCAAACATCGCGTCGCAATTTTCGGTATAGATCATGAAGCTGGCGGGCGTGCCGCCGAGCGTTTGCGGTGATTTCCAGCCGAAGTGGGGATTTTCGCTGCCCATCATGAGCACTGCATTGCCGATGTGAAATTCGCAGTGCGCAATCGCGCCGTCGGGGCCTTCGAGCCGCAGATGCTCTTTCGCGCCAAATGCCTTTGCATAGAATGCCAAGGCATCTTCACTCTTGCTGACGATGAGGTAGGCGGTTACGCTTGTGTAACCGGTGGGAATGGGTTTGACGGTTGCATTCATCATTTTTTCCTCAAAAATAGTGATTCAAATCTTGCGGTGCAGATTGAGCCGTTTTGAGCCCAAATCTGCGCCGCAGGTATGACCGCATGACAACGTTATTTCATTTGTACGCCCGCGGGCGAGCGCAGGATTTTGTTTTCCTGATGATCCATATAGCTCACCACTTTTGCCAAATAGGCAAGCCATGCAGGGTCAGCCATCATCGCCGCGCGGCGGCGCTCGCGGTCTGCCAAATCGTCGTATTGCCAGAGATGAACGATTTGATTAAGCTGCCCAATGTCGTGGCTCACATACCAGCCGAGCGGTGTGCCGAGATGCATGATTTGAATCGCGTGACCTTCGTCCACGTAGGCTTTTACGTAGAGCGGCAGCGTGCCTGGCTTTAGGGTGTAGGTGCGGTGATCGATGATCATCTTAGTTCATCCGTTTCCCAGAATCAGCATCAAACAAATGCAATTTCGACGTATCTGGTTTGAGCCAAATCGTATCGCCGGGGCTGGCGGCGATGCGATCACGCAACATCACCATCACATCTTGCGCACCGCCAAATTTACAGAAGACTTGCGTGTCGGCGCCAGTTGGCTCTACAACATCAACGGTTGCGGGCATGCCTTCGCCGTGGTTTGCAATCATTAAATTTTCGGGGCGAATGCCGAAGGTCACCGCCTTACCCTGCGCAAACGTCACGCCCGGCACGGCGACCACGCCACCGCCATCAATGGTGATTTCGTGCGCATTGTTTGCGGTTGCTTTTAAGAAATTCATCGATGGTGAGCCGATGAAACCGGCCACAAAAGTATTCACTGGGCGATCATAAAGATCGAGCGGGGAGCCCATCTGCTCGATGATGCCATCGCGAAGCACGACGATTTTGTCGGCCATCGTCATCGCTTCGATTTGATCGTGGGTCACATAAACGCTGGTGGTCTTCAAGCGCTGGTGCAGCGATTTAATTTCAGTGCGCATTGCCACGCGCAGCTTTGCGTCTAAATTGGAGAGCGGCTCGTCGAACAAAAATACTTGCGGCCTGCGCACGATCGCGCGCCCCATTGCAACGCGCTGGCGCTGGCCGCCAGAGAGCGCTTTTGGGTAGCGATCAAGATACGGCGTGAGCCCCAAAATCTCCGCAGCGCCATTCACGCCTTCTTCAATTTTTGACTTTTCGGTCTTCGCTAGCATGAGCGAAAAACCCATGTTTTCGCGCACGGTCATGTGCGGGTAAAGCGCATAGTTTTGGAAGACCATCGCGATGTCGCGATCTTTTGGCGCCATGTCGTTGACGACTTTTGCGCCAATTTTGATTTCGCCTCCAGAAATATCCTCCAAGCCTGCGATCATGCGCAGCAGCGTTGATTTGCCGCAGCCTGAAGGCCCCACCAGCACGCAAAATTCACCATCGGCGATGGAAATATCCACGCCATGAATCACTTTCGTTGTGCCGTATGATTTGAAAACTTTACTGATTTCTACTGAAGCCATGATTCATTTTCCGCTGCCCACGCCCCGCGCACCATCGAATCGTGCAACGGCGGGCATTGAAGGGTTAAAAGACTAAAAAGCGGCAAAATCTGCGCCGCAGGTATTGACTATACCTGCGGCGCAGATTTCAATGTGATTTAACTTCCGAAATCTAGCGGCAGCCCGATATAGTTTTCAGCCACGGAAGCCGAAGCCGCTTTTGAGTTGACTAGATAATCTAACTCCGCTTCTTGGATCTTTTGCCCGAAGTCGCCATTTTCTGGGAAGCGGTGCATGAGTGAGGTAAACCACCACGAAAAGCGCGATGCCCGCCAAACGCGACGTAAGCATTTCGCGGAGTAATCGTCGATACCTGCGTTGCTCTTTTCGGTGTAATGTTCGGTAAATGCTTGCGCGAGATAATTCACATCACTCATTGCAAGATTGAGCCCTTTTGCACCGGTAGGCGGCACGATATGAGCCGCATCACCGGCGAGAAACAGTCTGCCAAAGCGCATGGGCTCAGTGACGAACGAGCGCAACGGCGCGATACTCTTCTCAATCGATGGCCCGCGCACGAGATTGGCGCGCGCGGTATCGTCTAAGCGCAGCGCGAGTTCATCCCAAAAGGCGTCGTCGCTCCAATTTTCAACTTTTTCATCGGTGCTGCATTGCACGTAATAGCGGCTGCGGGTATGGCTACGCATGGAGCAGAGCGCGAAACCGTGCGGGCTATTGGCGTAAATTAATTCATGGGAAACCGGTGGCACATCAGCGAGCACGCCGAGCCAGCCAAAGGGGTAAACCTTTTCGAAAGTGCGGATCGCGTTTTTGGGCACGCTTGCGCGCGAAACGCCGTGATACCCGTCGCAGCCCGCGATGAAATCGCAGTGCAGTGATTTCGCCTCACCATTTTCAGTGAAAAATACCTGCGGCGATGATCCGTCAAAAGCATCAAGTCGCACGTCGCGCGCGTTGTAAATCGTGGGCAAGCCCGAGGCTTTGCGCGCGTCCATGAGATCGCGGGTGACTTCTGTTTGCCCGTACACCGTTACTTTTTTGCCGCCCGTGAGCGCCGCTAAATCGATGCGATGGCGCTGGCCTTTAAAGAGCAGCTCGAAGCCATCGTGGGGTAAGCCTTCAGCCAGCATGCGTGCGCCAATACCAAGCGAGATCAGGGCATCGGTCGTGATTTGCTCTAACACGCCAGCGCGAATGCGCCCGAGCACATACTCGGGTGATTGCCGCTCGATAATGATGTTGTCGATGCCGGCCTGATGCAGCAAAGCCCCGAGCATCAAGCCTGATGGCCCGGCGCCGATGATCGCGACTTGTGTGCGTTGGGGCGTTGTCATTGAAACAATACTCTTACGAGCCAGAGGGCAATGCCTGGAAAAATGAGGAGCAACACGACGCGGATCGCGTCCCACGCTAAGTAGGGGAAAACGCCTTTGTAGGTTTCGCCCATCGGCACATCTTTTGCAAGATTGTTAACCACATAAACGTTCAAGCCAACAGGCGGGGCGATCAGACCAATCCCGACCGTCATCAATATCAAGATACCAAACCAAATCGCTTTCATCTCGGTATTCATGCCATAAAGATCGAGCCCCATAATCGCAGGAAAAATAACGGGGATAGTCAGCAGAAGCATCGAAAGCTCATCCATCACGCACCCGAGCAACACATAGAACCCCAGCACGGCGCTTACGATGAGCAACGGCGAAATTTGGAGGTGAGTCACCCAATTGGCGAGCGCTGCTGGCATTTGGGTGAGCGCCAATGCGGCGTTCATCATGTCTGCGCCTAAGAAAATGAGAAATACCATCGCGGTGGTTTCGGCGGTCGCCAAAAAGCTTTTCTTGAGCGCTTCGATCCCGAGCTCGCGCTTCATGATGCCTGCGATGAACATGGCCACAGCGCCGACTGCAGCACCTTCCGTAGGCGAAAACACGCCGCCATAAATGCCACCGAATACGACCCCGAAGATGACAACAATGGGCCACACGGCCACCAGCGCTTGCCGCCGCGCCGCCCAATTGGCAGGCTGGGTTGCGGGCGCGAGCTCTGGGCGCGCGCGGCAGACGAGCCAAGTAACGAAGGCATAGCCGAGCATAGCCAAAATGCCCGGAATCATCGCTGCGGCAAAAAGTTTGGCGATGTTTTGTTCGGTCAAAATCGCATACACGACTAACGGCACGGAAGGCGGAATCAAAATGCCGAGTGTGCCGCCGGCGGCGAGCGCGGCGGTGGAGAGTCGGCCACTGTAGCCTTGCTCTTTCATTTCGGGGTAAGCCACTTGCGTGATCGTTGCTGAGGTTGCTACGGATGAGCCGCAGACCGCGCCAAACGCACCGGCGGAAAAAATAGACGCCATCGCCAACCCACCGCGCACATGCCCGACAAACGCAGACGCTGCTTTGAAAAGCGCGCGCGATAATCCGCCCTGCGTTGCGAATTGCCCCATTAATAAAAAGAGTGGAATGACAGAAAGATCGTAGACGGTGAGCCGCGCGACCGCGCTGCCTTTGAGCAGATTGATGAGCGCCGACGAATTGCTGAGCGCCATATAGCCAAAAGCGCCGGGGATAAACATGGCCGCAGCGATAGGCACGCGCACGGCCATGAGCACCAGCATGCCCGCGAACATAACGAGGCCGATCGTGGTGGGTGTCATAGCGACGCCTCGCGATCAGCGCCCGCTGCTTGCCAAAGCGCGATGACAGCGGCGAGAAGCAATCCCGGCGCAAGCGACACATACGCCCAATACATCGGCAAGCCGAGAATCATCGATTGCTCTTGCGCCTCTCTGACAGAAGCTGCGCCAACGCTGGTGCGCCAAGCGAGCAGAAAGTACATTGCGGCGATCAAAACTGCGCCACAGGTATCTAAAAAACGTTGTACCTGCGGCGCAGAATTTTGCGTAAAAAAGTCGACGATGATATTCGCCCGCTGCAGTTGACACCAGGGCAGCGTGAGTGAAATCGCGAGCGCGATGCCAAGCTGCGTGAGCTCAATATCGCCTTGAATCGGAGTTTTGAATGCGGCGCGGCCGATGATGCTCAAAACGGTCATGATGGCAATCGCCAGCGCGATAGCCATGCCGATGATCGCGACCCAGCGGGCAATAAATTGGATATTTTTCATAATGAGTTCACTATACCTGCGGCGCAACTTGGGCGAGTGGTTAGGCTTGTTAATTTGAAGCGGGAAAATTTACAGACAAAAAAAGAGCGCATCGTTGCGCTCTTTTTTCAGGACAAATGCTGTTTACTTCTTTGTGTATTGCACGATCAGCGCCTTTGCATCATCGAGCATTTGCTTTCCATTCAATCCACGCTTGCCCATATCTGCGACCCACTCATCATAAAGCGGTGCCGAGAGCTTGGCAAAGTTATCAACCTCTGCGGGTGGAATGACGTAGATCGTATTGCCACGATCCGTTGCGGCTTTCTTGCCCGCAACCGCACTTTCATCCCAGATCTTACCGATTTGGCCTGAGTAAGCTGCTCCAGAATTGCGATCGATCACCGCTTTCAAATCAGCAGGCAGCGCATCATATTTCGCTTGATTCATGCCGAAAATAAAGCCCGCACTGTAAAGCGCGCCGCGCGATTGATCAGTCTCAGAGTGAAATTTCACAAGCTCTTGAAACTTAAGCGCAGGGATGATTTCCCACGGAAAGAGCATGCCGTCAATCGTGTTTTTAGAAAGCGCATCAGCGGTGGCTGGCATCGGCATGGCAACCGGGGTTGCGCCAAGGCTTGCCAAGAGCTTGTTGGTTTGGCGCGTCGGCGCGCGCATTTTCAGGCCCTTAAAGTCGGCCGCAGTTTTGATTTGCTTTTCACGGGAATGCACGAAACCTTCGTCGTGCACCCACGTCGCCAAAATTTTGGTACCGGGAAATTCTTTCAGCGCATGCTTTTGCATGTAATCCCAGGCTGCGCGTGAGGCGGGCTCTGCGGTGCGGGTCATGAATGGCAGCTCGAATACTTCCATTGCGGGGAAGCGGCCAGCGGTGTAGCCGGGCAGTGTAATCACTAAATCGTCGACGCCATCTTTGACGCGATCAACCAACTGCGGCGGCGTGCCACCGCCCGACATCGACGGCAAAATTTGGCACTTCATCTTGCCAGCAGATTCAACGGCGATTTTGTCGCACCAAGGCTGAATCACCCGCACCGAGGCCATTGCGTTTGGCGTCCAAATATGGTGAAACTTTAAAGTGACTTCTTGCGCGAGCGCGGGAAGCACGCCGCAGGCAGCAATCATCGTCGCGAGCGCGCGGATTTTGGTTTTCATGGGTAACTCCTCCTAGAGCATTAAGATAGACGCTATTCTCCAAGTATTGTGCCCGAAAGCTTTGGCGAATGCTTGGTCGCGTATCGCGCGTAAACCCTGCCTCGTGAGCGCCTGCGCCGTGGCCGCAGCGATCTCTCATCAGACCGTAAATGTCGGCGTTGAGCCTAAATGGTTGAAAGCGGGTGACTTTCGGTTAGACGGCGTGGTTGCGCGTGATACCTGCGGCGCAGATTTGCTAGCGCGCGGGTCGCGTTGCGAAATAAGCACCGGTGCCGCGCTGCAAAACACGATCTTCAGCGATTAAATCGCCAGGGGCGAAGGTGCGCGCGTCGCGATATTTTTGGTAGCGGGGCGCAAAGTCAATTTTTGATAACGCGAGCAAGTCTTCGAGCTGGTCGATTGCGAAATACGTTTCTTGAAAATCGTCAATGCGATAGTGCGTGCGCATTACCCGATTCAAATCGAAGGTAACCCGATGCGGTGACGGATCATCAATCGCAAATTGCGTTTCGGTAAACGATGAGGCGATGCCTGCGCC
Organism: Betaproteobacteria bacterium; assembly: GCA_031430575.1. GTDB lineage: Bacteria > Pseudomonadota > Gammaproteobacteria > Burkholderiales > Casimicrobiaceae > JANMDS01. The sequence goes on along the minus strand of JANPBT010000025.1, from coordinate 9,880 downwards.
ATAGACTTTCAGTGCGCCGCTTTCTTTCACTAACCCAAATTCAACGGTATACCAATACACGCGCGCTAAAAGCGGGAGCACGCCGAGCTGGTATGCCCGCATGCCGCCTTCGCCGTAGGCTTGAATGAAATCTGCCATCGCGGGATTCATAAGCATTGGCACATGACCAAAGACATCGTGAAACACATCGGGCGCTTCAATGTAGTTCAATGAATCCGCGCTGCGGATGAAATTACCCGAGGGAAATCGCCGATGCGCCAAATGATTAAAAAACACTTCATCGGGAACGAGCCCGGGCACGGCGACAATGGTCCAGCCCGTTTGCGCGCGCAGGCTCTCGTTGATGCTACTGAAATTTGGAATTTCGCGGCCGTCGATCGGTAAGCGCTGCAAACCGTCGAGAAAGGCAGCGCAGGCATAGCGCGGGAGCAATGCCATCTGGCGCGAAAAAAGCGTACGCCAAGTGGCATGCTCCGCGCGCGAGTATGCCGCCCAGCCTTGATCAATGGTCCAATCGGTTGCGTTAGAAAGTGTCATACCTGCGGCGCAGATTTCGCTCAAAATTAGGTTTTTGTAAGCACGCCACGCCGCATTTGATCGAGCTCAATGCTTTCAAACAAGGCTTTGAAATTGCCCTCGCCAAATCCATCATCACCTTTACGCTGAATAAATTCAAAGAAGATCGGACCAAGCTGGTTTTCAGAAAAAATTTGCAGTAAGAGCGCGCCCGCTTTGCCATCCACCAAAATTTTTGCCGCCTTTAATGCCGCTACGTTTTCACCGTGGTTGGGGATGCGCTTGTCGATCAACTCGTAATACGTTTCGACCGTATCGAGCAGCTTGACCTGATTGGTTTTTAAGGCATCTACGGTGGCGAACAAATCGTTCGCACCCATCGCAATATGCTGGATGCCCTCGCCTTTGTAGCGCGTTAAATATTCTTGAATTTGCCCCGGTGTTTCGTTGCCCTCTTCGTTGATCGGGATGCGAATCATCCCGCAGGGGCTGGTCATCGCTTTTGATTTCACGCCAGTGACTTGCCCTTCAATATCGAAGTAGCGCACTTCTTTAAAGTTGAAAAGGCGTTCATAAAAATCGGCCCATTCGTCCATGCGGCCACGATGAACGTTATGGGTGAGGTGATCGATATAGGTCAGCCCGACGCCTTGCGGATTGAGCGGATTGGGCACATTCTGCGCCGCAGGTAGTGGCTCAAAATCGACATCAAAAAAACCGATATTGCCAATCGCGCCTTCGCCCGCGCCATGCTTGCCGCGCCAACGATCCACGAAATAAATAGCGGAATCACCAATGCCTTTAATCGCTGGAATATTGAGCTCACCGGGCCCTGCAATGCCCGCGTAGCCCCAGGCGCCAAGCGAGATTGCGCGCTCGTAGGCATGCTTGGCGTCTTCCACGCGAAATGCAATCGCGCAGATCGAAGGGCCATGCAGTCGCGCAAAACGCTGGGCAAAAGAATCAGGCTCAGCATTAATTAAAAAATTGATGCCGCCTTGCCGGTAGAGCAGCACGTTTTTATGCCGATGCTTTGCAATGGGCGTAAATCCCATTCGCTCAAAAAGTGCGCCCATCGCAATGGGGTCTGGCGCGGCATATTCGATGAACTCGAAACCGGCGGTGCCCATCGGATTTTCCCAAGGAGTGAAGGCCATGGCGGCGTGCTTTCTGTGAAATGGAATCAAGCGATTTTGCGGGCAATCGCCCGCATAAAGCGTGCGTAATCAGCATGAATAAACTCTGCGACGCAGGTTTTGTGCATAAAATGCTCAAAATATGCTCTATGAACTGCTTTTAGACCGCTTTGATCTCAAATTGCTCGCGCAATTGCAGCAAAACGCGCACGCAACAAACGCCGAGATCGGCGAGGCGCTTGGGCTTTCCCCTTCCCAAATCAGCCGTCGCATCGCCCGCTTAGAGTCTGAAAAAGTCTTGAAAGCCTACGTCGCGTTGCTCGATCCCGCCGTCATGGGCTTGGGCGTGCGCGCGATCACCTACGTGAGTCTGGCGAGGCAAAGCGCAGATGTCGGCGCGGCATTTGAAAAGGCGGTGATCGAGATGCCAGAAGTGCTCGATTGCGATGCCGTCACTGGCGACAGCGATTACGTGCTCACCATCGTCGCCCCGAGTTTGGTCGAATTATCTGATTCAATATTGAAGCAACTCACCCAGATCAAAGGCGTCGTTAACGTGCGCACCAATCTGGTATTGAAAGCGATCAAATCGACCACCGCGCTCCCGCTCGATCATCTCACTCGCCCCGCGCGCACGATCCGGCGCGTGCGGGTGAGCGTTCGCGATGCGTGAAAACCGCTAAAAAGCATCAAATCTGCGCCGCAGGTATTTGCCAATAAGCGCTATTTCTGGAATGGGAAACGGGTGCGTACGAAATCTGTGCCCGCTGCATGGCAGCCGGTGCAGCCGCCGAAGCCATTGGCGGAAACGACCGGCGCTGCGCCCGGCGTTTTGTTGAGCACTTCATACCAATACCAGCCGCGCCCGCCGTCGGCATTGGCTTGGGTTTTCAGGCTCACCGCCCAGCCGTAAATTTGGTTGCTCGCGGTGTAGAGCTCTTTAACCGTTGCTGAATCGACTGGAAATGTCGTCGCGCCCGCGCGCATTGCGGCTTCCAGCGGCGCATTGGCGTAGGAGCGAATATTGGTCGGGTGCGGGCCGCCCGCGGGGTGAATCGCCGTCTCTGCGGCCCAGCTTACGTAGCTTCCCGCTTGCAGCCAGGCATTTAGAGCGCCCGGCTCAATCGGTGGCGCAGCACTGGGCGGCGGGGCGATGATTTCGTTCTCGCAAAGGGTTGTCGGCGTGCCGAAAACGAAGCGCTTGATCGGCTTAGTCTGGGTGATGCCATCGAGGGTGTAGCGCATCATCGCGGTTTCGCCGTTGTTGAAGGTGAATTGCAAAATACCGACCGTTTGCGCCGCGCCAATCGTAGCCGGTGCGCCGTTGATTTGCGCCAGTGGCTGACCGGCAAAGCGCACCATATCGCCTGCAAACGTAGGCATCGCTGCGCCGCTTGTGGCCTGCAGCGAGGCCGAGAGCCACTGCGGCTGCCCATCAGCGCGGTAGGTATACCAAGCAGCGAAAATCGTGCCGCCCTGATGCACGAGATTAATGCCCCAGCCCGGCTCGGCGTCGTTGAACCAAATATCTTGGTAATTCGTAGCACCCGTGCGGGCCGCGGTCGTGCTGGTGCAGATCGTTTTCTGAGCACTAAAGGCGAAGCGCTCCACCCGCTTTTCTTGCACCACGGTGCCCAGCGTATAGCGAAATTGCAGCGAGCCATCGGCGTTGGGCACAAGGGTTGCCGTGCCCACTTCGGCGTTGGTCGCGGCGGCGGGCCCTGAGATTTTGTCAAAGGCGGTGCCCGTGGTGCGGTAAATCGCGCCAAGCCAAGAGCCGTTTGCTTGCTTTTTAAATTCAGGCACGTAAAGCCAAAGCGCGCGGCCATCATCGGCATAGGTAAACCACGCACCAAAAATGCGCCCGCCTTGCTCGTTGAGATTTAAGCCCCAGCCCGATTCGGTCGGCACCCACCAGATCGTGCTCAGATTGGACACCGCAGCGGTCTGGGTATTGGCCGGTTGCGGCAGCGCGAGCGCGATCACGCAAAGCGCAACCGCTGCAGCTGCGGCTGCGGGGCGAGATTTTGGAGGGGAAAATACGGCGCGATGGGGCATGGCAATTCCTTAAATCAGGGCGGGCAATCTCAGAAGTTCGGCGAGCAAGCCAAAAGCGATGCAGATTTTTAGCCGACGGCTTCAATCAGTTTTGTCGCGAGCGGGCGAAATTTGCGGGCGATACTCAGACGACGTGGCACGTCACGCAATCCTGCCAAGCGTTGCCTGCCGAGATTGCAAGCGCAAGCCTGACGCGCGCCAGTTAGCGCGCTGCTGGTGTGAATGCGCGTCGATGCCGATAGAGTGGCGCAAGCGAGCCCGTTTGCGACCGTCGATTCTGCGCTTTTTGTAATAGCTGCGTAATACCTGCGGCGCAGATTTGGCTATTTTTGAGCAGAAAATAGGCTCAGAAATAGCCAATTCTGCGCCGCAGGTATCTAGATTTTCTACCCCACTTGCAGGGTAGAAAACCAGACGCGAGCCTTAGGCCATTTGCTTTTTCATCGCTTCATCAATCGCATCTAAAAACTCATCGGTTAAGAGATACGGATGATCGGGGCGAATCAAAATCGCTAAGTCTTTGGTCATCTTGCCTGATTCCACAACATCAACGCAGACCTTCTCAAGCAGCTCAGCAAATTTCACCACCGCCGGCGTTTCGTCCATACGGCCGCGCGCGATGAGGCCGCGCGTCCACGCGTAGATCGAGGCGATCGGATTGGTCGAAGTGGGCTTGCCTTGCTGGTGCATCCGGTAGTGGCGCGTTACCGTGCCGTGCGCGGCTTCCGATTCCACTGTTTTGCCATCCGGGCTCATGAGCACGGAGGTCATCAAGCCCAGCGAGCCATAGCCTTGGGCAATGGTGTCTGATTGCACATCACCGTCGTAGTTTTTCAGCGCCCACAGATAGCCGCCGTTCCACTTCATGTTCGATGCGACCATATCGTCGATTAAGCGGTGTTCGTAGGTTAAGCCTTTTGCCTCAAACTTCGCTTTGAAATCTGCGTTGTAGATCTCTTCAAAAATATTCTTGAAGCGACCATCGTAAATTTTCAAAATCGTGTTTTTGGTGGATAAATACACCGTGTAGTTGCGCTGCAAACCATAGGTGAAGCACGCGCGAGCAAAGCCTTTGATCGATTCATCTAAGTTGTACATTGCCATCGCAATGCCTGGGCCCGGCGCTTTAAAGACTTCGCGTGTAATCGGTGCGCTACCATCGGCAGGCTGGAAGCTCATCGTGAGCGTGCCAGTGCCGGGGAATTGCATATCGGTCGCGCGATACTGATCGCCAAAGCCGTGGCGGGCGGCCACCACCGGCAAATTCCAGTGCCCGACCAAACGCGGCACGTTTTTGCAAATAATGGGCTCGCGGAAAATCGTGCCATCCAAAATATTGCGGATCGTCCCGTTTGGGCTTTTCCACATTTGCTTTAAATTGAATTCTTTAACCCGAGCCTCATCCGGCGTAATCGTCGCGCATTTCACGGCGACGCCATATTGCTTGGTCGCCATCGCGGCATCAACCGTAACCTGATCGTTAGTTGCGTCGCGGTGCTCAATGCCCAGATCGAAATATTTCAGGTCGATATCAAGGTATGGCAAGATCAGCTTTTCGCGAATGCGCTGCCAAATGATGCGGGTCATTTCATCGCCGTCCATCTCGACCACAGGATTTTTGACTTTAATTTTTGCCATGGTGTGGGGGCTCAAATGCCGGTAGCGGAGAGGAATCGAGGTAGCCAGAAAGTTTAGTCCAACCGCGACAGAGCCCCCATTAACGTACCAGCGGCGCAAAAAGGGTGCATTTTGAGCGATATTGGTTGAAATCTGCTCAATCTGCGCCGCAGGTGTGGGTCTTTTTGTAGGGCGGGCACCCGTTTTTGTGCGCACCGGCGCGTTGGCGTAAGTCTACGTCTTGAATAAACGCTCGTGCGCACACGCTACCGATCTATCGGGCAAACCAGATTATTGGCATGTCGATTTAAATTATACAGATTTCTGTATACTAATTTTCATGAAAACCACGCTCGATATTCAAGACAATTTGCTCGTGTCCGCAAAAGCAGTCGCTGCGCTTCAACGCACGACGCTTACTCGCTTGATAGAAGAGGGCTTATCCATGCGCCTCGCGGCAATCGAAAAAAAACCTTCGACGTGGCGCGCAACGCTCCCCGTTATGGTGGGCAAGGGCGGGATGCGGCCGGGCATTGATCCGAAAAGCAATCGCGCAATGCTCGATGCGATGGACGAGTGATTCCCGACGTTAACCTCGTTGTTGCCGCCGCGCGCTCGGATCATACGCACTATGCAGAGGCGAAAACATGGTGGCTTGGCGCGATTCAGGCCGCAACCGCCGAGCGCCCCATTTTCTTGCTTCCCGTTGTCGTCAGCGGGTTTCTGCGTATCGTGACTCACCCCAAAATATTCAACGCACCCAGCACGATTGCTGCGGCGACTTCGCATATCGATGCTTTGCTTGCGCTACCGAATGTCTCGTTGCTTGACGCCCAAGCGCGGTGGAGTGATTTCAAACAGCTCTGCAACGAAAAAGCGCTCGCGGGAAACGCGATTCCCGATGCGTGGATTGCGGCGACAGTTACCGCATCGAACGGGCATCTTGTGACGTTTGATCGAGATTTTCGGAAATTGTTGAAGCGGTCGAAGGTGACTGTTTTGAAGGGTTAAGTGGTTTGGGGCGAGAAGCGGTTTTCGTGCGAATCCCTCCTATCTGCATTTTTGACAATATGGCGTCCAAAAAAGACGTTAATAAGTCTATTATAGACAAATTTATGTCTATGTGTGCTATATTTCGATATCAAAATTAACTTTGGCAATCATCATGAAGAAGAAATATGCGTTTTGGAACAACAAGGGGGGAACTGGGAAAACAAGCCTAGCCTTTCAGTGCCTCACTCGCTATGCACAAATTCATCCCAAAGAAAGAGTGCTTGTTGTCGATGTTTGTCCTCAGGCAAATCTTTCAGAGCTCCTCCTAGGGGGACTAAACAACAAGGGGAGTGAAAAACTTCTACAGCAACAGGGTTTGATGCCACGCTGTAGTATTGGTGGTTACTTCCAACTACGGCTTCCGTCTCCTTACCAGACGCCTATTTTCAATGCGCCGGATTTCATAACGGCACCCTATAAGATCAATAAAGCCATACCAGAAAATATTTCTCTTGTTTGTGGAGATCCTTTACTGGAGTTGCAAGCTACAGCAATCAACACGCTTGCCAATAACCAGATTCCTGGATCCGATACTTGGATTACCGTAATAGACTGGCTGAGCGATTTCCTGGATCAAATTGAAAATTCGTTTGATGTTGTGTTCATTGATTGCAATCCGAGTTTTTCAATCTACACACAAATTGCACTTTCGGCAGTGGACAAATTGGTCCTCCCTGTAATGGCTGACGACTCCTCGCGGCGAGCGATTCAGAATGCGTTTTCGCTTGTCTACGGACTTAAGCTTCCATCCGAGATTTATGCTGCCTATGCGTTCGCAAACAAATTACGCGCTGCAAATCGTTCTTTGCCGAAGGTTCACCTTATCGCAAAGAATCGATTGACTCAGTACATGGGGCCAGCGTCTGCCTATGCGGCGGTCATTGCAGCGATTGAGGACGACATAGGAACACTACTCAAAACAAATCCTGAAATATTTTCGTTCGAAAAAGTGTCTGAAGGATTTGTTGATATTCGTGATTTTCAAACCACTGGAGTAGTTGCCTTCGCGAAGGGCCTTCCTTTTTCAGCCTTACAAGTCGGGAAGCAAAGCATTAACGGTCATCGAGTTGCGGTGAAGCAAGACTACTTGGATAACGCGCAAACTGCGGTGAACAACATGGTCACAAAACTCTAAGGATGGACAGGTTTAGTCTTTAGAGCCCAATTCAGTGTTGCCACAAAAATCTAGATTGGGTGTAATACGATTACACCCTACGATTTTTCACGCAAATCCCAAAAATACCTGCGGCGCAGATTTACCTTATTGGAAACTCAGTGTGTGCAAAACAGGCTAAAAACAGGGAAATCTGCGCCGCAGGTATTCCGCCTACGCGCCGGATAACGGGTGTAAGTAAGGTAAGCGCACAGACTTTAGGCTTGCGGTTGAATGACGGAGTGCACGAGAGCGATTCAGGCTCTTCCTCGCAGCAAGGTTTTGTGATGCGCAAATCGCGGGGTTGATCGGAGCGTGATTTTGATGTTGCGGCGCAATCGATTTGCGCCCTGTGGTTTTGAAATGTGTATGTTCAAAAGAAAGATTGTCGATGCAGCCGTCAATAAACAATTTACGAAACTCTCGCTTCAAATTTATAGTCGCGTGCGCGTTGGTTACGCTGTCGTGCACGAGTTGCTCTAATTTTGATGCACGCAAAGCCTATTGGGATCAGGTCGTTGCGTCAACGCTGAAGGGCGCTGCATCCGAAACCGTCCGCGCATTTGCCCGATCAAACGGCCATGAGGAGCATTGCCGAGGCGCGGGTTGCTATTTAGTCGACTCTCAAAGCAAAGGCGCGCTTTGGAATCATCGGGGTAAGCTCTTCGTCATGTTTATGTTGAACGAGGATCGCGCGGTGTCGCATTGGTTTGAGACATCACTCGTTTTGTACTAATAGGTTCAACACAAACGGCGCACTTCGCCTGTGCGCGCGAAATTAATGAAGCCTGTCAACACTACGTCGCGCTCTTTAAGGCAAAAAAATGCGCCGAAAGCCTTTGGGCTCGCGTAAGGTACGTTTATAACGCACTTCAACCTCAAAATCGCAGAATGCGATCTTTGCCTTGCGCATGGCGCAGACCAACCGCTGAAATGGCTGCGTTATGAATGCTGCCTACGATTTTTCACGCAAAACCTAATAATACCTGCGGCGCAAATTTGCCCTTTTAGAGACTGATCCTGCCCCGATTCCACGTACACCAAATGTTGGATAATTTTGGGTATGAAAGGAATATAGAAGATGGCAAGGAAAAAAGGGATAGCGAATCGGCGGTATACCGCTGAGTTCAAGGCGCAGGCAATGGCGTTGGGAAGGTCCATCGGTGGCAATGAAGCGGCCATGCGCCTTGGAATGCCCGAGTCGAGCTTGTGGAATTGGCTTAAGGCCGAGGCGGTGGACAAACAGGCAAGTAGCGTCTCGGGGCGAGCTTTGGGTGTGACCGATACCGCTACGAGCGTAAAGCGCACGCCCGCTGGCAAGGCATCGGGTTTGTCACCTAGGCAAGTTGTACGTAGTCAGGTTTTAGCGCAAGAAAATGCTGATCTAAAGCGAAGGTTGGCTGATTCTCAGGCGGACTTGGCCATACTAAAAAAAGCGGCGGCGTACTTTGCAAGGGAATCGAAGTGAAGTACGCCTGGATTGCAGATAACCGAGACGAGTTCGAGATTCGACGCATGTGCAAGGTATTGGCCGTATCGCACAGCGGCTACTACGACTGGCGAGTCCGTGCGCCCAGCGAGCGCGCCCAAGCCAATGCACTGCTCGACACCCAAGTGGCGAGCCTGCACAGCGCTCACCACGCCCGCTACGGCAGGCCACGCATCATGCGCGAGTTAAAGCGTCAAGGCATACGCGTGAGCTCAGAGCGGGTACGCAATAGTTTGAATCGGCAGGGCTTGCGTGCACTGTACCGACGCCCTTACCGAAACACCACCGATTCGAACCATAATATGCCGATTGCGCCCAACGTACTGAATCGACAGTTCGAACCAGGCACGCCCAATTGGGCCTGGGTGTGCGATATCACCTACATTGCCACCGGCCAAGGCTGGCTGTACCTGGCGTGCGTGCTCGATTTGGGTACTCGGCGCATTGTGGGTTGGTCTATGAGCGATCGGATGAAGGCGCAATTGGTGTGCGATGCACTGACCATGGCGTATCTAACGCGTGCTCCTAAGCCCGGGCTCATCGTGCATTCGGATCGAGGCGTGCAGTACGCAAGCGCTGTGTATTGCGCACTGCTCGCTAAGTACCGGATGGTCCAGTCGATGAGCAGGCGGGCAAACTGTTGGGACAATGCGGCAATGGAGAGCACGTTCAAGAGCTTGAAAGTGGAGTGTGTGTACACAACCCGATTCGAAACACGTGATCAAGCCAGAGCCGAGGTGTTTAAGTGGATTGAGCTCTACTACAACCGCGAGCGACTACACTCCGCTTTGAACTACCGCTCGCCTGAGCAGTTCGAGAACCAACTAACTTAGTGTCCGTGAATCCGGGGCAGGATCA
>JANPBT010000024.1:0-2268 GCA_031430575.1 Betaproteobacteria bacterium | reverse complement strand
AATCGAACCCGCGTCCGCAAGCCATCACCGGACAGTTCTACATGCGTAGCTGACTGATTTGTTTTCTCACCCCTAGGTCGCGCAGCAGCACGCTACTTTCGGAGCCAGTCACTTGATCTCGTCCTGAACCGAATGACGCGGCTCAGCACCAGCCGATGTGAATGACCTCTCAGTCGTTGGTCTTGCGACCTTCAACCCGGCCCATCGGCCTGCCGTTGAGAGGCTCTCCGGTTTTAAGCGGCGAGTGCGTACGTTTGATCGTTCGCAGTTACTTTGTTTCCAGTGGATTTACGAGCGAACTGGTGCTCGGCATGCCCTGCGTCGGATCCGTACCCGCGTCGAAACCAGGTCGGCCCCTCAAGGGCGTAGTTTAGGCCAGTTGCAGCCAATGCAAGAGCGCGGCCGGCTCGGCCAGCACGGCGTGCGCGCCCCAGGCCTCGATGGGCTCGCCCTGGCCGAGGTAGCCCCAGGCAGCGGCCAGGGTGGCCATGCCGGCGGCGCGGCCCGCAAGGATGTCGCGCTGATCGTCACCCACGTACACGCAGTGCGTCGTGTCGACGCCGGTGCGACGCGCGGCTTCGAGCAACGGTTCGGGATGGGGCTTGCTGTGCGGCGTGGTGTCGCCGCTGATGACCACCGCAGCGCGCGTGTGCAGGCCCAGGCCTTCGACCACCGGCTGCGTGAAGCGCGCCGCCTTGTTGGTCACGATGCCCCAACGCCGGCCCTCAGCTTCCAGGCGATCGAGCACCGGCACCATGTCGGCAAACACGGCGGTGTGCATCAGCAGCGCCGTGCGGTACCGCTCCAGGAACTCATGCTTCAAGTCGTCGAAGCCGGATTCACCCGGCTTGACACCCAGGGCCGTGCCGACCATGCCGCGCGCGCCGGAGCCGACCATCGGACGCAAGGCCGCCAGCGGCAGGGGCGCGAGGCTGCGGGCCACACGCATCGCATTGGCCGCGGCGGCGAGATCGGGCGCGCTGTCGATCAGGGTGCCGTCGAGATCGAACAGCACCAGTTGCGTTGTCGCGCTCATGCGGGCGCACGTCGACAGGCGAAGAGGTAATTCACGCTGGTGTCGGCGTCCAGCCAATAGCGGCCCGTCAGCGGGTTGTACTGCAGACCTCGGGTGTGTTCGAGCAGCAGGCCAGCGTCGCGGCACGACTGCGCCAGTTCGCTCGGCCGGATGAACTTGGCGTACTCGTGGGTGCCCTTGGGCAACAACTTCAGGACATGCTCGGCGCCGACAATGGCGAACAGGAAGGCCTTGGCGTTGCGGTTCAGCGTCGAGAAGAAGACCTGTCCGCCGGGCTTGACCAAGGCGGCGCAGGCGCGCACCACCGAGGCCGGGTCGGGCACATGCTCGAGCATTTCCATGCAGGTCACGATGTCGAAGCCGGCCGGTTGCGCCGCCGCCAAGGCCTCGACGGCAATCTCGCGGTACTCGACGTTCTCGACCCCGGCCTCGAGGGCATGCAGTTGCGCCACCTTCAAAGGCTTGGTGGCCAGGTCGATGCCGAGTACCGCAGCGGCACCGCGGCGTGCCATGGCTTCGGCCAGGATGCCGCCACCGCAGCCGACATCGAGCACCTGCTTGCCACGCACCCCGCCGGCACCGAGTTGCCGCTCGATCCAGTCCAGCCGCAAAGGGTTGATCTGGTGCAGCGGCTTGAACTCGCTGCTGGGGTCCCACCAGCGGTGGGCCAGCTCGCTGAACTTGGCGAGCTCCAGGGGATCGGCGTTGATCGTCATGACGGCATGCTAACGAGGCGGCGGCAGAAGCAGAAAACCCCGCCGCAGCGGGGTTTCCTTCGCAGTCATCGGCGCGCCGATTACTTCTTGGTGCGGGTACCGACGACCTCGATCTCGACGCGGCGGTTCTTCGCCTTGCCTTCCTTGGTCTTGTTGTCGGCAACAGGCTGCTTCTCGCCCTTGCCTTCGGTATAGACGCGGTTCTTCTCGACGCCCTTGCCCACCAGGTAGGCCTTAACGGCTTCAGAGCGGTTGACCGACAGCTTCTGGTTGGCAGCGTCGGAGCCGTCGCTGTCGGTGTGGCCGACGGCGATGATGACTTCGAGGTTGATGCCCGCCGTCTTGCTGACGAGATCGTCGAGCTTGGCCTTGGCTTCGGGCTTGAGCACCGACTTGTTCACGTCGAAGAACGCGTCAGCCGCAAAGGTCACCTTCTCGCTGACCGGCGCCGGGGGCGGCGGCGGCGGGGGAGGCGGCGGGGGCGGAGGGGCCGGCGGCGGGGGAGGCGGCGGCGGG
>JANPBT010000023.1:0-94257 GCA_031430575.1 Betaproteobacteria bacterium | reverse complement strand
ACAAAGGGTGGTGGGTTCATGCGCGTTCGCCTTGGGTTGGTAATTGTGGCGTAGTTTAGTCATTCCCGAGCCGGAATGGTGAACGTATCTTTTACCGTGGTCAGCGGCGCCTGGCCGTTTTCAGGCTCCCAAATAGGGCCGCTCGCCGCAGCGCTGATTCGCCATTTTCGGGGCACATTTTCAATTGCGATAAACCACGCTTCCAAGGAGCCGTTCGAGTTAATCCGACAACGTAGAAATCCTTTGAAATCCTCACACGCAAGGGGAGAAAACGCGTTATTCGTCATGTAGCCACACCGCGCCCAGAGCGTCAAATAGCCGCCGAAAATGAGCGTGCCCACAATACAACCGAACGCGCCAACGGCGAGCAGAGAGGTGACCACCAGCGCGCCCTGCGCGTGCATCCAACCAAAGACGTAATACGTCAGCACAAAAATAGCAAAGGCGTGTATCGCCCCGTGTAGCAAACCCGCGCCGATCACGCTGGCCCAACGCTTGAGCGGCGAGCTGCTCGGCGCAAGCTCGCCCTGTAATTCCCGCCCCATGGTGACGCACGCCGCAATCACCACCGCATTAATCATAAACGCCAGCGGACTAAAAAACATGGCACGCCACCACAGCTTTGCCGCTCGCCACAACTGCGAATCGCGATATAGATCACTCATCGGCGCAAACCCTTCTGCAGCAAACGCTAATGAGAATGGAGGTAGATTCAAATAGGCGATAAAGCCATAGATACCGCCCAACATCACAGCAAACAAAATATTGCCTTGACACCATTTTCCGTTCGACCGAAAGAGCGCCCACCAAATCCGCCAGACCATCGCGCGACTATCCTGAGCGTTCGGATACTCTTTAGTCTCGTCGGACTTAAATTCCCGCCATTCTTCTTCGGTTGCGCTGACGTCCCCTTGCCCCACTTGCAAATAGGCGAGTTTGTGGCGCACGGGATCAATCGCAAACTCATTTTTGTGCGCGCGCGCGTAAATATTTCGCTGCACGCGCGTGGTATGCGTTGGGTGAGTAAACGCACCACCCGTACCGCAGGTGATAATCATGCCGTCTTTTTCAGACGTCCAGCGTTTGTAGTGATGCAAATCGCCCGCAATGCGCAGCGCGATGCGATGCTTGCCAAGCATCCCTTCGAGTTGCTGGTAACGCTTGGGCCGGCCGAGGAGCGCACCGTCACCGAGCGGGCGCGTCCAAAAAGGCTCCGGGTAGACGATAATCACGCGCGCCTCCTTTGGAATGTGCGCGCGGATCAATGCCTCAAAGCCTTCGTATTGCTGCCGATCAATATCTTTTTCGGAGGCAAAATCAAGCCCCAAAATCCACCAGCCGTGCGGAAGCTGGGCGCAAAAATAAGTTTGGTCTTGATGCAACTGCGCACCAAACGTTCTGCGCGAGTCGTTCTCATTTCGAGTGAAATACCGTCGAAATGTCGATGTGCTGTCCATCCAATCATGATTTTGCGGAATGGCAAGCAGATGGCGATTTGCGTACTTACCGACTTTCAAATCACGGCGCGCGCCATCAAATAAATCCACGAAACGGTATTGATACTCATCCGGGCTGGCCGCTGGATACGACAAATCACCCCCAAGCACTAACAATTCCCCTTGCGGCAAATCGATTGACTCGGTCTTGGTGATCCGCTCTCCGGTTTCGGTCGTCTCTGGCGTGGTGATCGTTGTCGTGAGCATCGGCGCAAAGGCAGTATGGGCAACCGCATAGGTCGCATTGCCCCCGTCTCCGGTATCTGAGATGAAATCAAAGGTGAATGGCTGCTCGGCGCGCTCCGGGTCGAGCGCGATCACGGTTAAGGGCTTAAAGAGCTCGCGCTTATCCATATTGCGCAAATAGTCTTCCGACGACAAGACTTGTTTCGCTGCAACATAAAGGACATCGGGCTGATACCACGCCACTGGCCAGCGCTTATGCGGAGGCGTCACCCGACCCATCGCGCGTTTGCTCATGCTCTCCCCTTGCACTGCCACGCCCCCATTTTTAGCAAGAATTGATTGCTAAGACGACCCCCATTTGGGGGATCGATGATCCCGCTTTTGGTGCGATGTCGTTGCTCGCATGCATTGGCATGGTGCAAATCGAGGCTTTTTAGGCTGAAAATCTCCCCTTTCGCATGGCACAAGGCTTGCAATAGATGTCCATTACTCCTCGCTAGAAAGTGCTCCATGAAATGCTTCACCCCCGCCCTGTGTGCCACCTTAACGCTCGCACTCTCGCTGCCTGCAGCCTTCGCCCAAACTGCACCAACCGCGCCAACTGCCCCGGCCGCCGCACCTGCGCCAGCGCCTGACCATACTTTTGCTTACAACGTTGCCCTTTCCAGCCAATATCTCTATCGCGGCCTCTCGCAGTCAAACTATCGCCCTGCGCTCAGCGCTGGCGTTGACTACACCCACGCTTCTGGCTTTTATGCAGGCGTTTGGGCATCGTCAATCACGTGGCTGCGTGATTTCGGCGCAAGCAGCAGCCGCGTTGAAGTCGATACCTACCTTGGCTATAAGCAAACCGTCGGCGATTTCACCTACGACATCGGCTTTTTGCGCTACAACTACCCAGGCTCGGTCACCACGGGCTTCACCCGCCCTGATACCAATGAAATTTATGTCGCAGGCACGTTTAAAGAATACACACTGAAATACTCACATGGCTTGTCCAATGTATTTGGCACCGCAGATTCGAAGAATACGTCCTATATCGACCTGACCGCCGCATGGCCAGTGGCCGATGGGCTGACGCTCACCGCGCACGTTGGCCGCCAAGGCTTCAAAGGCCCCGCAAAAAGCGATGCAAGCTACACCGATTGGAAACTTGAGCTCGCCAAAGATTTCGGCGGCGGCATTTCGGGCACGATTGGCTACTCAGGCACCAACGCCGATGATGTGTTTTACAAACCTGCGACGAAGTCATTCATCGGCAAAGATACTGGCTATATCTTTGTGAAATATTCCTTCTAATCAAACTACAAGAGATGCGAGATCACCCATGAAAATGATCACTGCGATTATCAAGCCCTTTAAGCTCGATGAAGTGCGCGAAGCCCTGTCCGCCATCGGCGTATCGGGGATCACCGTTACTGAAGTAAAAGGCTTCGGTCGTCAAAAAGGCCACACTGAGCTTTACCGAGGCGCTGAATATGTCGTTGATTTTTTACCTAAAGTCAAAGTCGAAGCGGCGCTGAAAAGCGAGCTCGTCGATCAAGCGATCGAAGCGATTGAAAAAGCGGCGAATACCGGCAAGATTGGGGATGGCAAGATTTTCGTCACCGCGATCGAGCAAGCGATTCGCATCCGCACCGGTGAAACCGGTAACGACGCGCTTTAAACGCACGCACACAACTCAAAGGACGAAAAATGTTGAAATTTATAACAACCCTATTGTGCGTTGCCGGCCTCGCAATACCTGCGCTCGCGCAAGATAAAGCAGCCACGCCTGCAGCACCCGCAGCCGCAGCAACGACGACAACCGCCGCGCCCGCGGTGGCAATACCTGCGGCGCAGATTTCGGCCGCAACGGCGGCGCCAGCCGCTAAAGCTCCCGAGCCCAACAAAGGCGACACCGCCTGGATGCTCACCTCCACCATGCTCGTGATTCTAATGACGATTCCAGGCTTGGCATTGTTTTACGGCGGCTTAGTGCGCGCTAAAAATATGCTCTCGGTGCTCATGCAAGTGCTCGTCATCTTCTCGCTCGTAGTTGTGCTTTGGGTGATCTATGGCTACTCACTTGCCTTTACGGAGGGCAACGCATTTATAGGCGGCTTTGATCGACTTTTCTTAAAAGGTATTTTTGATGCCGAGAAAGGCACGTTCGCCAACGCAGCAACGTTTAGCAAAGGCGTGGTCATTCCTGAGTATGTGTTCGTCGCTTTCCAAGCAACCTTTGCAGCGATTACCTGCGGTCTCATCGTTGGTGCATTTGCAGAGCGTATGAAATTTGCCGCAGTAATCGCGTTCACCGTGCTCTGGTTTACCTTTAGCTACTTACCCATCGCGCACATGGTCTGGTTCTGGCAAGGCCCTGATGCTTACACCGCAGCCGGTGTGGTCGATGCGATGAATGCCAAAGCAGGATTACTCTGGCAGTGGGGCGCGCTGGATTTCGCCGGCGGCACGGTCGTACATATTAACGCTGGCGTCGCAGGCTTAGTCGGTGCGTACATGGTTGGCAAGCGCGTCGGTTACGGCAAAGAAGCCATGGCACCGCACTCCTTAGTCATGACGATGATTGGCGCATCGCTTCTATGGGTTGGCTGGTTTGGCTTCAACGCAGGCTCAGCGCTGGAAGCAGGCAATAGCGCAGCGCTTGCCTTCATCAACACACTCGTGGCTGCCGCAGCGGCAACGCTGGCCTGGACGACGGCAGAAGCTTTCTTAAAAGGCAAGCCATCGATGCTTGGTGCGGCTTCTGGCGCAGTAGCTGGCTTGGTCGCGGTAACTCCTGCCGCGGGTAACGTTGGCGTCAATGGCGCACTCATCATGGGCTTAGCGTCAGGCGTTGTCGGTCTCTGGGGCGTGAGTGGCTTGAAGAAAATGCTGGGCGCTGATGATGCGCTTGATGTGTTTGGCGTGCATGGCGTTTGCGGCATTTTGGGCGCACTGCTCACTGGCGTATTCACCGCGCCATCGATGGGCGGCGTGGGCATCGTGACCGACTGGGTCACCGGCAAGACGGGTTGGACGAGTATCGGCGAGCAAGTGCTCATACAGGCCAAAGCCGTTGGCGTGACCGTCATCTGGTCTGCCGTGGTCGCCTTCATCGCCTTTAAGATTGTGGATCTTGTGATCGGCTTGCGCGTCGCCGAAGAAGAAGAGCGCGAAGGCTTAGATATTGCAAGTCACGGCGAGACGGCTTATCACCGTTAAACGAATCTTTCCTCAGTGAGATTTACGGACACCACGGTGTCCGTTTTTTTTGCACACTATTGAATACCTGCGGCGCAGATTTGACCAAAAACGAGGGCGTACCGTCTTAGAGTAAATCGGCATTTGAAAGGCGTATTGATCAAATAACGCGCTTAACCCCAGCAAACGAGAGCGAAGAGCGAAGACTGAAACGGCAAACACGCGAGAGTAGCGCGATGACTCACCACGAAATTCACCTCAGCATTGGCACGATTGCTGCCTTCGTATCTACAAAGCGCAAGAGTGCGCCGATCTACAGGGTATCGAGCGTCGCTCTGGTGTTGAATGTGTAAAGGTCAGGAATATTTTTCAGCCATTGTTGTAAGCCACTGTAAAAACAGATTTTTCTGATGTACACAATTAGCGCAAAAGCGCATCTTTAATGTATGCAAAGGAAATCTCATGGGTGGTTTTTCAATTTCGGGTTCTAAGGGTTCTGGCAACACTAAGATCATTGAATATGATTGGAATCAAAAGTTATTGCCTTCCAGCGCTGGAGAAAATCTTGCCACCACCCGCGCACGCCAGTTATCAGAAAAAGTAGCGGGCGCCGCGCAAGCCTTTGCCCAGCAGCGCACCCCAGCAAACTACAAAAAGCTTGCCACCGCCCAAGCCGAGTTAAAAGCTACCACCGCCAACGGCGGCCGGGCGAGCGCCAACTTTGAGCCCCGGCTCACCACCGGGGCCCAATTTGACACCGCAGCCATCGCCCCGCAAGTGCTGCAGCAAACCAATGCCACGCTCAAAAGCGCGACTAGCGTACTCAAAGAGTTTGAAGTCGGACGCGTTCAGACCACAGGGCCTACCGGGTTTGCTGGACAAAAAGCCAAATCCGCTAACCAATGGTCAACCGAGCTGAGCGTGCAGCAAGCCTATGTCGCCCAAGTTAACGCCGCGGGCGTGATTGAAAAGCGTGCGCAGGGCTACGTCGTCACCAACGTGACCCTACAAAACCCAAAATTTGGCAAAGTTGAAGGCCAAGCGGCCTCCGCTGGGTTCTCCCGCCCCATTAAAAACCTGCCCATCGCTGGCGCAAAATCGTTGGATCAAGCGCTTTCCATTGCCCGCACCAAGATCAATAGCGGTGAGTGGAACGGCGAGCGCATGATCATGATCGCAGGTGCCGGCAAGCCCATTGACCAGATGAATGGGTTAGACAAGATCATCTTTGCCCTGCAAGCGGGCGCTAAAACAGCCGGGCCTGCCATCCAGCAAGAGATCATGGCCATGTTCACGGTAGAGGGCATGGCGCAAATGGCTGCGTTTGCCGGGCTGTCGGCAATACCCGTTGTCGGTCAGTTAATGAATGCGGGGATGTTTGTGGTGCTGCTGGCCAAGCTCGGTCCTCAGGCGCAACAGTTTGTCGGGGCATTATGGGATGCAGCGAACGCAAAATCGTTTCAGCAGCTGCAAACCGCGGGCGATCAGATGTCGGGCATGATCAAAGAAGCGGTGGTCATGGGTGTTGGGATGGTTTTAGATAAAGGGGCGGCCAAAGGGTTGCCTAAAAACACCAAAAATATCATTTGGAATACGTCCATAAGTGGCTCAAATGCACTTGTCAAGGCAGGCGCAAATGCAGCACAGAAAGTCAAGACCAAGGCACCGCGTGTGGCGAACGCGGCCGAGGCCGCAGGCGGGCGTGTGGTCAAAGTGGTCAAGGCCGTTGGCAATTCAAAGCCCATCAAAGTAGTTAAAAAAGCAGCCGCGAAGCTCCCAATCGTAAAAGGAGCGATAGAAGGGGTGGGAAAAGACCTTAAAGAACTAAACGGCAATGGGGGAATTCGGCCGCTGATCCCGAAGAAAGTCTTGCCAGATCCGATCACAACTGCGCGCTCAAATTTAGCCGCTGCGCGAACAACGGGCACAGGCAATCAGACAGTAGCTGCGGTGGTTGGGGCAAATGCAAAGGGGGCGAAAGCACCTGTAAAGGTTACGGTGAGCCCAGATCTGGCGTATCTATTAGATGCGACAAAAATATTCGCTGTGCCCGGCGTTTACCAGTTGCACAACAGCGCACCGTTCAGCGCTAAAGAAGTCCTCGGGCACACTAAAGCACATGCCGTAAGTGCAAAAGCGAGCGATAGTGCTGCGCAACGCAGAGTTAATGCCAATGCGCGCTCGCAACTTGATTGGCGCAGCGCGGTAAAAGAATCAATCACCGAACTCAACGGCTTGCTTAAAAACTCAAATGCACCACAGCCTGTAAAAGTAAAAGAACGCGTCTCGCATTTGCAAAAAAAACTTGACGTACTTTCAAAGCGCGCCGAGCGCAATGGCTGGACTGCAGATGCTGCGCAAGTTCAAAATGCAATCGCAAAGCTGCAAGGCTCAGTAGCCGCATTCATCGCGCGCGATGGCGCACCGATGGCGCCATTGAAAATGATAATCGAGGAAGAAAATCCAATCGTTGCGGTCAAATCGGTGCGCTTTGATACAAGGCAAGTCCCTAACGATGTCGCTAAAAGTGTTGCTGATGTAAGTTACAAAAATTGGGTCGCCATAATGACACCCATTATTAAGAGAAACGGGCGATATGACGACGCGATGATTCGACACGTACGGCAGATTGCACCCGACAAAGAAAGTTGGGAACTCGCGCGTAAAGCATTGGAATCGGGCGGGATTAAAGTGCCTACTGACAACATGCTCGACCACACGATTCCTTATGATGTCGCCACTGCAAATCCTGAAATGAAGAAAACCATATATGCGGATGGATCTGAATCACTCGTTGGCTCAGAAGGCATTCGTTCCATGCTGGACTTTGCATTGATTAGAAGAGACATCGGTAACGTCGAAGAACCCAATCGACAAATTGGGCCTGCGAACTCTCCGCAGGAAGTGTTTGAAACGCTAGCGTGGGCTAACAAAAATCCGCGTGAGGCTTTTAAGAAGGCCTATCCTGAGTTGAGCGATGCACAAGTCGACAAAATCCTAAAAAGCCCGGGCGAGCGATACGTCGCACCAGAAGCGGGTAAGATCGGCGACAGTCGACCCTTTGGTTTTGGGGAGGAGAATGGTCTCGTTCGGCTTTCAGACGGAAGTATCGAGATCAGTCTTAAGGCGTACGAGAGAAAAAGGTATCCTGATTCGAACTCTATCAACCGGAAAGTGGGAACTGCTACGGCGCCATCGATCGTTCACAGGGGCGATTCGAGAACTCCCGAAGAAATGATCCAACCAGGCGGCGGCTATGGTGTGGGCGTTAACGCTTCGCTAGGAATGCACTTTTTTAACTACAAGCAGGTGCCCACCGCGCTTGTATCGGTTGCGTCAGACCTCTACACTGCGGTGGGTTTCGCAACAAAAGAATTCGACAATGTGGGTTACATCTACGTAATCAAACCGAAAGCGTCGTCCAAACTAATTAGCAAAGATTTAGTTGCGCCGGGACATGGGGCGAATGAGAAAGAGTGGGTGGCCTTTGGATTTGATAAAGACGAAATTGTGGGCTTTCGTAAAGTAACGCTTTCGGGCTCAGGAGACGACATGAAAGCGATCGTGTCTCCGGTACAGCCCATGCCTAAGTAGCACACGCAGCGCGGATGGGGTGCGTCAGCGGCAATCGCGCCCCTTGGCGTCGCCTTACCCCTTCGTCGGCCTCTGGCGAGCTCACGATCCGAAGCGCACGCGCGGGGCGCAGTCGCTAACCACGATCTTCGTCATCGTTGAAGAGAGCCGCGAAGGCGTTAAAGAATGTATCAACGACGCGCGTGGGTTATAGACAACGTAGACCAAATGCGCGAAGTTTTGGTGATACGAGTGCTTTTTGGAGGCTACAGCGCTAGGTCGCCCTATCGGAGAACGCATTTTCTACGCAGACGTTGGTATAGCGTTGCACATTAGGCTCAAGTTTCGCTAGAGACCCTCTAAAACGGCTATTTCTGCGCCGCAGGTATTGGTTTTGCCACTGGCGTATATGCCTTAGGCGTTGGATGCCAACCGACGGTGGCCAGCAAAATGAAAAAGCCAATGACGTAGGCGACAATCACATGCCAGCCACCCCGAACCCACGCACCCACTGATTTTCCTTCGGGGAATAAATTGGTGAGCGCCACGCCCGCTGACGAGCCAAACCAAATCATCGAGCCACCAAAGCCCACGCAGTAAGCCAGCATGCCCCAATCAAATCCGCCCTGCTTTAACGCTAACGCTGTTAGCGGAATGTTGTCGAATACCGCCGAGACAAAGCCCAAACCAAATGCCGTCTTCCACGAAGCGGCAGGTAGCGCTTCTACCGGCATCATTGAGGCGATGAGCACGAGCGCGAGCAGAAAGACCGAGCCTTTCACCGCATCGGGCACGAGCTTCCAATCGGGCGCGCGCAGCGGCAGTGTGGCCACAATCGCCAACCAAACCGCGATGCCGATTACTGGCAACGTCTGCAATAGCGCAGGAAATTTCAGATTGGCAATGACGTTAGCGCCAATGGCCGAAATCAAAATGATCGCCACGATCACTAAGCGCATCCAATCCACTCGCACGCCGCGCGCACCCTCTTTGATGATCGGCGAAAATGCTTGCTGCTGCTTTGCAGCGAAATATGAAAAGAAAAAGAGCGCAGGCACTGCCGCGACATACGCATCCAGCACGTAAAGCGGCGATACGCCATCGATCCACATCATCGTTGTCGTCGTATCGCCGACCACGCTGCCCGAGCCGCCAGCATTTGATGCCGCCACGATTGCTGCGAGGTAGCCGATATGCACTTTTTTGCGGAACACGCTCATCGCGACCGTACCACCGATAATCGCGGCGGCGATATTATCGAGAAAGCTCGACAATACGAAAACCATCAGCAGCAACACAAACGCGCCGCGCCAATCATCCGGTAAATAGCGGGGCAACACGCGGGGCACATTGCTTTCCTCAAAATGATTGGAAAGCAATGCAAAACCCACCAGCAAGCAAAACAGATTCGTAATCGTAACCCACTCATGCTGGAGATGCGCGAGCAGCCCGCCTATTCCGGGCACGCCTTTGAATCCAGTAATGCCCAACTTGTAAAGCGTAAGCAACGCCAGCCCGATCAGCGCAACGTAGAGCGTGTAATGGTGAAACAGCGCAACGCACAGCA
The DNA here is from genome assembly GCA_031430575.1 of Betaproteobacteria bacterium. GTDB lineage: Bacteria > Pseudomonadota > Gammaproteobacteria > Burkholderiales > Casimicrobiaceae > JANMDS01. Next base: position 84,249 of record JANPBT010000023.1, on the reverse strand, counting down.
ACGTACCGGCAAACAAAATGAATTCAAACGGAATACCTGCGACGCTAAACCCGGGATTCGACCCAGCCGCGAAGGCAAACCCCGGCAGAGCAAAGAGCCCAAAGGTCCATGCGAAAAGCTTTTGCAGATTCACGTTACTTCTCCTCGATCATTTTTTTAGTATTGACGTTGTGAAGTTTAGACTGACCCGATCCGAGCCAATACGTAGCGCAATACTTGCGGCGCGGAATCGCCTGTTTTTCGCGTTACTCTGCGCCACAAGATCACGTAAAAGAGATAGCAGCTAAACTAGCGTACTCCATGGGCAGCGAATAATGAAGACGAAAACTCAACCTCTCGCGGAAGTATTTGGTTTTCCGATCGATAATTCTTCAGCGAAGGCTAATTCGGCGAGAAAAAACCACCTTTGCCCTTTTAACAATAGAGTACCAAACTGCACGAAGGATAAGGCGAAAAATCCGTTGGGGGTATGTAGCGTTTATCACGAAGGCAAACCGGCAATAACATGTCCAGTGCGCTTCCGCGAAGAATGGATTATCACGACGGACGCCGCGTCGTTCTTTTTTGGAGAAGGCGTGTCATGGAGCTCTTTGACAGAAGTTAGATTAACCGATGGATACGGTAAATCCGCTGGAAATATCGATATCGTTTTAGTCGCATACGATAAGCACGAGAAAATAATTGACTTCGGCGCTCTCGAAATCCAGGCGGTTTATATTTCCGGAAACGTGCGTGAGCCCTTCGAGTATTTCGCGGCTGATCCTAAAAATCGACAAAATTTTGACTGGAGTACCCAGCCCAACTATCCTCGTCCTGACTATCTTTCATCGTCTCGAAAGCGACTTGCTCCTCAGCTTATGTTTAAGGGCGGAATCCTAAATGCGTGGGGAAAGAAGTCAGCGGTAGCATTAAGTCTTGCATTCTTCAATACGCTTCCTGAGTTAAAGCGAGTACCTAAAGAAATGGCCGAGGTAGCGTGGTTCATCTACGATCTTGTCCTGAATAAATCAACGAACCGATACGAGCTTACTAAAGTGGATGAAGCGTTTACGCGCTTTGATGAGGCGTTGTTGCGAATCACGACGACGAAAGCTGGACCGGTTCAGAAGTTTGTCGATCACCTGCAAGAAAAACTCGATGAACAACTGGAAGTTGCGCCAGTGAACAAACTGATCGATAGTCCGATCTAACCAACCATGCAACAGGAACTATTCGCAATTTCGGCGGAAGGCGGTAGGGTGCTCTCGCCTCCGGTAAATGTGGCATCCGTTCCGCATCGCAGTCCTTTTAGGTACCCGGGTGGAAAAACTTGGTTCGTCCCGGCGTTTCGACGATGGATGCAAAGCTTGGAAAAGCCTGCGAACGTACTCGTGGAACCTTTTGCGGGAGGAGCGACGATTGCACTAACCGCCGTTTGCGAAAACTGGGTTGATCATGCTGTTCTGGTGGAACTTGATCCTGATGTTGCTGCTGTGTGGCAATGCGTATGCCACGGCGATGCGCCACTATTGGCCCAAATGATATTGGGTTTTGAATTTAGCTATGAATCTGTAAAGCTCGCGTTGGAGAAAGTACCGAGCGACCATTTGGAGCGCGCGTTTATTACCATCCTACGAAATAGAACATTTCACGGAGGAATATTGGCTCCAGGCTCAGGTCTCATTAAATCTGGCGAATCAGGCAAGGGCATATCCTCTCGATGGTATCCCGAAACCCTCGCAAAGCGACTTTCTGCGCTCCACATAATCCGGCACCGTTTGACCATTCTGTGCGACGATGCGCTTAAGTGCACAGATTCTTACAAGAATGAAAAGAATTGCGTTTTTTTTGTTGATCCTCCTTACACTGCAGGTGGAAAGAGTGCTGGAAGCAGGCTCTATACTTTTTTCAGTTTGGATCACAACGCGTTGTTTGAATTCTGCGCAAATCTGGCTGGAGACTTTGTAATGACTTACGATATAGCTCCAGAAGTTATCGCTTTGTCCGAAGCTCACCACTTTCAAACACGCCTAATTTCAATGAAAAATACCCACCATGCCGCAATGACAGAATTAATCGTTGGAAGAGATCTCGTTTGGGTCTAACTATTGATTTTCTGTGGAGTAGCCGATGACGAAATTTAAATCTGCGCCCCAGGTACGCTCAAATCGCGCTACTTTTCAGCGCTCAAGATCGTCGCAGATTCCACGTAAACAATTTCACACGCTCCCGCCCCACTATCCTCCCGCGACAGCGAGGTCTTCATCGACCAACGATCACCGCGCGCAACGTCCACCAATTTCCCCTCAATGGAAATGAGCTCGCCGACCCGCGCTCGATCAATTACAGCCTGCACGCCAGCATTCGCCGCGATTAAGTGCATATTGGCGCTGCTCGAGACGATTTTAGGTACCTGCGCGCGCATCGATTCACCTTCAAATTGCCAAAAATAAAATCGCCCACTTTGGGAAATCTTGAGCTTCTCAATAAGCTCGCTATCCGACATGATGCCCCACCCGAGGGCTAAATCGCGCGGCACCAGTTTCGCCAATGCGTCGGCGCGATAGCGCTCGCCCGCGAGCACGCGCGCGGTCAGAGAAAATTCCGCCCGTGGCATTAGGGTGAAACCCTGAAGTTGCAGCGGTTGCGCCGACGAAATCGGACGCTGAACCGGCGCGTCGTTAACGAGAACACCCGACGTGCGCGCCACTGGGCGCGAATTCCAGTGGTGAACGCCGCCACCAATTGCTGCGGCCAGAACAATAACGCGAATTAGCATTGCAGACTTTTCAGCATGCGACCGAAATCAATGACCCTTGCACTGCGCATTTTCATCGTCATACCTGCGGCGCAGATTGGCCGTGATGCGTGCGCAATCTGCGCCGCAGGTATGACCATCATTGCACTATCATCAGGCCGCTGGGTGACTAAACCGCGCCGACACTGCGTTGAGCTCTTTAATCAAATCTTCTGACAGCGGCGTTTGATACACCGCGAGCTGCTCTTGCAGTTGCCCAATCGTGGTCGCGCCCAAAATCGCGCTGCCGGTAAAGGGCTTGCTGCACACGTAGGCCAAGGCAAGTGCTGTCAAGCTCATGTTGTGTTTTTTAGCCAAGGTCGCGTAGGCATCAACGGCGTCGAAGCACACCGCGCGGGTATAGCGCTGGCCAAAATTGGCACGATATTTGGTCAGCCGTGCACCCTCGGGGGCTGCGCCATTTTGATATTTGCCAGTGAGCATGCCCATGCCGAGCACGGAGTAGGCGAGCAGTTGAATGCCTTCGCGGTGACTCACTTCTGCTAAATCGGCTTCAAACAATCGATTCAGCAAATGGTATGCATTTTGAATCGTGGCCGGCTTTGGCAGATTGTGTTGCTCACACAGCGTCATCATGCGCATCACGCCCCAGCTCGTATCGTTTGATAAACCCCAGGCGCGAATCTTCCCCGCTTTGATGAGCGTGGCCATCGCTTGAATTTGCTCAATAAGCGGCACGGTATCGCGCTCGAGCGCGGGGCTAAATTGCCAATTACCAAACGCAGCGACGTTCCGATCAGGCCAATGAATTTGATATAGATCGATCACGTCCGTGCGCAAACGCGTGAGTGAATCATCGCAGGCCCAGACGATATTTTTCTGCGTCAATGCGGGGTCGCCATTGCGAATCCATGGCCGATCCCGCCCGGGCCCGGCGACTTTCGTTGCAAGCGTAATCTTTTGCCGATTGCCTGGCTTGGCAATCCAATTGCCGATGTATTTTTCAGTTGTGCTGTAAGTCGTGCCATTGGGCGGAACGGGATACATCTCCGCCGTGTCAATCAAATCCACCCCGTGGGCCACCGCCCAATCAAGTTGGCTATGCGCGTCCGCTTCAGAGTTTTGTTCGCCCCACGTCATGGTGCCGAGCGAGAGCAGGCTAATATCAAAAGGGGCATGGGCGAGTTTGCGGCGTTGCATGGTTTGGCTTTGCGAATGAATTGCTGTAAGTCTACCTGCGGCTGTGAGTTTCTCTGAAGAAATGCTAAAACTGCGCCGCAGGTATAGTCCAAAAGATGAATGCGCTAGAACACTTTCAACCCGAATCACTCGCCCAATGGCGCGCCTGGCTGCGCGGGCATCACGCGCGAGAGGCAGGCGTGTGGTGCGTCACCTTCAAAAAAGGCAAAGGCAACACCTATTTCAGCTACGATGAATTGGTGGAAGAAGCGCTATGTTGGGGCTGGGTCGATTCTAAGCCCGGCAAGGTGGACGAGGCGCGAACAAAACTCTACTTCGCCCCGCGCAAAGCCGGCTCGGGCTGGTCGCGGCCCAACAAAATACGCGTGGAAAACCTCATTGCGCAAAAGCGTATGGCGCAAGCTGGGCGCGTGACGATTGCGCGGGCGCAAGCCGATGGCTCATGGACGATGCTCGATGCAGTGGAAAATCTCGAAACGCCGCCAGACTTAGATGAGGCATTAAAAAAATATGCAGAGGCAGGCGGGCATTGGATCGCCTTTCCGCGCTCGGCCAAGCGCGGCATTTTGGAGTGGATCGCTCAGGCGAAAACCGCGCCTACCCGGGCCAAGCGCATTGAAGAAACCGCGCGCCTTGCCAAGAAGAACGTGCGCGCTAATCAGTGGTCGCCTAAGATGTAAATTTGACAAAACGTAACTTCTCACGAGTGTTTCGTAGAGTTCCGCTCTACGAAATATAATGATTCGATAATGGAACGAATAAGCTCAATCAATTTTGATCGAATAAGGTGGTGCTGTGAAGCTCGTGGCATGAGCACTGGCGAGCTCGCGATTGAAGCTGGCATCGCAGGAACCACTTGGACAAAATTCCAGGATGGCGAAATCGGATTGACTTTCAATCAACTGAAAGCGATTGCCGACTATTTTGGCCGAACTGTTTTCTTTTTTCTTGAAAATGGAATTCCAAATTCTGAAAAAATACACTCGATGCAGTTTCGCACTCTGACCAGTCAGAAACCGGACTTGTCGGCGAAATTGACAAAAATAATTGAGCAGTGCGAAAAGCAACGGGAGGTCTACATAGCGCTACGGGAAGAGTCCGCAAAAAAAGTCGAGCACTTTTCTCCACCGGTTTTAACGAGTTTGAGTTCAGACCGAAAAGCAAATCAAGTGCGCGAGTGGCTACAGCTTTCTGGCAAAAGAAATTTCCTTGCTTACCGAGAGGCTATAGAAGCAAAGGGAGTCTTGGTATTTCAGACTGCTGGCTACAAAGGCGCTTGGCAAATTGCGAAAGAAAACCCTGTTCTAGGGTTTTCTTTGTATTTCGAGAGTTACCCAATTATCGTTGTAAAAAAACTCGAATCAGAGTCGAGAATGCTTTTCACGTTAGCGCACGAACTGGCTCATCTTGTTCTACACAAGACTAGCTGGATAGACTACGAAGCAGAATTTCATTCTGACAGCAAAGATGAAGTTGAGGCAAATGCGTTTGCGGCGATGTTGCTAGTACCTGACGATGAGTTGAATCAAATTTCGATTGATTCGAAGCCTAAGTTAGTGGAGCAGTATCGTGAATGGTTGAAACCAATTACGAGGCGGCTCGGAGTCAGTACAGAGGTCGTGTTGCGCCGATTGGTGGATAGACGGTCAATTGCAAAAGGCGATTATGTTGCTTATCGTCAGTGGCTTACAACGTTACCTCAAGTCGGCGGCATAGGTGGGTCTCGAGGGTATCGCCATAGAGAGCCCGCCCATATTTTTGGGCATCAATTCGTCAAGACCGTATTCGACGCGCTAGGCGAAAAACGCGTGACTATGACGAAAGCGAGCAAATACTTGGACGGATTGCGATTAAGCGACATGCACAAATTACGCGACTACAGCAATGCACACGCTTGATGCGTCCTCAATTGTCTATGCGTGGGATAACTACCCAATTGAAAATTTCCCTAAACTTTGGGAGTGGCTCGCCTCCGAGGCAAATTCGAAGAAACTTCAAATCTGTACTGAGAACTTTACTGAAGTAAAAGATGTCGCTCCAGATTGCGCCGACTGGCTCGTTGAGGCCAGCATAAATCGAATACCAGTCAGTAACGTAATTTTTTTTGACGCAAGTCGCATTAAGAATTTACTTGGGATTTCTGACGATAAGTTTCATCCAAAGGGAGTTGATCAGAACGATCTTTTCGCTATAGCCTGCGCCAAAACGACTAATTCACACCTGATTTCCAATGAGGCTATTCAATCTGAGGAACCAAAGGAGGCCAAAAAGCGGAAGATTCCCGCAGTCTGCAAGATGAAAGAAGTCAATGTTGGATGTTTGGATTTCTTAGCGTACTTGCGCTTGAGTAAGACAACGTTTGGGTAAGTGGAAATCTCTTTTTTTGCCGCTTGAAACTACGCTGGCGCGCACCAATCTACGTAAATCTGCGTGGATAACGTAGACAAACCCTGCGGCGTAGCTTGACTGTTTTTTCAAGGAAATCCCCATGACCGTCCCCCATCTCGCCACTTCGCTCACCGGTCCCATTCAAAAGTTGGAGCAAACGCTGATCGATCATCAGCCCGAGATTGAGGCCTACCTGCGGCGCAAATGGACAGAGCTGAAAACACCCTTTTATGGCAGCGTAGATGTGCGCATGAGTGGCTTCAAAGTCGCACCGGTCGATACCAATTTATTCCCCGGCGGGTTTAACAATCTAAATAAAGATTTTCATCCGCTGGCAGTGCAGGCGATGATGGCTGCGGCTAATTCTTTATGCGGCGCGGGCTCATCGGTGCTGCTCATCCCCGAAAACCACACCCGCAATCCGTATTATTTAGAAAATGTGGCGACGATTTTCAAACTGCTCACGCAAGCGGGCGTGCGCGTGCGCATCGGCACCTTGATCCCCGAAGTGACCGCGCCCACGCCGTTCGTGACGCCTTCTGGCATCACGCTCACCTACGAGCCGCTCGTTCGCAAAGGCGATAAATTGGGTCTCGCCGATTTTGATCCGTGCGCGGTCTTGCTCAACAACGATTTAACTGCAGGCATCCCCGATATTTTGAAAGGGTTGAGTCAGCCCGTGGTGCCCCCGATTTATTCAGGCTGGAGCACGCGCAGCAAGTCTATGCACTTCACCTGCTACGAGTCGGTGGCGTGGGACGTCGGGCAATTGCTAAAGATTGATCCGTGGCTCATCAATCCGCTGCATGGCCATTGCGGCATGATTGATTTCAAAGCCCAAACCGGCTTAGAGTGTTTGGCGGGCAATGTCGAAGAGCTACTCAAGCAAGTGAAAGAAAAATACGCCGATTACGGCATTGATAAACCACCGTTTCTCATCGTTAAAGCGGATGCCGGCACGTATGGCATGGGCGTGATGACGGTGAAATCAGTCGATGATGTGATGGCGCTCAACCGCGATGCCCGCAAAAAAATGGCGGTGGTGAAAGAGGGCATGGAAGTGCATAAAGTCATCATCCAAGAAGGCGTATATACCGAAGAGCGGGTCAACGATGCAATCGCTGAGCCCGTGGTCTATATGGTCGATCAGTTCGTAGTCGGCGGCTTTTATCGGGTTCATGCAGGGCGCGATGTCGATCAAAACTTAAACGCGCCGGGGGCGCAATTTGTGCCGCTCGCCTTTGAGCAGCCCTGCACCCGCCCCGATCAAAACTGCCCGAACCGCTTTTACGCGTTTGGCGTGGTCGCGCGGTTGGCGCTCGTTGCTGCAGCGATGGAGATGAATATTTTGAAATCGGAGTATGTCGGCAGCTGAGCTCGCGCGCGCTGGGCCAGCGCCAGCGCCCGATTGCGTCTTCATACCTGCGGCGCAGAATTTACGCTAGGTTTACCCGTATGCGCTCTCGCCGCACCACTCAAAAGTGTAACGATCCGGCCTAGCCACGTTTAATTTCGAATAACATCGAATGCTGTCGGCGAAAGTTATGCGCTTCGCCGAAATTAGACCTAGGAATCCGTGTGGAAGTATCGTTCAAAAAAGAAATTGAGCAATTGCGATTAGGCGCAGGCGAAACCTTTCACGGCGAAGGCATTTTGGCGATCACCAAAGCCTTGCTCCAATCTGGGGTGTCTTATGTTGGCGGCTACCAAGGTGCGCCAGTCTCGCATTTACTCGATGTCATGGTGCAGGCCAAAGGCTATATGGATGAGCTTGGCGTGCATGTCGAAGCATGTTCCAACGAAGCCTCCGCTGCGGCCATGCTCGGGGCATCGATCCACTACCCGCTGCGTGGCGCCGTCACCTGGAAATCCATCGTCGGTACTAACGTTGCTGCTGATGCGCTGAGCAATTTGTCGTCTCCGGGCGTGAAAGGCGGCGTGCTTGTCGTCGTCGGCGAAGATTATGGCGAGGGCGCATCGGTGATTCAAGAGCGCACCCATGCCTTCGCACTCAAAAGCGCAATGTGTTTGCTTGATCCGCGCCCTGATTTACCGATGATGGTCAATATGGTCGAACACGGCTTTCGCTTGTCCGAAGCGTCAAACATGCCGGTGCTCATGGAGCTGCGCATTCGTGCCTGCCACGTGCGCGGTAGCTTCGCAGCAAAAGATAATCAAAGCCCTGCGATTTCCACCCGCGCGCTCATGGAAAATCCCGCTGCCTTTGATTACATGCGGCTCGCCCATCCGCCGGTGACGTTTCGCCATGAAAAATTAAAGGGCGATGCGCGGATTCCCGCTGCGCGCCGGTATATCGTTGAGCACGCGCTCAACGAAACGTTACCCGGCAAACATGCTGATCTTGGCATCATCGTGCAGGGCGGGCTCTTTAACGCGCTGATCCGCAGCCTGCAGCAGCTCGGGCTTGCCGATGCCTTTGGCGAGACCGACATTCCGATCTTGGTGCTCAACGTTACGTATCCGTTAGTGCCGACGCAAACAAGCGATTTTTGCGTCGGCAAGCGCGCCGTGCTCATCGTAGAAGAAGGTCAACCCGAATATATCGAGCAAGAAATTGCGACTTCTCTGCGTCGACAAGATATCCAAACGCCGCTGCACGGCAAAGATCTTTTGCCCAACGCAGGAGAATACAGCGTTGAAGTCGTCGCGACGGGCTTACTCACATTTGTAGAAAAGTATTTGGTTGTACCGATTGCTGCGAAGCACTGGTTGCAAGCTAACGCAGATCGCCGCGCCGCGATTGCAAAGTCGCTCGATGCGCCATTGCCCGCGCGTCCTCCGAGCTTTTGCACCGGCTGCCCCGAGCGTCCGGTATTTTCTGCGCTCAAACTGGTGCAGCAAGAAGTGGGTGATGTGCACATCGCCGGTGATATTGGCTGCCATGCACTCGCCACCTTTGAGCCGTTCTCGATGGGGCATTCGATTTTGGGTTATGGCATGAGCTTGGCCAGTCGCGCTGGCGTTTCGCCGATGATGCAACGGCGCACTTTAGCGGTGATGGGCGATGGCGGCTTTTGGCACAACGGTTTACTCACCGGCGTGCAAAGCGCTCTATTTAATGGTGACGATGCAGTGCTGTTAATTTTTAAAAATGGCTACACCTCTGCCACAGGCACGCAGGATATTATTTCAACGCCAGAAGACGATGCTAAGGCGAGTGCCGCCGACAAGCAGCATAGCTTGGTACATACCAACCAAACGATTGAGTCAACCCTTAAAGGGCTTGGCGTGCAATGGATGCGCACGGTGCATACCTATGAAGTCGCGCATATGCGCGAAACGCTGAAATCAGCCTTCACCAGCGATTTCAATGGCCTGAAAGTAATCATCGCTGAAGGCGAATGTCAGCTTGAGCGGCAGCGCCGCATCAAACCGTGGATCGCGAGCCTGCTCAAAAAAGGCGAGCGCGTCGTGCGGGTGAAATATGGTGTCGATGAAGATGTGTGTAATGGCGATCATGCGTGCATTAGGCTTTCCGGCTGCCCAACGTTAACGCTAAAAGATAACCCTGATCCACTTAAAGTTGATCCCGTTGCAACGGTGATCGACGGTTGCGTCGGCTGCGGATTGTGTGGCGAAAATGCGCACGCGGCAACCTTATGCCCCAGTTTTTATCGTGCCGAGGTCATTCAAAACCCGCCGTGGGCTGAGCGGCTCGTGCATCGCGTGCGCAGCGCGATCGTGCGCGCATTGCAGCCCGCGTGAACGCACCAAAGATGCCCTCGCAACCGATTACGTTACTCGTATGCGCGCTGGGCGGCGAAGGCGGCGGCGTATTAACCGAGTGGATCATTGCCACTGCGCTCCATGCTGGCTACGCAGCCCAAAGCACCTCGATACCGGGCGTGGCGCAGCGCACAGGTGCTACGACTTATTACATCGAAGTATTCCCCACGCCAATTGCAGCACTGGGCGGAAAGCGGCCGGTCTTTAGCTTAAACCCAGTGCCCGGCGCGTTAGATGCGCTGGTGTCTTCCGAGCTGCTTGAGACCGCGCGCCAGATTGGCAATGGCATGGCCACGGCCGAGCGAACGATGGTGATCACCGCTGAAAATCGCGCACTGACCACGGCAGAGCGCATGCAGCCCGGCGATGGTCGGCTCGATAGCGAAGCATTGCAAGCCATAGTAAAAGCCAATAGCCGCGCGCTGCACAGCCTCGATATGGCGACGATGGCGCGCGCGTCAGGCACGATCGTAAGCGCAGTGATGTTAGGCGCGATCGCGGGCAGTCGTTTATTTCCGTTTGAGCGTGCGCATTTCGAAGCGATCATAGAAGATGGTGGCGCGAGTAGCGCGGCAAGCTTGCGCGGGTTCGCGGCTGCGTTTGATGCCGTGCAGATGCAGGCGGGCTCGATTGCTGGGCTTACGCCCATCGCGGCGCTAGACGATCTGCCGCAGATCTCGACAACATTACCCACTGCGGTGGCCGAAAAATTTTCAAGCGTGGTGCATGCGATGCTGTCGCTTGGCTATGCCCGCGTAATCGAATACCAAGACCCGCACTACGCGCAGCGCTATGTTGATCGATTGCAGCGCGTGCTCAGCGCGGAGCAGCAAGCCGATCCCGCCAATCTCCATAACTTCGCCACCACGCGTGAAATGGCCCGATGGCTTGCACTGTGGATGGCGTTCGACGATATCGTGCGAGTCGCAGATTTGAAAAGCCGGGCAAGCCGATGGCATCGGGTGGTTGGGGAAGTCAAAGCAAAAGACGACGATTTGCTCAAGATTTACGACCACTTCAAGCCCGGCATCCCTGAATTTGCAGCCTTACTTCCACATCGATTTGCAGTAAAGCTTACGGCCTGGGATCGGCGGCGCACACTGCGCGGCGAAACGCCGTGGGCATTGCCACTCAAAATTGGCACGCACTCCATTTTTGGCATGCTATCGCTGCGGGCGCTGGCGAGCTTAAAGTGGCTGCGCGTGCGCGGCAGTCGCTATGCTGTTGAGCAAGCCATGATTGAGCAGTGGCTCAATGGTGTGGTCGCGGGCACGCAGCGGCATTGGCAGCTTGGCCACGAGTTAGCCCTCTGCGGCAGATTGATTAAAGGCTACGGTAGCACTAATGAGCGTGGCAAAGAAAATTTACTGCATGTGCTCAATCACCTTGCGCATGGCGATGATGCGACAGCTGCGTCCAGCGCAGTGGCCGCTGCGCGCACCGCCGCTTTAACCGATGAGGCTGGCATCGCCCTTGACAAAGCGTTGCAGCAGCACGGCGCACCGGCCCGGCCGATCAAAGCGCAGCCGATTCGGTTTGTCAGAAAACGCCCGTACCCATGAAAATACCCGCGACACCCCGCATCGTCACCACCGAAGTGAAGGTTGAGTTTGGTGATTGCGATCCGGCTGGGATCGTGTGGTTCCCCAATTTTTTCCGTTGGATCGACGCTGCATCGCGACATTTTTTTTCGCAATGCGGCGTCCCGCGTTGGGCGGAGCTTGAAAAATCGTCGGGCATAATCGGCACACCCTTGGTCGACACCCATTGCACTTTTTTAAAGACGGCGAGCTACGGCGATACCTTGCTGGTGCGATGCCATATCGCAGAGTGGCGAGAAAAAAGCTTCGTCCAACGCTACAGCATCGTGCGCCCGCGCGAAGATGGTTCAGAAGACACCATTTTGAACTGCGATGAAGTGCGCATTTTTGCGGTGTTTCGCGACGAGCGCAAAGCGGGTATTCGCGCCGCACCGATACCGCCAGAAATCCGCGCGCTGGTCGAGCGTTGATCGCTATACCAATACCTGCGCCAATACCTACGCCAATACCTGCGCCAATACCTGCGGCGCAGAAATAGTGGTTTTCATCGATATTTTTTACCTAACCTTGCTTCGAAATCAGCGCGATACCGCCGAGACAAAGGGCAACGCCTGCAAGCTTGGTCAGCGAAAATCCTTCCTTCAAGAGCGCGACACCCGCGATTGCCATGATGGCCGTGGTGACTGCTGCGGTGATCACAAACGAAGTCGAAAGCGCCCCGCCCACACGATACACAAGCAAAAAACCCAACTCAATCAGCACGATCGACCCCGCAACGCCTGCAACCGCCCAATTCATTTCGCTAAAAGCGTCGCGCAACGATCCCCCGAGCGGAAACAAAATAAACAGCGGTAAACACAACAACGACGCAATCGCATAAAACACAATAATCGACAACACCGGATGCGCCGCGGGCGCGACGAATTTTTGCGTGATGTGATACAGCACTTGACCGGTGATCGCGACCGCGAAGGCATCGTTGAGCGTGAGTTTCATAAAGTGACGAGAAGAAGATGGGGTGAAATGAATGGAAAAAACCTGCGAAAAACGCCAATTCTGCGCCGCAGGTATGCGCGTCAATCTACTGTGGCTGAAACCCACTATCCTTGATAATCTTCGCCCACGTTGTCGCATACGCCCGCTCGCGCATGCCCAATTGCTCACCGGTCATGTGTTGTACGGTTAAGCCTAGCGTGGTTAAGCGCTCGCGCACGTTGGCATCGGTTAACACGCGCTTTATCGCTTCTGATACTTTATCTTGCGCCGCTTTCGGCGTGCCTGCAGGTGCGAAAATACCGAAGTAGGGCAAGTCTTCAAGGCCTGCAATGCCAAGCTCCGCATAGGTGGGTACATCAGGCAAGGCGGCTTGCCGCGCGCTGCCATAAGTGGCGATAATGCGCATCTTGCCCGCTTTATGGTGCTCGATGAAATCGGTAATGGTGGCAATGCCTGCGGGGATTTGGCTGCCCAACATATCGGCCACCATCGGGCCCGAGCCGCGATAGGGCACGGGGCTTAGTTTCAAGCCGGCCTTTGCGCCAACCACGCCGACTAAAAACTCTGGCACCGAGCCCGGCGCGGGAATGCCCACACTACGGTTTTTCTCGCCCTGCTTCATCCACTCTACGTATTCCGCGTGTGACTTCGCAGGCGTGTTGGGCGAAAGCGCCCAGACGTTGGGGAAGGTCGCAAAGCCTGCCACCGGCACAAAATCTTTTGCCGATTCATAGCCTGCATTTTTGGTCACCAACGGCAAGATGCTAATCGTGTGGTCGTGCGAGAGGAAAAGCGTGTTGCCATCGGGCGCGGCGGCTTTGAGCGCTTGCGCGGCGAGCTGCCCGCCTGCGCCTGCTTTGTTTTCGACGATCACCGGTTGGCCGAGCGCATCTTTCAATTTATCTGCCAGCAAGCGGGCGATCACATCGGTGCTGCCGCCAGCGGGGAAGCCCACCATGAGCTTAATTGGCGTTTGCGCAATCGCGCTTGAAGCGAGGCAAAATGCTGCGCTTGTAAAAAATAGCTTGAGTCTCACGTTGATTCACTCCAAAATTAATGTCTTCGCGATCGCCGCTCCAAAAAAGCAGCGCTACCGCAATACTAAATCCAAAAAATTAATCGCTTTTGCGCCGCAGGTATCGATCATCCCATGAAAACGCACACCCATAATTTACTCTCTAATCTCGGCGTCGCGCTGACTTCCTTTCAAGGTAACGACATCATCGCCCACACGCCCGTGACTGGCGAGGCGCTGGCCACGCTGCGCGCGCACACGCGCGATGAAGTGGCTGCTCAATGCGTCGCCAGCCAGCGCGTCTTTCTGCAATGGCGCGACGTGCCCGCGCCAAAGCGCGGCGAGCTGGTACGCGTTTTGGGGGATGTGCTGCGAGAAAATAAAGCCGCACTCGGAGAATTAGTCTCAATCGAGGCGGGAAAAATTTTGCAAGAAGGTTTAGGCGAAGTGCAAGAGATGATCGACATTTGCGAATTTGCGGTCGGTCTCTCGCGCCAACTCTACGGCTTAACAATCGCAAGCGAGCGCCCGGGCCATCGCATGATGGAGCAATGGCACCCGCTTGGGCCGGTTGCCGTCATCACTGCCTTTAACTTCCCGGTCGCGGTGTGGGCGTGGAATGCAGCACTTGCCCTCGTCTGCGGCGATACCATCCTCTGGAAACCGAGCGAGAAAACGCCGCTCACCGCGCTCGCCACGCAAGCACTTTTTGAGCAAGCGCTCATGAAATGGGATGCCTCGGGGAAATACCGCGGGCTTTGCCAGCTCACGCTCGGTCGCGCCGAAGCCGGGGAAGCGCTCATTTCTGCGCCGCAGGTACAGCTCATCTCCGCCACCGGTTCAACGCGCATGGGTCGCGCCGTAGCGCAAGCGTGCGCGCCACACTTTAAGCGCACGCTGCTGGAATTGGGCGGCAACAACGCCATGATCGCCGCCCCCAGCGCCGATCTCGAAATGGCGGTGCGCGCGATTACGTTTTCAGCCGTCGGCACAGCGGGGCAGCGCTGCACAACGCTTCGGCGCTTGATCGCACACGCGAGCGTAGCCGATGCGCTAGTGACGCGATTAAAAACGATCTACGCAAATTTGCCCATCGGCAGCCCGCTCGATGCCAAAACGCTGATTGGCCCGCTCATCGATGAAGCCGCATTCAACATGATGCAAGCCGCTCTGGCTGAAGCACGTGAGCAAGGTGGCACGGTCTTTGGTGGCGAGCGGGTTGTGATCGCAAACTGCGCCGCAGGTTTTTATGTGCGCCCGGCAATTGTGCGCATGCCCACGCAAACGACGGTCGTGCAAGACGAGACCTTCGCGCCGATTTTGTACGTGCTCACCTACGATACGCTTGATGAAGCGCTCGCCCTGCAAAACGATGTGAAGCAAGGTTTATCGTCTTGCATCTTCACCACCGACGTGCGCGAAGCGGAAGCGTTCATGTGTGCCAGCGGAAGCGATTGCGGCATCGCAAATGTAAACATCGGCCCCTCAGGCGCTGAAATAGGCGGCGCATTTGGCGGCGAAAAAGAAACGGGCGGTGGGCGCGAATCAGGCAGCGATGCGTGGCGTGTGTATATGCGCCGGCAGACCAACACCGTAAATTACTCGCGCGCGCTACCGCTGGCGCAGGGCATTACCTTTGATATTTAAAAACCCGTTGTGAGCGATATCCGCGGGGCAGTTTGGGCTTTTTTGCCCAAATCTGCGCCGCAGGTATTCACTACTCGATACGAATTGAGTCGAGATAAATCGCTGCGTTGGGCTTAGTGGTGATCATGCCAAGCGCAAGCCAGCCGGTGATGCCCATTGAGAGTTGCGTTTCAAATTGATAGCTGAATTCGCCGTTTACATCGCGTACGCGCTTGGCTGTTTGCCGACCGCCCCGCTCGTCGTGCCAGGTCACGGCCAGCGTTACCTGCGGCGCAGTTTTGATCGCAATCGTTACGGTTGATAGCGCTTTGGTGGGCGTAATTGCCGTCGATACGAGCGCACCGCTGCGCTCGACTTCCAGCGAAACAAAACCCTCGGCACGAATCAGTTTTGCGCCGTTGACCGCTTGAAATCCATCATCGCTTTGCACCGCGGGCGCACCAAACGGGAAGAGCAATGCGCCTGCGGGTAGGCTTTGCCGCTGCTGCAGCCACCAGAGCAAAATCTCTTCATAGGGCGTTTGCGTGAAGGCATCATACGCACGAAAGATGGTGGGGAAAAACTGCTGATCGGCAGCATGGGTGCCCCACATCGGCGTCATCGCGCGCACGCCATGATTGAACAATCGCAGCAACGATGCATACGCGTTTTCTGCGCTCACACTGCGCTTGGGCTCCGAAATCGTCGCCGGGTGATACTCGACCACGCGCCAGCGCGGATCAGCCTTTGCGATGTTGGTAAATAGCGAATCGCGATTGCGCGACGTGCCGGAATCGCGCGCGGCTGGGCCATAGAGGATCGCGCCCAGCGCGCCATGCACCGGCTTCGCCCCGGCGATGCTCACGCCCGCCTCGTCAGTCCAGCCGCGCGCGGGCGTCGTCGCGTTTGGCGCGATATCGGTTTGAATAAACGTTTGCGCAGTAAATACCTGCGGCGCAGTTAAGCCTGCCTCCACGCACCACGCCGCGAGATCAGCATAATGCTGCGCGACCAAATGGCGCTTAAATTGAGTAAATAATTGATGCAGGGGGTCTTCGTAAGAAAACGATTTACGGGGCGGGTCAATCGCCTCGATGCGCTTGAAGCTGCGCTGCGTTTCGGCATTCAAGCTTTCGAGCGTATATATTTTTGTTGCGCCCCGACCGGTGAGTTCGCCGCCGCTCGCGTAGGGGCCGGTGTGCGTCAACCACTCTCGAAATTGCCGCAAGGTATCAGGGTTGAAGTCATACCATTGGGTCTTAAAAAACCACGGATTGATATAGTTATCGGGGTCTAACGCAACAGAAATTTGCCCAAACTGCGCCGCAGGTATTCTCTCTTTTAGCGCCCGAACAGCGGCCTGCAAGTTGCGCTTTTTGTATGCCCGGTATTTCGTGTTGTAAATATTAAGCGTCGGCATCCGCGCGAGCTCAGGGTTTTCATGCGATGCCGCGAGCCCTTTAAGCGCAGTATCTTTTTCAGGGCGTCCAAGATGGCTCCACTGCACCGCGCGATCATCTTGCTCAATGAAATCTGTAGCATCATATTGCACAACCGCGCCGCGGGCATCTGACCATACGCCACCATCCAAAACGAACTGTAACGGCACTTCTTTTGAGTCAAAGCGCTTCAGCCAATCGAGATACTCGCCAATGCCATTACCAAAGAGGCGGTAACGAAATTTTTTGCGCACGGTATCGTTGAAGTCAGCATCAAATTCAAAATCGTTCGCCGAGCCTTTGGTTGTGCGCATGTACTCAAAACGATTTTGTAAGCCGACGCGCACGCAACCACCATACGATTGCTGCAAGGCGTTGAAAAAATTGCCGCCCTCGCCATTGATCTCAACACCCGGCACGTACAGCGTGAATGGCTCGCCCGCGCAGGCGAGTGCCGCATTGCGCATACCCAACATGACCATCGGTCCGGGCAGGTGTGAAATTGCGCCATCGCTTGCGGCAATCTCGACACGTAAGCGGGTCGCCGCGCCGCGCGGGAGCGAGTTCGCCGGCACTTCAACAGACCACAAGCTCGAATCAACCTCTTTTGCGACCGCACCGACCATCGGCTTCCAACGCGGGTCGGGCAACGCTGAAATCGCAGCGTGCGCCTGCGTCTTTTTAAACACCGCGAGCGCCGGGCCGGTGGGCGCGATGAGGGTCACTTTTTGGGGCTGATCGCGATTGCGCAACCACGCGTAAAACGTCACCACGCCCGCATCATCCACGACGTAGTCAATCGCTTGGCCCTGCGCACTGCGTGCACCGACGATACCGCGCACGCCTGAATTGACCAAGAGCGACCCGTCGAGTTTTATGGGCGCGCGCTTTTTATTGGGCGACGTCAGTATGATCTGCGTTGGGTGCGTACCGCGCGGTGCGCGCTGCATATCCACCGTCATCTCAACACCGGCGGTGCGTGCGTGCGCCCAACGTGGGAATGCGTTCTCGCTATCGGTGCGCAGCAAATTTGCTTTGGATTGTGCGATGCGCTGCCCTGCGGCCCAAATCTCAACGGTCACCGGCGCTTCACTTGAAAGCGCCCAGCCGCTGATGCGATTCTCTGCATTCCACGTAAACGTTTGCAAAGGGTCAAACTGCGCGCGCATTGCACCAAAATCAAGGCCGATCTTCCCGATCGGAAAAGTGCGACCCGATTGCGTGCGTGCAAAGGCACGCAACTGTTTTTCAGTTGACTGCACAGCGCGCAAATCAAACCCAAAACTAAACGCAGGTGTTTGAGTTGCACAGGTAGCGAAGGCCAAGGTGATATCGGTGCGCGGGAATGAAACGGGTTTTTCAGCGTATGTTTGCGATGCTCCTCTGATCAAAACATGCGTGACCGGATCGGTCGCACTTTTTGCCAACGCCCAACCTGCAACGCTAACTTCGCCATCGGCGCTACTGATAAATCCTGGGGAATCGAGCGCGCCGCGATCAATGCATTGGGCTTGGGTAAAAGCGCTCGCACCCGCACTTACCATGCTCGCGATTGCGATCAAAACGCATCGGGTGTTGGGGAATTTTTTCATTGTCGTGATTGTGCATTGAAATTGCCGCGGCGCACTACAATTCTGGTAACGAAACGCACCCCTTTATCCCCACCATGCCTGCTTCCATAATTGATTCCAAAATTTTCGGTAATTTATTTAGCGACGCTCGGATGCGCGCCATTTGGTCTGACGAAAATCGCACCGCAAAGTATCTCGATGTCGAGCGCGCGTTGGCAAAAGTCCAAGGCGCGCTGGGGATTATTCCCGTGCAAGCTGCGGAAGAAATTCAAAAGCACTGCGACGTCAGCAAGATCGACTGGGTGAAACTGCAAGCCAAGACTGAGCAAGTCGGCTATCCGATCATTCCTGTGATTAATCAAATCGTTGCAGCGTGCAAAGATGGCCTTGGCGAATTTGCCCATTGGGGCGCGACGACGCAAGACATTACCGATACTGCGACGGTCTTGCAAATTAGAGAGTCTCTTGAATTTATGGATGACGAGCTGGCAAAGCTTTCAGCGTCACTCGTCGTGCTCGCCAAAAAATATCGGGATACGCCGATCATCGGCCGCAGCAATTTGCAGCAAGCGATTCCCGTCACTTTTGGCTACAAAATCGCGACGATCCTCGCCGGTATCGAGCGTCACCGCGAGCGCCTGCAGCAACTGCGCCCGCGCGTGCTGGTCGGTGAATTTGGCGGCGCGTGCGGCACACTAGCATCGATTGAAAAAAACGCCATGGAAACGCAGGCGGGCTTAATGCGAGAGCTCGGTCTTGGTCAACCGCTCATCGCTTGGCATACCGTACGCGACAACATTGCCGAGGTCGGCGCGTTTTGCGGCTTAGTGGGTGGCTCGCTCGGCAAAATAGCGATGGACGTTAAGCTCTTAATGCAAACCGAAGTTGCTGAAGTTTTTGAACCGTTCGCCGTTGGGCGTGGCTCATCTTCAACCATGCCGCAAAAGCGTAACCCGATCTCCTGCCTCTATATTCACGCCAATATTTCTGTCGTGCGCCAGCATGCCGCGGCATTGATGGATGCAATGGTCGCTGACCACGAGCGCTCGACAGGCCCATGGGAAATTGAATGGGTGGTGTTGCCGGAAATGTTTTGCCTCATCGCCGGTGCGTTAAAGCAAACCAATTTCATCATGGCAGGCTTAGAAGTAGATGCCGATCAGATGCGTCGAAATGTCGATGTCACCAACGGTCTGGTGATGAGCGAAGCGGTGATGATGGGCTTGGGTCGCTACTTGGGCCGCGAGTACGCGCATGATCTGGTCTACGACCTCTGCCGCCAAGCGGTCGTAGAGAAAAAACCTTTACTTGAGTTGCTCGTGGCCAATGCTGTGATTAGTGCGCATGTGAACCGCGCGCAATTAGAGGCGATGCTCGATCCCGCTAACTATTTAGGCGAAGCCGGCGTGATGGTTGATCGTGTGCTCGCAAGCATCAAATCCACATAAAAAAATCAAATTTTGCAAATACCTGCGGCGCAGTTTGAGGCCTAAATCGGCAAAATCTGCGCCGCAGGTATGCATGCTGAAATAAATCTCACCTGAGCTGTAACCAACGCGCGATTTAATTTGAACTAGTTCACGGTAGCGAAAGCTGCCCGCTCCTGGCTCCTCGGCGGGAGCGTTTTTTTCATTCTCCGTGGTCATGACCTGCTGCTTATTGCATCAGGGATGGGCTCGCTTTTCCTGTGAAAACGTGAAGATATCCGCCATCATCCCAGCGTATAACGAAGCAGAAAATATTGCACTCGTCGTGGGCGGTTTACGCGCACTGCACCAAAAAAATGGTGCACGGTTAATTGATGAAATCGTCGTCGCGGACAACAATTCAACGGATGATACGGCTCGACTTGCAGCCCAAGCGGGTGCGCGGGTGATCTCGGTTACGCAACGCGGATATGGCAGCGCCTGCGCGGCCGCGTGTAGCGCAGCACTGGGAGATGTCTTCCTTTTTGTTGATGGCGACCATACGGCGGATCTAACGCAAAGCGCCTTGCTCATTGACGGTATTCTGCGGGGTAATGATCTCGTGATCGGCGTGCGCGCAAATGCGATGAAAGGCAGCATGACGCCGCCCCAACGCTTCGGAAATGCGCTTGCATGCTTTTTAATTCGCTTGCTCTGGCGCGTACCTGTTTCTGATCTTGGTCCGTTTCGCGCCATTCGCAAAGATGCCTACACGCGTATTGCAATGCGTGATCGCGCTTACGGGTGGACTGTTGAAATGCAGGTGCGGGCAGCGCAGCTTGCCCTACGAACTGCTGAAGTGCCGGTCACCTGGCTTCCACGCTACGCCGGACAATCAAAAGTCAGCGGCACAGTACGCGGAGTTTTTGGTGCCGGTACTGGAATACTTTCAATGATCGCCCGCCTTTGGTGGCGCGATTTTCACCCTTTCAAAGCACACGCGAAATCTCGCCTACCGGCCGAGACTGATTGCGTTTAGCCCTATTTGCCGGTCTCACTCAGGAGCACTTAAATGATTCCACTACGAAAACTCACCTCCGGCGCAGCACTTACGCTGGCCATCGCCAGCGGCGTTGCTTTTGCCTCGGGTTCGGAAGGGTTCTCCGCAGGGCCCAATAACGCCGCGCGACTCTACAACACCGGAAAATTAGTCTACGCCGATAAGTTTTCTTGCGGCACCTGCCCCCTCGCATCAAAGCCGCTTAATGCCGAGCTCGCGCGCGAAGTATTAAGTGGGAAATCAAAAATGGCGCTTTCTAATGACGAGCAAGCCGCACTTGAGTCATACCTCAAACGTCGCTTCAAGATCTAACCCGCCCAACAACAATAAGGATCTCTCCATGAAAGCTTTTAAAAACTATCGTCTCGGCGCGCGTAGCATTAAAGCGTTTGCTGCTGTAAGCGTCGCAACGATGTCGATTTCCAGCTTTGCCCAATCGAGCTCGCCTTGGTTGCCCCTTCCCAATGGTGGCTCAATCAGTATTTTCGACACCTCGCAAAGCGGAGACTCCGCTTTCGTCATGGGCGCAACGCAAGCACCCATTTCAGGAATCACTGGTGGTGGCGCGACGCGCTACAAACGTGAGACGATTGGATTGAAATTTAACTACGCACTTTTAGATAATCTTGCTTTCGATTTAAACCTCGCCCATGCCAAAGTCAAAGTCGGCGGTGCCGATAACTCAAGCGGGCTCGCTGACAGCACGCTCGGCGTTAACTTCCGCGTATTGGATGAATATGAATCACGCGGCTTGCCAACGGTTACCCTGCGCGTTGCGGGCATCATCGGTGGTAACTATGATGGCGCGCGCCTTGCTGCAATTGGCAAAGATGCGAGTGGCTATGAGTTAAGCCTTTTGGTCGGTAAGCAACTGTCGTCAGGCTTCAGTATTTGGGGTAGCGTTGGCGTTGAAGATCGTAATAGAAGCATCCCAAACGCGACATTTTTTGATCTCAATCTAGGCTACAACCCAATTGCGGATCTTACGTTGTCGCTGGGGTATACGTCAAAGAAATTTGGCGGAAATCTCAATATCGCAGGCCCTGGTTTTTCACCTGCGCGCTTTCAAGAAGTCAACGAAGAGCGCGATACCGTACGCTTGGGCGCGTCTTACACGTTTGCGGGCAACCAATCGCTGGCCTTGCAATTTGGCAAGCTCGTGCGCGGCCGCAATACGGTTAAAGATGATCGCATCGTCGGTCTATCGTACACCTACGGCTTCTAGACCTGTCGCTTCAACGTGGTTCAAATAGTAACTACGAGCTACGCGTACTCTTTTAGCCGACATCTAAAAAGCGGATGAAATCGAAAGTAAATAATGCCACGTATGCGTTGATTTTGATCAACCTGTGCGTGGCATTTGGGTTGGCGCAGCTTTCAAACGGTAGCCTCCGTGCGCAGTTTTTTGCGACTTTCGGTCTTATCGCAATATCACTTGCATCGTTGCTTTCGGTAAGCCGAAGCAGCCGCTTTTCATGCCTATCGTTTCGTAGTGTTTTAGTGATCGCATCCTCTATGGCGGTGGGGCTTTTTTTTTCCCAACCATTGCTCGAAGATGATCATTTTCGTTATCTGTGGGATGGTTTCATCACTGCGACGACAGGGCGGCCGTATGTCTACGCGCCTTCATATTTTTTTGACGCTCCGGCAATCCCTGCGCAACTTCATGCCGCGCTTAGTGGAGTAAATCACCCCGATCTCACTACCGTCTACGGCCCCGTCTGGCAGGCGGTGTTTGCATGCGCGTATTGGATTTCTCCTGGGGCACTCTGGCCATTAAAACTCTTTTTATTGGTAAGCCTCATTGCGCTGCTTCTTTTACTGCGCCAGCAGGGTATTTCTAACCGGTGGTGCTTGGTCTTTTGCTTGCACCCACTGGTCGTAAAAGAGTCGATGAACTCTGCTCACCCCGATCTCCTGATCGGTATTGCCCTCTTGACGGCGACATTACTCTGGCAACGTACACACGCCATTGCAGCAGCAGTTTTAGTTTGTCTCGCCGTTGGCATGAAAATCAGCGCATTGGCGGTACTTCCATTCTTCTTGTTTACGCCCGCTGGCCGATTAAGCGCACCTACCTGCGGCGCAGTTTTGGTCGCTTTAAGCGCTATTTTGTTTCCCCAATTCTCCGCAAACAGTAGCGAGGGCGCGCAAGGTCTGCGCGCCCTAGGCGAGCATTGGGTATTCAATCCGCTGATTTATCGACCGATCGCTGCACTCTTCGGAAGCTCTACTGCGCGCGTGATCGTAGCGATTGGTTTTTGCGCTACGTGGATTGCGATTGCAATCATCTGGATTGTTGGGCGACGGAGCGGTAAATACTCGGCAACTCAAGGGCCTCCGCCGGTAGTACCGATCTTTATTGCGATGTTCCTGTTCGCCCCTGTGGTAAATCCGTGGTACTGGCTCTGGATCTTACCGCTCGCTGTTTTGCAATTTTCGCTCGCTACTTGGGTGGGCGCTTCCGTAAGCCTTCTCGCCTATACCCACCTCCTCGATGCGCTTCGCAATCAATCTTTAATCTCCACATTTGTGGTTCCCTTCTGGGCAACCACACTGCAAATCGCGGCTCTCTGCGGCGCTATGCTCATCACCTACACTCAGTATCGGCGCGCGCACGCGCTCACGGCGACAAATCATGCCTTCGCGCTGCGTCTATAGCGCTGCCTACTATCGGGTATTGCTGGTTCTGCTTGTGAGCTCAGCACTCCTTAGCTGCTCAAGCGTACACGCAGCGCCGACATGGTTTCAAGTGAATACGTGGATTGCCATCCGCTATCCCTTCGTCAACGCGGTGAGCACCTCCACGCTTAGCGACATGTTGGTGCTCCGAAAAAAATCTCCCCTTGAAAACGCTTTTCTACTGCTCGATATCCGAGAACCTCATGAATATGCGGTCAGCCACCTTCCGGGCGCAATTCACGTCCACCCGAACGAGGTTGTTGCTTATGCAAACCGCAATCTCACAACGCATCCTAAAAAAAATACCATCGTCGTTTACTGCGCCGTAGGTGTGCGCTCCGCCGCCGCTGCGCAATCGCTCGCTGGGCTTGGTTTTAGCAATGTTGTCAATCTGACGGGCTCTATTTTTGCCTGGGCAAATGAAGGCCGCGCGCTTGCGGGCGGTGCGCTCGTGCATCCTTTCGATGCGCATTGGGGGCAGCTACTCGCGCCACCGTACCGCGCGAAACTTCCTGAAAAATAAATTTGCTGGCGGCATCTCGCCGTGTGCAACGATACCCGCGTTACAAGCGAATAGCCTTTACTCCCCGCCTTTACAATGATGACGTGATTGAAGTCTACTTATTCGCCGGTACGCTACTCCTCGCCTACGCAAACGGCGCAAATGACAATTTCAAAGGTGTCGCTACGCTCTACGGTAGCGGCTTACTCACGTATCGCACCGCAAAAATTCTTTCGACAATCGCAACCCTTGCAGGGGCAATGGCCGCTGTGCTACTCGCCGGGCAGCTCGCGAAGGCTTTCTCAGGTCGCGGCTTGGTGCCAGACCACACTGTCGCCGAGCCTCTTTTTGCAATGGCGGTTGGCCTTTCGGCGGGGCTCACCGTATGGCTCGCGACGAGAATCGGGATGCCAATATCAACGACGCACGCACTTGTTGGCGGGCTCGCGGGCGCTGGGTTTATCGCGGCAGGCGCAATCAATATTTCGGTATTAATTCAGCAATTTTTAGCGCCGCTTTTACTAGGTCCGGTACTGGCCTTTACGCTCTCGGCCGCAGTGTGTAAGATTGCACTGCGCAAACCGCGCGGGGGCGGTAGCGACGGTGCGATTTGTGTATGTATCGATGGTTTTGGGAGCGCACCAGTCACCTCCGCAGCCGCAATTTCGATGCCCATACCTGCGGCGCAGATTCGCGTCGCCAGCAGCATTGATCCAATATGCCGGTTGTCGCTAGCGTCTAAAAATAGCCTTGCGATCACGACACCTAATGCGCTTAACCTTGCACACATTGTCAGTGGTGGCATGGTGTGCTTAGCGCGCGGGCTCAACGATGCGCCCAAAATCGCGGGGCTGCTACTGATCGCTAACGCGACTGGCGCGACAAATTCATTCGCTGCCGTCGCGTTAGCGATGGCAATCGGCGGCTGGCTTCATGCGCGCCGTATCGCTGATACCATGAGCCACAAAATCATCGCACTCGCACCGCAAACAGGTTTTATCGCCAACTTATGCACGGCGACTCTCGTCATCGCCGCAAGCAAATTTGGCCTACCGCTGTCCACGACTCACATCTCGGTCGGCGCGATCTCCGGGATCTCGCTTTCGGGGTCAAGTCATGAAAAAATTTCCTCAGAAACGATCAAAAATATTCTTCTCGCCTGGTTGTTTACACTTCCCGTTGCCGCGTTGCTCGCCGTCTGCCTCTACCCATTGCTTAAACTCTTACTTCGTTGATCGCATCACCATTTACCTATGAACGATTCCCCTCCTGCTAGCTATCTACAAACAACCCACGATGTATACCGTGAGGCCGCGCTCACGCCCGATGTGGGCTTATGCTGCACCACTACACCTATTTGGCAGCTCCCTGAACTAACGATCCCAAAGAAGATGTTGGCGATGAACTACGGCTGCGGGAGTACCGTCCATCCTCGCGACCTCGCGCGCTCACCGACAATTCTTTACGTAGGCGTTGGTGGCGGCATGGAATTGCTGCAGTTTGCCTACTTTAGCCGTCGCCAGGGTGCTGTGATTGGGCTGGATGTCGTGGATGAAATGCTCGCTTCTTGCGATGAAAATTTGCACGTTGCTGCTAGCGAAAATAAGTGGTTCAAACGTGAATTCGTTGATCTGCGAAAAGGTGATGCGCTCGCGCTTCCAATTGCCGATGCGAGCATTGATGTGGCCGCGCAAAATTGCCTTTTCAATATTTTTCACCAAGACGATCTGACCCGCGCTTTGGCAGAAATGTATCGCGTCCTCAAGCCCCATGGCCGATTGATTTTGTCTGACCCGACGTGCGAGCAGACTATGCCTGAAGCGTTGAAATCTGACGAGCGGCTAAGGGCGCTATGCCTCACCGGTGCGATACCCCTTGATGAATACATCAAACGCCTAACCGACGTGGGATTCGGTACGATTGAAGTGCGCGCCAAACGGCCTTATCGCATTCTCGCGCCTGGGCAATACGCGACCCAAACCCGACTCGTCATCGAAAGTGTTGAAATTTGTGCCATCAAAGACCCGATGCCCTCAGATGGTCCTTGCGTTTTTACGGGCAGAAGCGCAATCTATTTTGGTGATGACTTAATTTTTAATGACGGCAAAGGGCATACCCTGACGCCCAATCAACCGCTTGCCGTTTGCGATAAGACCGCCAAAGCGCTGACCTTGCTCAATCGCGACGATATGTTTATTTCAGAATCAACCCACCATTACGACGGCGGCGGTTGCTGTTAATCACGCTTCACTTTAGGAAAAACTATGCACGCCGTACTTCCAAGGCTCAGCGCAAGCAAGACCACGTTCCCCCCCCTGCGTCGCCGTAGCGTCGCGACGTTGCAAGTTAATCTGGGCTACAAATGTAATCAATCGTGCGTTCATTGCCACGTTGCCTCGAGCCCGCAGCGCACCGAAATGATGGAAGCCAAGACGGTTGAGCAGATGCTCGATTATCTTAAGCACAGCGGGGCAACAACGATTGATTTGACGGGAGGCGCTCCCGAGCTTAGCCCTTACTTTCGCATGATCGTACAAAAAGCGCGCGCCCTTGGATGTAAAGTAATTGATCGATGCAATCTCACGATCTTGTATGAGCCCGGTCAGGAAGATCTTGCGACTTTTCTAGCCTCGCACCAAGTTGCGATCACGGCATCGCTTCCGTGCTACTCGATTGAAAACGTTGATAAGCAGCGCGGTAACGGTGTTTTTGATGTTAGTATAAAAGCGTTGCAAGCCCTCAACGCGCTCGGCTATGCCGATGGAAAAAGTGGCTTAGAACTCAATTTGGTATACAACCCGCAAGGCGCGTCTTTACCGCCAAACCAAAAAACACTTGAAGACGACTACAAGCGAGTACTTCGCGATCAATTTGGAATCCAATTCGATCATCTTTTTGCAATCGCAAATATGCCGATTCAGCGTTTTGGTTCAACGCTGATTTCAAAAGGCACGTTCGAGCCCTATATGGAATTGTTGCGCAATGCCCACCGGGATGAGAATGTTGATGGCGTCATGTGTCGCGATCAAGTGAGTATTGATTATCAGGGCTACGTTTACGACTGTGACTTTAATCAAATGCTTGGACTCAGTACTATTATGAGCGGCAAGCGACGTCCGCATTTGAGCGATTTGCTCACCCTCGCGCAGGAAGGCTTGCACGACAAACCCATCGTTGTACGGGATCATTGTTTTGGTTGCACGGCCGGACAGGGAAGCTCTTGCGGTGGCGCGCTCGGCTAGCATCGCGTGCTTTCAATTATCGTCCCGACGCTTAACGAAAGCGCGCACATCAAGCAAACCCTGCTCCAATTGGCGCCCCTTCGCGCGCGCGGCGCTGAGGTCATCGTTGTTGATGGCGGAAGCGCTGACGATACGATTGCGCAAGCGCGCGCACACGCCGATTTTGTAGTGTCAACAGCACCCGGGCGGTCGCTTCAACAAAACCGTGGGGCGACTCTTGCAAAGGGATCAGTTTTACTATTTCTTCATGCTGACTCAATTCTGCCCAGTGATGCCGATCTGCGCATCAATGAAGCACTACAGAAAACCGGTAGGCTCTGGGGTCGATTCGATATTGCGATTGATTCCGATCAACCCGCCCTTCGCGTTGTTGCTTGGTTTATGAACAATCGTGCGCGCATCACTGGAGTGGCCACGGGTGATCAAGGTATTTTTGTGCAGCACTCAGCATGGAAAAAGGTAGGCGGGTTTTTTGATCTTCCCATTATGGAAGACGTCGCGCTATCAAAATGCCTAAAGGTTCTCTCGAAACCTGTTGCTATCGACGCATTGATTTTTACTTCTGCGCGTCGGTGGAAAAAAAATGGTCTCTGGAGGACGATAACGCTCATGTGGGCGTTGCGATTGGCGTATTTCCTCGGTGTCCCGCCGAGAAAAATCGCCGAGCATTATCCGATCAATCGTGACTAGCTAATCGTGACTACCGCACAAAAAGAAATCGCTTTTCATATCGCCGTTTTTTGTCGCCCACCTGTCGTGGGTGAAGTGAAAACGCGTTTGATACCGCAATTGGGCAAAGCTGCAGCGGCCGATATCTATTCACAACTGGCTGAACGCGTGCTGACGACCGTTCAAAAAACCATCCACCTCGCCAACGCGTCCGGCTCACTATGGATTGCGGGCGATGCGAATCATCCTTCGGTCACCGCTTGGTCGCAGCAATTTTCACTACCTGTTTACGCTCAATGCGAGGGTGATCTTGGCGCAAAGATGGCGGATTGCCTTGCGCGCAGCCGGGCTCATTATTCGAAAACGATATTGATCGGTACGGACTGCCCAGCAATGACCCCAGAGCACTTAATCTGCGCCGCAGGTATGATCTCCAGCCAGACGCCTTGGGTTTTTAGCCCTGCAGAAGATGGTGGGTACGTGCTTGTTGGTACGCGCGCACCTCACGCCACACCGTTTGAGAATATCGATTGGGGAACAGATCGCGTCATGACACAAACGAGATCTGCGTTTGCCCGTATGGGCGTTGGTTGCGCAGAAACCTCTCCGCTTTGGGATGTTGACCAACCAAACGATGTGGTGCGCGCGCGCGCAGCGGGTTTGCTACGCTAACGTGGCTTTTTCTTGCGTTAATGTCATGCGCAGCCAAAAAAGTCGCTGCGGGTTGCCCTAAACATCCAAATTGCGAACACCCAAGGCGTTGCTCTCGATAAATGCTCTACGCGGCTCAACATCTTCGCCCATCAGGGTCATGAAGGTCTCATCTGCGTAAATGGCGTCGTCGATCTGTACCCTCAGCAAGCGGCGCACTTTTGGATCAAGCGTGGTGTCCCATAACTGTTCAGCATTCATTTCGCCCAAACCTTTGTAGCGCTGAATACCGATGCTTGCACGGGCTTTTTCCATGAGCCAATCGAGCCCGTGTTTAAAGCTGGTAATCTCAAATTCGTCATCGCCACGGCGCACTTTTGCGCCAGCAACGATCATCGCTTGCAGCGCAGCCGATTTTTTGATCTGCGTGAAATCACCGCTTTCTAAAAACTCATGATCAACAACCGTGGTGCGCACTCCACCAGCATACGCCCGGTTGATCACGAGTAAGTATTGCTCGGTCTTTTCGTCATACTTTGCTTGAAAAGAGAGGGTTTCGTCGTTAATCGCTTTAGCAAGCCGTTTACCACTTTCAGTAGCACTCGGCTCATCGTCTAGCGATATGGTCTGTCCTTGCGCAAGCGCTTTAAGCACTGCGTAATCAATTGATCGTGCCCGCCTATCCATCACCGCGTCAGAGAGTATTGTTTGCCGCGAAAGATCGTTAAGCGCCTGATCAGAAAGTGCCTCGCCGCCTGCGCCTGGTGTTAATGCGGCGCCTTTCAGCGCAAGTTTGAGCAGATATTGCTTGAGTTCAACCTCATCCTTTAGATAGGTCTCTTCTTTACCGTGCTTGGCTTTAAAGAGCGGTGGTTGTGCAATGTAAATATGTCCCCGTTCCACCAATTCTGGCATTTGCCGATAAAAGAACGTAAGCAACAAAGTGCGGATATGGGAGCCATCCACGTCGGCATCGGTCATGATAATGATGCGGTGGTAACGCAGCTTATCGGCGTTGTATTCGTCCTTACCAAAGCCAGTGCCCAATGCAGTAATGAGGGTAACGATCTGCTCGCTTGAAATTACTTTATCGAAACGGGCTTTTTCGACATTTAGCACCTTGCCGCGTAGTGGCAGGATCGCTTGAAATTTACGATCACGCCCTTGCTTCGCAGTTCCGCCTGCGGAATCACCCTCCACCAAGTAAATCTCACACAACGAGGGATCTTTTTCTTGGCAATCTGCAAGTTTTCCGGGTAACCCCATCGAGTCGAGCACGCCTTTGCGACGCGTCATCTCGCGGGCTTTGCGCGCGGCTTCGCGCGCCCGCGCAGCGTCAAGAATCTTGCCACATACAATCTTCGCATCGCTTGGATATTCGAGTAAAAAATCGCCTAATTTATCGGCGATGATTTCTTCAACGACGGGTCGCACTTCTGAAGAAACCAGCTTATCTTTAGTCTGCGAACTAAACTTCGGATCGGGTACTTTTACAGACAGCACGCAGGTTAAGCCTTCGCGCAAATCGTCACCGGTAACTTCAACCTTCGCTTTTTTATCCAATTCATTAGCGGTGATGTATTTCAACACCGTGCGCGTCATTGCAGCACGCAATCCTGTTAGGTGGGTGCCACCATCGCGTTGTGGAATGTTATTGGTAAAGCACTGCACGGATTCGCCATACGAATCATTCCACTGCATCGACGCCTCGACGGTGATGCCGTTTTTTTCGGTGTTGCACACAAATACATTTTTGTGTAACACCGATTTCGATTTGTTCATGTACTCAACGAAACCTTTTACCCCGCCTGAGTACGCGAAATTTTCACTCTTTCCATTGCGTTGATCGATCAGCTCAATCTTGACGCCATTATTAAGAAAAGATAATTCGCGTAGACGCTTTGCCAAAATTTCATAATGAAATTCGATGGTATCGCCAAAAATTTCTGGGTCTGCTAAGAAGTGCACTTCAGTGCCGCGTTTATCCGTTTTTCCGGTGACTTTCAAAGGCGCTACGGTTGCTCCTTGTTTAAATTCAATGTGATGGACTTTCCCATCACGCCGAATCGTGGCCTTCAGCCAGATTGAAAGCGCGTTTACGCACGACACACCAACGCCATGCAAACCACCAGAAACTTTATACGAGTTTTGATCGAACTTCCCGCCCGCATGCAGCTCAGTGAGCACAATTTCTGCTGCGCTACGCTGAAACTCATCTTCTTTTTTAATATCAACAGGAATGCCACGCCCGTTGTCGATGACGCTGATCGAGTTATCGGCATGAATCGTAATTGTGATGTCATCACAATGGCCGGCTAACGCTTCATCAATTGCGTTATCAACCACTTCAAACACCATATGATGCAAGCCAGTTCCGTCTGATGTGTCGCCGATATACATACCAGGGCGCTTACGAACCGCTTCTAAACCTTTTAGGATGCGAATCGAATTGGAATCGTAATCTTTGCTCGCTACGTTTTCTTTGATACTCATGAATAAACCTTTTACTTCTCAAAATTTGAACGGCAAATATTTCAACCACTACTTGCAGCGCAACCATACTTAAAATTGAATGAAACTGCGACGAAAATCAAATGCGCATTGGCATCACAACGTACTTATAGTCATCACGCGCTGGCAGGGTTATGAGCGCACTCGAGGTTGAGTCGTTGAACGAGAGTGTCAACTCTGAGACGGGTAAAGTTCCCAGCACATCAAGTAGGTAATTGATGTTAAAACCGACATCAAGGGAGTCCCCCTCGTAAGCAACGTCAAGCTCTTCTTCCGCTTCTTCTTGCTCAGCATTGGTGCATACAATTTTAAGGCTTCCGTTGCTCAACACCATTCGAACACCGCGAAACTTTTCATTTGACAAAATTGCAGCCCGCTGCATGGTGTGCAATAACAACGCACGATCAATCAAGACATGCTTATTGTGCGTAGTTGGGATTACACGCTGATAATCAGGAAATTTCCCATCAATGACTTTACTCACCAATTCAATATTGGCAAAGGTAAAGCGAACTTGATTTCCTAAAATTTCTACACTTACCAGCTCTTCATTTTCCTGCAGTAGCTTTGAGAGTTCGATAATCGTTTTACGAGGAACAATCACTTCTTGTTTACTAAATTGACCTTCGATCGCCACATGCGCGTAGCTCATGCGATGACCATCCGTAGCAACCGCGATTAATTTATCGCCCTCTAAAACAAACAAAACGCCATTAAGATAATACCGAATATCTTGTTGCGCCATCGCAAATTCTGTTAGCTTAATTAACTGCTTCAGCTCTTTTTGTTTTAATGAAAATGCCTGTACGCTATCAGCACTTTTTGTGATGCGCGGGAAGTCTGCTGCTGACAACGTTTGAAGCTGAAATTTACTTTTCCCAGCTTTCAAACTCATCTTACTGTCTTTAGCATCTAGCGAGATCGAGGCGTCTTCTGGTAGTGCCCGCAATAAATCTTGCAATTTGCGCGCAGTCACCGTGGTTGACTGCGCGTCTTTTCCTTCAAAAGGAGTCTCAGCAGCGATTTGAATTTCAAGATCAGTAGCTGTTAGTCTCAGCGTGGTATCTGTAGTCTCAATCAGCACATTAGATAAGATCGGAAGCGTTTGTCGACGCTCTACGATTCCTGATACGGCTTGTAGTGGTTTGAGTAAGGTGTCGCGCGAACAGTTCTTTATATGCATGATTTATAAAAAAGATGATGATGATGAGTGTGCGCTTGCGCTGTGTGTAAGTCAGTTTTTCGTTGAAAAACCAATGATTTACCGTAATGATAACAAGCAATAAGATTTAGCGATAAGCTGTGAGAACGGTGGATAACTCGCATTCGCTCGTGAAGTTGTCCACAAACATCAACAAGATATCCACAAGCAGGCCCTGAGTTACACAAGATCTTAAAACGGTCGCCGGGACTATCCACGCAGCACCTGTAATAAAAAAACCGTGTCCCGTTGTAGCAGGCTATCTGTTTCGCGCAAGGTATTAATCTGACGGCAGGCGTGCAAGACGGTTGTATGGTCTCGCCCCCCAAAACTTTGCCCAATCTCAGGTAGTGACAGTCGGGTTAGTTCTTTGGTGAGAAACATAGCCACTTGGCGCGGCCGTGCTACCGATCGCGCGCGACTTTTTGCATGCATATCAGCCACTTTAATCTTGTAATAGTCGGCAACCGTTTTTTGGATATTTTCAACGGATACCTGACGATTTTGGGCGGCAAGCAAGTCGCGCAACGCTTCTTTTGCCACTGTGAGAGAGATCGCTACATTATGAAAATTTGCGTACGCGACAATGCGCTTGAGCGCACCTTCGAGCTCGCGCACATTGGATCGAATCTGTTTGGCAACGAAAAAAGCAACCGCTTCATCAAGCTCAACATTGACGGTGAGCGCTTTTGCTAACAAGATCGCGACCCGCATCTCGGTCTCTGGCGGCTCAAGTTGCACCGTTAAGCCCCAGCCAAAGCGAGATTTCAAGCGCTCATCAAGACCGGCTATTTCTTTTGGAAAGGTATCGCTGGTGATGATGATTTGCTTGCGGGCTTCAATTAAGGTGTTGAAGAGATAAAAAAATTCTTCTTGCGTACGCTCTTTGCCCTCAAAAAACTGGATATCGTCAATCAACAAAACATCAAGCGAGCGATAGCTTGATTTGAATTCATCAAACGACTTGCGTTGATACGCTTTCATGACGTCTTGAACGTAGCGTTCAGAATGCATATAGCGTACCCGCGCGCGCGGTTGAGAGAGCAACACTTGATGCCCAACAGCCTGAATTAAATGGGTTTTTCCGAGCCCGACGCCGCCGTAAATGAAAAGCGGGTTATAGCCTCCCCCTAAATTATCGGCGACTTGCTTGGCGGCAGCGAGTGCGAGCTGATTCGCTTTTCCTGAAACAAACGACGAAAAAGTCAGCTCAGAAAGCAGCGAAGCCGCCTGCGCGCCCGCGCTTTGAACCGGAAAATGTGACGAAATCTGCGCCGCAGGTAGAGCATCAATGGCGAGCGCTGGCATCCTCGCGTGGCCAACGGCCCCATTCTCAGTGGATCGGGGTGTGGCGATAGGTGTAGTTTCGACGGAATGAATGGGTCTCGTGGATTCAGGCGTTGCGCTATTTAAGCCGGTCGCATTCACCACTAAGCGCGCCCCGCCTCCTGCATCAGCCCCCATCAGCGCGCACATCTCGCCCCAAAACCGATCCCGCACCCATTTTTGAATAAACGGGTTGGGGGCTTGTACGACTAAATGACCCCCGTCAGCGAACGCCGTCAATGGCGCGATCCACGTGTTGAACTGCTGCGGCGTCAGCTGCGCTTTGAAATGCGCCATGCACCGCGCCCACGCATGCAGCGCGGGCGATTCGGTGAGCCGGGATATTGTCATAGGGGAAGCGCGTAAAACTTGATTTTACCCAGTCTTAGCGAGGAACTTGAGTTGCTTTACTGTTGCACGGTAAAATAATGGGTTAACGAAAAAATATCGTGCAAACAATTGCTTGCCGATTACATTGAGCAGAGTGGATTATGAAACGTACCTACCAACCTTCCGTCGTCCGTCGTAAACGCACCCACGGCTTTCGCTCACGCATGAGCACCGTCGGCGGGCGTAATGTCCTGAATGCCCGTCGCGCAAAAGGCCGTAAGCGCTTGGCCGTTTAATTAGAAACGCAAGCCATCGGTTTTAGTCATCAACGCGATCCCGCGCAATTCGACCGCGCGTTTTCCAAGTGCCGCGCGCCTGCTCGGGCAAGGCCGCTATCAAGCTGCCTTTCAAGAGAAGGGCGCCAATATCGGTAAAGTCGTGCGCGTTCATCGCGGCTCTCCGATAGCGCCCGAAAATGAAGTGCGTTTGGGGATTGTCGTGGCTAAAAAGCTGGTGCGCACTAGCGTGCGTCGCAATGAAGCAAAGCGCCAGATTCGCGAGAGCTTTCGCCTCACTGCGTCTCTGCTTCGCCCTGGCGACTACGTCGTGCGCGTAGTCACAACAGATCGCGCCATTGCCGTGAAAGCGTGGGGCAAGAAATTGCGCGTTGAGCTTGATCATCTGTGGGCGAAATTTCAAGCACCCCGCAAGGAGGCCATCTGAAATCTTTGGTCATCGGTGCGCTGCGGGTTTATCAAGCGATATTGCGTCCCGTGCTCGGCCCGCAATGTCGATTTTTTCCGAGCTGCTCAGATTTCGCGATCGACGCAATGCGCGAGCACGGCGCGGTTGTCGGCGCTGCCTTGACGGCGAAACGGCTGTGCCGTTGTCATCCTTTTAATGAAGGTGGTTACGACCCCGTACCGCCAGCACCACTACTAATGAAGTTATGGACACTCAAAGACTAATTCTTTTCGTAATCTTCGCAATGTCAGGCGTGTTGCTGTGGGATGCTTGGGTAAAGCACAACGCCCCACCCCGCATAGCCCAAACGGCGGCGATTTCAACGCCTGGCAAAGCGCTACCACCCACTGTGGCGGGTAAAGACATTCCTGTTGCAACAGCGACTGGTGCCGTACCTGCGGCGCAGATTTCAGTGCCGAGCGTCCCTGCAGCGCCGGCTGGCGAGCTGATTGTGGTCGAGACTGATCTTTTCACAGCAAAAGTATCAAATGTTGGCGGTGTCATCACCGAAATCGCGTTTAAATCGCACCGTGATGCAGACGATAAATCCAAGCCTTACCTGCTTTTGCAGCAAAATGAAAAACGCTTCGCGCTTGCGCAGGCCGGTTTGCTCGGTGAAGGTTTGCCTAAGCATAATACGCCTTACACGATCATTCCGGGTGAGCGCAAATTAGCTGACGGCAAAGACGGCATTGCCTTGATGCTTAAGGCCGACACCCCCACCGGCGTCGTCTCCCAAACGCTCACCTTCAAACGCGGCAGCTATTTGATCGATGTTGCGTTTGATATAGCCAATAGTGGCAGCACCCCGATTTCGCCGATTGCTTATTACCAACTTACGCGCGATACCGTCGTCCATCAAATCGGTGGTGGCATGGGTATTGCGACGTACGCGGGGCCCGCGATTTACACCGATGAAAAGAAATTTGTCAAAGTCGATTTTGATGAAATCAAAAAACTGGATGTTGACAAAAATCGGAAATTGACCTTTACCGAGAAAGCGGATAACGGCTGGGCTGCGATGGTCGAGCAATACTTCGTCGCTGCGTGGATTCCAGCAACCAAAGTTGCACGCGAATATTACGTATCGAAAGTTGAAGAAAAGAAATACGCGGTCGGTGCAAAGCTGCCGATGGCCGCCATTGCAGCGGGTGCGAGCGGTAAGGTTAATGTTCCTCTTTATGTTGGCCCGCAAGAGCAAGATAAGCTCCAAGCGGCAGCGCCAGGGCTTGATTTAGTTGTCGACTACGGCATTTTTCATATCTTCGCAGCGCCGATGTTTAAGCTGATGAGCTTTTTCCACGACCTCGTCAAAAACTGGGGTTGGGCGATCGTAATGCTTACGGTTTTGATCAAAGTGGTCTTTTACCCGCTCAACGAAAAAGCCGGTCGCAGCATGGGCAAGATGAAGCTGCTCGGCCCCAAGATGAAAGAGTTGCAAGAGCGATATTCCAACGATAAGATGAAGCTCAATCAAGCGATGATGGAGCTCTATAAAAAAGAGAAAGTCAATCCGATGGGCGGCTGCTTGCCCATTCTTATCCAGATGCCGATTTTCCTCGCGCTTTATTGGGTGTTGGCGGCTGCCGTAGAGCTGCGCCACGCGCCTTGGATCGGCTGGATTACCGATCTGGCCGCGCCCGACCCTTGGTATATCCTGCCAGTCATTTATGCAATCACAGCATGGTTTCAAGTGCGCCTGCAGCCGCCCTCGCCCGGTATGGACCCAATGCAGCAAAAGATTTTCCAGTGGATGCCAGTTGCGTTTGCAGTGATGTTCATCTTTTTCCCAGCAGGCTTGGTGCTCTACTGGACGGTATCGAATATTCTGCAAATTGCCCAACAATGGAATATTAATCGCGTGCTCGAAAAAGAGAAGACCCTAGCAGTCGCCAATCGCCGGTAGTCAAAAGTGCAAAAGCAAAAAAGATAGCAATCAAAAATGGCCGGTGGCGCATTGCTGCCGCAAAAAAACAAGATGCCAGCACGCTCGGGTTGCCCTAAACTTCCCGAGTGAATACATCCCCCGATACCATCGTTGCCATTGCCACCCCACCGGGTCGTGGCGGTGTGGGCGTCGTGCGCGTGAGTGGAAACTGCGCCGCAGGTATCGCCGAGCGCATGACTCAAAAAACCTTGTTGCCGCGGTGTGCCACGTTCGCTGCGTTTCGAGATATGCGTGGTGCTGTGCTAGATGAAGGGCTGGCGTTGTGGTTTCCTGCCCCGCATTCTTATACCGGCGAAGATACCCTTGAGCTGCAAGGACACGGCAGCCCGTTTGTGCTTGATGCGGTGGTCACCGCGTGCATTGAAGTTGGGGGTGAACGCACGCGCCGCGCCGCCCCCGGTGAATATACGCAGCGTGCCTTTTTAAACGGCAAACTTGATCTCGCGCAAGCCGAAGCCGTGGCTGATTTAATTGACGCTGGATCGCGTGCGGCCGCCCGAGCGGCAATGAATTCGCTTTCAGGAGCGTTTTCCGCGCATATTCAGTCGCTCCAGGCAAAACTGATCCATTTGCGCATGTTTACCGAGGCAACACTCGATTTCCCCGAAGAAGAGTTGGAATTTCTGCAAGCCGAAAAAGCCCTTGAGAAAGCCCATGATGTTAACGCCGCGCTTGCCGGCGTGCTTGCCCAAGCGCAGCAAGGCCAACTTCTCCATGATGGCATTCGTATCGTCTTGGTTGGCGCGCCAAACGTTGGAAAAAGCGCGCTGCTTAATCGGCTGGCGGGCGATGAAATCGCTATTGTTACCGCGATCGCCGGTACCACGCGCGATACCGTGCGCGCCCGTATTTCGTTGCACGGATTGCCCTGCGAAGTGATTGATACCGCGGGAATTCGCGAGACCAGTGACCCAGTAGAAAAAATTG
Source organism: Betaproteobacteria bacterium (assembly GCA_031430575.1). Taxonomy (GTDB): domain Bacteria; phylum Pseudomonadota; class Gammaproteobacteria; order Burkholderiales; family Casimicrobiaceae; genus JANMDS01. Next base: position 46,790 of record JANPBT010000023.1, on the reverse strand, counting down.
GGATTGAGCGCACGCTGGCCGCGATTGCTAGCGCAGACGTCGTCCTATTGATCGCTGATGCAACCACAGAAAAATCTGCGATTGCCGTTGAAATTGCACCCTTGGTGCGTGCAGCATTGCCACAGTCAGTGCCGGTCGTGCATGTCCTGAATAAAATTGATCAAGCCCCGTTACCCTTACCTGCGGCGCAGAATGCGCCTTTTTTGGCAGTCTCCGCGCTGCGCGGTGACGGAATTGAAGCGCTCATCGGCAAAATCGTTGCAACGGTCGGGTTCCGGGCGCAATTTGAAGGCGCGTTTACCGCCCGCGCCCGGCATGTTGAGGCACTGCACCGCACGCGTAAACACATTGCGAATAGTCTCTACCATCTCGAGACATCCGCGCTGGAGCTTTTCGCTGAAGAGCTGCGCCTCGCCCATCGCGCGCTCGGCGAAGTACTCGGTGAATTTACGGCAGATGATTTATTAGGCGAAATTTTTGGAAAGTTTTGCATTGGGAAGTAAATTTCAATCGCTGATTTTCGCACTCGCGACGCTGCTTTTATTTGCGGCGTCGTGTGCTCGCGCTCAAAACGCCGAGCCTGTAATCACGCACGAGACGACGTTTGATTTTGTGGTCAAAACGGTCGCTGAGCAGTATTACGATAGTGCGCTCAAAGGCTTAGATTGGAAAGCAATCACCGAGAAATATCGCGCTGAGTTGCCGCAAAAAAAAACGCAAGCGCAGTTTTATCGACATTTAAATGCAATGCTGGAAACACTAAACGATAGCCATACGCGGGTCGTGCCTAAAGCGGCAGCGCAGACGCAGGCAAATCTTGCGGTCTCGGTGGGCGCGCGTGGTATCCGCCTCGGGCGCACGGATCAAGAGATCTTCGTGCGTGAAATTGTTGCTCAGAGCCCGGCGCAACGGGCAGGGCTGCGGGTGGGAGACATCGTGCAGAGCGTGGCAGGTGAAAAGGCAAGTACGCGATTTTCGCGTGCGTATGATGCGCTGGAAGCGACGATCGAGTCGCGGCGTACCGAAACGGCGCTACATCGCGTGCTCATTACCGGCGCTGCGCAAGCACTTGAGCTAACTGTTGGCCGCGATGAGGTCAATACAAAAATTTCCGTCTCCGCAGAAGACGTCGCAGAGCCATCTGCCATTGAAGTGCGCGCACTTTCCAGTGATATTGCACACATTCTTTTGCGTCGCTTTCGAGTCGACACGCTGCCCATCATCGCGACTGCGATGGATGCGCGCGCGCCGCGCGGCTACGTGATTGATTTGCGTGGTAATGATGGTGGTGATCTCGCGGTGGCCACGGGGTTCGCCGAGCGGCTTTTTGCGCAACGCGTTGGCTTGGCGATTGAAATCTCGCGCCGTGGGGGCTTATCGGGGCTTGGCGCAGATCGGCGGGAGCAGATTTGGATGGTGGGCGGTAAGCTGGGTGCGCGTGAGGAGCCCGTGGCCATATTAATCGATGCCCGCTGCGCGAGTGCATGTGAAGTCTTCGCGGCGGCATTGCAAGAGCATGGCCGCGCTCGTATTTTTGGACATGCCAGCGCAGGCATTGTGGCCGGAATTTCGCCACGCCCGATCGAGATGCCTGATGGCGGGGGTCTCAATCTTTCGCGTCTCGGCATTCTCTCGCCACGCGGAAAAGTACTGGACAACGTTGGCGTTGAGCCCGATGAAAGTTGCCCGATTACGCTTGCAGATGTGCGCGCAGGGAAAGATTGTGTGATGGAGCAGGCTGAGAAATGGTTGCGCGGGCAAATCGCATATTAAGCTGTGTTTTCAGTGCAATACCTGCGGCGCAGTTTGGGGCATTTTGAGCCGATCTCAGCGCAATAAAAGTGCCAATTGATCGTTGGCACCGTGTGTTGGCTTCCGCTTAAAGCCGGAGCGCACGAAAAGCTGCCAGCGCCCGATGACATACGCGAGCAACACGTTTGCTTGCGCAGCGGCCAGCATATCCAGAGGGTCTGGTGATTTCAGCGCTTGCTTGAGCGTTAACTCCAAGCGATCAAATAATTGATCGATGCGCTTGCCCAGTCGCGCATCTTCGTGCACCAGCGCTTCACCGATTAAGATGCGTGCCATGCCTGGGTTTTTTTCAGCGAAAGTCAGTAGCATGCCAACCACTTTGGCTGCGCCCTCTTTGCCCGGGCCGGTATTCTCGATGATCTGATTCGTCAGCGTAAAGATCGACTCTTCGATAAAGCCAATCAAGCCTTCAAACATCTGCGCCTTGCTCGCAAAGTGTCGGTAGAGCGCGGCCTCAGAGAGCTGCATCTTACCTGCGAGCAATGCGGTTGTGACCTTTTCCCCAGCGGGATTTTCCAGCATTGAGGCGAGCGTTTCCAAAATTTCTTGCTTTCGTGCGCCCGGTGCTTTTCGTGTGCCAGCCATTTTAAATCTCCCCTTTTTTGATCTTCATTTGAAGCAAATCTGCGCCGCAGGTTGTGCTGAAAAACTAGCGGGCGCGGATCATCGTGCCCACGCCTTCACTGGTCAAGATCTCCAGCAAAAGTGCATGCTCAACGCGACCATCGATGATGTGTACCGTCTCGCAGCCATGGAGCACGGCGTCAAGCGCGCCTTGAATTTTTGGCTTCATTCCACCGTGGATCGTGCCGTCGGCGAAGAGTGCTTCAATCTGGGCATGGGTCAAGCCGGTAATCAGCTTACCTTCTTTATCGAGCACGCCTGGCGTGTTGGTCATGAGAATTAGCTTCTCGGCTTTCATCGTTTGCGCCAGCTCCGATGCCACTAAATCGGCGTTGATGTTGTAAGCCTCGCCCTCATCACCCACGCCGATTGGCGCAACGACGGGGATAAAGTCTTTTGCATCTAAATGCTGAATCAGCGTTGGATCAATATGGGTAATATCGCCTACGAAACCGATATCGAGCATCTCGCCTTTGTTGGTCTCGCTTTCAACAAGCAATTTCTTTGCTTTTATAAAGCCCGCATCTGAGCCATTGAGCCCCACCGCTTTGCCGCCGTGCTGATTAATAAGTGCCACGATTTCTTGATTAAGCTCGCCCAGCACCATCTCTACAGTTTTCATCGTCGGCGCATCGGTGACCCGCATGCCTTGGATGAATTTGCTTTCCAGCCCCTGCATTTTCAACATCTCAGAAATCTGTGGGCCCGCGCCGTGGACGACGATAGGATTCATGCCGACGAGCTTTAGCATTGCCACGTCGCGGGCGAATTCGTTTTTCAACTTCTCGTCGGTCATCGCGTTACCGCCGTATTTGATGACGATTGTTTTGTTGTGAAAGCGCCGAATGTAAGGCAGCGCCTCAACAAGTACGAAAGCTTTGGTGGAGGCGTTAGGACCGGAAAGCGACATAGTGGGCAGAAAGTGGAATTAAGTTATTCCACACTATTGTAAACAGTAGGCGCTTACTGTTGGCTAGAAATTGCTCAAATCTGCGCCGCAGGTATTAATGAACCATCAATCGCCTAAGCCGGACAAAAATTGCTGCAACTCAGGAGTTCTGGGCGAGCCGAAAATTTCCGCGGGCGTGCCGTGCTCGTGAATCCGCCCGGCATGCATAAAAATCACGCGGTTGGCAACGCGCTTAGCAAAGGCCATCTCGTGGGTCACCATCAGCAGCGTCATCCCATCTTTGGCGAGCGATTCCACCACCCGCAACACTTCGCCGACCAGCTCAGGGTCAAGCGCGGAGGTAATTTCATCACACAATAAAACTTGCGGCGCCATCGCCAATGCGCGGGCGATGGCGATGCGCTGCTGCTGCCCGCCAGAGAGTTGATCGGGGTAGGCATCAAATTTCTCGCCTAAACCCACGCGCTCCAAAAGTTTTTTCGCCTGCGCTTCCAATACCTGCGGCGCAGTTTTTTTCACCCGCATCGGCGCGAGCATAATGTTTTTCGCGGCGGTGAGGTGTGGGAATAAATTGAAATTTTGAAAAATCATCCCCACCGATTGCCGAAGGTCGCGAATCGCAGCAGCATCGTTGGCGCGCACTTCTTTGCCGTCAACGTGAATCGTGCCCGCGTTGTGGGTTTCCAGCCCGTTGATGCAGCGCAAGAGTGTGCTTTTTCCGGAGCCTGATTTGCCGATGAGCGCGATGACTTCGCCTTTGGCGATCGATAAATCAATGCCTTTGAGCACTTCATTATCGCCAAAACTTTTGCGAACGCCAACGATTTCGATAAACGAATTAGCGGTGGACATTGAGCTTTCTTTCGAGCGCACGCGCCCACGCGGAGATTGGGAAGCAGAGCGCGAAATACATGAGCGCAACACACGAGAAAACAATGAATGGGCGGAAGGTCGCGTTAGTAATCATCGTGCCAGCTTTCGTTAATTCAACAAAACCAATCACCGAAGCCAGCGCCGTGCCCTTGATCACTTGCACCAGAAACCCCACCGTGGGCGGCACGGCAATTTTGAGTGCCTGCGGAAAGATGATGTCCCGCAATTGATCGCGAAAAGGAAGCCCCAAACTTTGCGCTGCTTCCCACTGCCCGCGCGGAATCGCAGCCACGCAGCCGCGCCAGATCTCGGTCAAAAAAGCGCTGGCGTAGAGCGTAAGCGCGACGCTCGCCGCCGTCCACGCCGAGATGTTCCAGCCAAAAAGCGCAAGCCCAAAATAGGCCAGAAATAATTGCATGAGTAGCGGCGTGCCCTGAAAAATCTGCACATAAGCGCCCACCAAGCGCTCTGCCCCGGGGAGCTTTGCAATGCGCACGCAAAGCAAAATGAGGCCAACCAATCCTCCACCGACAAACGCGATGAGCGAGAGCGCGACCGTCCAGCGCGCGGCTAAAAGCAGATTGCGCACCACATCCCAGACTGAAAAATCAACCATTAGCGGCGCCCAAACAAAAATCGCCCGCCTAACCAATTGAGCAATTGCCGCAGCGCCATGGAGAGCGCGAGGTAGATTAAGGTCGCGATGATAAAGGCTTCAAAAGCGCGGAAATTGCGGCTCTGGATCAAGTTTGCCGCGTACGATAATTCCTCTGTTGAAATCTGACCGCACACCGCTGAGCCCAGCATCACGATGATGATTTGACTTACCATCGCGGGCCACACTTTTTGCAGCGCCGGGATGAGCACGACATCGCGAAACGTCTGCGCTCGCGATAAGCCGAGCGCAGCCGCGGCTTCCCATTGGCCTTTTGGCGTTGCTTCCAAGCCTGCGCGCACAATCTCGGTGCTGTACGCACCCAAATTGATCACCATCGCGATCACCGAGGCCAGCTCCGGCGAGAGCTTGATGCCCAGGCTCGGCAAGCCGAAAAAGATAAAAAATAACTGCACGATAAACGGCGTGTTGCGGATGATCTCGACGTAGGTCGAGGCGATCGCGCTCGCCCAGCGCGACCCATACGCGCGCGCCCACGCACACGTCACGCCTAAGCCAACGCCAAGCACGGCGGCGATAGCGGTCAGCGTGACGGTCACGGCAACGCCCTTGGCCAAGAGCGGCCATTGTTCGACTACAGCGAGAAAGTCGAGCGCGATCATGTCGGTGCGGGTTGTGCGGAAATGAAACTCAATTTAATATAAAGGTAATACCTGCGGCGCAAATTTGCAGAAATCTGCGCCGCAGGTATCTGAATGCAATCGTTAAAACTTCGTCGAAATTGCATCAAAAGATATAGCGATGTATTTAAAAATCACCCGTAATTACTGTGGCAATTCTCCCGCTGGCCGTCCGAGCCATTTCATGCTCATCTTGTCGACGTCGCCCGAGGCTTTGGCAGCGGCCATGATCGCGTTTACTTTCGCGCGCAAAGCTTCTTCGCCTTTGCCGACGCCGATGAAATTGGGCGAATCTTTCAGCGTAAATTTGTATTCAGCATCGAGCGTCGGGTTTTTGGCCATCATGTTGCCTGCCACTGATGCGCCAGTCGCGACCACAGCGGTTTGCCCGGAGACAAAAGCGGAAATCGTCGTGTTGTTATCTTCAAAGCGCTTGATATCGGTGCCAGAAGGCGCGATTTTGGTGAGCTCCATATCTTCTATTGCGCCACGGGTCACGCCAATGGTCTTGCCCGTCAAATCAGCGGCAGATTTGATCGAAAGCTTTTTCGACGCAAAGATCGCTTGATAAAAAGGTGAATAGGCCGCAGCGAAATCGATCACTTTTTCGCGCTCAGCGTTTTTGCCGAGCGTGGCGATTACGATGTCGGCTTTTTTGGTTTGCAGATACGGGATGCGGTTGGCGCTAGTCACCGGCACCAGCTCGGTTTTCACGCCCATTTTTTCACCGATGTAGTTCGCCATATCAATATCCAAGCCTTGCGGTTTGAGATCAGTGGTGACGAAACCATACGGCGGGAAATCAGTAGGGATGCCCACGCGCAAGATTTTGTTTTTCATCACGTCATCTAGCGCGTTTTGCGCGTTAACGATACCTGCGGCGCAGATTGCAGCGAGTGCGAGGCACGAGAATAGCTTTTTCATAGGGAAACAATCCAAAAAAAGTGAGAAAAAAGGACGACTAACCTATATGTTTATCACGCAACGTGTCAATGAATCTAAAATGTATCGAATTCGCAGATAACGTACGCGTCGCGTGCGCCCCGCTCAGGACTTTTTCTCACCATGCAATATATCTACACCATGAACGGTGTCTCCAAGACCGTTCCCCCGAAGCGCGAAATCATTAAAAATATTTCGCTCTCTTTTTTCCCTGGCGCAAAAATTGGCCTGCTTGGTATTAATGGCTCCGGCAAATCAACCGTGCTGCGCATCATGGCCGGGGTCGACAAAGATTTCACTGGCGAGGCCCGCCCGCAACCCGGCATCAAAGTGGGCTACTTAGAGCAAGAGCCGCGCTTGAATCCCGAGCAAACCGTGCGCGAAGCCGTTGAAGAAGGCTTGAGCAGCATGTCGGGCGCGACCAAGCGTTTAGATGAGGTTTACGCCGCGTACGCCGAGCCCGATGCTGATTTCGATGCACTCGCCGCCGAGCAAGCCGAGCTGGAGGCGATCATTGCCGCGGGCGACGGGCACAACGCCGACATCCAAATGGAGGTGGCGGCTGATGCTTTGCGGCTGCCGCCGTGGGACGCCAAGATCGAGTTTTTATCCGGCGGTGAAAAGCGCCGCGTTGCCCTCTGCCGCTTGCTCTTGACCAAGCCCGATATGCTTTTGCTCGATGAGCCAACCAACCATTTAGATGCCGAGAGCGTTGATTGGTTGGAGCAATTTTTAACCCGCTTTTCAGGCACTGTGGTCGCGGTTACCCATGATCGCTATTTCTTGGATAACGCAGCGGAGTGGATTTTGGAGCTTGATCGCGGTCACGGTATCCCGTGGAAAGGCAATTACTCCGATTGGCTTGACCAAAAATCGCAGCGCTTGAAGCAAGAAGAGTCCAGTGAATCAGCGCGCCAAAAAGCGCTGAATAAAGAGCTAGAGTGGGTTCGCCAAAATGCCAAAGGGCGGCAAGCGAAAAGCAAATCCCGGATCGCACGCTTTGAAGAGCTTTCCAGCGTTGAGTATCAAAAGCGCAACGAGACGCTGGAGATCTACATCCCCACCGGCGAGCGCTTGGGCAATCAAGTGATCGAGTTTCATAACGTCACCAAATCATTTGGCGACAGGGTGTTGATCGATGATTTGAGCTTTATCATTCCGCCGGGCGCGATCGTTGGCGTGATCGGGCCCAATGGTGTGGGCAAAACCACGCTCTTCAAACTCATCACTGGCAAAGAAAAGCCCGATAGCGGCTCGGTCGTGCTCGGTAATTCCGTGCAAGTCGCCTCCGTTGATCAATCGCGCGAAGGCTTGCCGGACGACAAAAATGTATGGGAAGCCATCTCTGGTGGCGCCGATATTTTGACCGTCGGTAAATATGAAATTCCCTCGCGCGCCTACATCGGGCGCTTCAATTTCAAAGGCGCGGATCAGCAAAAAATCGTCGGCCAACTCTCCGGCGGCGAGCGCGGGCGCTTGCATTTGGCGGCCACGCTTATTTCCGGCGGCAACGTGCTTTTATTGGACGAGCCTTCGAACGATCTCGACGTTGAAACCTTACGCGCCCTCGAAGATGCCTTGCTCGAATTCGCAGGCTCAGCCATCGTCATTTCCCATGATCGTTGGTTCCTAGATCGCATCGCGACCCATATTCTGGCTTGCGAGGGCGATTCAAAATGGAATTTCTTCTCCGGCAATTACAACGAATACGAAGCCGACAAACGCAAACGTTTAGGCGAAGAAGGCGCAAAGCCCAAGCGCGTGCGGTTTAAAAAGCTCGCTTAATTTCGATCAAAACGGTCAAAACTGCGCCGCAGGTATTTGCTTAAAAACGCGAATACCTGCGGCGCAGTTTTTCGTGTTTAACGTCAATTTCAGCGGCGCGTAATAAGCCCCAAGCGAGACTCACACCGGTATCTGTTCTTTCTGCACAGGCGGGATTAGGGTTTTTTACCGCGCGTTGTCAAGAAAAATTTCCCCGTTTGCATTCTCAATAGCCGTCGAAAACGCGTGCGTCGCGCGCCAAAAATTGATCGTGGCCGATTCCGCGTGTTCCGCTTTTGAATTTTCGTATTGTTGTTTGGTAATGATCGTGTTAGTATCTTTTTGCATACGAATGCAAGCTTTTTGCGCATTTTTGGTGCAGTTGATCATCCGAGGAGACGAAGCATGTTGAAAGCAAAACAAAACCGCCTTGCTGAGGCGATAAGGTTGGCGATCGCGGTTGGCGCATTAGCCCCCGCGTTGGCATCGGCGCAAACTGCCCCCGCCGCTGGCGATGAGCCAGCAAAGTTAGAGACGATTACCGTTACGACGCAGCGGCGCGCCGAAGATGCGCAGAAAATTAGCGTTTCGGTGACCGCGATTAACGCTGAAAAATTGAGTGAGCGCGGTATCAATGATATTTCGCAAATGGAAGCCTTGGCGCCAGGCTTTACGATGGGCCGCTCGGGCACCGATGCACGGCCTGCGATGCGCGGCGTGCGCACTGAAAACGTGGCGGTGAACGCCGATACAACGATCGGCTTCTTCGTCGATGGTGTGTACCGTTCGCGGGCGCAGCAAGCAATGTCGAGTTTTGTCGATTTAGAGCGGGTGGAGATTCAGCGTGGCCCGCAAGGGACGTTGTACGGCCGCAATACGTTCGGCGGAAATATTGCAATCACGACCGGCTCGCCGTATCTTAAAGCGCAGGAATTCGCCGGTAGTTTGCAGTTTGGAAGCTTCAATAAAGTGCGCGCTGAGGGCATGATTAATATGCCGGCCACGAGTGGTTTTGGTGTGCGCGCCGTGATCATGGCAGATAAGGCCGATGGCTTTGTCAAAAACGATTTCAACAAATCGGCAGATCTGTTTGACAATGATATTTTGATGGGACGGGTTGCGTTCAAATTTAAACCCGATAACAATTTCGAAGCCACGCTACGCCTAGAAAGCGCAGAGCAGCGCGGTAACGGAGGCTCAGCGTTTGGATACAAACAAGTTGGTACGTATTACGACACGGCGAGTTGCCAGCAGCTTTTCAACACAACGAAAGTGGTCTTAAACGTACGTGCTGGAAATCGGGACGGCGTAGCAGACTGCACGCGCACAGTAGGCGCAGGCGCGGGCACCGGCGCAACCGCAATTGGTACCACGCTTGATCAAGGTGTGCCACTCTACGCTGCAGGTAATGGCTATAAGGTGGATACGGACTACCAAAGTTTTTTGCGTTCGAGCGATAAAAATGCTTCGCTAGATATGAGCTACAACTTTGGCTCATTTAGTTTGAAGTCCATTACGGGCTTCGCAGATTTCGGCGCGAAGCGTTCGGCAGACGGCGATTTTTCTGCATCGACGATCGCGATTGATTACCAAGATACCGCTGCCAAAACGCTTTCGCAGGAATTACAAATTTTGTCTGAAGGCAGTGGCCCGCTCACTTACGTTGGTGGCCTCTATTACTTCCAAGATAAGTTACGCGGCACGTTTATTAATCAGCAATTACCGCGCACGATCCGTTCGAGCGCAGTGGCTGCTCCCATCACGGCAGCCGCAAACGGCGCAGGCTTTTTTGACGAGCAACGCCCGGAAACCACGTCAACTGCAGCCTACGCGCAGCTCGGATTTAAGGTCACGCCAGATTTCACGCTTACCGCTGGCGCGCGCTACACGGAAGATAAAAAATCGTTTCGTTTCGCCAATGCTAACTCCGTGTTGCCCACCGCGCTTTCTACGGGTGGCGCGATTATTGGCATTCAGCAACCTGATGCCCGTTTGATTACGCTTGATACCGCTTCGCCAAATGCATCCGCATTTGGTACGGCAGGGGTCAATAACTGCGCAGCCACGGCGATTTCTGGTCTTAACGGTGGGGCGATTGTGCAAGGCGCGGGCTTTAACTGCGGCGGCCCGAACAACGCGATTCTCTACGGCGGAACGTATAACGACGCGACGTTCTCCAAAACCACCTTCCGGCTCGCTGGCGACTACGCGCTTAATCGCAACCAACTCATATACGCCGCTTACTCAACCGGCTTTCGCTCCGGCGGATTTAACTCCGGGCAAGCATTGGATGCCGTGCGGACGTTTAAGCCAGAGGGCGTGAAAGCGATTGAAATTGGTTCGAAGAATCGTTTCTTGCGCGATACGTTGCAGCTCAACATCGCGGCTTTCCAAAACGACTACACCGATCTCCAAGAGCAGCGGCAAGTTCCGGTAGGCTCGACGACGATTTCGACGATTTTTAATGCCGCTAAAGCGCGTGCAAAAGGCATTGAGCTCGAAGCAACATGGCGAGCGAGCAAGCAAACCACGTTATCCGGTAACCTATCGCTACTTGATGCAAAGTACACAAGCTTCCCTGATGTGGCGCTACCGTTCGGTACGTCCATTTTGGTAGCCGACCCCGCACAAACAACCGCAACGGTTGTAAACGGCGTAACGATTGCGCCGATCGGTCAGCGCCGCGTGTTCGCGCCGGGCTATAACTGTGGTCTCGTTGCAGGCACGGGCGGCACAGGCCAACCTGGTGCAGCTTACGGCTGTGATTTAACAGGCAATCGTTTGCCGTACGCGCAAAAAATGCAAGCCTCTGTCTCGTTCTCTCATGAAATTCCGGTGGGTAGCCTTGGTGTGATTACGCCGTTAGTGATTGCCACCTATTCCAGTGGCTATTACGGCCAGCCTACCAATGCCGAAATCGAAAAGCAAGGTTCGTACACCAAACTCGATCTGAAACTCAATTGGCAGGTTACCGAGCGCTTCCAAGCGCAAGCGTTTGTGGATAACATTACCGACGAATCCACCGTGAACCGCTTTGTGTGGGGTGGGGGCGGAGCGTTGCAAGTAAGCTATGCACCGCCGCGCATGTTTGGTCTTAAAGTCGCGTACCGGATGTAATGTTTTGTGTTCACGAGGGGCTGCCATGCATTTGCGGGCAGCCTTTTTTTAAGTTTTGAAATGAATTTACATAATCTCAAGCTCAACTTTCACGCCCACCTTGCCAAGGTAATGGCCGCGCCACCACCAGCGCGCGCCGCAGCATTTGCTGATTGCTTTGCGGATGATGTAGTTCTGAATGCGTTTCATCCGGTGAATACCGTGCGCGGTAAACAGGCGGTGTTGGAGACGGTGTTGCATCCGATGTGGACGTCATTCCCTGATCTAGAGCGCTGCGACGATACGATTTTGAGTGGCCACTTTAAAGAAGCCGATTGGACGGTTGCTTACGGGCATTGGGTCGGCACGTTTGCTAAACCATGGCTTGGTATCGCCAATACCTGCGGCGCAGTTTCGCTGCGATTTGGCGAATACATGCGGTGGCATGAAGGCAAGGTTGTTGAAATATTTTTGATCGTTGATTTGCTCGATCTGATGCGTCAAGCCAAGTGCTTTCCACGTAACCTCAAGTCTCCGCGCGGGCTCACTGATCGCGTGCCGGCACCGCCAAATGGCTTGGGCATGAGCGTGGCGCAGCGCCATGAAGCTGACGCGCTGAAAAGCCTGAGGCTCGTCGAGGCGATGATTGCAGGCCTAATGTCTTATGATCAGAAAACGTTGGAAAGCATGGCAATGGAGCGCTTCTGGCATCCAGAAATGATGTGGTACGGGCCTGGTGGTATTGGCACGAGTCGGGCGCTCAAAGGTTTTCAAGATGTACATCAACGGGCGTTTCTCGATGCGTTCCCGGATCGCGTTGGTGGGGATCATAAGTGCCGGATTGGTGACGGAATGTTCGTTGCATCAACCGGCTGGCCGTCGGTGCGCGCAACCCATCGAGCGCCTTGGCTCGGCGCAGCAGCAACCAATGACCGCATTAGCATGCGTGTGATGGATCTTTGGCGAAGGGACGATGCGTTGCTGCGCGAAAATTGGGTGATGATCGATCAGCTCGAGCTGCTTTCGCAAATGGGCGTGGATGTTCTCGGTGCGAGGTAGTTGCGAAGCGTAAATCGCGCTTTCTTCATCACATCGCTCTGAAAACGACTATACCTGCGGTGCAGTTTTGACGCTTTTTATGCACTTTTTTTGCATACGTATGCTAAATTCTGGGTTAGGGATGTAAGTAAAAGAGGCAATCAAGATGGCTAAATATTTGAAGCGCGGCAAAGACGCCGGTGAAATTGCCCAAGCGGACGCCAAAGTTCGGGCGACGGTCGAAAACATCATTGCCGATATCTCAAAACGCGGTGATGCGGCCGTACGCGATTACTCAAAGCAATTCGATCAATGGCAGCCCGAATCGTTTGTGTTGAGCGCCGACGCGATTGAGAAAGCGGTTAAAGCACTGAGCCCGCGCGAAATTGAAGATATTAAATTTGCGCAAACCCAAATTCGCAATTTCGCGCGGATTCAGCGCGAAAGCATGCGCGATGTTGAAGTTGAAACATTGCCTGGCGTTATTCTCGGTCACAAGCATATTCCAGTGAACGCCGCGGGCTGTTACGTTCCGGGCGGAAAGTATGCCTTGATCGCATCAGCGCATATGAGCGTGTTGACCGCTAAGGTCGCGGGTGTGCCGCATGTGGTGTCGACTGCGCCGCCGTTTCAAGGTGCACCGCACCCGGCAATCGTGGCGGCGATGCATTTCGCAGGCGCCGATCAAATCTTGGTGTTGGGCGGCATTCAAGCTGTTGCCGCGATGGCAATAGGTACCGAAACAATTCAGGCCGTGGATATGCTCGTAGGCCCTGGCAATATGTATGTGGCCGAGGCAAAGCGCCAGCTTTATGGCCGCGTCGGCATCGATCTATTCGCCGGACCAACCGAGACGCTCATCATCGCCGATGAAAGCGTAGACGCTGAAATGTGCGCAGTGGATTTGCTCGGCCAAGCCGAACATGGCCCGACGTCCCCCGCGATTTTGCTGACCAACTCGGATGCCCTAGCGAAAGCAACGATGCTGGAAGTGGAGCGGCAGTTAGCGATCTTACCCACAGCACACATCGCGGCATTATCGTGGCGGGATCACGGTGAGGTGATCGTGTGCGATAGCTACGAAGAAATGGTGACCGTCGCCGATGAAATCGCCAGCGAGCATGTACAAGTGATGACGCAAGATCCCGATTACTTTTTGAACAACATGACCAACTATGGCGCGCTCTTTTTAGGGCCACGCACGAACGTGAGCTTTGGCGATAAAGTTATCGGTACGAATCATACGTTACCTACTAATAAAAATGCCCGCTACACCGGTGGTTTGTGGGTGGGTAAATTTCTCAAGACCTGCACCTATCAACGCGTGTTGACCGATGCCGCTTCCGCTGAAATTGGTGCGGTGTGTTCCCGTTTATGTCACATGGAAAATTTTGCTGGCCACGGGGAGCAAGCAAATTTGCGTGTACGCAAATATGGCAAGCGCGATGTAGCGTGGTACGCGCCGGTCTCTGCCTAGCCAAATGCAAACCGCTGCAACGCAGAATCTATTCTCTCTTGCGGGTAAGCGCGCATTAATTACGGGCGCTGGTCGCGGATTGGGCGCGCAAGCCGCGCGTGTGCTGGCAGGTGCTGGAGCGCACGTGACGTTAATCGCGCGTTCAACCGAGCAGATTAGCCTTGTAGCAAACGAAATTAGCGATCAGGGCGGGCTCGCAACCGCGCATGCAATTGACGTGACCAACGCAACAGGTTTTCGCGCATTTGTCGACCAGCAAGATTCGTTCGATGTACTGATTAACAACGCAGGCACCAACCAGCCTAAGCTGCTGGTTGATACCACGGATGCGTCGATGGAATATGTGTTGAATCTGAACGTCAACGCAGCGATCCGCGTCGCCCGCGATGTGGTGCGCGGCATGATCGCTGCGAAACGGGGTGGCTCGATTATCAATGTTTCCTCGCAAATGGGGCACGTTGGTTCGCCTCAACGAACGGTGTATTGCGCGAGCAAACACGCGATGGAAGGGTTCACTAAAGCCCTGGCTTGGGAAGTCGGGGAACACAATATTCGGGTCAATTCCCTCTGCCCCACGTTTATCGAAACACCGCTCACCAAACCGATGTTGGAAGACCCTGCGTTTTTAGAATTTGTTGTGAAGCGCACTGCGTTATGCCGGGTGGGGCGGCTCGAGGAGCTAGACGGTCCGTTACTATTTTTAGCGAGCAACGCAAGCAGTCTCATGACCGGCGCAGCGCTCGTGGTGGATGCAGGGTGGACCGCACAATGACGCGCCCGATGGCAGATAAAGTCGCCACAGCCGCAGACTCGACCAAACGCGCAGTCACTTCAATTGACGTGGCGGCGCGCGCTGGAGTTTCCCAATCGGCGGTAAGCCGCACCTTTTCTGTTGGCACTTCGGTGTCGGATGAAACGCGCAAAAAAGTGATGCGAGCAGCCCGAGAGCTCTCCTATCGTCCAAACGCGATTGCGCGTACGCTTTCCACCCGCCAATCCAACATCATCGGTATCGTGTTGTCTACCTTTGAAAATCAGCTTTATCCCGTGGTGGTCGAGCAACTTTCCCGTGCGTTGCAGTTGCAAGGCAAACACACCATGCTTTTTTTGGCCGACAAGCAAGATTCCGATTCTGCGTTCAACGAAATCCTCTCTTATCAACTTGATGGCGTGGTTATCGCCTCGGCTACGCTCGCCTCTAAGCTTGCCAAACAGTGCGCCGATATGGGCATACCCGTTGTGATGTTTAACCGGGCTACCGATGGCACGAGCACCGATAGTGTAACCAGCGACAATCGGCGCGCGGGTCAACTCGTAGGCGAGACGTTAATCGCCTCGGGACATCAGCGCATTGCCTACATTTCGGGCCGCGAAGATTCATCAACCAATCGGGATCGCGAGCATGGGCTGCGCGAA
This sequence comes from Betaproteobacteria bacterium, assembly GCA_031430575.1. Lineage (GTDB taxonomy): Bacteria > Pseudomonadota > Gammaproteobacteria > Burkholderiales > Casimicrobiaceae > JANMDS01. Next base: position 31,542 of record JANPBT010000023.1, on the reverse strand, counting down.
GCCCTCGTAACGGGCGGTATGGTGCTTTTTGCCAAGGCCAACGGCAACTACGAGCAAGCGCAGGCAAGTGCCGCCGTTGTAAAACTCATGGGCGAGGCCAAAAAGCCTGACGCGATTGTGGTCGCGAGCGACCACATGGCGTTCGCTGTGATTGATACGCTGCGCTATACCCTTCACCTGCGCGTCCCGGAGGACGTCTCGGTGGTTGGCTACGACGACGTACCGCAGTCGGCGTGGCTCGCCTACCAACTCACCACGGTGGCGCAATCGGTGGAGAAAATGGTGCGGGCTACGGTTGAACTGCTGATGACACCTGCCGCACCGGGCGAGGGCGTGAGCCGCAATGTTGTCGTCGCCTGCACGCTTATTGCGCGTGCGTCTGTGGCGAAACGGGTGCGTGCGTGATTGCATTCACTAATTTCGATGTGGAGTTTAAGAGTCTCGATCACTATATCCGCGTGATTACTGATCGCATCTGGGAGCAACGTCGGATCGACGATATTTACCGTTACTACACCGATCCGTGTGTCGTCGAAACCCCTACGGGCGTCACTACCTCAATCGAAGATGTCGTAACGGGAACGCGGGCCACGCTCGTGGCTTTTCCTGATCGGCGATTGCTTTGCGAAGATGTCATCGGTTGGGGCACGCCCGAACGGGGCTATTACTCTTCGCACCGCATCATTTCACCAATGACCCACTTGGGTGATGGCGCGTTTGGCCCCGCAACGGGAAAGCGCGTTCACGTTCGCACCATTGCCGATTGCTGGTGCATCAACAATCGGATCGCTCATGAATGGCTGGTGCGCGATCAATCCGCAATTGCCAAGGCGATCGGCATTCCGGTAAACGAGCTCGCGCGTTGTTGGCTTGAAAAAACAAACGGACGCTTCTCCAAACCCAAAGCGCCCGCTGCGCCTGCTCCGTTTACGCCGCAAGTATCGCAAGACGAATTCGCACGCGCCTATTCGCACGCCTACTCGGCGATCTGGAATGGAGATATTGCACAAACTTGCGGCGCGGTGTTTGATGAAGCGGTGCACGCAATCACACCTGCGGAAACCCACCGCTACGGGGTGAGCGAATTGGTTTCGTTTTGGAATGAATTGACGCAGCGCTTCTCCAGCGCTCATTTTGAAGTGGAACATTTAATTGAAGAAATTACCGCAGCCGGGGAAGTGCGCGTAGCGATGCGTTGGCGCGTTAACGCTCTATCTACTGGCAATGATACGCTGGGCACTGCGGGTAGGTCAGTGGAAATCATGGGCATCTCACACGCGCAATGGCGAGATGGACGCATCTTGCGCGAGTGGGTGCTGGTGGATGAAGTTGCGTTGGCGATGCAGTTGCTCAGCGCGTAAGTGATCTCATCAAAAAATTATGGAGCAGAGGCAGATGAACGCGCAGTCTAAAAAAAGCAAACTCAATTCATGCGGTGCACTCCTAATCTGCGCCGCAGGTTTATGGAGCGCGGCAGCGTTTGCCAAGTGTGGCGCCATTGAAGCCAAGGGCGAAATCAACATCATTGGCAACGCCTTTCCCGTGTTGCAACACATCGCTAAAGAAATGGAATCGTGCTCGGTGCCAGGTCTTAAAGTGCAATTTAAGATGACGCCACAGGCGCGCACCGAGATCGAAACTGCATTTTCGTCAAACGGTAAATCGCCCTTCGATGCAGCCGTGGTGGCGATGGGCGTGTACGCGAATTTGCAGAGCAAAAATCAATTGCTGCCGCTCACGCAGTTGGTTGAAAAATACAAATCAAAATATAAGCTTGAAGATAACATGCTGGTGAAAGCGAACGGCGAAGTCATGGCGATTGCGTTTATGTCGAATGCGCAAAATCTTTACTACCGCAAAGACTTGTTCGAAAAACACGGCATCAAAGTGCCTACAAACTATCCAGAAATGGTGCAAGCGGCCACCGCGCTTAAAGCCAAGGAACCAAGCATTGAATTCCCCATTGCACAAACCTTTGCGCAAGGCTTTGATGTGGCAACAGAATTCACCAATATCTATCGCTCACTTGGCGGCAGCTTCTTCAAAGCGGGCACTGCGCAGCCCGCATTTAACGATGCGATCGCTTTGCAAACGCTTACGCTCATGAAAACCATGATGCCGTACATGACCCCGAATGCCTTCGCCTCAAATTCCGATGATGTGATGAACCAATTTCAGCAAGGGCGGGCGGCGATGGGAGTGCTTTGGGCTTCGCGTGCGGCGCGGATGGACGATCCGGCAGCTTCAAAAGTCGTAGGCAAAATGGAATTTGCTGTGGCACCGGCGGCGAAAGCAGGCGCGAAGCCAGCGAGCCATTTGTGGTGGGATGGCGTGGTGATTCCCAAAAATCACGGTGGCAACGCCGATGCAATTTTCCAAGTGATAATGGAAGCGCTAGACGAAGAAACCACGATGAAAGGCAACGACATCGCGGTGTGGATTCGCTCTGTTTATAAGCCCGGCAGATTTGGAAGTGCTGTATCGGCTTCGGGAAAAGCAGGCGCGCCCATTTGGCCAACCGAGCCTTTTTTCAATCTCGCGCACGCCGAGCTCGGCAAAGTGATCCCCGATGCGCTCACCGGGCGTATATCGATGCAAAAAGCGCTTGAAAGTGCAGCAGCAGCCTATAGCAGCGCTGCTAAAGAGAAAGGATTTCTCAAATAACCTTGAAAAAAGGTCCAATCTGCGCCGCAGGTATTTGATAATTTAATGCGATTTTCCACCTTTCTTTCGTTCATTTCTCCATCGTTGGGCTTGCTGCTCGGGTTGTTGCTCGCGCCGTTATTGATCACGTTTTACTTATCAACACAGCACTGCAACTTAGACATGCAAGAAGTGGTGGTGAAAGAGCAAACGCCATTTGGCGTGCAAGAAACAAAAACGATAAAGGCAAAAATCGGGAGCGACGGCAAAGCGCTGACGATCTGCGCGCCGCCATCGCTCTCGCACTACGCAAAGCTACTCGACACCGAACGCTTGGGTAAGGCTATTTCTTCAGGTAATTGGCGCGATATTCAAGCGATGGAGTTTTGGGGTGCAATGGAATTCACGCTCTTCTATGTCATCGTCACCACGCCGTTCGTATTGGCGCTTGGACTTTTGCTCGCGCTGTGCGTGAACGCGAGCGTAGAGCGCTTGAAATCGTTTTGGATTGCCGCAAGCTTGCTCCCTTTCGTCATTACGCCCGTGGTCGGCGCGTTGGCGATCAAGTGGTTGTTTAAAGACAACGGGCTGATTCCGTATTTACTGACGTTTATTAACGTAAATATTTTCTGGATGGCCGAGGCGTGGAGCGCGCGGTTGCTCATCGTGCTTTACGGCGTGTGGCATGTCGTTCCCTTCGCTTTTATTGTGCTGTATGCAGGGCTGCAATCGTTGCCGAGTGAGGCCGTTGAAGCGGCGCATCTCGATGGTGCAAACCGTTGGCAAATCTTGCGCTACGTCACGATTCCGCACCTCATGCCCTTGATCGCATTCATCACCCTCATACATGTGATGGATGCCTATCGTGTATTTGAGCCAGTGGCCGTGCTTACACAAGGCACTTTCACTAAAAGTGTGCAATATCTAACTTACCATGTTTTGATGAACGAAGATAACCCTTCAAAAGCAAGCGCGGCTGCCGTGTTGACCATCGTTGGTATCTCGGTGCTTCTCATTCCGCTGCTGCGCAAAACGTGGAAGGAGTATCAGCCCACATGATCCGCGCGCGTTCACTTTCTTGGCTCGCGTACGTCGTGCTCACGATCTGGGTAGTGCTCGCTAGCTTGCCCGTGGTGTGGACGGCCATTATTTCTGTGCGCCAATATGTTGACGCGTTTTCAATTCCGATAAAGTGGGTCGCCCCATTTACCCTCGAGCACTACAGTGCGCTGTGGATTGATCGTGGTTTCTATAGAAATTTCTTTAACACTGTAATCGTTACGGTTGGCACAGTCACGATATCGCTCACCGTAGGTTGCCTTGCGGGCTACGCGCTCTCACGCTACAAAGGCCGTATCGGATTTTGGATGTTGATGATCGCCCTCATCTTTCGTTGCTTGCCGCACTCGACGCTACTGCCTGCATTCTTCACCATTTTTGATTCACTGGGCGTGCGCAACACCACGCTTACGTTAATTTTTGTTTTGGTCGCGATCAACCAACCGTTTACGATTTGGATGCTGCGCGCTTTCTTCGCCAATATTCCACAAGAGCTTGATGAAGCTGCGCTCGTGGATGGATGCACGCGCTTGCAAGCCTTTCGCCGGATCATTATTCCCATCATGTGGCCCGGAGTGATCACCACAGGCTTGTTCTCGTTTTTGTTAGCGTACAACGATTTCTTGCTCTCCTCAGCGCTCACCAATACCGATCAAGCCACAATGCCCGCGGCGATTGCAAATGCGATTACGGCCGAGAGCGAGGCACTATTGATGCAGGGCATTGCGGGTGCGGTTTCGATCACAATTCCCATCATAATTTTAGTGGTGATTTTTCAGAAATATTTGGTCTCCGGGCTCACGCAAGGTGCCGTAAAAGGATAACGCGATGACAGCAACGATAACGCTAAGCCCCGAGGAATGTGCGCGCCGCCACTTGAAGCGCACCGATTACGTGCCCTGCACCGATGCCTTCATTGACTGCCGTATTCCCGGCTCGATGCCGAAAGAGAATTTTTCGATAATCGGGCCGGGCGTAACGCAAAACCCGGCGCAAGTCATTAATCTGCGTGAGCCGCATGGTTTCAACATCGGCGCAGCAGGTATGCATCCGGGCATCACCAATAATTTGCATTTACACTTCACAACTGAAGTCTTCATCAATACGAGCGGGCGCTATCTTTTACGTTGGGGCGCAAAGGGCGATGATGGCGAGTTTGTAATCGAGCCTGGCGATATCGCGTGTATGCCGACTTGGATTTTTCGTGGCTTCAGCGCGCTCTCAAATGAATATGGATTTCTCATGACCGTGCTCGGCGGTGACGATACTGGTGGCATCATCTGGAGCCCGGAAGTATTGAAGCGTGCGCAGGATACGGGGCTTTGGTTAAGCAAAGAAAATACCGTCATTGACATGGGGGCGACTGGGCAATCTCCTGCTGCGGAAGACTTGATGCCTTTGCTGCCCGAAAGCGAGCTGGCTACGCTTAAGCGCTGGACGGTTGCCGAAATGCGCGCGCGCGTGGTCACCCGATCTGCGCGTGATTTCAAGCCTGCAACACTTGATTGCGCCGCAGGTAATGATTGGGAGATAGCTCCAGCCATTGGCTACGGAATCTCTCAATATCGCGGGCACGTACCGACAATAAGCGAGGCGCTTGGCTTTTCTGTTGAGTGGATGCACGTGCCCGTGGGTGGTGGCAGTGCATCGTTTACGTTATCAGAAAAAATGGTGGTGATTTGTCAGGCGGGGCAGCTCGATATAGAGGTCAATTCTGCGCCGCAGGTACTCATAACCACGCTCAACGAATGGGATATTTTTTCAATTCCTGCACATACTGTGCGTGCATTCGCCAATCGCGGCAATGTGCCATGCGAAGCGGTCATTGTCATCGCCGGTGATTCCCGCAAGCAGGCAATTTTTGATGCGCCAACGATTGCTGCGGCATTTCAAAACGACTGCACGCTCGACGCAAGCGGGCTCATGGCGCGGGCATCGATATTGCCGCCTTCAATGCTTTCATAAAAATTAGACTGTAGGAGCTTTTCGATGCTCAATTCCAAAGAGCGCATTCTCACCACACATGTGGGCTCACTGCCGCGCACGCAGGAGGTCGTCGATTTTATTTTTGCCCAAGAGCGTGGCGAAGCCGTTGATACCGTAGCGTTTAAGCAGAGCATGTCCGAAGCGGTAGATGTTTGCGTGGCACGGCAAGTGCAATCTGGCATCGATATCGTCTGCGATGGTGAGATGAGCAAAATTAGCTACGCCACGTATATCAAAGATCGCTTCACCGGATTTGATGGCGATAGCCCACGCCGTGCGCCCGGAGATTTATTGGAATTCCCTGGCTTCCTTGAAAAGCTCTCAAAAGGCGGCGGAACGCCCACGTATCGCCGTCCATGTTGCGTAGGCCCGATCGCGGTTAAAACCTTGCAGCCGCTCGAAGATGATATCGCGCATTTGAAGGCCGCGATTGCTAAACATGGCGCAAAAGAAGGCTTCATGAATGCCGCGTCGCCTGGCGTCATTTCATTGTTCCAGCCGAACAAACATTACGCAAACGATGATGCTTATCTCGAAGCGCTCTCGCAGGCGATGGCGTACGAATACAAAGCGATTGTGGATGCAGGGCTCATATTGCAGTTGGATTCGCCCGATTTAGGGCTCGGCAAACACATGATGTACCGCGAGCTCGGTGATGAGGCCTACCTGCGGCGCATTGCGCAACACGTCGAGGCGCTCAACGCTGCGCTAAACGGTATTCCCGCCGATCGCGTGCGCATGCATGTGTGCTGGGGCAATTACGAAGGCCCGCATCATCACGATATTGATTTAGTAAAAATCTTGCCCATCGTGATGCAAGCCAAGCCCCAAGCGCTCTTATTTGAAACCAGCAATCCGCGCCATGCCCACGAATGGGAAGATGTACGCGACCATAAACACATCATTCCTGACGACAAAATCTTGATCCCCGGCGTGATCGATTCCACCACCAATTTTATTGAGCACCCGCGCTTGGTTGCTCAGCGTCTCAGGCGCTTTGTAGGCGTGGTGGGACAAGCGCGCGTAATTGCAGGCACCGATTGCGGGTTTGGCACGTTCGCTGGATTCGGGGTGGTAGACGCTGATATTGTGTATGCGAAATTTGTGGCAATGGCGGAAGGCGCGAGGCTTGCTAGTCACCAATAATTTTGTTACGGTACTCGAAAAAAAGCCCGCTAGAAATTAAGCAGCTTAGGCGAGCTGGATTAAATGACAATCGTTGATAAGTATGCGCGTACTGCGTCTGGCACCAAGCAGCGCACGCTTTTATCGGCTGCGCAGAGCGCGCGAATCTTGGTCGCTGAGATATCTAACGCGGTCACCGTTACGGGCACGATAATTCCGGTATGCGCGTTGCGAATTGCGCCGCAGATATCGTTTGAAACGTAACGCGCAGCGAAGATTTCGTTTAGCGCTTCTGGCAGCTGCGATTGCACGTCAAAGCCAGGCCGGCTGACCAGTGCAATGTGGGCAAGCTCAAAAATATCTAACCAGCGGTGCCATTTCGGTAAACCTAAAAATGCGTCAGCGCCTAGGATCAAAACGGGTACAGGCGAGGGCAATACCTGCGGCGCAGATTTGAGCAATTTGGGCTGTGTTTGGCGAATGGTTTCAAGCGTTTCAACGGTGTAGCTCGACGTGTTTTTCATGACTTCGCGCTCATCCACCCGCAAGCGTGGATTATCTTGCGCGGCGAGCCTGCACATTGCCAAGCGCTGCTGCGCGGAGAACATGGGCGGTGCGCGATGGGGTGGCGTGCCCGAAGGGATGAGCGTAACGTAATCAAGCCGCAAGGCATCGGCGACTTCTTCGGCGACGCGCAGATGACCGTTGTGAATGGGATCGAACGTACCGCCCAAAATTGCGTAGCAAGGGTTTTCTATTTTTGACATTTCGCGCAGTAAAAAGTGGCGCGCCCGTTATGGCGCATGAGTCGAATACCTGCGGCGCAGATTTTGCAGGGCTCGCCTTCGCGCGCATAGACAAAATAAGACTGCTGGAAGTAGCCCGGTTCGCCCGCACTGTTGACGAAATCGCGAAGCGTTGAGCCGCCGGCCGCAATGGCTTCGGTGAGGGTTGCCTTTATCTCGGCGGCGAGCACATTGCAGCGCGTGAGACCAACGCGCTTGGCCGCGCGATTCGGGTGAATGCCGGCGCGAAAAAGCGTTTCGTTGGCATAAATATTACCGACACCGACGACCACCGCGTTGTCCATAATGGCTGATTTAATCGGCGCGGTGCGGGTGCGCAGCGCGGCATAAAGATGCCCGCCATCGAAATCAGGGGTCAGTGGCTCGGGCCCAAGCTTAGCCAAGAGTGGATGGGAATCATGCCCGAGCCAATGCATCGAGCCAAATCGGCGCGGGTCGTTGTAGCGAACTAGCGTGGCATCTGAAAAAATCCACTCGATATGATCGTGGGCGCGGCGCGGGGGTGCAGCGGCGGCGTGGACGCCAAAGCTGCCGGTCATGCCCAAATGCGCAAGTAAGACGCCCCGATCGAATTGAAAGAGCAAATACTTGCTACGACGGGTAATTTCGTGCAGTGTGGCGCCTTCTAAGTCGCTTTTCTGCGCCGCAGGTACAGGCCAACGCAGGCGTGGCTCGTGAATTTCAACACGTGCGAGCGTTTTGCCAACGAGCGATTGTGCGAGCCCGCGGCGCACGGTTTCGACTTCCGGCAGCTCAGGCATTGCCGTTTGCGATATTGAGGCAACCAATTTGCGTGCATGCTGTCATAAGTAAAAGTGTATCCTTGCGGCTATGAAACCAAACGTATTATTTGCAGCGCTGGCCTTGTCTTTCGCGCTGCCTTCGCTTCCTTATGCGCAAACGAGCGTGCTTCCGCCCGCAGCGACGACGACGCAATCTGTGGAGTTGTCGCGACTAAGCCAGCTTGGTCCGCGCGCGCTGCGTGAAAATTCGCCGCTATTTCTGCGCCGCGCGGTGCTGGCTGATCTCTTTAAAGTCGCGCTGGAAGCCGAGATTTTGGCAGCCCAGGGCTTGCGTGTTGAGGCTGCCCAGCGCTATGCCGTGATCGCGCGCGCAAGCGATGATCCCGCAGCGGCGCAGCGCGCTTCTGAGCTTGCGGCGTCGTCAGATAATTTGCCGTTGGCCCGCGAAATGGCCAAGCGCTGGGCCGAGCTTGATGAGACGAGCACGCGCGCGCGCGAAGTCTCCTCCGCGTTAGCATTAGCCGATGGCGATCTCACCCGTGCACTCGAAGGCTTGATGAGCACTTTGCCCCGCGAGCCGGAAGCGCGCAGCAAAGCGATTGTTGATCTCGCACGCTCATTGATTCGCTCGCAGCCGAGCACGCAAGCCGTCTCGGTGATGCGGGCATTGAGTGCGAAAGAGAAAACCGCTGCCGCGTATTTTGGGTTGGCGATGACTGAATTTGCGGCCTCGATTCCGCCCAGCATTCCCGGTACGCGCGTGCCAACCCAAAAGCAAGACTTGTCGGCGGTTTTTGGAGCAACCGCGCGCGCGCTCGCGCTTGATCCAAATTTCGCGCCCGCTGCCGCGATGCAAGCAGAGGTGATAGGGCGGGACGATCCTAAAGCTGCCCGCGCATTTGCAGAAGACTACCTGCGGCGCAATCCAAAAGGCAAAGAAGTGCGTGCATTTTTGGCGCAGAAGCTCGCCGATGCCAAGGAATACGACGCGGCGCGCACACAATTTTTGATCGTCGCGGACGAAAGCGATGAGCGGGCAAAAGCGGAGGCTACATTTGCCGCGGCGCTCCTTGCGCTGCGCTTAAAAACACCTGAGCAGGCGCTTACCGAGCTGGAATCGCTGGATGGCAATGCGTTTGCCAACCAAAGTGTTGTGCGTTTTTATAAAGGGCAGGCGCTAGAAGCGGTGAAACGCTACGCCGATGCGATCACGCAGTGGGACGGTGTTGAGCGTGACGCCGCGACGTGGAAAGAAGCGCAGTGGCGCAGCGCAAATGCGCTCGCAAAGCTAGGCAAAATTGATGAGGCACGCGCATATTTAGATAACCAACTCGGCGATGACGAAAATGCCGATGTCGGGATCGCGATTATTCAATCCCATGCCGGTTGGTTGCGCGAGGCAGGGCGTTTAGACGCCGCGCTGAAGGTGCTTGATGATGCGCTCGCGCGTACGCCAACGCAGACTGATTTGCTTTACGATAGCGCAATGATTGCCGACCGGATGAAGCGCTTTGATGAAATGGAGCGACGATTCCGCAGCGTGATCGCGATTAAGCCAGATAATGCGCAAGCGCTCAATGCGCTCGCGTTTTCGTTTGCCGAGCGCAATATTAAGATTGCCGAAGCGCGGGGTTTCATCGATCGGGCCATTGCGCTCGCGCCAGAGGATGCCGCGATTATGGATTCGGTCGCGTGGGTTTATTTCCGTGAGGGTAAGCTCGTTGAGAGCGAGCAATGGTTGCGCAAAGCCTACGCGAAGTTTGCCGATGGCGAAGTCGCGGCGCATTTGGCAGAAGTCTTGATTGCGCAAAATCGGCGCGACGATGCCCGTGAAGTGTTGCAAAAATTTCCCAGCGATGGGAGCAATGCCAATCTCGCGCAAGAGGCGCTGAAACGCTTTTTTGCGCAATGAGTCTTGGTAGGCGTCGTCTTACCGCCGCTGGGCTCACCCTTTGCATTGCCGCCATCGCGGGATGCGCAATCACCGCGCCGCAGGGTTTATCGCCTTTGGCCGCGCCGCCCGCACTCCCAGCGCCATTTGCGCTCTCCGGTCGCATTTCAATTGCGTGGAAAGCAGAGCGATTTATCGGCGCGGTTGAATGGGATTATCGGTCCGCGCTTGAAACCGTTGCGCTATCAATCAGCGGGCAAGATTTCGCCCGCTTTGAGCGCGCGGAAGGCATCACCCGCGCGCAGCTCGCAGATGGGCAGATTTTTGAGGCCAATACGTGGCGAAATCTGACATTACGCGCAATCGGCGTCGGGCTGCCCTTCGATGCTGCGCCGTATTGGATTCGTGGGCTGCCGTCGCCTGCGGCAGAATTCGCGATGCAAACCAACGATGAATTTGCCCAAGATGGATGGCGGGTGCAAGTCATGCAGCGTGATAGCAATGCCCGACCAACACGGATGCGCTGGCAGCGCGAAGACGTCAGTCTAATTTTGATCATAGACGCATGGCACACGTTTTAGTCGTCCCCGCGCCCGCAAAGGTTAATCTCTTTTTACATATTGTTGGCCGACGTAGCGATGGCTATCACTTGCTTGAATCTGCGATGGCCTTGGTTGCATTCGGGGATACGTTGACGCTGACCAAGCGCGACGACGGGCAGATCGTGATGCGCGCGCCCACGCCTGGGGTTGCGGTGGAGTCTGATTTGTGTGTGCGTGCAGCGCGCGCGCTGCAGGCCTATTCCCAATGCCGTTTTGGCGTGGAAATCGAAATCGAAAAGCGTATTCCGATGGGCGCGGGGCTTGGCGGAGGGAGCTCCGACGCAGCCACGGTGTTGCTGGCGCTCAATCAGCTTTGGCAGCTGAAATTAAATCGCGCAACGCTGATGGAAATCGGCCTCGCGCTCGGGGCAGATGTGCCCTTTTTTATATTCGGTCGCGCCGCGATTGCGCGTGGCATCGGCGAAAAGCTCTCGTCCGTCTCCCTACCTGCGGCGCAGATTTTGCTCGCAATGCCCGATGTCCACGTGCCGACACCGAGCATTTTTGCGCAGACGTCGCTCAAGCGTGATTGCGTGTGCCTTGACCGACACGCATTGGCACTAAGCGACGGTGAAAATGTATTGCAGCCTGTCGCCGAAGCCTTGCACCCGCAGATCGCAGCACTACGCCAGCGGCTCGGGCCGCGCGCCCGAATGTCAGGCTCAGGCGCAGCTATTTTCCTTCTGTATCCGCCACATCGGGTGACTGATTTAGCCAAATGGCACGTTCACACGCGAATTTTGCCCCGTCATCCGTTGCTCGATTTTGCGTAGTGCGCAAATTCAGGTTATACTTGAGGGCTTGTTTGGGGCGTTAGCTCAGTTGGTAGAGCAGCGGACTTTTAATCCGTTGGTCGCAGGTTCGAATCCTGCACGCCCTACCAGAATTTGCGGTAAATCAAAGGCTTAGCTCACGCTAGGCCTTTTTCATTGCTGCGTTTTGTTTTGTTTTTGGATGCAAGTGGCGGCGTTATTTTGCATCGCCATTCTGCTTCGAGCGGTGAACGTGCGCCCGCGCGGTAATGCCAGTAAAGCGGAAAACCAGCTTTTTTGCGCCTGCATTGGGTTGCATATTTCTCTGGCGCACACTGCTGCGCGGGCACTACCTGCGGCGCAGATTTAAGCCAAAAATGCCTCATTCTGCGCCGCAGGTATTGATGCTATCTCCACTTTCGACAAGAATCGCTGGCGCGAAGCAGCGCCTTGGTGTGATCGGTCATTTTTTGGTATTACAACCAATTTCGACATTCTCTCCGCTGAGATAGCCATTTGGTTTTAATACCAAACGTCTGGTATATTTACCAAATATGGCGATCATTAAGCAGTTTCCCACCGTCGCAGGGCTCGCGCCAGACACCCCCGCACGCACACGCATCTTGACGGCCGCGATGGAAATATTGCATACGGACGGCTTTGCCGCGCTGACGCAAACGCAAGTTGCGCATCGTGCGGGCGTTCGCCAAAGTCACGTCACCTATTATTTTCCAACGCGCAACGATTTGCTGCGTGCTACGGCGCAATTCGGTTTCTCTTGCATGATGGAGCCGTTGGATCAGCGCACGGGGCAAGCGCCCTTCACGCTCGCAGAATTCAAAGTCTTGCTCATGCCAGAGCCTTGTGATCGATCATGGTCGCGTTTGATGAATGGCTTGCATGCGGCTGGCAGCGAGGACAGCGAAATCGCGCAGTGGCTGCAAGAGTTTGACCGTCAGGCCATCGGGCGAATTCAAAACGGATTTGCCGCAGTGGGCTATCGCATCAGCGACGACGCGATGCACGTGCTGCATTGCGTTTACGTCGGAAGCTTACATCTCGAATCGAGCATCCAAACCCCAGAATCGTTTGAACGCGCACAACGCGTCTTTTTAATGGCATTTGACTATGTCGTCTCAACCGCGCAGCTCATACCCCAAGGCACCGCGCACCACTTAGGAGATCACGCATCGTGATTACCCCTTTTTTGATAAACCGCTTGCGATGTACGACCGTAATCCTGCCGCTCATCGCAATCACCGCTTGCACCACCGTCGGACCAACCTATGTGCCCGTCACCCCAGGAATCGCGCCGGCAGTGATCAATGCGCCGCAATGGAATGCGCCGCTGCCACACGGCGGTGATGTCGTGACGCTAAAAGACTGGTGGGCAAGCTGGAATGATGCGGCTCTGCTGGCATTAATCGATGCGACCCAAAGTAACAGCGCTACGCTGGACGCTGCGGCAGCGCGCATCGCGCAGGCGCGGGCCGGCGCGCAAATTGCGGGCGCAGGCGGTGCCCCGATGGCGGATGCCAATAGCGCACTATCACGCGGAAATTTAGGCGGACTCACTTCAACGGCATGGGCAAACGCATTGCAAGCAGCGTGGGAGATTGATCTTTTTGGCGGCGCAGCCCGTGGCCGCGAGGCTGCGCAAGCCCGCATCGGCGCGAGTGAGATTGCATGGCACGACGCGCGGGTCTCACTTGCTGCAGATGTTGCCACGGTATATGCAAATTTGCGGGTCAATCAATTGCTCACCGCCGGTTTTGAGGCGGATACCGCGAGCCGACGCGATACCGCGCGGCTTACGCAGCTTAAAACGAACGCAGGCTTTGAAGCGCCTGCGAATGCCGCGCTCGCGCAGGCTTCAGCCGCTGAAGCGCAGACGCGCATTGATAGCCAGCAAACGGAAGTCGATTTGGGCGTCAAAGCGTTGGTCTCGCTCAGTGGTTTAGCAGAATCACGCGTGCGCGGTTTAGTGCAAGTGCTGCTCAATCCACTCCCGAAGCCTGCGCAAATCAGCCTTGAGAAGATCCCTGCCGCCGCGCTCGCGCAACGCCCTGATCTTGCGGCCATAGAGCGCCAGCTGGGTGAGCTCAGCGCGCAAATTGGTGTTGCAGAGGCGGATCGTTATCCCAAAATCACCTTAACCGGCTCGATTGGCTATTCCGTAGCCCGTGCGCTGGGGCAAACAAGCGATGGCGCGACATGGGGGTTTGGCCCTGCGATTTCCTTGCCACTTTTCGATGCGGGTCGGCGTGCGGCGAATGTTGACTTATCGCGCGCACGTTACGCGGAGACGATTGCAAATTACAAAGGTGCGGCCACGCGCGCGGTGCAGGAAGTAGAAGAAGCTCTCACCCGATTGCAAAGCACCCGCACCCGCGAGCCCAATGTACAGCGCGGGCTCGATGGCTATATCGCGTTCGAGCGCGCGGCGCAAGCCAGACTCAATGCTGGATTGGGCAGCTTACTTGAGTTGCAAGAAGCCCGCCGCGCCGTGCTCGGCGGGCAGGTTGCTCTCCTCAATTTGCAGCGCGAGCGGCTCGTCGCATGGATCGCGCTTTATCGCGCAGCAGGCGGCGACTGGACGACAAATACCTCTTTATCGCAGGTGAAAAAATGAATCAAAATACTTATAAATTGAGTGGCAAAACGGTGGCAATCATCGCCTCCGCCTTTGCAGTTGCGTTGATTGGTATTAACGCCACGCGTGCCGCCGACGAGAAAAAAGCAGACACTAAAAATGCCGCGCCAGCAGCCACTGCAAAGCCAGCATTAACCGTCACCACAACGCAAGCCAGCAGCGCTGAATGGGCGCTCAATCTTGGGGCAACCGGTAACGTTGCCGCCTGGCAAGAGGCAAGCCTAGGCGCTGAGCTCAGTGGGCTGCGGCTTACCGAAGTGCGCGTCAATGTCGGCGATGAAGTCAAGCGCGGGCAAGTGCTCGCGATTTTTGCCGGCGATACCATCCAGGCTGAGCTTGCGCAGCAAGTCGCGGGAATTGCCGAAGCCCAGGCGGCATTGGCCGATGCCCAGAGCAACGCCGAGCGCGCTCGTTCGCTACAAGATACGGGAGCCCTACCTGCGGCGCAAATTTCGCAGTATTTAACCGCTGAAAAAACCGCACTAGCGCGTCTAAACGCGTTGCGTGCCGCGCAAAGCGCAGTGCAGCTACGGCTCGGCTTTACCCGGGTGATTGCACCCGATGCGGGCGTGATTTCGGCACGCATGGCAACGGTCGGTGCGGTAGTGGCGCCCGGGCAGGAGCTCTTTCGTTTAATCCGCAATAGTCGCTTGGAATGGCGTGGTGAAGTGAGTGCTACGGAGCTTGCAAAAATCAGCGTTGGGCAAAAAGTGGCGGTAACGTTGCCGAACAATTCGGTGGTGAATGGCAAAGTGCGTGTGGTCGCGCCAACGGTTGATCCGCAAACGCGCAATGCATTGGTCTATGTCGATTTGGAGCGCCATCCCCATGCCAAGGCCGGCATGTTTGCACGCGGCGATTTTTCCATCGGCGGTAGTCGCGCGCTTTCCCTTCCGCAACAGTCAATTGTCGCGCGTGATGGCTTCAATTTTGTGATGCGGGTCGAAGGGAGCAAGGTCGTGCAGCGCAAGGTCAATGTCGGTCGTCGGCAAGGAGATCGCGTGGAAGTTTTGGATGGTGTCGCAGCATCCGATCAGATTGTGGCGACCGGTGCGGCATTTTTAAGTGACGGCGATGTCGTGCGCATCGTTGCCGCCGCGGCCATGCCGGGCCAGAGCCCCGCCAGCAGCGTGCTCAAGCCTGCCGCAGTCGCTTTACCTGCGGCGCAGATTAAGACGGGAAAATAAGCCATGAACGTCTCCGCGTGGTGCATCAAAAATCCAATTCCTGCCATCGTATTTTTCATTTTGTTGACGTTGGGTGGATTGATTTCGTTTCGATCGATGAAAGTGCAAAACTTTCCAGATCTGGAGTTGCCGACGATTACCGTTGCCGCCTCACTGCCAGGCACCGCGCCCGCGCAGATGGAGACAGAAGTCGCCCGTAAGCTTGAAAATGCGCTGGCCAATGTGCAAGGCTTAAAGCATATTTACACTAAAGTGCAAGATGGTGCGGCCACCATCACGGCTGAGTTTCGCTTAGAGAAATCAACCCAGGAAGCACTCGACGACGTGCGCTCGGCAGTGGCGAGCGCACGCTCAGATTTGCCAACTGAAATGCGCGACCCTGTGGTGTCAAAAGTTAATCTCGCTGGCAGCCCCGTGCTCGCCTACGCGGTGGCCTCTACGCAGCGCGACCCGGAAGCGTTGTCGTGGTTTATCGATGATGTGGTCACCAAGAAATTGCTGGGTGTGCGCGGCGTGGGCTCGATTAGTCGGGTCGGTGGCGTCACCCGGGAAGTGCGCGTGCTGTTGGACACATCGAAAATGCAGTCGCTCGGCGTGAGCGCGGCTGAAATTTCTCGCCAGATTAAAGGCGTGCAAATCGATGCTAGCGGCGGGCGCGCCGATATTGGCGGCGCAGAGCAACCCGTGCGGGTGCTGGGCACGGTTGGCACTGCCGCGCAACTGGCGGCGATGGAGTTGAGCGTCTCAGGTGGGCGACGGTTGCGCTTGGAGCAAGTCGCTGAGGTGAAAGATACATTTGCTGAGCCGCGCGCCGCGGCGCTCCTTAACGGTAAACCCGTGGTTGGATTTGAAGTCTCGCGCAGCAAAGGCGCGAGTGAAATCGAAGTGGGCGCAGGTGTGCTCAAAGTGCTTGACGAGATTAAGTTGGCAAATCCTGACATTGAGCTCACGCAAGCGTTTGATTTCGTAACGCCGGTGAAGGAAGAGTTTGATGCGTCGTTGAAATTGCTCTATGAAGGTTCGATGCTTGCGGTGCTCGTTGTTTTTCTATTTCTACGTGATTTGCGCGCTACGTTTGTGTCTGCCGTGGCACTGCCGCTGTCTGTGATTCCAGCATTCATTGGGGTTGAGTATCTTGGTTTTAGTATCAACGTGGTGACACTGCTCGCGCTCTCGCTTGTGATTGGTATTTTGGTCGACGATGCGATTGTTGAGGTTGAAAACATCGTGCGTCATTTACGCATGGGCAAATCGCCGTTGCAGGCGGCGCGTGAAGCCGCCGACGAGATCGGGCTGGCGGTGATCGCAACGACATTTACGTTAATCGCGGTATTTTTACCCACCGCGTTTATGAGCGGCATCCCAGGAAAATTTTTCAAACAGTTTGGCTGGACTGCATCACTCGCGGTGCTCGCTTCGTTGGTGGTCGCCCGCATGTTGACACCGATGATGTCGGCGTATCTTTTAAAGCCCGCAAAAACCGAGCATCGTGACCCAAGATGGTTGGGTGTGTATATGACGATGGCGCGCTGGTGCCTGAAACACCGGTGGATTACGATGGCAGGCGCACTTGCGTTTTTTGTAGGCTCACTGATGCTCGTGCCACTGCTTCCGACCGGATTTGTACCGGCTGACGATAATTCACAAACGCAAGTTAATCTTGAGTTAGCACCAGGCGCGACCTTGGCGGAAACCACCGCGATTGCTGAAGACGCACGGCTGCGCGTGATGCAAGTCAAGCATGTTAAATCGGTTTACACCACAATCGGTGGCGGCGCAGCGGGGAGCGATCCCTTTGCGCCGCAAGGTGCTTCCGAGACCCGCAAGGCAACCTTGACGATTTTGCTAGATGCCCGTGGCGTGCGTAAAGTGCGTAAGCAACCGATCGAGGGCGACATTCGGGCCGCACTTGAAACGCTGCCGGGCGTGCGTAGTCGGGTCGGTCTTGGCGGATCAAGCGAAAAGTATGATTTGGTGCTAACGGGCGATGATGCAACTGCGCTGGTCGAGGCTGCCCGCGCCATTGAGCGTGAGATCCGAACCATTCCAAAGATTGGTAGCGTGACGTCTTCTGCGAGCTTGGTGCGCCCAGAGCTGGTCGTGCGCCCAGATGAAACGCGCGCCGCTGAGCAAGGTGTGAGCACTTCTGCCATCGCCGAGACGATGCGCATTGCGACCGTCGGCGACTACGATCAATCGCTGTCTAAGCTCAATCTCTCTACTCGGCAAATTCCGATTGTGGTCAAGCTTGCCGATAACGCGCGCCAAGATTTAAGTATCCTTGAGCGGCTGCAAGTGCCCGGCAGCAAAGGTCCTGTGATGCTCGGCAATGTCGCAACGCTCGAAATCACCAGTGGCCCGGCGGTGATCGACCGCTATGATCGTGCCCGTAATATCTCGTTTGCGGTCGAGCTTTCCGGTCAACCGTTGGGCGAAATTGCAGAAGCGGTGCGCAATCTGCCCAGCGTTAAAAATCTTCCTGCTGGCGTGCGCATTATCGAAGTAGGCGATGCCGAGGCGATGACTGAGCTTTTTGGCAGCTTTGTGTTGGCAATGGGCATCGGCGTGCTCTGTATTTATCTCGTCTTAGTGCTGCTCTTTAAAGATGTGTTGCATCCATTTACGATCTTAGCGGCGTTGCCGTTGTCGATCGGTGGGGCCTTTATTGGTTTGCTGGTGGCTGAAAAAGCGTTATCGATGCCGTCGATGATTGGGCTCATTATGCTCATGGGCGTTGCGACTAAAAACTCGATTTTGCTGGTGGAATATGCTATCGTCGCCCGCCGCGATCATGGTATGTCGCGCCGCGATGCGCTGCTTGATGCCTGCCATAAACGGGCGCGCCCGATCATCATGACCACAATCGCGATGGGCGCAGGCATGTTGCCGATTGCGATTGGCACGGGCACCGCCGATCCGAGCTTTCGTTCGCCGATGGCCATTGCGGTAATCGGTGGTTTGATTACGTCAACGTTTCTGTCGCTCCTGGTCATTCCTGCCGTTTATACGTTGGTTGATGATGTCGAGCGTGGGTTTGGCTGGACGTGGCGCAAGCTTTTCAGGCGCAAAGCAGCGGTTGCGGTGAATACTTAACGAAGAGGCTTTGCGCTACGCAGGGGAATTCGTTAACCTACGGGTATGGAACGAAAACCCCCGCGTCGCACCAAAGAGCGCATCTTAGCTACGGCACTTGCGATGTTTAATGCGCATGGTGCGCCGCAAATTACAACTAACGCGCTGGCAGACGAGCTCGGCATGAGCCCGGGTAATTTGTATTACCACTACCGCAACAAAGAAGACATTATCAATCAGCTCTTCACGCAATATGAAAGTGCGATTGATCAATTGCTCAAAGTGCCCGATGCGGGCGTACCCAATGTTGAGGATGCGTGGCTTTTTTTGCATTTGATGTTTGAAGTCATTTGGCAGTATCGATTTTTATATCGCGATCTGAATGATCTGCTGCCCACCAATCGCAAGCTTGAGCTGAAATTTCAATCGGTGCTGCGTCGTAAAAGCCTTCTTGCGCGTGCGCTTACGCAGTCGCTTGCTGATGCCGGAGAGCTCACTGCATCAAAAGAAGAGTTGGCGGCACTGGCGAGCAATATCGTTGTCGTCGCCACCTATTGGTTAAGCTTTGAATACGCGAGCAACCCTCGGCACTTTAACGATCCCGCGATCGCGAGCGCAGCGCTCGCGCGCGGAGCGTATCATGTGCTCGCATTGGTCGCCCCATTTTTGAAACCGGAATCGCGCGCCCATTTAAGCGCGCTTGCACAATCATATCTTTAAGGAGAATTTCATGGCTTGGACTGCATTTCCGTACCCCGAGAAAGAGTACACCTACACTGCAGCATCATTGAAAAAAAGCTGGGCGCACCTGCATTTAGGCGATGTGGAGCCCTTCCCCGACGACAAAAAAGTGCAAGACGCCTGGATCGCGTTTCATGAGGGCGAATTTGAAAAAGCCCGCAAACTTGGCATCGCTGCAGGTGGCGCTGGCATTACTGTGGCCAACAAAGCGCAAGCCATTTACGCCAATTACATTGAAGACGATGAAGCCAAAGCGCTCGCCCATTTTGACGAAGTTGCCAAGCGCGCAGAAGCCCAGCAAGCCACTTCGCCAAATGATCCCAATGCCTATTACTGGCATGCCTACGCGCTGGGCCGCTATAGCCAAGGCATATCGATTGCAAAGGCGCTCTCGCAAGGATTAGCGGGCAAAGTGAAAGAGAGTCTGAGCAAAACGATTAAGCTTGCGCCAACGCATGCTGACGCCCATATCGGGCTAGGTACGTACCACGCTGAGATTGTCAATAAAGTGGGCGCATTGATTGGTGGCATGACTTACGGCGCGAAGAAGGATGTGGGAATCGCGATGTTTAAAAAAGCCCTTGAGCTGAATCCAGACTCAGCAATTGCACGCATTGAATACGCAAATGGTTTAGTGATGTTCGATCCGAAAGCGGGGCTCAAAAAGGCAGAAGAGCTCTACGCCGAGGCTGCGGAGTGCGATGCCCATGATGCAATGGAGCGCTTGGATGTTGAGCTCGCGATTAGCGAATTTGAAGAAGATGACGACGCATAAAAATCCGCGAATACCTGCGGCGCAGATTTGGGCAAAAAGAGCGCAAATCTGCGCCGCAGGTATTGATGCGCTAGGGCAAGGCTTTGCGCAGCACGACATCATCTTCTGCGAAATTGCTGTACGGATAAATCGCGGACGCTACGATTGAAAATCCCAGCCGCTGCGCCAGGGCAATCGAGCGCAGATTGGTGTTGCGAATCGTCACCCAAATCGTTGCAACGCAAAGATCGCGCTCAAGTATCTCAATCATTTGCTGCGTCGCCCGCGTTGCAATGCCGCGCCCAAGGCTCGCCGAGTGCAGCGCATATGCAATTTCTGCCGCGCAGGTTGGGGCATTTTCAGTCGGGTAAACCGTTGCTTGCACATAGCCAACGATGGTGTCGTCTAAGCGCACTGCCCAATTAAGCCAACGATCGTGCCCGTTGGGTGCATAGGTATTTTCAAGCCGCGCGCAACGAGCGGTATATGCTACGAGATCGGTTGGCGGCGAATCATCGATAAACGCGTAAAGGGCCGGATCTTGCAGCGCCGCAAACAGTGCCACCGCATGACTGCGGTGGAAGGGCTCTAAGGATACTTTTTCAGGGTCGCTCTGAATCAAACGTGCGCCCCCGCTTTAACTTTCAAGCGCCAAGCATGCAAGAGCGGCTCGGTGTAGCCACTTGGCTGCGCAAGCCCTTCGAAGACTAAATCGCAGGCAGCATGATAGGCCGCGGAGGTTGCAAAATTTCCGGCCATATTTTTATAGAGCGGATCACCTGCATTTTGACCATCCACCACCGTGGCCATGCGCTCGAAAGTCGAGCGTACCTGCGGCGCAGAAACGATGCCGTGGAGCAGCCAGTTTGCGATGTGCTGGCTCGAAATGCGCAGCGTTGCCCGATCTTCCATCAAGCCAACGTTATGAATATCCAGCACTTTTGAGCAGCCCACGCCCTGATCGACCCAGCGCACGACGTAGCCCAAAATTCCTTGGACGTTGTTGTCGAGCTCATTTTGAATTTCTTGCGCCGACCAGTTGTGATCGGGCGCTACCGGCACTTGCAGCAAGCCGTCGACGAGCGTGTCGCGCACTTGATTGACGTCCGTTTTTTCGAGGTCCTGTTGAACTTCGCTGACGTTGACCGCGTGGTAGTGCAGCGCATGCAGCGTTGCCGCGGTGGGCGAGGGGACCCACGCGGTATTGGCGCCCGCTTTGGGGTGAGCGATTTTTTGCTCCAGCATTGCCGCCATTAGATCGGGCATCGCCCACATGCCTTTGCCGATTTGCGCGCGACCGCGTAGACCGCAGCCTAAGCCTTCAAGCACATTACTTTTCTCATACGCCAAAATCCAAGCAGAAGACTTCATATCTGCTTTGCGCAACATCGCGCCCGCGTACATGGCGGTATGCATCTCATCGCCAGTGCGATCTAAAAAGCCAGTGTTGATGAAAGCGACGCGCGCTTTTGCTGCGGCAATGCACGCTTTCAAATTAACGCTCGTGCGCCGCTCTTCATCCATGATGCCGAGCTTGACGGTATGCATTGGTAACGCAAGTAGTTGCTCAACGCGCCCAAATAATTTATCGGCAAACGCGACTTCTGCAGGCCCGTGCATCTTGGGTTTGACGATATAAACCGAGCCCGTGCGGGAATTGCGATAAGCCGGATTGCCCGTGCGCTTCAGATCGTGCAAGGCAATCGTTGTCGTGACGACGGCATCTAAAATTCCTTCAGGAATTTCGTGCGCCGCCCCGTCTGCCCCGGCGTAGTGAATCGCCGGGTTGGTCATCAAATGACCAACGTTGCGCAAAAACAGTAACGAGCGGCCATGCAGCGTGACCTGACCCGCGCCATCGGCAGCGGTATACACCCGATCGGGATTGAGCGTGCGCGTAAACGATTTACCGCCCTTGTTCACCGCTTCCGACAAGCTGCCTTTAAGTAACCCAAGCCAATTGCGATAAGCAATCACTTTATCTGTGGCATCTACTGCTGTAACCGAGTCTTCAAGATCTAAGATGGTGGAGAGTGCAGATTCCATCATCACATCGGAAACCCCCGCGGCATCGCTTGCCCCGATGGCCTTGCTGCGGTCGATCACGATCTCGAAATGATTGCCGTTGTGCTTTAACAAAATCGCAGTAGGTGCGGCTGCTTCGCCACGATAGCCAGCAAATTGCTTCGGATTGGCCAAAGCCGCAGTCGCGCCGCTGTTGAGCGTAATCACAAGCTGGCCGTTGCTCACGCGATACCCGGTGGCATTGGCATGTGATGCGCCTTGCAACGGTGCGCTTTGATCGAGAAAATTGCGCGCAAATGCAATAACTTTTGCGCCGCGCAATGGGTTGTAGCCACCCGCACGCGTCGCACCATCTGATTCAGAAATCACATCAGTGCCATAGAGCGCATCGTAGAGCGAGCCCCAGCGTGCGTTAGCTGCGTTCAAGGCATAGCGGGCATTCAAAATAGGCACGACCAATTGCGGCCCCGCTTGCAGCGCAAGCTCGCTATCGACGTTTGCGGTCGTCGCGGTGAAGTCAGCGGGCACGGCAACGAGATATCCGATCTCATGCAGAAATGCCTTATAGGCAGGCATATCGGTAATCGCACCGGGGTGGGCTTTGTGCCACGCATCAAGCGCGATTTGCAGTCGATCCCGTTCGGCTAACAAGGCTTTATTTTCTGGGGCGAGATCGCTTACGATTTGGCTAAACCCACGCCAAAAAGCGTCAGTGGAGACGCCACTGCCGGGCAAGACCTCGGTTTCAATGAAATTGAAAAGCTCAGTGTCAACGTTAAGTTGATGGCATTGCGTGCGTGCGGTCATAGTCGCTTTGAATGGAAAATTTTGTAGTCCACGTGCGCGCCTAACGGTGCACACGCTTCAATTGAGATAAGATTTTAGGCGGCAGCGGCTAAATTTTTCATGCCTAGATCACATATCGGGATATACCCTACTAGAGCCCACTAGGCTCGTTGGGTTTTTAGCCAAGACGTCGTATCGCTTAGGGCAGCATCAAGGGAGGCGGTCGCACGGGACAGGCCGCGGTTCGTTGGCGGCGCGGTGGGCGCGAGCGCGAGCAATCCGCGAGAAGGGTCCATCAGCGCATCTACGTCGAGATTGAGCCCGTGCCGTGCCAATACCGGCGCCAGCTCGTGGCGTCGCTGCCAAAGCTGCACGCGCGTTGAGCGATAGGCGTGTTCGCACAATCGCTGCCGCCCAGAAGTGGCAAAAATATTGACAAAGAAGAGCTCATCATCGCCATGGTCGGGCTCAAAAAGTACGATATCGCTATCGGGGTATGCCGATCGGTAGCGCTCCATGCCGACCGCCATTCGCGAGTGAATCAGTGAGCGCAACGTCTGCGCGAGCACGCCGGGTAACCCCGAGTCAATGAGCTTGCGCGATTTCGCGCGGCTGCGCGCGGTATCGAGTGGCACGATCGGATTAAAGCAAAACAAAAGCTTGACTCCGGCGTCGAGTGCGACGGAGGCGTGCAATGTCTTGCGCAACGCTCCGTCAACGTAGTGCCGACCATCGATTTCCACGGGCGGGAAAATGCCCGGGAACGCCGCGCTGGCTAAAACCGCGCGAGAAATGGGGACATGCGCGAGCTCTGGGCTGCCAAACTCCACCGCAGTGCCGACATCTAAATCAGTGGCAACGATGCGCAACGCAGATGCAAGTTTGCGAAAGTCATTGCTACGCCCAGCGCTGGTGAGCAATCGTTCAAGATACGCTTCGGCATGGGTGGGCGTGAAAACGCCCGTGGGCATCGCACGCCCAAGCTTGCGAAACGCCGCCAGCGCACTCGTTGGGTGGGTCGCGTAATGCCAAAGGGCGCTCGCCAAAAGCGGTGGCAGGGTCAGTGCCCGCTTGCCGTATTCGGCCAAATCGGGGCGCAGCATCGCAGCCGGGTCGAAACCATCGGGGTGGCCGTCTTCAACAAAAAGCCGCACCATTTCCCTTGGCGGGATGCCGTTAGCGAGCCCGGCGGCGATAAACGCTCCTGCACTTACGCCAACGTAAGATTTTGCCGTGTTGAACTTAAGCCCCGGGATGGCTTCTTCAACCGCGGTGAGCGCCCCGAGCTCATAAACAGCGCCCATGAAGCCGCCACCGGCGAGGGCAAGCCCAAAGTTAGAAATTGATGACACCGTTTTTAGGGGGCGTTTGTTCACAAAAGTCCAAGTCGCAAATTACGAAAAAAGCCTGCGATGCAGGCTTAATGTAATCGGGGCATTTCAAATTGCCCCGATGAAGCGATATTACTTGACTTTACGAACGATCACTTTCTTGACCGCTTTTTTTGCAGCAGGTTTCTTTGCCGCGGCGACTTTAGTGGCAACCGCTTTCGGCGCGCTCATTTTGTGCAGCGCGACGGTGAGCTCTTCCACGCGCTTAGTCAGCGTTTGGATGTCTTTGTTGGTCGGTACCCCGAGACGATTCAACGAACGTGCAACGCGCTCTTCAAATACGCCTTCGAGCTTATCCCATGTGCCCGTTGCGGTTTTGGTGAGATCGCCGGTGACTGCGGTGACGCGGCCCGTGACTTCGCTCAGCTTCGATTCGGTAAGCTTGACGGTATGCTTTTGCAATTGAAGGCCTTCCTTAACCAGTAGATCAAAAACTTTAGTGCCTTCGCCCTGCGCCTTGGCAAAAGCGCCCAAGCCAGCGAGCCAGATTTGCTGGGCGGAGTCTTTTACTGCGCTAATCATATTGTTGTCGATGAGCTTCTTTGCGCTATCGATTGTGGTGTCTGCGGTGTCTTTCGCGACGCCTTCGGCTTCTTTTGCAATTTTCTTAAAACGCTTGACCATGCTAATCTCCTGTAAATGACTGAAAAATGATTTGATAACTGAAGTGTAGGCAGCTTTAACTAGAGCCGTCACACTAAAGTGAAGCAAAATTCATAGAGCGAATACTCAGAAAAAAAAGGAGACACCGAATGCAATATTTCATCACCGGCGCCAGCGGCTTCATTGGCAAACGCCTCGTAAAAAAACTACTGGAGCGCAAAGGCACTAAGGTTTACTTCCTCATGCGCGAGGCCAGCGCCGATAAAGCTAAAGCCTTGCGGGAATATTGGGGCGTGAAAGCAGATCGCGCGATTGCGGTGAATGGCGATTTAATCAGCCCGAAACTTGGCATTGAAAAAGCTACCCTTAAATCGCTTGTCGGTGAAATCGATCATTTCTTCCATCTCGCGGCTATTTATGATTTGAAGGCCGATGAAGAATCGCAAATCGCGGTAAACAACGAAGGCACGAAACACGCAGTGCAAGTGGCGAATGAAATCAAAGCGGGCTGCTTCCATCATGTCAGCTCGATTGCCGCTGCCGGGATGTACGAAGGCGTATTCCGCGAAGATATGTTCGAAGAAGCGGAAGGCCTCGACCATCCTTACTTCGCGACGAAACACGAAAGCGAAAAAATCGCGCGAACCCAATGCAAAGGCGCGTGGCGCGTGTATCGCCCCGGCTTGGTGGTGGGCGATTCGTCCACGGGCGAGATGGATAAGATTGACGGCCCGTACTATTTCTTCAAGCTCATCCAAAAGCTACGCAAATTGCTGCCGCCGTGGATGCCCACCATTGGTATTGAAGGCGGGCGTATCAATATCGTTCCCGTAGATTTCGTGGTGAACGCGATGGATCATATTGCGCATCAAAAGGGGCTGGATAAACGCGCCTTTCATTTAGTCGATCCAGACCCGAAGCGCGTGGGCGATGTGCTGAACACCTTCGCCAAGGCCGCGCATGCACCGCAAATGGCGCTGCGGATTAATGCTGCGCTCTTTTATTTCATTCCGAGCGGCATCCGCAAAGGCATGTTGAGCTTAGCGCCCGTGCGCCGCATTCGCGATGCGGTCATGAAAGATTTGGGCTTGCCTGAAAATATCATGCAATTTGTGAATTACCCGACGCGCTTCGATTGCCGGGATACCACCGCAGCGCTTAAAGGCACTAATATCGCCTGCCCGCCGCTAGACGATTACGCTTGGCGGCTCTGGGATTATTGGGAGCGCAATCTTGATCCCGATTTGTTTATTGACCGCACGCTCAAGGGGCAAGTCGCGGGCAAAGTTGTGCTCGTTACTGGCGGCTCATCGGGCATTGGCTTGGCGACCGCGCATAAATTGGCCGAAGCTGGGGCGATTACGATTATCGTAGGCCGCGATGAAGATAAATTAGCCGAAGCGAAAAAAGAAATTAAAGCCAAAGGCTTTGATGTGATCACTAAATCAAGCGATGTCGCCGACATGGCTTCTTGCGCCGCGCTTGCAGAGTGGTGCGTATCCGAATATGGCGGCGCCGATATTTTGGTGAATAACGCCGGGCGCTCCATTCGCCGCGGCATTGAATCGAGCTATGATCGTTTCCACGATTTCGAGCGCACGATGCAGCTTAATTATTTCGGCTGCTTGAAACTCACCATGGGCTTGTTGCCCAAGATGACGGAGAAGCGCAAAGGTCAAGTGATTAACATTTCATCGATTGGCGTGCTCACTAACGCACCGCGTTTCTCGGCGTACGTCGCTTCAAAATCTGCGCTCGATGCTTGGACGCGCTGCGCGGCTTCCGAGTTCGCGGACGTCGGCATTAAGTTCACCACGATCAACATGCCACTCGTGCGCACTCCGATGATCGCGCCGACCAAGATGTACAACAATATCCCGACGCTCTCGCCTGAAGAAGCCGCAGATTTGGTTGTGCAAGCCATTGTGTATAAGCCCGTGCGCATCGCCACGCGCTTAGGCGTTATGGGCGAAGTGATGCACGCACTCGTGCCGCGCGTTGCGCAGATCGCGATGAATACGAGTTTTAGAATGTTCCCTGATTCCGATTCGGCCAAAGGCGTCAAAGAAGGCGCGCAAAAAGCTTCGCCCGATGCCGTGGCGCTGGCGAATTTGATGCGTGGCATTCACTTCTAGAAAGTAGCCATACCTGCGGCGCAGAATGGGTTATCTTTTGAGGAAATTCCACTCAAAAGTGCCCAATCTGCGCCGCAGGTATTTGAGGTTTTGACTAGGAGTCGCCCGGGATAGTGCGCCGTGTCCCGGGTCTTATTCGGTGTTCTGCACTTACACACGATGAAGTTGGTAATGCGATTTCTGTTCCCTCTCTTTTCCCTTCTTTTTCTCAACGCGGTAAGTTACGCCGCAGAAAAAGTGACTGCTCGTACAGATTGGGGCAGCGTTTTTCGTCAATTTGATGCGCAAGGAACTATCGTTGTTGCGGATGAGCGCGGGGGAATTCGGTCTATATCCGTTTATGATGAAGTGCGAGCCCAAAAGCGCTTTTCGCCGGCCTCCACATTCAAAATCCCACACACACTTTTTGCGTTAGACGCGGCACTCATCTTCGATGAGTTTCAAGTATTCAAGTGGGATGGCGTCGTCAGAGGTTTTTCGCGTCACAATCAAGATCAAAACGTGCGGTCGGCGATGCGTACATCCGCGCTTTGGGTGTATGAAGGATTGGCTAATCAGCTCGGTGAAGATCGAGCGAGAAAATATCTCAAGAAAATCGACTACCGCAATGCTGATCTGACGACTTCGAAAGGAAACTATTGGGTAGATGGCAAGCTAGCGATTTCTGCCCATGAGCAAGTGGCTTTCCTCAAACTGCTCTACCAGAACAAGCTACCTTTTTCTGTGGCGCATCAACGTTTAGTGAAAGACATCATGATCGTCGAAGCAGGCAGTGATTGGATACTGCGCGCAAAAACGGGTTGGGATGGACGTATGGGTTGGTGGGTGGGCTGGGTTGAGTGGCCGACTGGCCCGGTGTTTTTTGCGTTAAATATCGACACGCCAAATCGAATGGCAGATCTTGGAAAAAGACAAGACATCGGTGAGGCAATTCTGCGCTCCATTAGGGCGCTACCTGCGAGTCCTACGGAGAAATAAGATGGGGTTCGCGCTAGATACTCATTGCCGCGCTTTTTGCGTTTATAGCGAAAGCGCTGGGTGCAAAACAGGGGGTAATTATTTTGTCGATTCTCACAAAAAGCACTTAATTTGCTCGGAAATCATCTAAAACAATAAAGGCTGTTCCTTTTTGCTTAGGTAACAACGTATGAGGCAATTTGCAATGCGCAGTTTTTCGTTTACCCAACTTTTTATTTCCACTTTCATCGCGACTGTGCTCCCGTGCACCACCGCCCTTGCTCAACTCACCCCCGACCAAGCCAAGCAAGACGTGCGCGTGCTTACGTCCGCGCTTAAAGCGTTGCACCCCGCATTGACTAAATACAAATCGCAAACGGAGATAAATTTGGCGTTTGCAGCGTTCGAAACGCGTGGGAGCGCAGCGAAAACGCCGGCTGAAATGTATCTTGCAGCCACCGCGTTGGCAGCGGGGATTCAGTGTGGTCACACCTGGACGAACGTATTGAACCAACAACGTGACGCGCGTGCTGCATTGCTGGATGCGGCAAACAAGCTGCCGTTTACGCTTAGTCAAGTAGAAAACCGTTGGTTGGTCTTGGCGAGCGCGGACTTGCAAGTAAAAGCGGGAGATGAAGTTCTCGCGCTAGGCGGCGTGCCAACGCAGCAAATTGCTGCGCGCATGATGCCGTATCTGCGCGCTGATGGTAGTAGCGATGGTAAGCGCTTGCGGCAACTCAATCATGATCGCTTTGATTTCAGTCAGATGGATATTGTCTGGCCGTTGCTGGTTCCGCCGCAAGGGGGCGCGCACGCGGTAATGCTCAAGCGCGATGGGCGTGACGTCAGTGCAACTGTGCATGCGATTACGCTTGATGCACGCAAAAAAGCGTTCGCTGCGCAAGGTATTGTGGAGGCAACGGATGCGTGGACGTTTCGCATTGACGCCGCGCGTAGCGCGGGCATCCTACGCATGCCAACTTTTTCGTTTTGGCGTTCGAAATTTGATTGGAAGAATTTTTTGCTCGAAACTTTTGCAGAGCTCCATGCCAAGCGCGTACAGAATTTAATTATCGACATTCGCGATAACGAAGGTGGCGATGGTGCGATTGGTGGCGAGGTGTTGCGCTATTTACTCACGACGCCGTTCCAATTCGTGAGCGATCAATCTACGACAGCGTATGAGCGCGTGCCCTACCCGGTTGTGAAATATTTGGATACGTGGGACTACAGCTTTTTTGATCGTACCGGGCAGGTTGAAAAGATCGCCTCTGGCCCTCAAGCAGGGCTTTTTAGCGTCAAGGCGCGCGCAAAGCAGACTCAAACGATCGTACCTGCGACGCAGATATTTTCAGGCAAAACTCTTGTGTTGATCGGCCCAGAAAATAGCTCTGCGACTTTTCAGTTCGCAAAGCTCGTGAAAGAAAGCCGCGCAGCAACGCTCGTAGGCGAGCCCACGGGTGGAAACTTACGCGGGCTAAATGGTGGGCAATTGCTGTGGGTGACATTACCCAATTCTGGCGTCGCGGTGGATATTCCCTTACTCGCTGGCGCGTATGAAGCCAGCACACCCGACGCAGGTATTTCACCGGATTTAATTGTGGAATCAACGTTTGAGGCGAAAAAGGCGAGGCGAGATTTGGTGATGGAGGCAGCTTGGAAATCAATCGCTGGAACTGCAAAGTAGCGCAGCTCAGCGAAGCGCCTGCGCTGCAGAATGCGTTATTTTTAGCAGGTCTTACCGGCCCAAAAGTGCCGATTCTGCGCCGCAGGTATTTATAGTTTTCTATCTATAAAAGGCGTAATCAGCCTTATAGTTCACGACCTGCTTCGCGCCCGTATTGCCGGCCGCGCACGGGGGGGGGGCGACGCCGCCAATATGATTAGGGTCGCAATATGATTAGTTTGACTAGGGTCATAGTTTGACTAGGGTCAAGTCTTGCAATATTGCATCATCTAGGGTAAATTATTGAAATGTCCCGCCCTCTCAGACTCGAATTCGCCGGTGCCCTCTATCACGTAACCTCGCGCGGTGATCGGCGCGAAGATATTTTTGTCGATGACGAGGATCGGGAGGCGTGGTTGCTCACGCTCTCTCAATGCTGCGCTCGATTTCATTGGATCGTTCATGCATGGTGTCAGATGACCAATCACTACCACCTCGTTATCGAAACGCCTTTGGCAAATTTATCCGCGGGTATGCGCCAGCTCAATGGCGTGTACACCCAAGCCTACAACCGAAGACACGCGCGGGTCGGGCATGTATTTCAGGGGCGGTTTAAAGCCATTCTGGTTGACCGCGATGCCTATCTGCTTGAGTTACTTCGCTATGTCGTGCTTAATCCAGTGCGCGCGGGCATGGTTGCGCAGACGCACGAGTGGCCCTGGAGCAGTTATCACGCGATGATGGGCAACGCGCTCGCTCCAGCTTGGCTAGATTGTCAGTGGAGCCTGCAACAATTTGGAGTGCGGGTGAGCACTCAGCGCGCGCGGTATGAGCAGTTCGTGCAGCAAGGGCTCGGCAGAGCACCTATCTGGGAGGCACTCAAAGGGCAAATCTATTTAGGTGACGATGCGTTCGCTGAGGCGATGCAACGCAGGCTGGCAGCAGAGCCCCAGAGGGCGCAACGCGAGATCCCAAGGGCGCAGCGTCGCGTTGTTGCAAAGTCGCTCACTTACTACCGCGATGAATTCCTCGATTCAAAACTGGGCATGGCCGCCGCGTATGCCACCGGTGATTACACTTTGCAGCAAGTAGCCGATGCGTTTGGCGTGCACTCCGCGACGGTAAGCCGGGCGGTGAGCGCATTGGAGGTATAGTTGAAAGATCGAGCAAATGCTATATTGCAAGACTTGACCCCGGCGCTGTGTGGGAAATTGTTACTCTGCAACTGACTACTATGAAAAGCAAATGTGGGCAGCAAAGTCCGTGCAGGGCTTTTTCGGTCTCGCGCATTTGTTACAAGACAGTTACGCCCCGGGACATGGCGGTAAACCGTGGGGCGGTCTTGATCTTAGCTCGTTGAACGGACTAAAGGACGCGCTGGCTCACGCCTGGAGCGATCGAATGCCAAATTCGGATATTCGTAGGCATATTGTTATTGAAACGCGCACGTTGATGGAACGATATGATGTGCACTGCGGGGGCTGTATCCGAGGAATAGGCAAATGAATAACGTTCAGGTGTACCTGTTGTTTGCGTTTTGTGTCGCGATACCGCTCTGGTTGATTAGAAAAACTTCAACCCGACTCTTCGCAACTTGCACGGGGCTAAATATCCTTTATGCAGCAGTAATTGGGCAAACAAGTCACGCAGGATTCCGTTGGTCATTTGAGACCGCCGCAGTTCTAACGATCTTGGGTGGCCTCGCGGCACTCCTCCCGATACTCTGGAAGCGTCGTCATTGACTAGCGGCATTGGGGACGGGCATTGCGAATAGGGCGGTCTCAAATTTGAAACGCGCGTAAGGCGGACTCCGTAGAGTAATAGGGGACGCACCCAATGCTGTTCACTTAAGTAAAGATGTGTAAAAATTGATCTCCATCGACAAGTTGATGGAGAGAGCGCTATGGCAGGTAAAGCGGCGGTACTCAGTAGTGGCGCGCGGCTGAGTGATTATTTAAGCGTTGG
>JANPBT010000022.1:0-22149 GCA_031430575.1 Betaproteobacteria bacterium | reverse complement strand
TTTTTTTATTGTTCAGCGCGGGTCCTCTTTTGTTGCTGTTTGGGCCCCCCCTCAACAAAAACCCCCACAACCCCCCCGCCGCGGGTATTCAATCTGTGAAGGCATTTATGCAAACCGCGATTTCCCGTTTCCCTGTCCCTGCGCTTGAAAATGTGCCAGAAGATCTGCGTACGCGCATCTTGGAAGTGCAAGAAAAGGCGGGCTTTGTACCGAATGTTTTCTTAACACTTGCGCATCGACCAAACGAATGTCGCGCGTTTTTTGCGTACCACGACGCGTTGATGCTGAAAGAAAATACTGGCCTTTCAAAAGCCGAGCGGGAAATGATTGTGGTGGCGACGTCGGGAGCCAACAATTGTTTATATTGCGTGGTGGCTCACGGTGCGATTTTGCGTATTTACGCAAAAAATCCGCGTGTTGCTGATCAGCTTTCTACCAACTACCGCAAGGCCGAAATTACGGAAAAGCAAATGGCAATGCTAGATTTTGCAATGAAGGTCTGCACGGAATCTCACGCGCTTGCCGAGGTAGATTTCGCCGCGCTCGAACGACACGGTTGGACGCGCGAAGATGCGTGGGATATTGGCGCCATTGCTGCCTTTTTCGGGCTCTCCAATCGCATGGCAAACCTGCTTTCGATGCAGCCAAATGAAGAGTTTTACGCGATGGGTCGACTGCCCAAAAAAGCCGGGTAATCTACTTATGTGCCAGGCCGTTTGGCGCTAGGCACACTGAATCAGCAAGTGAGCCTGCGGCGATGCGAGACGGACCGACCACGCCCGCGTCGTAGGTGTGAATATTTTTCGGGTAAAGCTTACAGAGCCGTTTTACATAGTTGCGCGTCTCATTAAACGGCGGCACGCCTTTATAGTTTTCAACATTACCCTCGCCAGCGTTGTAGGCTGCTGCGACCCACGGCACGTAGCCTTTAAAATAGGCGAGTAGCCAACGTAGGTAAGCGAGTCCGCCGCGCACGTTTTCCGTCGGGTCGTAAATATTACGCACACCGAATCGATCCGCTGTGGCCGGAATCAATTGCATCAATCCTTGCGCATCTTTTGGTGATTTTGCTTTCGGGTCAAAGGCCGATTCAATGGTGATGATCGAAAGCGCGAAATCAGGATCGATTCCAAATTGTGGCGCAAGGCGTTGCACGATTTGCACCACGCGCTTGCGCTCTAGTTGTCCGCGCGTCCAATCGATACTCGCGACGACGGTTGGGTCTGCGTTGCGCCCCGCCGATTGCGGAATGACCAAAGCAAACACGGGTGTCGGTGGAAGGCTCGGCTCGGCTTCTGGGCTCATGAGGCAGCTTGGCAAGTAAGGGCTTGCGCGGCCGACGAAGCCGCGCATGCGTTCGGCGTGTTCGTGGCCTTGGTCTGCTGCGAGCGAAAAAAGTGCGGCTGCCAAGCCGTTGTCGCGTGGCACGCCCCTGCCGTTGGCGATCATCCAGCCCAATTTGAATTGAGCATCTGCGTAGCCAAGGCGCGCTGCTTCACAATACAGCGCGTAGGCTTGGACGGGATCTTTTGGGACGCTTTCGCCGTGCTCATACTTCGTTGCTTCAACGGTGATTCGCTTGCCGTCTGCAATCGGGTCGTAGGTGCGCGACACGGCGGACATTGAGTTTGTCAAAGCCAGTCCGAAAACCCCGAATACCGCTATAATGCGAATTGCATAGATCATATTTTTTTGACAAACGCGATGTTCGCTCGTCCGTGTTGCCCGTAGTGTACGGCGCACCGGGTAAGAAGCAAACGTTCGCACTGGGGATTTACATGACAACCATTGCCGTCGTTGGCCTAGGTTACGTTGGGCTTCCACTCGCTGTGGAATTTGGTAAGAAGCATCGCACGATTGGTTTCGATCTCTCGAAATCAAAAATTGATGCGTATAAAAAATTCATTGACCCGACGGGCGAAGTCACGTCGATTCAATTAAAGGCGGCAAAAAAACTTGAAGTTACAACCGATCCGAAAGCACTTTCGGATGCAGATATTATTGTGATCGCGGTGCCGACACCGGTAAATGACGCGCATTTGCCAGATTTTTCACCACTCGTGGGTTCGAGCACGAGCGTCGGTCGTAATATGAAACGGGGCGCGATTGTGGTTTATGAATCCACGGTCTAGCCGGGCGCAACGGAAGAAGTCTGCATTCCGATCTTAGAAAAAGAATCGGGAATGAAGTGGAAGAAAGACTTCAACGTTGGCTACAGCCCAGAACGGATTAACCCGGGCGACAAAGAGCGTACGTTAACCAAGATTGTGAAGATCGTTTCTGGCGATACGCCGTCGACGCTCGATAAAGTCGCCAAGGTCTACGAAAGCGTCATCACCGCAGGGGTTTACAAAGCGAGCAGCATTGCCGTCGCTGAGGCGGCGAAAGTGATCGAAAACACACAGCGCGATTTGAATATCGCACTCATGAATGAGCTCGCTGTTGTGTTTGATCGACTCAATCTGGATACCGTTGAAGTGCTGAAAGCGGCGGGTACGAAATGGAATTTCCTGCCTTTCCGTCCGGGTCTAGTGGGGGGGCATTGCATCGGCGTTGATCCCTACTACCTGACATACAAAGCGCAAATGGTCGGCTATCAGCCAGAGGTGATTCTGGCCGGGCGCCGGATCAACGACAATATGGGTAAATTTATCGCTGAAAAAACGGTGAAATCCATGATTGCTGCGGGCTCTTCAATTCGCGGCGCGCACGTGAACGTGCTAGGGCTTACGTTTAAAGAAAACTGCCCAGATCTTCGCAATAGTAAAGTGATTGACGTGATCCGTGAGCTGCAAAGCTACGGGATCAACGTCCACGTTTATGAGCCGGTCGGTGAAGCCGAAGAGGCGCTGCATGAATACGGCATCAAGCTTGAAAAATGGAAGGATCTTCCGCTTGCAGATGCGGTAATCGCAGCGGTTTCCCATCAAGAAATCGTCGATCTTTCGATCGCAAAACTCAAAAAAGTGCTCCGCGATGGCGGCGTGTTCACCGATGTGAAGAGCGTTTTTAATCCAGAAAAACTGCGTAAAGCAGGTTATCTGGTCTGGCGGTTATGACAACTCGTTTTGATGCGCTCAAAGCCGAGCTGCTTGCCAAGCCTCCGCGACGTTGGGTCGTGACCGGCGTTGCGGGCTTTATCGGTTCAAATCTCGCAGAGCAGTTGTTGTTGCTCGGGCAAGAGGTTGTTGGGCTCGATGATTTTTCGACCGGTCATCGCCACAATCTAGTGGAAGTCGAAAACGTTGTCGGCGCTGCAGCATGGCAGCGATTTACGTTCGTCGACGGCACCATTACTGATCCTAATACCTGCGGCGCAGTTTGTAAGGGTGCAGACTACGTGCTGCATCAAGCCGCGCTTGGCTCTGTGCCACGCAGTATTGAAGACCCCATCGCAACCCACACCGCAAACGCAACCGGCTACTTAAATATGCTGCTTGCTGCCCGTGATGCGGGCGCAAAGCGATTTGTGTACGCAGCTTCCAGCAGCACCTATGGGGACCATCCAGGATTGCCGAAGGTTGAAGATGAAATCGGGAAGCCACTTTCACCCTACGCCGTAACGAAATACCTGAACGAAATTTACGCCGATGTCTTCGCACGCGTTTACCAGACCGAAAGCGTCGGCTTACGGTATTTCAACGTTTTTGGCAAACGCCAAGACCCTGAAGGCGCTTACGCGGCGGTAATTCCGAAATGGGTTTCGACGATGTTACGAGGCGAAGCGATCACGGTCAACGGCGATGGCGAAACAAGCCGCGATTTTTGCTTTATCGATAACGTTGTTCAGGCCAATTTGCTCGCGGCGACAACTCAAAACCCAGAAGCAATCAATCAAGTCTATAACGTCGCTGTCGGCGGTCGGGCGACGCTAAATGATTTGATTGGCAGCTTGCGTGAAAGTTTGCTGAAACTCAAGCCGGGCTTGGTTATACCTGCGGCGCAATATGGTGCGTTTAGGTTCGGCGATGTGCGCCATTCTCAGGCAGATATTTCAAAGGCAGCCCGATTGTTGGGCTTTGTGCCGACCCACACCCTAGCGCAAGGGCTGGCAGTCGCAATGCCTTGGTACGTTGAAGATTTGGCGTAATCGTTTACCGACGATCCCCCAGAGAGACCAATAAAAAAAACGGGGCACTACCCCGTTTTTTACGGCTCGTCGATTTTTTCTAAATCGTCGACATGAGCTGCCTAATTTTGGTTTGCAGCGCTTCTGAGCTTGGCATCTTCAGTGCAGCGTCGGCCTCGGCGCGAGCCTTTTCTTTTTGCCCTGCTTTTGAATAGGCTTGCGCAAGATGAAGCTTTAGCTCTGCACTTTTGGGTGCGGCGAGGGTCGCGCTTGTGAGTAACTTGATTGCGCGATCATGCTCTCCTTTATCGGAAAGGATGACGCCTAGTGTGTCCATTACCGCGGGCGCGCGCGGCGCGATTCGAAGCGCGCGTTCGGCTAAGCCGAGGGCCTCGGTAGACTTAGTCTCGTGGGCGCACCACGCGAGGTTATTGAGCACCATCACGCTATTTGAATCGCGCTCAACAACCCGTCGGTAGTAGGGCATGGCCTGGGCGCAACGACCTGCGCGAAGCTCAACGTCGGCTAAGTAGGTCAAAAAAGTGACATCATTGGGCGCGTCTTTTTGGAATTGTGCGCTCAATGCAGCCGCTGCAGCACCTTGATTTGCAAGCCCGAGCGCGTTGTGGAGCCGACCCGCAATCGCGCCGTTACGCGGGGCGATCGTGAGCGCCTTTTTGTACTCGTTTGCCGCAGTATTCCAGTCTTTGTTTAGGATTGCAAAATCAGCCGCGAGCATTGGTCCCGTTGGTGAAGTTGGCGATTCGCGCGTAAGTTCTTCCGCCAAGCGCGCGGCTTCGGCCTTATTCCCTTGGCGATGCGCGATTTGGGCGAGCATAACGCGCGCTTGCGGCGGCGTTGGTTTGATTTCGAGCGCGCGGTTTAGACTTTGAATCGCACCGGAATCATTTTTTGCGAGGACATAGCCTTCTGCGAGCTGCATCCACGAAAGTGCGATATGGGGCTGCAATTTTGTGAGCTTTGAAAAGGTTGCAATTGCGCCTTGACCGTCACCCGCATTGACTTGCAGCGCGCCGTAGCGTTGCAATAGGTTGGCATCGTCGCTATTTTTCTGAACGGCATCGCGAAGGACGACAAGCGCTTTACTCGAATCACCCAGGCGCACTAAGTACTCAGAAAGCGCCAATGCCGGCATTGTCGATCTTCCAGCGGCAAGCTGTGCGCGCTCGTAAAGCGCGAGCACCTCCGCTGTTGGCGCGCTTGCCTGCTCTTTATATTGCGCGAGCGCCAGCAATCCCTGTGGATCGCTCGGAAATTTGGCGACATAGCCTTCCAGCCGTTTCGCCGCCGCCTCTTTCTTACCCTCGAGGACGTCAATCCGGGCGAGATTTTGAACCATAGACACGGAATCGGGCTTTTTGAGTAAGCCCGCTTCCAGCGCAGCGCGCGCCGACGCTGCATCGCGTTTACCAAGGTAAGCGGTAGCGCGTAAGTTGTGGGTTAAGACGTTGGTAGGCTGTTTTTTCTCGAATACGGCGATAGCAGCTAGTGCCTTATCAAACTCTTTCTTCCGCAAATAGGCCATGATGAGGAGGATGTCAGAGTATTGGCTCGGTGACTCAACGCGCACGGCCGCTTCTAAATCTGCAACTGCGCGATCGGTATCGCCAAGCCCGATTTTTGCCAAGGCGAGGCGTGATTTCTGGGCTGGATCATCGGGCGCAAGCTTCGCTGCCATCGCAAAGTATTTTTCTGCGCCTTTTAGATCCTGCTGCAGCGCAGCGGCTTCACCGGCAAGAGCGTAGATGTTGGCTTCACGGACGCCCTCTTTAATCATGGGTTCGAGAAGCTCTAGCGCTTGGTTTCCTTTTTGAGCGCGTAGATACGCACTCGCTAAAAGCGCGCGTGCATAATTTTTATCGGACGAACGCGAGATCACAAAAGTTGCGTGCTTTTCGGCTTGCTCGAAGTTGCCCGCAGCAGATTCGATCGTTGCGGCAAGCAAGACAAATGGAATCGCTTCCGGTTGCAATTTCAAGGCGATTGAGATTGCTTCTTGCGAGGCCTGCAAGTTACCGCGTTGGAAATGTCGCAGTGCATTTAGATAGTGATATGCAGGAAGATTTGAGGGCGCTTTGGTTCTCAGTATTTCCAATGATTTATCGGCAGCATCAGAGCGCCCGACATTGAGGTACATCGAGGCAAGGTTTGCTTGAATTGTTAAATCGTCTGGCTTGATCTGCGCGGCTTTTTCCATCGCCGAAATCGAGCCTGAGATGTCGCTAAATGCGCGCATGAGCTCTGAGCGAGAGATCCACGCCAAAGAATAATCAGGTGACTTTTCAATGATTTGATCAACGGCTTTCAGAGCGCCTTTGAGGTCTCCAGAGCCCGCTTGCACACGCACCATTCCCAGCTGCGCTAGTTTTTCATTGGGATTGATTCCAAGTGCTCGCTGAAAGTCTTTTTTTGCGCCTTCGACATCACCAAGGGTATATCGCGCGCGCCCGACTTGAGAAATGATCTCTGACTGAACCGCCACATTTTGCGATTGATATTCTGAAAATTTATCGACGAAGAGTTTATTGTCCCCCGCTTCTTGCATGAGCTCTGCCAGTCGCAGGGATGTTTCGTCTCGGTTGTAGCCAAGATCATAGGCGCGGTCATATTCTTTTCGCGCTGACGCGAGGTCACGGATTGCGTAACTAGCCTCGGCTAATAAAAAACGCGCCTTACCGTTTTCTGGTTGGGCTTGCACTACATTCTTAAGCTGTACAAGTGCTTTTCGGTAATCTTTTGCTTTTAACGCTGTTTCGCCGTCAGCCAATGCCAATGCGGGATCAGGCGCACGCTTTCCGCAACCTGTTGCGAGAATCATCGCAACGATCGCGGTACCTATAATTTTCTGATATGGCTTCATTCGAGAGCCCTTTCACTTAAATAGTTACGGCCAGTGAGCAAGTTAATCAAAGTTGTGCAGCTGACGATTCAGTTTGAACCCGAAAACCGAATCTCTTCATTAGATCGTAAAGGGTCGGGCGACTTACTCCAAGCAAATCGGCCGCTCGCGCGACATTACCGTCTGTCACGCCGAGCGCATGTTGTATTGCAAATCGCTCCGCCTCATCTCGCACATCGCGCAACGAACGCACAGACTGCGCCACCCCTGTTGGGAGGTTGAGATCGGACGATTGTATCTGCGCACTGTCTGACAAGATAGCCGCGCGCTTTATGACATTTTCAAGTTCACGAACATTTCCAGGCCACGCGTAGTTGTCGATCGCGGAGGCAGCGTCCGGCGATAAGCTTAGCGGTTGTCGTCGGTCTCCATCAAGCCCGCGTTTCAGGATCGCATTTGCAATCAGCACGCTATCGCCCGCACGCGCTCGAAGTGGGGGAATTTGTAAAACGATTTCGGAAAGTCGGTAATACAAATCTTGTCTGAACTGGCTTAACTCGATCAGTTTTTGAAGATTTTGATGGGTCGCGCACACGATTCGAACATCGACAGCAATTTCCTGCCGACCCCCCAGCCGTTCGATCACCCGCTCTTGCAAAAAGCGCAGCAACTTTGCTTGAAGTGATGACGGAATGTCTCCGATCTCATCGAGAAAGAGCGTGCCTCCAGCCGCATACTCCACTTTACCCTTTGTTTGCTTTTGCGCACCGGTAAACGCACCCCGCTCGTAACCAAATAACTCACTCTCGAGTAAGGTATCGGGAATCGCCGCGCAGTTGATCGCAACAAATGGACCGTCCCGGCGGTTTGAAAGATTGTGTACGGCACGTGCGAAGAGCTCCTTACCCGTTCCCGATTCGCCGATAATCATAATCGTCGCGCTGCTCGGCGCAACTTTTTCAACCGTTCGGCATAGGGTTTGCATCGTCTGATCGCGAGAAATTACGCCGGCGAGCGGTGCCTGCTCAACGACTTCGCGCAGTCGCTTATTTTCTTCTTGCAGGGCGTGCACCCTAAATGCGCGTTCGACGATGAGCCTTAATATGTCGGGCTCGACTGGTTTTGCCATGAAGTCGTAAGCGCCAGCGGCGATCGCAGCAAGCGCGTTTGCGCGGTCATTTTGCCCTGTCATCACCACTACTTTAAGACTGGGAACGAGCGCGATCATTTGCGGCAACAGCGAAAGCCCAATCCGTGGCGTATCTGGCTCAGGCGGCAGGCCGAGATCCATTGTCACCACCGCCGGGCTGTAACGACGAATTTGTGCGAGAGCGCTATCGGCGTCATCAGCGGTGATGACTTCGTATTGACCAAAGCTCCACTTCAGTTGTTTTTGCAGGCCGGGATCGTCTTCGACAATTAACAATACAGGTTTAGAATTTTCCATGTGACTCGTTATGTTAGGGACGCGCGTTGCAGAGAAATTTCGAACCGCGTACCTTTGCCAATCGTACTGCTCACGTTGATCGCGCCGTTAATTTCACGCAGGTAATTAGCGCTTTCAAAAACACCGATGCCCATTCCGCGCGCCTTCGAGCTTACAAACGGTTTAAACAGCTGCTCTTTGATGAATGCCTCGGTCATTCCGCAACCGTTATCCTCGACGCAGATGATTAAGCGATCGTCCATTGAATGGATACTAACCGAAATTTCGCCCGATTTTTTTTCAATCGCCTCATCAGCATTTTGTATCAGATGGCCCAAAATCCGACTCAATCGATCCTCGTGTGCAAGCACGCGTAACGGCGCCTCTGCCAAAACCGCAACAGTCGGCTTTACCGACAACGAGGGCTTAGAGCGAAGTGCGTTGCGTAGACACTTTTCAACGTCTACGACAGCGATGGGCTCAGCCGTCGCACCGTTTGCAAGTTGTTCTAAAAGCGTGCGCATGCGATGCGTCACGTGCCGAACGGTATCAATCATATCGGCTTGAAACTCGGGATTGTCTTTGTGTTGTTCGGCGTTGGCCGACAGTAACGACAATTGCGCGGCCAGATTTTTAAGATCGTGTACGACAAACGCTGACATTTTGTTGAAGGAATCAAATTGCCGTGCGATCACCAATTCTTCCGTCACCAAATACTGCTTAACGTAACTTGCCGCTTGATGCGCCGCAACTGCCAGCAGGTCGCCTACCTCGCGATCGAGTGC
The DNA here is from genome assembly GCA_031430575.1 of Betaproteobacteria bacterium. Lineage (GTDB taxonomy): Bacteria > Pseudomonadota > Gammaproteobacteria > Burkholderiales > Casimicrobiaceae > JANMDS01. The sequence goes on along the minus strand of JANPBT010000022.1, from coordinate 13,009 downwards.
GAGACCTGAGCGTGAAGCGGTAAGAACAATAAAACCAATAAGCTCTTGACCGCCCTGAAGCGGAACGATGAATCGGGCTGAAGTGCCGTCTTGACCACCCAGAAAGTGTTCGGTCAGTTTGCTCTGATGTGAGTCTAGTGGATTTTGGAGGTCGAGTGGACGCAAAAAAAACGAATTTGCGTCCGGGGCGATGGAAAGATTAGCGGGAAGCCCAGAGATTGCCAGGTGATACTTTAAATCGTAGTCAGCGCTATTGCGCCGCAGATAAAGCGCTCCTCCCGATGCATCTACGAGCGATTGAAATGCCTCAACGACAATTTGAAAAACAGAGGCGTCTTCTTGCTTTGCAAGTGCTGACGTAAATCCCAGCCACTCGTGGCGATAGTCGAAGCGATAGTTATAAAAATTGCGGTCGATGAATCCCCGAATTCGCGCTCGAAAAGTGGCCGACAAAAGTGCGGTCGCGATGGTGAGTAACGCGGAAAATAGGAGCACACCTTGAACAACGGGCGACCAGCCGAGTCCGAGTTTTTCTACGACGTAGCCGAGCGCTCCGATGACAAGTAAAAATAACCCAACAACAAAAATTGTGAGCGTATGGAAAACGACGGTGCGAGAAACGTGGATCGGAACATCCCACGATGGATTGCGTGCAGCACTAATAGCAAGCAGCGGACACGAAATTGCCCACACAAAGCCGCGAACAACCGATAGCGTCGGGTCAATCGCGCCAGCGACAAGGGCATACGCAAAGAAAAACAAATCAAAACCCGCGAAACCAAAAGTTGCAAGCGCCAGATGCTTAATGGCCCACCGTAATGGGCCGTCGGCATTGCGTAATAACTGCTCTGCGGCGATGCAGACCATCAGTGATAGCCCCACATGCGAGAGAAAAAACATTCCAGCCCATGATTTCGCACCGAGAAGGAGTGATAGGAAATCGAAAACAGCGAAGATTCCGATCCCAATCGCCAGCATCGTCACGACGCGCGCGGCCAATACTTGCCGTAGACACACAAGAATAAAAATGCCCCATGCGATGAGCGGAAGGGACGCGATCGGACGCAACGCCACTAAGCTTGGAAACCAAACCGTGAGTACGGTTACAGCATAGACGCAAAACGAAATAACACTTGCAGCGAGAAAATAGTGTCCCGTTCGGGATCGAATCGGGCGCACGAGCACCAAGCCCGAGAGCAGCAGAAAGCCGAGCGCTGCGACGGCGTAGGAGAGGGTAAAAAGTGATGCCGCGAGCGGCATAGTCTAACGAGCCCCTTTGCCCGTGACAACGACGCCGGCAGTCTCGATCAGAATCAAAATATCGAGGAGCAGAGTGTGATTTTTGACATAAAACAAATCAAATTCAAGTTTTGAGCGTGAGTCTTCTTCGCTCGCGGCATAGGAGTGGCGCACTTGCGCCCATCCGGTCAATCCGGGTTTGACGGTATGGCGCGCATCGTAGAGCGGAATGCGTTGCTTTAGTTGGGCGACAAAAAATGGTCGTTCTGGACGAGGGCCAACAAAGCTCATTTCACCGCGCAACACGTTGAGCAGTTGCGGTAGCTCGTCGATGCGGGTGCGTCGCATAATCCGGCCAAATCGGGTCACACGGGAATCATTGGCTTGCGCCCAGCGCGGCTTACCATCTTTTTCGGCGTCTGCGATCATGCTGCGAAACTTTAAGATCCCGAAGGTGCTGCTGCCTTCACCGACGCGCTCTTGGGTATACAAAATCGCGCCGCGTGACTCAAGCGCTACGATGATCGCAGCAGCGAGCATCAATGGCGAGGCCAAAATCAAAAGAGTCGCGCTTGTAAATACATCAAAAATTCGCTTAGTAATTGTGCGGACTGCGCCTTGTCGAAATCCATCGCCATAAATCAGGGTGCTCGCGCGCAGGCCATCGAGGCGTATGCGGCCTTGAATCCGTTCAAGAAATGTCGATAGATCAGTGACCTTTACGCCCTTTAGTTTGCACTGAAGCAAGCCATCCATTGGCAGTGATGCGCCGCGTTGGTCGCGCAGCGCAACAACAATTTCATCTACGCGCATATTGGCGCAGGCCGCTTGAAGATTGGTCGCATCGAGAACGGGCGACACGTGGCTCGGCACGATCGTTTGCTGAGATAAGGGCGCGATTGCGACGATTTCTGAGTGCAATTTTGCGCGTTCATCAACGCTTGCGACCACGTGATTAACTTCCTCGCCGCTGCCCACGATCATGACCCGAGATCGCAGCAGCCCCGCCAACGCAAATCGCCCCATGATGACGCGGGTGAAAAAAGCCACACCGAACGCGCTCAAAATCGCCACGCCCAATACGCCCCGCCCGATGTAGGCGCGGGGAAATAAATAGGAAATTAAGCCTAAAGAGAGGGCAGCAAAAAAGAGGGAAAGAAGCACTGCCGGGATAACCCGGCGCACCGATTGCGACACGCCGGATTGGTAAAGCCCCGATGCGCTAAAGGCGACGCAGACGACAATCATAAAAAGCGTGGCGTCTGGCAGCAGCACAAGGGGCGAAACGCCCACGCCGAGACGCACACGCGCGGCAAGGAGTAACACAAGGAAAAATGCAGCCGCTTCAACCGCGAGAAGCAGCAGAAGCCGAGAAGAGACGTAGTGCCCAAAGATACGGATCAAGCTAAACCCCGATAGTGATTTTTTGTGACGACAGACGCGATATGTATTTAGACTTCATGAAGACGCCGCACGCAAATTTGATCCGTTGGAGATGAATTGCGAAGAGAGAAACCTAAGCCCCTACATCAAACGTACGACATGCTCGGATGAACACATTGTAGCGTTGAATATTTATATTGCATAGCGTCTTCCCGCTGCAATAAATGACGATTGGGTGATTTGGCGACACATTAGGTCACGAAGCAAAGCGACCGCAGACTGGCGCTAGGCAGCGGCCTGAGCGGACGGAAGCACGGGTTTAGGTGGCAAGGTGCGATTAAGCTCGAATATCGCGTTTGCCGCGCGGATTGTACCTTCCCGGTGGGCGACGATCACCGTGGTTAACCCCAGAGCGCGCACGGTTTCCATAATCTGCTTTTCGCGCTCGCTATCAAGCTGATTGGTCGCTTCGTCTAGAAATAGAAATTGAGGCTTGCGGTGAAGCGCGCGCGCGAGGAACAGTCGCTGCCGCTGCCCACCAGAAAGATTGCTGCCCATGTTTGACACGAAAGTGTTGTAGCCCATCGGCATGCGTAAGATATCGTCGTGCAATCCTGCCCGTTGGGCGCAGTTTTCGATCCAAGCCTGATCAAATGAAGTTTCGAACATGCAGATGTTATCGGCAATCGTGCCCATGAAAAGCTGGTCATCTTGCATGACAGCGCCCACGCGCTCACGCCAAGCCTCGGTGCCGATCTGCTTTATTTGCATACCTGCGGCGCAGATTTCACCCTCTGTGGGCGGCAAAAGCCCGAGAAGCACCTTGGTCAGCGTTGTTTTGCCCACGCCCGAAGGCCCGGTGATGGCCAAAATTTGACCGGGCGCAACTGAAAATGAAATGTCGCGAAATACAAACGGCTCTGTTGGTCCATGCTGATAGCCAAGGCCACGCACCTCTAGCGCGGTATGCGCGAACGGTTGACCGGCATCGAGCGAGACTGCGCCATCAGCCCGCGGCTCCGGCTCGGCCAGTGCAATATCTGCAATGCGCTCTAAGTGAAGTCCAAGCATCTTGAACTCGATAAATTTATCAATCAAATTTCCGATGCGGGTGATGAATTGCAATTTGTAGGCCAGAAAAGCGTACAGCATCCCAAGTGAAAAACCAGCGTTATCGAGCACCAAGAGCGCGCCCAGCCAAATCACGATCACGTTTTCAACACCGAATAAGAAGGTGTTGCCCGCGCGCCAGCCCACACTGAGTTGCTGCACCCGCACCTGCGCGTTAAAGTTATCAACGAGCGCGTTTTGCCAGACTGCGGTGCGGCTACCTTGAGCGTTGAAGAGCTTCACTGCTTGCATGCCCCGCATCGTCTCGATGAAATGGGTTTGCTGCTTGGCCGAATGCACCAATTGCTCATCTGTCGCGTTGCGTAGCGGCCGGTAAAGTGCCAGGCGTAAAAGACAATAAAGCGCTGCGGCGACGACCGCGACCAGCGCTAATTTTGGCGCGTACAAAATCATCATGCCGAACGTCACTAAAACCATCACGCCGTCGATTAAGGCTTCTAAAAATCCAGTTGTGAGAGTGCGCTGAATGAAATCGACCGAACCGAAACGAGAAACTAGATCTCCGATATGCCGGCGTTCAAAAAAGTTAAGCGGCAAACGCAGTAAATGGGTAAAAAGATTCGTGACGAGCTGCACATTCAGGCGGGTTGAAAAATGGGTCACCGCCCAGCCGCGCACCCACGTAATTGCGCCATACACGGTCGCCAGCAAGATAAAGCCCACTGCAATTACAGTCAGCAAATCCCGATCTGCCGAGACCACGACTTGATCGACCACGAGTTGCAGCAAAAGCGGCGTGAGCACGGCGAAAAATTCCAGCGCGAGCGAAAGCGCCAGCACTTGCGCCAGCATGCGCTTCAAGCCCGTGGCGTGCCGCCAAATATGCGATAGCCGCATTGGCGTGCGCTCTGTCGCGGGCTTGAAATCTTGGGTTGGCGTAAATTCAACGGCGATGCCAGTGAAGTGCCGAGAAAATTCAGCGTGCGAAATATCGCGACGCCCGCGGGCTGGGTCGTTGATGGTAATTTTCGTCGTGCCCACTTTCACCAGCACCACGAAGTGATTGAAATCCCAATGCAAGATCGCTGGCGTTTGTAGGCTCGTAAGCCCCGCCATTTCCACGCGCAGCGGGCGATGCGCAAGCTGTAGCGATTCGCCGATGCGCACGATCTGCGCCATGGTCATGCCACGCAAACTGGCTTGATACCTGCGGCGCAGAAATGCTAAATCGGTGTCATATCCGTGGTACTTAGCGATCATCGCCAAGCAGGCGAGACCGCATTCGCTGGCCTCTGTTTGCAAAATTAAGGGCACGCGCTTAGCCATGCGATGCCCACTTTTCTTGCTGAAGTCGCCCGCAAATCATGCCCGCCCCACAGCGGCGATGATGGGCTCAATAATCCATTCGTAGAGCTTACGCTTCTCAAGCTGGATATCAGCATCGAGCAGCATGCCCGAGCGCAGCGCCATCGCCTGCCCGTAAGCGTTCACCGATTGCAAAGGTAGTGTGACCACCACCCGATAGACCGGTTCTTTGGCCGCCAGTGGCCCTGTTTCGTTGGTATTCAAAATAGTCGCGCCCACTTCTTTGACCGTGCCCATCGCATGTCCAAAGCGCTCAAAGGGAAATGCTTGATACCGCAGCGCAACCGCTTGCCCTGGCTTAATAAAGCCCGCCGCGCGTGTGGGCACCATGAGCTCGGCTTGCAACTCGTTATTTTCTGGCAGCAGAGCCACCAGCGCGCCATTGGCCGCAATCGTTTGGCCACGCGTTGCCGCGCTGGTTGCAACCGTGCCATCGATTGGCGCGGTTACCTGCACCTCGCGCGCCCGGTCGTCGGTATCGACTTGCTCGCGATCTAAGGTCGAGAGCTGTCGATCAAGCTCGCCTTGCTGCGAATCGCGCTTGAGTGCAAGTGTGCGCCGATCGCCTTGCGTCACTTGAATGTCCCGCAAAAGCTGGGCGCGGGTGCGCCGTAGCGTTTCGAGCTTAATTTTTTGCTCGAGCGCATCTGATTTTTTTTGCTCTGCCAGATTAGGCCCGATGAAGCCTTCGCTGAAAAGTTTCGCATGGCGCTCGGCCACGCTTTGCAGCGCCAGCATGCGATCCGCTTGCGCTTTCATCTCGTTGGTCAGCGCTTCCATTTCCAACTTAAGATTAGACTCACGGCTAGATGATTGTCGAAGCTGATCTTCGAGATTGGTATCAAGCCGCGCGCGCTCTGTTTTTAAGCTCTCTCGGCGGCGGGCGATCTCTTCTTTCAGCGCAGTTTGTCGCGCTTGGCTGCCGGGGTCGCGTTCGAGCGAAATCGTCGCGATCACATCGCCTACTTTTACTTTCGCGCCCGCTTCGAGCAGCTGAGTGAGCACGCCCGCTTGCCCAGCCGCAACACGTACAACCCCGACCTGCGGCGCGAGATAGCCACCGACTTTCACTTTGCGGGTGTATTCCCCCCAAGCAAGGTAGGCCGCCAGCGCCCCGGCAAGCGCAAGCGCGCCCAGCGAAATCATCGCCAACGTGAGCGAACGCGAGACCAGCACCTCACCCCAAAATTTCTCTTGGGCATGGGCGATGGCTTCATCGCGAAAGAGCTTACGCGGCGCGGCGGCGTTTGCGCTGCCGGTGCTTGCGGTTGATATTGGGGTAACTTCAGACATGGGAGCGTAATGTTAGCTGGGAATGCGCTGCTTTATCTCGACTTCACTTTAAGAGATGCAATCACTGTGTTGAAAATACTAATTTATTTGGCATATCTTGGAAGCCGACCGCGCACCGGCTTAATTTAGCAATACCTGCGGCGCAGATTAAGGCATATTTTCACTAAATCTGCGCCGCAGGTATCGCGAGTGCTCCTGCAATCGCCGTCGCCAGCGTATCGCCCGCGGCGATCGCATTTGCGGTTGTAAACCCAACCAACCGCCATGAAGCCTAAAGGCGCTTGCGCGCAACTCCTTGCACGGCCCGGAATCAAAACGATTCATTAAACACAATTTGCGCGTACATAAACATCAAAGGCAAAAATCACGGCTTACCTGCGGCGCAGAAGGGGCACTTTTTGGCAGATGCCACTCAAAAACGAGCGATTCTGCGCCGCAGGTATTTGCCGCCGAGAACGCAACTGCGCCACTTTTTCCTTCACTAAGCGCGACAGCATGATCGGCGATCGCAAGTAGCCCGGCGAGACCAGTGTCGCCGTGTGTGCAATTTGAGGTGGATTTCGCGAGTGCAAATCTTACGGGTAGGGCGGCTTGAAGCATTGGCCGAAAAGCGCTGGCTTTTGAGGTAACGCGGCTCGCTCGTTTCTGTACGCAGAACCGCAAATAGTGATCCCAGAAAAAGCAAAAGGGCGGTTGCCCGCCCTTTTGTTTAAAGCTAGTGAAGAGAAAGCTTACGCCTTCTTTGCTTTCTTCATCTTCTTAGCTTTTTTCTTCATAACTTTTTTTTCTTCAGCGCGAACTGGATTCATTTGAGGACCTCGTGAGTGAATTAACAAAAATTGCGACGCTTATGCGTTGAGCGCTTTACGGTGATTTGTAGGGCGCTGCGTCAGAGCTACTAACGATGTGAAAACGTAAGACGTTGACACACGGACTGCATATGCGTCTAGCTCAAACTTAAGTTTGGCATATCCACGCAACAAAGTCTAGATTGGATTGGTTTTTCAAGCACTTAGCCCACCAAGGTGTGTAATAACGGCAACGTTATCGCACGCTTTTCGGCCAACGAAAGGCTGTCTAAACCGTCTAAAAGCGCGGTTAGCGTGCCCATATCGCGATTAAATCGTGTAACCAAATATTGCAGAACGTTGTCGTTGAGTGAAATTCCGCGTGCTCGCGCGTGGGAAAGCAGCGCGTCTTTCAGCCCGGCGTCGTCGAGTGGCGACAAGCGCACCACCAAACCGGCGGCCAATCGCGTGCGCAAATCATCGCGAATTTCGCTGGCAGCAAGCGGCGGGCGCAAGGCGACGATGACCTTTCCGGCATCGTAGGCGTGGGCGTTATACCAAGTGAAAAGCGCGCCTTCGAGCGCGGGCGAGAGGCTGGCGTGGGCGCCATCGGCGATGATCGCATCGACATTGTCGGGCAGGGCGAAATCTTCGCCATATTGCGCTTGTGGATCAGCCTGCCAGACGCGCAGGCCGCGCGCGCTCATAGTGTGTGCCACGGCATTAACAATATGGGTTTTGCCACATCCGGGCGGCCCATGCACGACTAAGCTGCGGGCGTTGAGCGTGCCTTCGGCAAAGGCGCGCGCAGTCGCAGCGCTCTCAGCATTGGGCCCGGTGAAGTAAGTTTCGAAGCGCTGCTCGGGCGTGCGCCCGAGATCGAGGATGAGTTGCCGAGAAGTCATAGAGAATCTTGTGTGTACAAACTGCTGGCCATATACGTTGCGCGCAACCGGCGCAAGGCCACCAGCAAAATCGCGCTCGCGGGCACCGCCGCGAGCACGCCGACAAAGCCAAATAATTGGCCGAACGCCATCAAGGCAAAGAGCACCGCGAGTGGATGCAGGCCGACGCGTTCGCCTACCAACTTTGGCGTGAGGTAAAAGCCCTCGATCACTTGCCCGAGGCCGTAAACGACCCCGATGCCAATGAGCGGCGTCCATGTTGAAAATTCGGTGAGTGCGGCTACGAGCGCCAAGATCAAACCCAACCCAAATCCAAGATACGGGATGAATACGAGCAAGCCCGTGATCACGCCAATCGCCACGCCATGCTCGAGCCCGACTATTTTTAGACCCACCGCGTAAAAAATCGCCAGCGCGGCCATCACTGCAAATTGCCCGCGCATGAATTCCGCGACAACGGTATTGATTTCGCCCAATATGCTTTGCACGCGCGAGATCAAGCCGCGCGGCACTAAATCTTCGATGAGCGCGGTGAGCCGTGGCCAATCTTTTAGCAGGTAAAACGTGACCAAGGGTGTGAGGATCAACGTCGCAAAAAAGCCGAGCACCGCCAGCCCGCCAACGTGCACCGATTTCGCCACTTTCGCTGCAATTGCACCGACATCCGATAAATTTTCGGTGAGCCACGCGCGAATTTGCGTCACGTCAAGCTTGATCGTAATGCCAAATTTTTCTTGCAACGCAGGTAACCAATCGGTCTGGGCGCGGGTTAAAAGGGCGGGGATGCGCACAGCCAATTGCGTAATTTCTGTCTGCACTAAGGGCAGCACAATGAAGACCAAGCCCACGATCGCCGCCAGCCCCAAGAGCAGCACGATCAGCGCTCCGAGCGCCCGTGGCACGCGCTTGGCCTCCAGCCGCGCGACCAGCGGATGGCCAATATAGGCAATGACCGCGCCGAGCACAAACGGCGTCATGATCGGTGCTAGCACCCAAAAAAGCAGACCAAAAACTAAGGTGACCGCGAGCGTCCACCAGGCGTAGCGGCGTAGGTTTTCGGGCGAAAGTTGCGCTGCCGGTTGCGGCGCAGATTCGGCGTTTTTGGCCTCGTTTTCGCGGGAAATTGCGGGAGCGGCGGGGGCGTTTGCGTTCATTGCCTAAAATTCTAGCCTGCAACCTCATTTTTTAAGGCAAAACGCTATGGCTGGCTTAACCTACCGCGACGCGGGTGTTGATATCGTCGCAGGCGACCAATTGGTCGAGCGCATTAAACCTTTCGCCAAGCGCACCATGCGCCCAGAAGTGATGGCCGGCATCGGCGGCTTTGGCGCGATGGTGGGGCTTCCGACCAAATATAAAGAACCAGTGCTCGTCTCCGGCACCGACGGGGTGGGCACGAAATTAAAGCTCGCCTTCGCGACCAACACGCACGACACCATCGGCATTGATCTCGTCGCCATGAGTGTGAACGATATTCTCGTGCAAGGCGCAGAGCCGCTCTTCTTCCTCGATTATTTCGTGTGTGAGCGCCTAAATGTGGATGTCGCCGCCGACGTCATCAAGGGCATCGCGGCTGGCTGCGAGCAAGCGGGCTGTGCGCTCATCGGCGGCGAAACCGCAGAGCACCCCGATGCTTTTCCGGTGGGCGAATACGATCTGGCAGGCTTCGCGGTAGGCGTAGTCGAGCGCGCCAAAGCGCTCGATGGGCGCGATGTGAAGCCAGGCGACGTCATGATCGCGCTGGCCTCCAGTGGCTTCCATAGCAATGGCTTCTCGCTAGTGCGTAAAGTGGTGGATACCTGCGGCGCAGATTTAGCCAAAATTGAGCCTGCGGTGTCAGAAAAATTGCCACTGGGGCAAGCGCTACTGACGCCCACGCGCATCTACGTCAAAAATGTCTTGGCGCTGATGAGTGCGCTGCCAGTTAAAGCCATGGCGCACATCACTGGCGGAGGCATCACCGAAAACGCTCATCGAATGTTCCCCGAAAATGTAGTGGGCGAAGTGGATGCAAAAAGCTGGCAATTCCCAGCCGTTTTTCAATGGCTACAAGAAAAAGGCGGTATCGCCACCGACGAAATGCTGCGCACCTTTAACTGCGGCGTGGGCTTCGTCATCGTCGTCGCGCCCGAGCACGTCAACGCCGCAATCGCGCAGTTAAGCGCAGCGGGCGAAACGGCATGGAAGCTAGGTGTGATTCGTGCGCGCGTGGGCGATGAGGCGCAGACGCAGGTGAGGTGAGCTGGTCTGCCTGAATCGCTAAGGATTGGGTGCGCTCTATGGGGCGGTTTAGCGCTTTTGCAAATATCTGCGGGGAGACCTCTGCATGACAAGTGTTAACGCAAAAATCACCCACCGCCATCTTTCTAGCGAAAGCGTGAATTCAAGTTGATTTTCGGGGCTTCACCGATGGAGGAGGTTGTCAGCAATGCAGCCGTCTCTAGCGCTTTAAAAGGCATCTTTTAAAACCTATGCTTCGAAAAGCGGAGCTAAAACAGCGACGCAGGTAAAGCCGCGCTCAAGCCACGAGCCAAGTCGCGTATTTGCGATGCGATAAATGCAGAAAAAAGTAGCGCGTGCCATTACACAAAACTGGGCGTTGCCTAGCGCATGCGTTGTTTCAAGCGCACCTGGCAGCAGAAAGGTGTGAATACAGAAAAAACACCATTTGCATTTAGTTTGCGTTCGTCATATACAAATTTTCTGGGAAAAGATCACTCAGGCAGGCAATCGTGCCGCGCCAAGGTAATCTAACTTCGCGCTCACACCCAAAAAGGGTGGAGTGACTTAGCTAATTCGGGGTATTAACGTATGTCAAGGTTTTTTGTCATTCAAAAATTGAGCGGGAAAAACTCCCGTTTTTTTACGCACATCGTAGCCTGCGCGATAGCCGCGCTGACCGCGGTTGGAGCAAGCCAAGTTGCGCGCGCACAGACCGCGCAGATTACGTTCAACATGGGATTTTCAAATGACACCACACCGTCGCGGATTGTGACTTATCCAGAAGTTACGGTTGAAATGACCTGCAGCGTTACCGGCACGCAATCAAAGAGTTTTACCCCGCCGGCAGTAGGCGTAATGACAGTCAACGTTGGCGAGACTTGCGGTGCTCTTACTCAGCGCGACTATGGGGGCACTTTTGCCTCCACAGATGGCTACCGCTTGAGCCCGCCAAACACGGCGAACTTTTTTCCACCATTAAACCCGGTTGTGACTGTTGACCAAACAATCACAGTCATCAATCTATTGGTTGCTCCTCGGCCGGTCACTGTGACGTTCGTGGCGGAATATTCTGGGGATCAAATACCTACTGTGGTGCAGACGAACCCGCTCATCACTGTGCGCACAACGTGTAGCTTTAGTGGTTTGCGCACAGTGCAATTTCGTCCCGGCGAAACGGTAAGCTTTGTCGGAAAAGAAGGTGATCGATGTACGGGTTTATCGGTAGACGATCGGCTTGGCGGGCTATTGGCCTCACCTTATCTTTTTGCCCCCGTGTCTGAATGGGACATTGGGTGTAGTTCCAATAATTCCGCGTCTCGTAAAGCCGTCGATTACGCTAAGGCGGGAACGATTGCTTCGAGTTGCTTGCCATTCGAGCTTGATCTGGAGGTTGGGTACAACGGCGATTACGAAATTTCCGATCATCAGGTATCCATCACCGCAAAGATCGTGCAAGACATGACTCCAGCCGCAACCCTTACTTTCTATCCGACATACGTCGGTGATGTGACAAAGGCGCTACCAGGAGGTGGGATTGGCATCAACTTTGAGTGCACGGTGAGTGGGGTTAAATATGTTGTGCTCACCCAACCTGATCCGGTGGTGGTCAGTGGCTTGGTCGCGGGTGAAACGTGCGCTTATCGAACGGTTTCGTCTGTAGGCGATCCCACGGGAACGCTGGCCGAACTCTTAGCAGTACAGCATTACCGGCTCGACCTCGATTACACAGCGCCTGGGGGCTCAACGACTCCGACCCCGACGGGTGCGCTAGTTGCAGGAGATAACCGCCTACCAATTCAACTCGTTATCTCGCGGCTAAAAATTCGACTCGCTGCCGTTAAGTTTTACTCGGGTGACACTACGAAACTCAACTTACCGCAAACAATTACCGTCGCGGGCACTTGCTCTGAGACAGGTGCAGTTTCCCAGACGCTGACGGTGACCGCAATTTCCTCCCCTGACACTATGTTCCAAGCGGGTGACGTCTTTAAAACCGCAGACGGAAGCGAGGTCTTCGTCAATTCGGGTGAGACCTGCAGCGCTATTACTGAAACTCTGAGCGCGAACCCACTCGCAACGGGCTTTTCATTTGCGCCACCCATCTGGGATTGCCGCTCACTGCGACTAACTTCCGCGGAGCCTCCCGCTGCGTTCAACAACGGCTGCGGCAGTTTTGTGGTGGAGAGCATTCGAGATAGGGATAACGAAATTGCGCTAATCAGCGTAATGAACGCTATCGGTCAACCCGCAATCCTTGAAGTAGCCAAAGCCTACGCTGGCGACGCTGTGCCGAGCAAAGTGACTACCCAGCCGAGCATCACGGTAACAGCAAGCTGCTCGATTTCTGGCGCAAAGACGGTCACGTTTACCCCGCCAGCGACCGGGGCGATCAGTGGAGTAGTGGGAGATGTTTGCGGCACATTTGCAGAAACCGCAGCGAGCGGCGCAGTGCTCTCAGGTGGCTACGCAATGGGTGCAGCGAGCGCAGCAACGTTTAGCAATGCAAGCGTAACCCTCGCCGCAGGCAGCAGTGCATTAACGGTAACGAATGCACTCACAGCTCCGGGCGCGGCAATCTTAACCGTAGCCAAAGCCTATGCTGGCGACACTGTGCCGAGCAAAGTGACTACCCAGCCGAGCATCACGGTAACAGCAAGCTGCTCGATTTCTGGCGCAAAGACGGTCACGTTTACCCCGCCAGCGACCGGGGCGATCAGTGGAGTAGTGGGAGATGTTTGCGGC
>JANPBT010000021.1:0-1573 GCA_031430575.1 Betaproteobacteria bacterium | reverse complement strand
CGACAAGGCAAAAGTGGAAGGCGGGGTACTGATCGTTCAGAGATACGTGCTGGCTCGTCTGCGCCATCGGCAGTTCTTCGGGCTCGTCGAGCTGAACACCGCGATCCGCGCGGTCGTCGCCGACCTCAACGCCAAGGTGATGCGCAAGATCGGATCGAGCCGGAACGAGCTGCTAGTGACGATCGACCGTCCGGTGCTGAAGCCGCTGCCGATCGATCCCTACGTGTACGCGGAGTGGAAGGTCGCCAAGCTCGGGCTCGATTATCACGTCGAGATCGACCAGCACTATTACTCGGCCCCGCACCGTCTCATCCGTGAGCGTATCGAGGCCCGCATCACCGATGCCACCGTCGAGATCTTCCACAAGGGTGCGCGGGTGGCGAGCCACGTGCGGTCGTCCGTCAAGCGCCGGCACACCACGATATCCGAGCACATGCCCAGCTCGCACCGTCACCACGCGGACTGGACGCCGGAGCGGATCATGCGCGAGGCGGCCGTCATTGGGCCGGCGATGATCGCGCTGGTCGAGGCCATCATGAAGGCGAAGGCGCATCCCGAGCAGGGCTTCCGCGCAGCCAAGGGCATTCTGCAACTGGCGAAGAGTTACGGCGTAACGCGGATGGAAGCCGCCGCCATGCGCGGCAACGACATCGGCGCCGTCAGCTACGGCTCGATCAAGTCGATCCTGCAGAACGGGCTCGACAAGGCCTACGCCAAGCCGGCAGTGCCCGAGGCTCCCCCGATCCAGCACGCCAACATCCGTGGTCGGAACTACTACCACTGAGACGCAGCGTGATCGTCTGCCGAGAGAATAAGCACCTCGCGGCGCTTGCGGGACCAGTCCCGCACCCAGCTGGCGGGACACCCGCCAGACCACCCGTCTTTCTACGACTCCAAGAACACGCGATCGTTCGTACACCCGCACACAAACGGTCGCGTGCACTCACAAGTGCGGGACAACAGAGCAAGGAACAGCGCATGCTGACACATCCCACCCACGACCGCCTGATCGCACTCGGGCTCACCGGCATGGCCAAGGCTCTCGAAGAGCAGCGGCGACACCCGGACGTCGAGGCGCTGTCATTCGAGGAGCGGCTCGCCCTGCTTGTCGACCGCGAGGCCATCGAACGGGAAAACAAGAGACTCGGCAATCGGCTCAAGGCGGCCGGCCTGCGCCAGATGGCGACCATCGAGGATGCCGACTTGAAAGTGGCGCGCGGCCTCGACAAGTCGCTGTGGGCAACACTCGTCGCCGGCGACTGGATCGCCCGGCACCAGAACCTCGCGATAACAGGGCAGACCGGGCTCGGCAAAAGCTGGCTCGCTTGCGCGCTCGGCCATAAGGCGTGCAGGGACGATCGCTCGGTGCTCTATCATCGCGTACCCAGACTGTTCGATGCGCTGGCACTCGCACGCGGCGACGGCCGACATCCACGCATGCTGAAGAACCTGGCGCGCGTCGACCTGCTGATCCTCGACGACTGGGGGCTCAGCGCCATCACGCACGAGCAGGCGCGCGATCTCCTGGAGATCATGGAGGACCGCCACGGCCGCGGTTCGACCATCGTGACCA
>JANPBT010000020.1:0-62961 GCA_031430575.1 Betaproteobacteria bacterium | reverse complement strand
TTTTTTTTTCTACCCTCCGGGGCTTTTCTTTTTAAAAAAAAATTCAACACCCCCCCGCCGCAGGTATTTTGGGCTTACAAAATGCAATGAAGCTTGACGCTGCCATCGTTGAATCGTTTGCCCGCGACGGCGCAGTCGTGCTGCGTGGGGCGCTTACTGCCGACAATGTCAACACGCTGACGCGCGGCATCGAGCGCAATCTGGCCGCGCTCGGCCCGCTCGCCGCTACCGCGAGCACGCCTGACGACCCCGGGCAATTCATCGAAGATTTTTGCAATTGGCAGCGCATTGCGGAATACGAAACGATCATGCGCGAAAGCGCGCTGCCAGCCCTCGCCGCGCAGCTCATGCAAAGCCAGACTGCGCGCATCTATCACGATCATTTATTGGTCAAAACCGCGGGCACACGCCAGCCCACGCCGTGGCATCAAGATCAGCCGTACTACAACGTCGATGGTGCGCAAAATGTGAGCTTCTGGATTCCGGTTGATCCCATCCCGCGGGAATCCACGCTTGAATTTTTGGCAGGATCGCATCGCGGAACGTGGTACATGCCGCGCACTTTCATGACCAAAGAGGCCAGGTGGTTCCCGGAAGGTGCTCTCGCTGATTTGCCCGATATCGCGTTGCCAGAAAATCAAGCGCGGGTGATTGGCTGGGCCTTAGCGCCCGGCGATTGCGTTGCCTTTCATATGCTTGCGCTGCACGGCGCATCGGGCAGCGCTACGCGTCGTCGGGTCTTCAGCGCGCGCTATCTCGGCGACGATGCGACCCACGCTCCGCGCCGCTGGCGCACCTCGCCCGAGTTCGCAGGGCTTGCGCAGCGCTTGCCCGCAGGCGCGGCGATGGAAGATAAATTGTTTCCGATTGCTTTCCCAAAAGACTAATACCTGCGGCGCAGATTGAGTGCGCGCGGGTTCTCGTTAAACTCTTTGAGTACAGCCACACCGCGCTGTGGTCACGGAGAAGTTGAAATGGGTGCAAAGATTCAAGAGCTCGCCAAGCGCACAGGGTTAAAAATTAATAACCAAAATAAGCAAGTAGGTATCCCTAATCGCTTTGCCCAGGGTGCGAGCGAAGAGACGCTTAAAAAAGAGCAGCGCAAGCGCGATGCCGCAGCCGGTCTAGTGCCTTTCGCCTGCAAATTGCCCTCAGCCCTGCTCGTAGATTTGCATTCGAAAGTTGCGAAAGAGGGCGGCGATGTGAGTGCAATGGTTGAGGCCGCGTTGCGGGCGTATTTGAAAGCGAAGTGATTGGGATAAGTAAAAAATCGATGCGATCAACCGCATCTGTGTTCGCAATACCTGCGGCGCAGAATGAAGGCGTTTAACGCACGATCCCAATCTAAACTGCTCAATCAGTGCCGTCGAAAGCACGAGTTTCGATGGCTACGGTCGTAGGCTTTACCGTATACGTACTTCGATCTTGATACGGCTGCTGTTTATGATTTTCCTTTTCTCAAACATGGTCACGATGAATAGCCGATACACATTAGCTGCACTCATTTTCGCCGTTTCAAGTTTCGCGCTCCCTGCCATCTCCCAGGCGCAAATTGCGGATGATGGCAAGATCACGATTGCTGCGAAATGGAAACAAGGCGAACGCCACCGATACACATTTACCCGAACCAAAATCAATTCAAAAGCTGCGCCGGTCGAAGTGAAATACGACGTCACGGCAGTGGTGCAGGCAGCGCACGCCACGGGCTACACCGTTTTGTTACGGATCGAGGGTCTGCTTCTGCCGGAAATCTTAAGCGCAATACCAAAGCTACGCGACGGCACTAACGCAGAATTATTGAAGACGTTGCCTCTAGATTTTGTGATCGAAACGGATGAAACCGGAAATATCGAGACGCTAAAAAATTGGCAAGCGATCACCCAAAAGATGGATGACTTGCTGAAGTTGCTGCTAGATGCGATGCCACCTGCAGCGCTTGCGAATGCGCGGGCAACGCTCAAAGCACTTTACGCCGATGAGCCCACAACCCGGCAAACGGCATTACGCGATCTCGATGTGCTATTTACGCCGTTGGGCGATATGCTTATACCGGGAAAACCTTTGATCGCCGATATCAGGATGGATTTACCGTTGATAGGTGAGCAATTGGCTAAAGATACCTTTCTGCTTACGCTTGATAAACCGCGCGCGGGTGTGTTTTTTCATGAGCACACGCGCGTCGTCGACCCCACATTATTTTCGCAGGGAGTCGAGCGCATTACTGCCACGTCGGCGTTGGGGCAGTCTGGAAAGCTGCGCGATGCGGGTGCGGTTGCGGCGATGCTTGTGCGCGACCGCAATGAATCGGAGATCGACAGTCAGACGGGCTGGCTCATCCGTGCGCACCGTAACCGCGAGGTGGTGCAAGATAGCGTTGTGTTTGAGACTTCTACTTTGAAAGTTGAGCGCCACTAATTTGTGAGACACACAAATAATGCAAAGAGTCGCAGCCAGTGCTGTTCACTGCCCACTATCGAACGTACAAATTGTCGAGATGGACGACTTCGAATAAGTATGCAGCAGCGTTCGTTCGTTAGTTAGTTAGCGGATCAAATTAGCGGTGGTTTCAGCATTGGGGATGCACCACGCTTTTATGTGCTGGTCGTGCCGCAAGATATTTTTTAGGAATCAAAGCACGCAGATGCAAGCGCGGGAGAGCACTCGCTGCGGTGTTTTAACCGATTGCTAGCCCCAAATCTGCGCCGCAGGTATCATCAATCTATGGTTACTTATTTTGATGTTGTTAACGCCCGCGCCCAGATTCGCGAAGGGGTGTTGGTTACGCCGTGTTTGCACGCGCAAACGCTTTCAACCATTCTCGGTTGCGAGGTGTGGCTGAAGTTTGAAAATCTGCAGTTCACTGCTTCATTTAAAGAGCGTGGTGCGTTGAATAAACTTTCGCAGTTAACGCCAGAGGAGATGCGGCGGGGCGTGATTGCAATGTCGGCGGGCAATCATGCGCAGGGTGTGGCGTATCACGCGAAGCGTCTAGGTATCCCGACAACGATCGTGATGCCGCGTGGCACGCCGTTCGTTAAGGTGCGTAACACGCAGGCGCATGGCGCGACGGTCGTGCTCGAAGGCGATACGCTGGCGGAATCAGCTGCGATTGCGCAGCGCCTGCGTGCAGAGCGCGATCTCGTTTTTGTGCACCCCTATGATGATGAAGCGATCATCGCCGGGCAGGGCACACTCGCACTCGAAATGCTTGAAGCCGCGCCAGAGCTCGATACGCTGGTGATCCCCGTGGGTGGCGGCGGCATGATCGCAGGCGTGGCGGTGGCGGCAAAGCATTTGCGCCCAGACATCAAAATTATCGGTGTTGAATCGCAGCAATATTCCGCGATGGCGCAGCGCTTGGCGGGCGCGGAGGTGAGCGTGGGCGGTGAGACGATTGCCGAGGGCATCGCCGTGCGCGATATTGGTGTCGCGCCGTTTGCGATTGCCCAGCAGTTGGTCGATCAAGTGCTGATCGTGAGTGAAGAAATGATCGAGCGCGCCATTGTGATGCTGCTCGAAATCGAGAAAACCGTGGCCGAGGGCGCGGGGGCGGCGGGTCTTGCGGCGTTGATCGCGCATCGGGATATTTTTAAAGGGCGAAAAGTTGGCGTTGTTGTCTGTGGCGGCAATATCGATACCCGATTGCTGGCCTCCATTTTGCTGCGCGGATTGAAGCGCGATGGCAGGCTCGTGCGCTTGCGTACGCGTATTCCCGATACCGCGGGCAGCCTCGCGAAATTGCTCACGTTCGTGGGTGAAACGGGCGCAAATTTGATTGATGTCATGCATCAGCGCGTGTTCAGCCATGTGTCGGCCAAGCGCACCGAAGTGGAGCTGACGTTAGAAACGCGCGATGCCGGGCATGTGATTGAGCTCATTGAAACCTTGCGCGCGAAAGGCATTGACGTCACCCGACTAGACGAAGCGGACTCCGGCGAATGACGCAGATTAATCTGATCGCGCTTCCGGGCGGCGTGCAAGTTGGCGTGCGCGATTGGCTCAGCGCAAATCATATTTTTTTGCAAGGCGATACCGGTAACATCATTATTGATACTGGTTATGTGACACACGCCGCGACAACGCGCGCCTACGTTGAGTCGGCCTTTGGTGAGTTGAAGCTAGATCTGATTGTCAATACCCATCAGCATAGCGATCACATGGGATGCAATGCCTATTTGCAACGCTGGACCGGTGCGCCCATCGCCATACCTGAGGGCGAGCGGGAGTTAATCGCGCGCTGGGATACGCGCGCGCTTTGGCTTGATTACGCCGATCAAATGTGTGAACGATTTACGCCGCATATATTTTTGACTGCCGGTGAGCATTACCGTTGGGGTAATCTTGATTGGCACGCCATTGCAGCGCCGGGGCATGATGATGGCACGCTCGTTTTTTATAATGCGGCGCATCGCATCTTAATCTCCGCCGATGCGCTTTGGGAAAATGGCTTTGGCTTTATCGTACCGCAGAAATGGGACGCGACTGCGGCCATGCGCGCGCGCGCCGCGCTCGATACGATTGCCGCATTAGATGTCGATTGGGTAGTGCCGGGGCACGGCATGCCATTTCAAAACGTACGCCGCGCGCTCGATATTTCTTACGCAAGGCTGGCCGCGATGGAAGCCGATGATGAGCGCGTCGCCCGTAGCATTAGCAAGGGTATGTTTGTGTATGCGCTTCTCGCGCGCGAGCGTATTGCGATCAGCGACTTGCCACAATACGTGCAGTCGGTCGGATGCCACGCAGAAATCAACGCCCAGTTTTTGCATTGGTCTGCGCAAGAGCACGCACAATGGCTCGTCGATGAAGCCCTCAAAACACAACACTTTACCCGGCTTGGCGACGATTTACAGGTTGCGCGGGCGGGGGACTAAAATGAGCAATTGGCAGAGAGCATCACACATGATCGCATTTCGTTTTATCACTGGGTTATTTTTATTGTTAGGAGTTTTCATGAGCCACGCCGCTCCATCGCCGTTGCAAGACATCTCGCTCAACCCCCTACTGCCGGGTAAGCCAATGGCACTCGCGCAATTTGCGGGCAAGCCTGTGCTGGTGGTAAATGTCGCCAGCAATTGCGGCTACACCGGGCAATATAAAGATTTGGAAGCACTCTCAAAAAAATATAAAGCGCAGGGCTTGGTCGTGCTCGGCGTACCGGCCAATGATTTTGGCGCGCAAGAGCCCGGCAGCAATAATGAGATCGCGCAGTTTTGCGAGCTCAACTATGGCGTGACTTTTCAGATGTTTGAGAAATCAGCTACGACGCTGGCAAAGCACCCGCTTTATAGCAAGCTCATTACTGCGAGCAAAGAAGCGCCAAAGTGGAATTTCCATAAATATCTGATTGGTAAAGATGGCAGCGTGCAGAGCTTTGGGAGTGCCGTTGAGCCTTTATCGGCAACGCTCACCCGTGCGATCGATTCAGCATTGCGCAATTGATTTGATTCTATAGAAATACCTGCGGCGCAGATCTGCACCGCAGTACCGCATTAAAAAAGGTTGTCCAACGTGCCGTATCGTAATGCGCTTTATCTGATCGCCGCCATGCAGGTCACGCATGTAATCGATTTCATGCTCCTCATGCCGCTCGGCCCGCAACTGATTCGGCTCTTTAACGTCACGCCGACGCAATTTTCAGTACTCATTGCGAGCTACGCGTTTGCTGCGGGTATTTCGGGCTTTGCCGTCGCGATGATCGCCGATCGCTTTGATCGCAAGCGTTTGTTACTGTTCGTCTATGCGGGTCTCACGGTGGCCACACTCGCCTGCGCCATCGCGCCTTCGTTTCAGTTCCTGCTGGCTGCGCGTATCGTCGCCGGTGTTTTTGGCGGTGTGATGAGCTCAATCTCGTTTGCGATAGTAGGTGATTTGATTCCGCCTTCTCATCGTGGTCGAGCCATGGGCATGCTCGGTGTTTCGTTCCCGATTGCCTCCACTCTCGGCGTGCCGTTTTCGTTGTTGCTCGCGCAATGGTTTGGCTGGCATGCACCATTTTTTGCACTGTGCGCGCTTTGCGTTGTGTTGCAATTTTTTGCTTGGAAGCTTTTGCCGAGCGTGAGCGCGCATTTGCAGCCTGCAGGGCACGCGCGGCGCTCGGGGTTGCGCACGCTTTGGGAAGCACTGATCAATCCCAACCATACGGCGGCTTACGCGCTGACGGCCATCATTACCTACTCGGGATTTTCCGTGATTCCATTTATCGCACCGGTGCTCATTAAAAATGGCGTACTCGCGGAAACATTGCTGCCGCTCGCGTACGGCATCGGCGGGCTCGCAACTTTTTTCTCAGTGCAGTGGGTGGGTAAGTGGGCAGACCGCTATGGCAAGCGTCGTGTTTTTATGATTGCAAGCGCGCTTTCGATGCTGCCAATTTTGCTCGTAACCCATGCGACGCCAGCGGCGACATGGATCGTACTCGTGCAGTGGGTGATGTTCATGGTCTTCACCTCTGCGCGCTGGACGCCTGCGCTCGCGCTCGTTACCGGCGCGACCACGGCTGCGCAGCGGGGCAGCTTCCTAGCGGTAAATACCTCCGTGATGCAATTTGCGTCATCGCTGGGCACGTTTATCAGCGGGCTCATTCTGACCCAAAATGCAAACGGTACGATCGGTAACTACCCCATCGTGGGCTACATTTCTGTGGCGATTGCGTGCGTTGGTTTTTGGGTGGTGCGTAAGGTGCGGGCTGTTTCGTAACCCGATTTTTCACAAATACCTGCGGCGCAGATTTAAGGCTAAAACAGTGCAAATCTGCGCCGCAGGTATTACCGTTTATGTCAGTGATTTACTCAAAATTACGCTACGGTAATTGGTTGAATCCCACTGCACGTATTCCTTGAAACCGTAGCCAAGCGACGCATACCACCTAATAAGATGCGCGGCACCTTCGGCAGTATCCAGCGCTAAATGCGCTGCGCCGAGCGCGCGTGCGGTGGTTTCAATATGCTCGTACATGCGCCGTCCAAGCCCACATTTTTGAAATGCAGGTTCGATACCAAATTGCCCAAATTTGAATACACTAGGCGTCGCGTACCAAGGCGAAATCGAGATTGGATCAGAGCGATACAGCGTAATCGTGCCGACGATTTTCTCGTCGCGTATCGCTACGAACGGCACGCCGCTATGCAACCGTTCGCGGGTGACTTGCGGCGATTGGTGGGTCGCGTTGTATTTAAATCCTTGTGCTGCGAGCGCTGCGTAAGCGCGGTGGAGCAGGTGCGTAAATGCGTCAATGTCATCGGTCGCGGTCAGTGCGCGAATGACTTCCATGGGTGTTGATTAGGCGCTTTCAGGCGAGCTCGAAAAGTGCTGCACGTGCCCGCGATGGTTGGCAATCCCCTGCGGTGCCAACGAGCCTGCGATCATCCCGGTCAGGGCGGCAAGCAAGCCTGCCAGTTGCTGCGGAAATACTTCACTCCAGCCCGGCACTGCGATGACCATGAGCCACGCGCCGATGCCCATCGCTATGGAAAAAATCGCGCCTTGGGTGGTCGCGCGCTTCCAATACAAGCCAAAAACGAGTGGCACGAATGCGCCGACCAACGTCACTTGGTACGCTCCGGAGACCATATCGTAAATCTTGGTGCCGCGCGAAGCCATTGCATAGATCAACACAATGCACGCGAAAACGAGCACTGACACCCGCATTGCTTTGAGCATTTGGGCATCGGTCATCTTGGGTCTGAAGTGTTTATAAATATTTTCAACAAACGTCACGCTGGGCGCGAGTAGCGTCGCTGAAGCGGTCGATTTGATCGCAGAAAGCAGCGCACCGAAGAAAATGACCTGCGCAAAAAATGGCATTTTTTCCATGACTAACATCGGCAGTATTTTTTGGGTATCGCCCTTAAGCAGCTCAGCGGTTTTCTCGGGCATGATGACCACGGCGGCGACCACTAGAAACATCGGCACGAAAGCAAAGAGTAAATAGCAAATACCACCGATGATCGGCCCTTTTGTTGCGGCATCGACGTCTTTGGCCGACATCACGCGTTGAAAAATATCTTGCTGCGGGATTGATCCGAGCATCATGGTGACTGCTGCAGCAAAAAAGAAAAGCATATCTTTGATATTAGGCTCTGGGAAAAATTTGAACATCTCTTTGCTTTGGGCATAGGCGATGACCTTATCTGCGCCGCCGGCCATGTTGCCTGCCATCACGGCGATGATCGTAAGCCCGATTACCAATACAATGACTTGTACAAAATCGGTAATCGCCACACTCCACATACCGCCAAATAGCGTGTAAATCAAAATCGACGCGACCCCAATCGCCATCCCAGCTTCAAACGAAATTGCGCCAGCAGAGACGATATTGAAAACCAATCCTAACGCGGTGACCTGGGCTGCGACCCATCCGATGTAGCTCACCATGATGATGAGCGAGCATAAGATCTCGACCGTTTGGCCGAAGCGCTGCCGGTAGTAATCGCTGATCGTCAAAAGCGTTTGTTTATAGAGTTTTGCTGCGAAAAAAAGCCCTACGAATATCAAGCAAAACGAGGCACCAAACGGATCTTCAACGACACCGCCTAAATTGCCTTGCACGAATTTGGCGCCGATCCCGAGCACTGTCTCGCTGCCAAACCATGTTGCAAACGTGGTGGTCACGATCATCATCAGGGGCAGATGGCGGCCCGCGATGGCGAAGTCAGCGGTGGTTTTGACTTTGCGTGCGGCATATAAGCCAATGGCGATGGTTACCAGCAAGTAGAGAACGACGAAAGTGAGGAGCATCGCGGCCAAATTCCTTTGGGTGGTTTTTTCTTGAAACGCGAATTCTACAGAGCAAAGCGGATGCCGGGTAGGTATCGTTTTGCCGATCAAAAAACACCTTCTAAAGTGGTCAATCTGCGCCGCAGGTTTTGAAGCCGCCGCTGCGGGCAAGTGATACACCATGCTCAAATGCGTTCATGAATGATCGCATTAACCCTATCGCATTCGCTCCCGCGCTTTTCGTCTTCATATGGTCATCGGGCTATATCGTCGCTAAATTTGCCGCGCCTCACGCCGAAGCGCTCACCTTTCTGCTCGCCCGCTACCTTGGGATTATCGCCCTCATGACTGGGCTTGCGTTCTTTGCCCGCGCTAGATGGCCCAGCGGGCGTGATACGCTGCATATTGCCATCGCTGGGATCGGGATTCAGGCGATTTATTTGGGCGGCGTGTGGGTCGCGGTGAAGCAGGGCATGCCAGCAGGCGTGTCTGCCTTGATTGTTAATTTGCAGCCGGTGCTGACTGCAGCGCTGGCCTTTACCGTGCTTGAAAAAGTTTCGCCACGGCAATGGTTGGGTGTGGCTCTCGGCTTTGGCGGCGTGGTGCTTGTTGTCTGGCACAAACTTAAATTTGCTTCGATGCCCGCGTCAGCGGTCTGGCTCTGCATCGCTGCGCTCGTGGGCATCACGCTTGGCACGCTCTACCAAAAGCGCAAGGTGCCGCAATTTGATTTGCGCACCGGGCAAGTGGTGCAATTCGTCGCGTCGTTTGCGGTTACGTTGCCCATTGCGTTGGCCACTGAATCGTTCCAAATCGATTGGAATGTGCAATCGATTGGCGCGCTACTGTGGTCTATTATCGTGCTCACTGGCGGGGGCATTTCGCTGATGTTTATGATGCTGCGCGAAGGCAAAGCGACCACCGTAACGAGCTATATGTATATCGTGCCTGCGATCACTTCGTTCATCGCGTGGTTTATGTTTGGTGAAGTGCTGACGGCGACCGCGATTGGGGGAATGGCGGTCACCCTCGTTGGGGTTTACCTCGTGGTGCGCAAATAGGCGCGACGCTGCGTTACAGAGCTTGAAGCAAAAAGGGGTCATCTAGACCACTTTGCGCGGCGGGGGCTACCCGCCAAACATCATCCGCCGTGCCACTGCGCGCTTGACCGGCGCAAGGGCGTCCAACGCACCGATACCGACGCCGCGCGCGAGATTTGCAGCCCGTGATTCCAAGCCAAAAATGCTAACGAGCGATTCCGTCATCAATACGCCACCGACGCGATCCCCGGCACGCTTAAATGCGTAGCGCGCAAGTGTGAAAAACTGCCCAATCTGCGCCGCAGGTATCGAATGAATATGGTCGGACAGCGCCCACGCATCACGTAGCCCTAAGTTCAATCCCTGGCCCGCAATCGGGTGCATGGCTTGCGCGGCATTGCCGATGGCGACGACGCGCGGCGAGACTCGCGGCTCGGTGAATTTCAAACCGAGGGGATAGTGGCGCGGTGCGTTGAGCAGCGTGAAATCGCCTAGCGCATTGCCAAACGATTGCGCTGCATCGGCGCAAAACTGCGCCGCAGGTAATTCACATACCTGCGGCGCAGATTGCCGCGAATGCGTCCAAACCAAGCCGTACGTTCCTGCGCTATCGAGCGGCAACATCGCCACGGGGCCTTGTGGGGTGAACCGCTCGTAAGCGGTTGTCGGCTGCGGGGCGCTTACGCGAACGTGCGCGACTACGGCGGATTGCCCGTGATCGCGGGTGAAGGTTTTCATGCCGGGCAAGGCGATGCTGCCACCATCCGCGACGACGACGAGCGCGGCATCAACGGTTTCACCGCCTGCCAGATGGAGCGTGGCGCAGCTTGGGTCTGTTGTGACCCGCGATACGTTTGCGTTGTAGCGTACGCTAATGCCAGCGCGCGCGAGCGCAGCATCCATCGCGGCTTTCAAGCTTGCGTAGGTGAGCGTGTAGCCCAGCGCGGGCACGCTGCATTCCGTCGCGCGGATGATAGCGTGTCCGATGCCGTCGCGCTGGGTGACGTCGATGAATTCAATCGGCTGCGGCGCAGGTGAAATCGCATCCCAAACCCCCACCCGCTCTAGCAGTAAACGCGAGCCGTGAGAGAGCGCAAGCGTGCGCGCAAACGCGATTTCTCTTGGTGCAGCAGCATCAAAAAGCGCAACGCTGTGCAAGCTGTGCTTTTCATGCAAGGCGAGCGCGGTCAGGGCGCCGACCGGGCCTGCGCCGATGATGGCAATGGTTAAGGCATTAGTCATTGTGGATCAGATTTAACCGCGCATCACCGCTTCAATTTCCACTACAGTTTTTGGCGTCGCGGCGGTCAAGTTTTCATTGCCGGTCGCGGTGATGAGCACATCGTCTTCAATGCGCACGCCGATATTCCACCATTTCTCATCGACGTTTTGCGCGGGGCGAATGTAGAGACCGGGCTCGTTGGTGAGCACCATGCCTTCTGCCAGCGTGGTCCACACGCCTTGATTGCGATAGGCGCCGGCATCATGCACGTCCATGCCCAGCCAATGCCCCGCGCGGTGCATATAAAACTGCTCGTAGGTTTTTTTCTCGAGCACTTCGTCGAGCGAGCCTTTGAGCAAGCCTAAATCGAGCATCGACTGCGAAAGCGATCGGGTGGCGACGTCGTGATACGCGTTGAACGCATGCCCAGGCTTTAAGACTTCCATACATTTTTCGTTAGCAACTAAGACCGCCTCGTAAATCGCTTTTTGTGCGCCGGTAAATTTGCCATTTACGGGGAACGTACGCGTGATGTCGCTGGCGTAGCCCAAATACTCGCACCCAGCATCGATGAGTAGTAAATCACCGTCTTTCATTTGCCGATTATTGTCGCGATAATGCAGCACGCAGGCGTTTGATCCGCTAGCGACGATGCTGCCGTAAGCGGGCTGCATCGATCCAAAGCGAATGAAATCATGCATCAGCTCGGCTTCGATTTGATATTCAAACATGCCAGGCTTGCACTTTTGCATGGCGCGCTTATGCGCGCCAGAGCTGATTTCGGCAGCGCGGCGCATCAGCGTAATCTCATGCGCATCTTTTTGCAGACGCATCGTATCCAGTTGCTTGCGCACATCGATAAAGTTTGTCGGCGGCCAAACGCCATGACGCGAACGCAAGCGCACCCCGTTGACCGCGCGAGTGATGGTGTCATTCCATTGCGTGGTGCTGCCGTCGTTACCAAAGAAAAAGCTATGAATAGCGTCGCGATTTTCAACCAGCTTGGAGAGCTCTTCATCGAGCTTTTCAATGGGGTGTGTTGCGTGAAATCCAAAGACTTCTTTTGCGGCTTCCGGCCCGTAGCGGAAACCATCCCAAATTTCGCGCTCTTCGTTTTTTGCACGACAAAACAAAATGCTTTGTGCCGGCGTTTCTTTGGTTGCACCGACGAGAACGACAACCGATTCCGGCTCGGGGAATCCTGTTAGATAATAAAAATAGCTATCGTGCCGGTACGGATAGTGCGCATCACGATTGCGCACGACTTCCGATGCGGTGGGAATCACGGCAATGCCTTCGCCAATTTCAGCAAGCAAGCGGGTTCGGCGGGCGGCGTAAGGTTGCACTTCGTAGGGTACGGTCATGATCGGTCGATTTTTTTGATAATGGCAAGATTATCCCAAATCTGCGCCGCAGGTACTGATTTGTACCTGCGGCGCAGATTTCAAACACAATTTCCTACAGCCGTTGTGTAGCGAAGCCTCTCTGCTACGCCAATCTAGAACTCCAGAACGGTCAATCACTTTTTAATTTCATTAGTTGAAACGTAACGATTCGGTCGTAAGCTTCAAGGCGACGGGCATGATTAAAATTGTGATTGATTTCCGCTCCGACGGACTGCGTCTTCGCCATTTGCGACACGATATTTGACGGCAACGGATGCAGCATATCTAGGTGCGTCGCGCGTGGTACATCGTCTAACAAAACGCAAGTGTTGCAAGATTTGAGCAAATAGTCAGAATGGAATTTCGGCTTGAGCATCGTATCTGCCGATGCGGCCACCACTCCGATTGGAATTTTCAGTCGGGTTAGGCTTTCTTTTGAAAAAATCGCAGCCACAGGCACGGTCAGCGTAACCACCGCGATGCGGCTATCTTTGCGCGGATCGGCCTTGTCATCTGACCCACCCTGCCACTTTTTAATGCTGGCTGGCAATAGAATCTCTGGCACTCCTCGCGCGGACGCGTATTGCGCTGCGCGTTGCGCTCTGACGACGGGATCTGCCACGCCGTTAAAGCAAAATCCCGCATCTTCTTCAATTGCCGCGGTGCAGTGTTGGATCAGCGATAGCAGGCG
Organism: Betaproteobacteria bacterium; assembly: GCA_031430575.1. Classification (GTDB taxonomy): domain Bacteria; phylum Pseudomonadota; class Gammaproteobacteria; order Burkholderiales; family Casimicrobiaceae; genus JANMDS01. The sequence goes on along the minus strand of JANPBT010000020.1, from coordinate 49,905 downwards.
CCACTGCCCACCCGCGAGCATGATGCCTGAGACTGCGCCGGCCGACATCCCGTGTACGCCAACGCGATCAAGTTTCAATACCGCTCCCCATATTGGATGAGCAGCAAGGGCATCGATCACGTCTGAAATTTCCTGCGGGCGGGTAACCCACGCGGTGGGCCCACTTTTGGCGCTATCTCGATAGTTGTCGCCCTCGTGAAGCGGCTGCGCCACAACAAATCCTGCACTGGCAAAGCGCGCTGCCATGGTGTGATCGGAAAGCGTGCTGCCGCCCGCGCCATGTGACATGACAATGAGGTGGCGCTTTGTTGAAGTAGAAGGCGGCGCATCGACGGCAACGTCAATTGCAATCGAACCAAAAGCAGCAATTTTTACCTGCGTTTCAGTGGGGTAAACGAGCGTAACTCTCAGGGTATTGAGTGTGATTTCTGATCGTCCGATTTGTGCAGAAACCTTTTGAGGTGTGATCGCGAGCATGGTCATGCAAAGCGCGACACTAACGAATAATTTGCTGGCTGAATTGTAGATGCGCAGTTTCAAGGCGTAAGTCACTTTCGGTAGAAGAAATGATTTACGCTTTTTAGCGGCGACGTTTGTACGAATCAATTGTGGCGCGACCAAACGCGTGATCGTGGAGTCAATCACATTTAAAGAGGCGTGAAAAGCGGCGGTGCGATCTGCTGCTCCTGTAGCGTCCGGTTTTGCGATTAATACAAAAAATCTGCGCCGCAGGTACTGATTTGTATCTGCTGCGTAGATTTTTTTGTGTTGCAAATTACTTCGCGGTTGGCATTACAAATTCCGCCCCTTTACCGATACTTTCAGGCCAGCGTTGCATGATCGATTTTTGCTTGGTGTAAAAGCGCACACCCTCTTCTCCGTAGGCGTGCATATCGCCAAAGAGTGAGCGCTTCCAGCCGCCGAAGCCGTGCCAGGCCATCGGTACCGGAATGGGGACGTTGATGCCGACCATGCCAACTTGGATACGCCGGGAAAACTCCCGTGCGACGTTGCCATCGCGGGTGAAGCAGGAAACACCATTGCCAAATTCATGGGCGTTAATCAAATCGATGGCATCGCCGAAGGATTTCACGCGCACGCAGCAGAGCACAGGGCCAAAAATTTCGTCGGTATAAATTTTCATTTTTGGCGTAACGTGATCAAAAAGCGTGCCGCCCATCCAGAAACCTGCGGCGCAGTTTTCGCCCGCATTTGCGCCATCAAAGCCACGACCATCAACCACTAAGGATGCGCCTTCGGCCACGCCTTGCGCGATCATGCCAGTGATGCGTGCATGGGCGGCAGCGGTGACGATTGGGCCCATTTCAGAGGCGAGATTCATGCCGTCGAGTACTTTCAATTCGCGGGTGCGTTGGGCGAGCAGTGGCATGACTTTATCAGCCACATCACCTACAAACACCGCGACCGAAATTGCCATGCAGCGCTCGCCTGCTGAGCCATAAGCCGAGCCGATAAGCGCATCGACGGTTTGCTCGATGTCAGCATCGGGCATGACGACCATATGATTTTTTGCTCCACCGAGCGCCTGAATGCGTTTGCCGTTGCGGGCGCCGGTTTCGTAAATGTAATTGGCAATCGGTGTTGAGCCGACGAACGAAACTGCTTTCACATCGGGGTGCGCCAACAGCGCATCGACCGCTTCTTTGTCGCCTTGCACGACATTAAACACGCCGTCGGGCAAGCCTGCTTTTTTCAGGAGATCAGCGTAGAAAAGCGAAGCGGACGGATCGGTCGGGCTCGGTTTCAAGATGAAACTATTGCCGCACGCGAGCGCAACCGGGAACATCCACATTGGCACCATGACCGGAAAGTTAAAAGGCGTGATTCCCGCGACCACGCCCAGCGGCTGGCGCAGCGTCCAGTTATCGATGCCGGTGGAGACTTGATCGGTGAAATCGCCTTTGAGCAATTGCGGAATGCCGCAGGCGAATTCGACAACGTCGATGCCGCGGGTGACTTCGCCTTGGGCATCGGTGAAGACTTTGCCGTGCTCAGCGGTGATGAGCTTGGCCAAATGATCGCGGTGGAGATTGAGCAGCTCCAAAAATTTAAACATGACCCGTGCGCGGCGGATGGGCGGGGTTTCGCTCCAAGCAGGGAATGCGGCCTGGGCGACGGCGACTGCGGCATTGACTTCGGCAGCGCTCGCCAGCGCCGTGCGCCCGGTGATCGCGCCTGAGGCGGGGTTAAACACATCTTGGCTGCGACCGCTTGCTCCTGCAACCAATTGACCGTTGACAAAGTGGCCGATGGCCTGGGGGGAGAGGTTCATGGTGCGTTCCGGTAATTTTTTAAATACCTGCGGCGCAGATTTAAGCCATTTTTGGGCTCAATCTGCGCCGCAGGTATTGGGGTGGTTGCATGCTACGAAGCCCTTAATCATAGCGGAGTAAGTGGCAAACGTAGGCGCTCAGTTGCGTTTTTCGCGGCATGACAAAATCTTAGCTATGAATGATGCTGTTGAATCCCAAACCGAAACCCTCCCGACACCTGAATTTGCAGACGCCGCTGCGCCGCCGCCGGGCGCGATTGAATCCGTGGCCGAAACGGCCATTGATGCTGATGCGCAGGCGAAAACCGATGCGCGAATCGCCTTTCGCATGGCGCGGCGCGCACTTGCGCCTGATGTGCGCAAAAAAGCCAATAAAGCGATCCTTGCCAAGCTGGTGGCGTCAAAAGCGTTTGCCCGCGCGAAAACGATTCTGATCTATGCCGCGGCGCCGCACGAAGTCAACCTCGATGATTTGATTGCGCCGTTGACCCGCGCGGGCAAAAAAATTGCGCTGCCGCGGATGACGAAAACCCCGGGCGTGATGACGCTTTGGGTTGTCCGTCATGTCGATGCTTTAATTGAAGCGAAAGACCAGCCGGTGCGTACGCCAGACGTGACCCGGGCGATCCCAATCGAGCCAAAAGATATCGATTTGGTGCTGGTGCCGGGTGTGGCGTTCACGGCGACATTGGGACGCTTAGGCCAAGGCGGTGGCTACTATGATCGGCTGCTGACGCGCTTGCGCAAAGACGCAACGTGGATTGGCGTTGGTTTTGATGTGCAGCTCGCGCAAAGCCTGCCCATTGCAGACCATGACGTCACGATGCATGCGGTGGTGACTGAAATCGCGGTATTTGGTGACGCAGAAATGCTCGAATTTGCACCGCCGGTCGTGCCTCCTGGCGCGCTAGGTGCAAACCCTGCGGCGCAGATTTCGCCCCTAGAGGGTGAAATTTCAATGGAATCCGCTGCCGAAACCGATATTTCAACCGAAACCCAAACGAAATGACCGCACACCGTATTGAAGGCAAACTGATCGCTGAAAAGGTCAAGTTAGAAGTTGCGCAGGGCATCGCGGCGCTCGCGGTGCACGGCATCACGCCCGGTTTGGCGGTGGTGATTGTGGGCAGCGATCCTGCTTCGAAGGTTTACGTACGCAATAAAGTGGCTGCATGCGAAAAAGTCGGCATCAAATCAACCCATATCGAACTTGCAGCAACAACGTCTCAGACCGAGCTGGAAGCCGTGGTCTCGAAGCTGAACGCCGATCCAAGCGTACACGGGATCTTGGTGCAACTGCCGTTGCCCAAGCATCTCGACACCAACGCAATTATTGATACGATCAACCCAGAAAAGGATGTGGATGGGCTGACGCGAGTTAATGCCGGGGCGTTGACACTTGGCGAGCCGATGCATGTCCCGTGCACACCGCTAGGCTGCATGCGGCTTTTGGCCGAAATTGGGTGCGATCCGCGCGGAAAAAATGCGATTGTGATTGGCCGCAGCATTTTGGTTGGCAAACCCATCGCAATGCTTTTAACCAACGCAAGCGCTACCGTGACCATCGCCCATTCCCAGACCGTCAATCTGCCCTCGCTCGTCGGTCAGGCAGATATTGTCGTCGCTGCGATCGGGCGAGCGAAATTTGTGCAGGGCGATTGGCTCAAGCCAGGCGCAGTCGTGCTTGATGTTGGCATCAACCGGATGGCTGACGGCACGCTTTGCGGTGATGTTGATTTCGCAGCTGCGTCCAAAACAGCCGGATGGATTACGCCCGTACCCGGCGGCGTTGGCGTTATGACAATCGCAATGTTGTTGTCGAACGCCCTCAAAGCGGCGCAACACAGCGCAAAAAACACCTAAATCGCTTGCCTAATATAGGTAAAACGCGGCAGAATATGTTTATCGAATATTTACGCCGCAGGTTTTATGTCTAGGCGACCGCTCGTTATGCACAAAATCTCGTTAGTAAAGTGGTTATGCACGGCATTGGCATTAAGTGGTGGCGTTTGCGCTGCACAAACTGTCCTGACCACCGCACCCACACCCGCACTTTCAGCCGCAGCGGCGCGGGCGATGGCGTCCCCGCTCTCGTCGGCGCTCTCGCCCGACGCGCCCGGTCGATACACGATTAAAAGCGGCGATACGCTTTGGGCGCTCGCCAATCTCTATTTAAAGACGCCGTGGCGTTGGCCTGATCTCTGGCGGATGAATCGCACTGAAATCAAAAATCCGCACCTAATTTACCCCGGTCAAGTGCTGGTACTGAGTTACGATGAAAATGGTCAGCCACGGCTGAACTTTGAAGGTAGCGCAACCTCCGCAGATGGCAGCGCTTACAACAGCGGGCCGCGTCCGTTGGTCAAAATTTCTCCCGCGTTACGCTACAACACCATCGCGCGCGACAATGCCGTGCCGTCGATCCCACCCGCTGAGCTAGAGCCATTTTTAAGTCGTCCGCTGGTCATCGATGCAGCTGCGTTAGAGGCCAACCCTCAAATCACGTTGACTGACGACAAACGGGTCATTCTCGCGCGCGGCGATGTCGCCTACGCAATGAGCATCAAAGAAGGTCAGCCGCGCGATTGGCACGTCTATCGGGCTTCCGGCGAGCTGCGTGATCCGCGCTATCCGTTTAAGCAATGGTTTCAGCGCTCCGACTGGTATGGCGGCAAAAAAGAAGCCGATATCGGCTTGTTGGGCTATGAAGCGATGTATCTTGGAGATGCCCGAGTCTTGCAATATGGCGATATTGCAAAGATTGAAATCGTTTCGTCAAAAGAAGAGATTTCTCCAAAAGATCGGCTGATCGTAGCGCCCGTGCCAGAGCGCATCTCGTATGTTCCCCACGCCCCTGAAAAGCCCATCGAATCGGTGGTGATCAAGCTTAACGGTCCGCTGGCGGAAGCAGGGCGCGGCGCAGTGGTTGCGCTTGCCTCCGGTAGCGCTGACGGGCTCGAGATCGGGCATGTATTGCAGTTCGTACGGCCACCCCGGCTTGTGCCGAACGTGCGGTACGTGCGCCCGGGTGTTTTTTCTACTTTTGGCATGGTTGATCCGGCGCCCAGCCAAGAGCCAGAATTCCTCAAAATTCCTGAAGAGCGCATCGGGCTGGGTTTTGTGTTCCGCACGTTTGAGCGGGTCGCGTATTGCTATGTAGTTTCGTCCTCTTCGATGGTACGTGTTGGCGATTTGGTGAAGAACCCCTAAGGGTTTTGAACCAAATCCGTACATAAAAAAATTTTGAGTTCACATTAAAAAAAGTCAGGACATAAAAACGTGCAAGTAGACGCTCGAATAGAAGCCTGGTTGCGATTAAGTCTTGTGCCAGGTTTAAGTACAACCGCAGCCCACAAGCTTCTGACCTATTTTGGTTCCATTGAAGCGGTCTTTACCGCTAGTAAGCCCTCGTTAGGCGCGGTGGTAACGCCGAGAATGGTGGATGCGATTTCAAAAGGCCCCGAGCCGACCCAGCTTGCTGAGGCGATCGCATGGGCGCAAGTGGAGGGCAATAATTTAGTCACTTGGGATGATAGTTTGTATCCCCAAGCGTTGTTGAATACAAACGATGCGCCGCCGGTGATTTACGCCAAAGGGCGGTTGGAGTTGCTCAATAAGCCATCGCTTGCAATCATTGGCTCGCGCAATTGCTCTGGGCAGGGGGCTAGCACCGCACGGGCATTTGCGCGGGAAGTGGCGCAGTCTGGGCTGACAGTCGTAAGCGGCCTCGCGCTTGGCATCGATGCAAGCGCCCATGAAGGTGCGCTTGACGGCTCCGCAAGCACGATTGCAGTGCTCGGTACGGGCATTGATCGGGTCTACCCCGCCCGCAACCTTGACTTAGCGCATCGGATCGCCGAAAAAGGCGTCTTAATTAGCGATTACCCGCTCGGCACGCCGCCGATTCCGATTAATTTTCCGCGGCGCAATCGCATTATTAGTGGCTTGGCAAAAGGTGTGCTCGTGATCGAGGCGAGCCTTGGCTCGGGCTCGCTCATCACCGCAAAGCTTGCGGCGGAGCAAGGACGGGAAGTTTTCGCCGTACCGGGCTCCATTCACTCGCCTTTTAGTAAAGGCTGCCACAAGCTCATTAAAGAGGGTGCGAAGCTGACCGAAAGCGTGTTAGACGTGCTTTCCGAGCTGAATTGGGCGGCGCGTGCAGCATTGGCGGTGCCGACGGCACCTTTGATTCCGAGCTCCAAAATCCTCGATGTGATGGGCTACAACCCGATTACGGTTGACGAAATTTGCGCGGCGCTTAAAGTGGGCCCAGCCTCCATTGCAGCCGAGCTGCTTTCGCTTGAGTTAGACGCCGTTATTGAGTCGATACCAGGTGGAAAGTATCTGCGAAAAGGCTAGTTTCGCTGAAAAAGAGCCCATTCTGCGCCGCAGGTATTGACCCGATTTTGGGTTATTTGCAAAAAAATCGCCGCTTTTTTGGCGTAAGGGCGACCCAAACTCGGTTCGGGTTACACTCCCGCCCTTCTAGTCATCTCTCGTGCGAGGCTCTGTGAGCAAACTGCTCATCATCGCTGAAAAGCCATCTGTAGCAACCGACATCTCTAAAGCCCTCGGCGGTTTTAAGAAAGTTGATGACTATTTTGAGAGTGATGATTTTGTGCTTTCTTCCGCGGTCGGTCATCTTTTAGAGATCGGCGAGCCAGAGGAAGAGGAAGTCAAACGCGGTAAGTGGACGTTTGCTAAGCTTCCCGTCGTCCCTACCCATTTTGCGATCAAGCCAATTGAGAAGACGGCCGATCGCTTAAAACTACTCACTAAGCTGATTAAACGCAAAGACGTTACCGGGCTCATTAATGCCTGCGACGCCGGGCGCGAGGGCGAGCTCATCTTCCGGCTGATCGCGCAGCACGCAAAATCAGCAAAGCCGGTGCAGCGGTTGTGGTTGCAATCGATGACGCCCAATGCGATTCGCGATGGTTTTTCTGCGCTGCGCACCGACGAAGATTTGCTGCCATTGGCAGATGCCGCGCGCTGTCGCAGCGAGGCCGACTGGCTCGTTGGCATCAACGGCACGCGATCTATGACCGCGTTTAATTCCAAATCGGGTGGCTTCCAGCTCACCACAGTTGGTCGCGTACAAACGCCGACTCTAGCGATGATCGTTGAGCGCGAAGAGCGTATTAAGGCATTTAAACCCCGTACGTACTGGGAAGTGCTCGGCACCTTCGAAGCGAAGGCCGGCGAGTATCCAGGGCGCTGGTTTGATGAAAGCTTTAAAAAAGCTGACGATGAGCACGCCCGTGCTGAGAGAATTTGGGACGAAGCAAAAGCCAATGCCATCGTTGCGAAGTGCACCGGGAAAATTGCCACGGTTGAAGAAGAATCGAAACCAACCACACAAGCGTCACCGCTGCTTTACGACTTAACAAGCTTACAACGCGAGGCAAATTCACGCTTTGGCTTTTCGGCGCGGACAACGCTTTCGCTCGCGCAGTCGCTCTATGAAAAGCATAAGGCGTTGACGTACCCACGGACCGATTCCCGCGCCTTGCCTGAAGATTACGTCGCGACCGTACGCAAGACCTTAGAGGCGCAAGAAGAGTCGCACGCGTATGGCGTGCACGCGCATAAAATTCTAAATAGTAAGTGGGTGAAACCGGGGAACCGGCGGGTATTTGATAACGCGAAAGTCTCCGATCACTTCGCGATCATCCCCACGCCGATTTCACCGAAAACGCTTAACGAGCTTGAAGCTAAGTTATACGATTTGGTGATGAAGCGTTTCTTGGCGGTATTTTTCCCGTCTGCCGAATTCCAACAAACGTTGCGGATTACCCGCGTCGAGGGCGAAGCCTTTAAGACTGAAGGCAAAGTGCTCATCAATGCGGGCTGGCTCGCGGTCTATGGCAAAGAAGCTGATACCGAAGAGACGGGCACGCTAACGCCGGTGCTTAAGGATGAACGTGTACCTGTGGCGCAGATTGAGTCCAAACAATCTGCAACGCGACCGCCTGCGCGCTACAACGAAGCAACCCTGCTCTCGGCAATGGAATCCGCCGGTAAACAGATCGAAGATGAAGAGCTCAAAGCAGCGATGCGTGAAAAGGGGCTTGGCACACCCGCGACGCGCGCCTCCATCATTGAAGGTTTAATTAACGAGCGCTACGTTTATCGCGAAAATCGGGAAATGATCCCGACACCAAAAGCGTTTTCGATCATCACGCTATTGCGCGGTCTCGGGATTCCAGAGCTGTTTTCTGCCGAGCTGACCGCGCAGTGGGAAACGCGCCTCGCCGAAATGGAGCAGGGCAAGTTAAAACGTGATGTGTTTATGGCCGACGTGGCCGATATGGCACGCCATATCGTGGGCCAGGCAAAAGGCCACGAAAGCGATACGGTTCCTGGGAATTTTGAAACGCTTACCGCCCCGTGCCCAAAATGCGGCGGCGAGATTCGCGAAAATTACAAAAAATTTGCGTGCACGAAATGTGAATTTTCTTTCTTCAAAATTTTGGCATCGCGCCAATTGAGCGAGATCGAAGCGAGCACGTTAATGCGCGAGAAGCGGGTCGGCCCTCTTGAAGGCTTCCGCAGCAAGCTCGGTCGCGCATTCAACGCCGATTTGATTTTGAACGACGCCCTCGAAATTGAGTTCAATTGGGGTAATAAAGACGGTGAAGGCGAAGATGCTGAACCGATCGATTTCTCGCAGCACACGCCAGTGGGAACCTGCCCAAAATGTCAATCTCGCGTGTTTGAGCTCGATACCGCATTCATTTGTGAGCGCGGCGCGATTAAACCGCGCCAGTGTGAATTCCGCACCAGTAAGTTGATCTTGCAGCAGCCGATTGAGCGCACGCAAATGGAAAAATTGCTGGTTGAAGGTAAGACCGATCTGCTACCAAAATTTATCTCCAACAAAACTAAAAGACCGTTTGCCGCATTTTTGATCCGCAAGCCAGATGGTGGTATTGGATTTGAATTTGCTCCACGCGAACCCAAGGTTCCAGGTGCAAAAAAGGCGCCTGTCAAAAAACGCGTTAGCGCAAAAGCGGCTTAACCAAAGCGTTATTTTGATTTTGGTGCGTATCGGAGCGCGCTAGATACGCATTTCGCGTGGTTCGTGCCGCGCTTTGATTCTTAGCGATACTCATTGTTGCGTTTTCTGCTTTAACCGGCAGAAAACGGCTGCTTTCTGCGCGAAAAGGGCGTTGACCATTTTCGCTTTGGTTACTAAAAGCGCTCTAATCATCTGATTTTGACTTGCGGCTATTTTTGGCGCGTTTAAGCCCAAGATTTAACGCTAGCGCCGCCGAAAGACTCGCCAGAACTTCGTCCGATAGGCTAACTCCCACCGATCAACTTAGCGATAAGCGTGTCTCTGCGCGCATTAAATAAACGCGTGCCCGCTGCCTGCCTCATGAAATATTGATCGATTGGGCGCCACCGCTTATCGGATCATCGCATCGACGCCTCAATTTAGTGCGACCATTCTTTTATGATGAATAAATTATGGCATCGCACAATGCTAACGTCATTGCTTGACAAGCAAAACGCCTTGAAAGCGACTTAAGCTGATGAAGTTAATAAGCTTTTTTAATCAGTCGCGCTTAAATAAAAAATGTATTGTTTTGGGCACACGATTTTTTCTTTGTCTTGAATAAACTTAATATTCATTTGCCATTATTCTATTTAGAACTTATACTCAAATTTCATGAAAAAGCTAAATATCATATTTCATTTACAGGCGACGTTCCCCTTTACGATGGCGCAGTCGGTATGACACATCCAGCGGCGCATCGCGCAACGATATTGGTAACTCAAAAGTGAATAATCCAGCCCGAAAAATTGCAGTTGTGGGTTTCTCGTCGTTTGAATACGGTGCGTTTGAAGCATTTTTCAAAATGGTTGGTGTCAGTCGGCCCCCTGGATTCGCGGTTGCTTCAAGCGCGACAGGTGCTGATTTGATTTTTCTTAATGGTCTTGACGAGGTCGAAGTCCAAGCGTATTCAAGATCTAACGCGAATCGATGCCCAGTCGTTGTGATCGGCCCAACAGATTTTGGCACCGGACTGCGTACGATGCCGCGCCCCATTCGATTAACAGCGGCGTTGGCGATCGCAACACAAATTTTTGCTTCACGACCGGTGCAAACTTCAGAAGCCGTAGCTAACGAAACCGCTTCGCCGCCGCTTCCGGCAGCGCGCACCGCAGGGGTGATTGAGCGTATTGCGTCTGGCTCAACCCACGAGTTGCTACGACCGATGGCCGCACCCGCTGCAGGCTTACGATCTGCGCCGCAGGTAGCGAGTCCATCAAGCTATGTTGATCGGCGCATGCCCCCAGTTGTCTCAAAAGGCCACTCGTCCGAGCCTGCGCTCGGAGCGCGCGATTTTGACTTTAACGCTGAAGCCGTGGAATCAACGGCCGACGATATCTTGGTCGTAGATGATAGCGATATCGCACTTCGGTTCATGCAAGATCATCTCGCTGCTTTTGGATTTAAGGTGCATCTGGCCAAGAGCGGCGAAGAATGCCTAATGCTATTGAGTCAACGTGCTTTTCGATGTGTCTTTCTAGACGTAATGATGACCGGGATCGATGGCTACCAGACGTGCCGCATGATTAAACAGCGTAAATACACCGGCGGCGTCGCGCCATCGGTCATCATGATGACGAGCAGAAGCGGCGCGATTGACCGTGTTCGCGGTGCGTTGGCAGGCTGTGACGGCTATCTAGTCAAACCGGTTGACGAAACAAAGCTTATTAAAGCGCTATTTAGCAATCGCGTTTCCACCTCCCCAGCAACGGCGACAACGATGCGTACACGACTCAACGCATTAACCCGATAGTTGCCGACAGATTAAAGAATTTAGAGAGAAATTTTCTATGAAAAAAGTACTCATCGTTGACGATTCGCCGGTAGACAGTCAAAACCTGTCTCGCATTTTTAGCGACGCGGGTTGGACTGTAGTTTCTGCCACAAATGGTACTGATGCAGTTACCAAATCTAAGTCTGACATACCTGATCTGATCATGATGGATGTCAACATGCCGGGGCTTGATGGGTTTTCTGCAACGCGTCAGATCATGAATGATCCAGCAACGCGAGGAATCCCCGTCGTCTTTGTGACTTCAAAAGATCAGAAAGCCGATCGCGTTTTTGCCCAGATGCTCGGCGCAAAAGGGTTCGTGACAAAACCGTACACGCCGACTCAAATTTTGAGTGCAATTTAAAGCGCATTTGCACGCACATGTCTACGCCATACCACTCAAAATCGACCGTCACAGCGCAAGGGATTCATTGCGGAAAGCTACGCGTCGCCCTCGCCTACGGATGGGCGCGCGAGATTGTTGAGACCTACGCGTGCACGCGTGTACCGCGCGCTCCCGATTGGCTTTTGGGGGCAGCAAGCCTAAGTGGCGTGGTCACGCCAGTGATCGATCTAGAGCTATTACTTGACGATACCCAAGCTGAAATTTCTACCGCCTCTAGGCGCCGATTGCTCGTTGGCGGCGTCACTGATGAAGCAGCAAACAATTCCCTCGCCATCGAATTTGATGGATTGCCGGTGCAAATAGCAGGCGAAATTGAGCCAATTTCCACCGATATGGCCTTGCCAAAAAATTTGCGGGAATTGCTGGTTGGATCAGTTCGCTCCGCAAATTTAGATGCATTTTTTCTGTTAGATCCGCGACGGCTTTATGAAATGGTCGGCGCACGGCTTGCTTAGTACCTCTTGTAGTTGCCAATCAGGCGAGAATAAAGGAACAAGAATATGAATATTCGTCAAAAATTAATGCTTGGAGCCGCTGTGCTTACGTTGGTTCCGGTAGCGTTGACAGCGTTCTTTTTAGAGCGATCTGGTACTGCGCTAACCGAGCAATCGCTCAATGAGCAGACCCGGGCTCAGTTGGTTTCGTTGCGCGACGCAAAACGCGCGCAGGTGCAAGATGAAATCAATACCCGTGTTCGCGATGTGCAAACGCTCGCTTCCCAACGGTCGACTGTTGAAGCAATGCGCTCATTTAAGGCGGCATACGTTACAGCTGCTAAGGAGACACCAAAATTTGACAGTGTCGCAACGCGCGAACGCCTGAGCGATTTTGCGAAAACCGTTTTTACCCCTGCGTTTAATCAAAAAAACGCGATACCGCTGAACGACATTTCTCTTGTGGCGGCTCCAGCAGACGACAACGGGCTTGCGCTTCAAAGCGAATACATTCTTAACAATCCGAATCCACTTGGGCAGAAAGAAAAGCTGGTTTCGGCAACGGTCGACACCTTATACGCAAAGGCGCATGCGCTGTACCACCCGTCGTTAGAGCGCGTGCAAAAACTGCAAGAGTTTTATGATATTTTCTTGATTGATACAGACACCGATACTATTGTCTATACCGTTTTCAAAGAAATCGATTTTGCCTCATCACTTGCGACGGGTATTGCCTCAAAAACCAAGCTTGCCGAAGCCTATCAAAAAGTGAAGGGAGCCAAAAACCGCGACGTTTCACATCTTTCCGATTTCGGTACTTACGTGCCTTCGTATGATGATCAGGCCGCATTTTTGGCAGTACCCATCTTTGACGGTGATCGACAAGTCGGCGTACTTGCCGCCCAATATCCAATCGATAAAATTTCTGATGTGATGTCCACCGGCAAAAATTGGAAAAAAATCGGTCTTGGCGATACGGGTGATGTTTTTCTAGTGGGTGCGGACAAAAAAATGCGAACAAACGCGCGCTATCTTTCTGAAAATAAAGAATCGTATCTTGCCGCACTGGGTTCATCGTTGAGCGCTAAGGATCGTGCGCAAGTGCTGAAAAAAGATACGACAATTGGTCTGGTCACCGTTGATTCCGAGGCAGTGCGCGCGGGCAGCCAAAATCAGGATGCGGTGGTCGATTTTGTGGACTATCGGGGTATCCCCTCGGTCGGTGCGGTTGCGCCAATTAAGGTGCAAGGGTTAGATTGGCTTTTGATCGCAAAAATTGATCGGGCGGAAGTCAACATTCCGATTGATACTTTGAGTAAAAACTTCATCCTGCGCGCGCTGTTGATTTCTTTGGGGGTCATGGCACTCGCTGCGTTTTTAACGTCGATTTATGTGCGTAAATTTTTAAAGCCGATTGATAAATTATCGCAAACGGTGCAAGCTGTCTCCTCCGGCGATGTCAACGCACGCTCGCAATTGACGTCAACAGATGAATTTGGTCAGCTGGGTCGATCCTTTGACGGTCTACTTGATGATCGAAATGCGCAGCTTGAAAAAGCGCAGACCGAGAATGATGAGCTGAATAACTCCGTAATCGCGCTGCTGCAAACGGTTTTCCAACTCTCGAATCGCGATTTAACGGCGCGCGCGCCAGTTTCAGAAGATGTCGTCGGCACAGTATCTTCTTCCATTAATCAGTTTGCTGACGAAACGGGTAAGACGCTGCAGGAAGTGCAGTCGATCGCGCATCGGGTGCAGTCTTTGTCTGACTCGGTACGTTCACAGGCCGCCTTGGTCGACTCTTCTGCGCGCAATGATCAACAGTCATTGGCATCCATGGCACAAAACCTTGGCGAGGTCACCAACCAGCTGAATCAAGTTTCAAGTCTCTCAACGCAGTCAAATGCGGCCGCGGAGCGGGTGACCATCGCAACCGATGCAGCGCTAAGCGCGGTAGGCGGCACGGTCGAGGGTATGGATCGACTGCGCGAGACGATGTCTGAGATGGAGAAGCGATTCAAGCGATTAGGCGAGCGTTCGCAAGAGATTTCCTCGGCAATCGCGCTTATTAACACCATTTCTGAACGTACACACGTGCTCGCGGTAAACGCATCAATGCAGGCTGCCAGCGCAGGTGAAGCGGGGCGGGGCTTCGCGGTGGTGGCGACGGAAGTTCAGCGATTATCGGATAACTCGCGACAAGCGACCGGACAAATCGCGCAGCTCGTTGGCAATATTCAAGCGGACACTGCCGAGACCGTTACCACTGTGAACCGACTCATCGCCGAGGTGGTACAGCAAACGCAATTGGCGCGACAAGCCGGAACCCAGATGGCGCAAACCCAGACGACAACAGCACAACTCGTGCGGTTGGTGCAACAGATTTCTGGTTTTTCGCAATCTCAAGCACAGCTAGCGACCTCGCTGCAATCAAGCGTTATCTCGCTAAACGAAGGTGCTTCACGGACGACGGATGCAATTTCAAGTCAGACCCGCAGCACCGAAACGCTTGCGACGATTGCAGCCCGACTGACCGATTCTGTCGGTCAATTTAAGCTGAATCCTGTTGCGGTCGCGGTGTGATCGACGTCGCTGGAGGTTAAGATGGATGAGTTGCTTGCACTACTGCTCAATGAGTTTGATCTCGATGTACCGAGCTCGCGCGAGGGGCTTGCGAGCGCAGTGCAAGAGCCTCAGCATGCGCAAACACATTTAGCGCCGGTGAGCGATTTCCTCGTGCGCTCATCACAGGCGTGTGAGCTCGCCGGGCTCGATGGTTTTGGCCAATGGTTGTGCTGCGTACTCAATTGCGTGGATGATGTCACGATTTCTCATGACCTCAAAATGCTCACGTGGTTGAGTGGGTGGATTGATCCAGCACGTTCTTATCTTGCAGCTCCGGCGACACCATTGGCTACCGCCGGTGCAGTCGCCTATCTGATGAATTGCCCGAATGAAGGCGTGCAAGCGCTCGCGCTAGAACTCGAAGAATCACTCAGTATTGCGCCGCAGGTATCAGCCGACGACGCTGCAAACCTTGAGCCAGAAGTGGCTACTGCGCAAGATGTCGCGCTACCGATGGACGGTGTTGATAGCGGATTGCTCGCCGCGATGCTGATTGATGCGCCAGAGCAAATCGAGCGCATGCATGGCTTCATCAATGAAATCACGCGTGGAAGTGCTACAGAAGCAAAGCTTAATGAAGCCCAGCGCATTGCCCATACGCTAAAAGGCTCTGGAAATATTGTTGGCGTCTTGGGCGTTGGCCGTGTTGCCCACCATCTTGAAAACATCATGGAATGGGCGCTACATTGCGTAAAAATTGACGCACCGGTGAATCCTACCGCAGTGCGCGACATGACACTCGCGGTCGACCTATTGCATCAAATGGTGAGCCACTTACAAGGCTACGACGCCGTACCGGCGCAATCGGTACCAGTACTGCAACGACTTATGGATTGGTCGTGGCAAATTCGCGCCGGCGAAGCGGATTCCTTTGCGCCAGAGCCCGTGCCCATGTCAGCGCTGATCGCTGATGAAACCGAAAATGAAATTGAAGCCCCAGCGCAGGCCGTCACCAGCGGTCAATCGGTTCGCGTGGATGCCGAGCGTCTTACCCGCTTGTTGCGCCGTGCTGGTCAGTCTCTATACGCCTCGCAGCGACTCAACCAGCTCTTATTGACTTCCGCAGAGCAGCTGCGCATTTCGGCGCTTAAGCAGCGCGATCTTGATGCGCGCATTCGTGAAATGCAAGCTTATGTTGATCGCCAAGTTGTCAATCTAAAGGAAGCTAAAGCCGCTGGTAATGATTTTGACCCGCTTGAGATGGATCGGTTTGATGCGATGTACAGCTTGTCGCGATTTATTGCCGAAGACATTCGTGACCAACATGAATTGGCGCAAGAGGTCTCGCAGTCGGTATTGATTGCGCAAGACATCTTGCGTGAAGAGCAATCCCAGTTGACTACTCAGCATCGCGATCTCATTTCAGCGCGCATGGTCGAAGCAAAAACAATCGTACCGCGATTGCGCCGCAATGTGCAGCAGACCGCGTCGGCAACAGGAAAAACTGTTGATTTAGAAATCGTTGGAGAGCGTGTTTCGATTGACGCGGATGTCTTGACGCGATTGACTGAGCCGTTATTGCATCTCGTGCGCAACGCTGTCGACCATGGTATCGAGCCCCCACACGTCCGCGAGAAATTGGGTAAACCGACCGTTGGACGGATAACGATTGGTATGCGAGCGATTGGTCAAGAAATTGAAGTCACGTGTATGGACGATGGCCGTGGACTTGATGCGTACGCGATCCACCAAAAAGCGATTGAGTTTGGCTTGGTCGACGATGGACGTGCACTCACCCGAGATCAGATTTATCGACTGGTGCTTTTGCCGGGTTTTAGTACGAAAAATGAAGTAACAGAAATATCAGGCCGTGGCGTTGGCCTTGACGTGGTCAATGATCGCGTGGTGTCAATGAAAGGCCGATTGCAAATTTCGTCGACCCAAAATGTGGGGACGACGTTTACGTTGTATGTGCCCGTTACAACGGGCGCAGCTCAGGTGCTCTTGGTTGCAGTTGCAGGTGAGAGAATCGCGATCCCGGTTGAAAACGTACGCACTGCGATTGCCTCCGACCAGTATGAGCGCAAAGCCGATATTCTGCGCTTTGAAAATAGCGAGTATCGGTGTACGTCGATGGCGACATTGCTAGGTTTTGATGCGGATAAGTTACCGAAGTTAAATCAACCACAACCTGTCATCATTGTGACCTCGAGTGAGGGCGACCAAGCCCTATTCGTCGATGCAATTTTGGATTCTCGAGAGATCGTCATGCAAGACGCGGGTCCCGTGCTGCGACGCATTCCGGGTGTAATCGCAGTTGCGTTGAGTGAAGACGGAAACGCGATGTTTGTGCTCGATACGATTTCGTTATTCCATGGTGTCCAGCGTGTGGTGCTCAAGGCGACGCATGCCGCAAGCGGATCTTCCCGCTTACGCGCACGCGCGCAGATCCAGCGTACGCGCGTTTTGGTTGTTGATGATGCGCTTTCAGTGCGTCGCGCAATGCGGCAATTGCTGGAAGATTCTGGCTATGAAGTCACGGCTTGCGTTGATGGTCAAGATGCAATTGAAAAGCTACGTGAGATGACGCCTGCGATCGTGCTGACCGATATGGAAATGCCAAATTTGAATGGTATCGAGCTCACGCAGCGCATCCGCTCAACGGCGCTTTGGGACGCATTGCCGATCGTGATGATTACTTCGCGCGCGAGCGACAAGCACCGTGAGGTCGCCCGCGAAGCCGGAGTCAATGTCTTTTTGACCAAGCCTTATACCGATGCTGATTTACTCGGACATGTCCGGGAATTGGTGCGCAACGCGCCATTGACCACAAACGCCGCCATCGCGTAAACAACGATCAAAATAAATCGACCTGCAGTGGCGCACCGTGCGCAGATGGCGGGCGAAATTGGCTGCAATCGAGCGCAATTTCACTGCGCCGCAGGTAGCCCAAGCGCGTCATGTTGATCTCAAATCGCTTGCGAATCAAATCGGCGTAAATCCCGCTGCCACGCATACGCTCGCCAAATTCAGTCGAGTTATCTTTGCCACCCCGCATATCGCGAATGCGGGCCATCACATGCTCTGCCCGATGCGGGAAATGGGTTTTCAGCCAATCTTGAAAAATTTCGTTGACTTCCCACGGTAGGCGAATCAGCGTATACCCGGCTGAACGCGCACCGGCCTCGCGGGCTGCGGCGAGCACGCGCTCGATCCACTCATCGTTAATGAACGGAATAATCGGCACGACCAATACCGAGGTGGGGATACCGGCATCGCTGAGCTGGGAGATGGCATTGAGCCGATTGGCAGGTGATGACGCCCGCGGCTCGAGGATGCGCGTGAGATCATTATCTAATTGTGTAATCGAGATAAATACGTGCACCAACTTTTTCTCTGCCATTGGTGCGAGTAGATCGATATCGCGGGTGATCAAGGCATTTTTTGTCACGATCGTAATTGGGTGATTGCTCTGCTTGAGCACTTCCAAGCTCGCGCGGGTGATTCCATATTTACGCTCGATCGGTTGGTAGGGGTCGGTATTTGCCCCGAAATTGATTGGCGATACTTTATAGCCGCGCTTACGCAGCGCCTCCCGTAAGAGCTGGGGTGCATTTTCTTTCGCGAAAAGTTGGGTTTCGAAATCGATTCCGGGCGAGAGATTGAGCGTGGCATGCGAGGGGCGGGCGTAGCAATAAGAGCAGCCATGCTCACAGCCGCGATAGGGATTGATTGAGGCCTCAAAAGGAATGTCAGGCGATTGATTGCGACTGATGATCGATTTTGCCTGCTCAAAATGCACGTGCGTTTTTGGTGGGCGTCTGGCCTCGTCTTCGAGCGCCCAGCCATCGTCGAAGGCTGTGCTCGCGCGAGGCTCAAAGCGACCGGGGATATTCATCGCCGTACCGCGTCCTTTGTAAAAAGTCACCGGAATATTTTGCATACTGCTAATTTATACAGTTATTATTGTTTCGTCAAGACGGCAACTGCGGGTAGCTCAAAATATTGGCAAATCGTGAAGGAAATGTAAATGAACGAAATGCAATACGTCGCCCACGGCGCAGGCGGTGCGCCGCAGATATTAACCGTTGCGCGCGCCGCGATCCCAACGCCGGCAGCCGATGAGGTGTTGATCCGTGTGGCCTATGCAGGGGTCAATCGACCCGATTGCCTGCAGCGCTCTGGGCTTTACCCGCCGCCTGCAAATGCCTCGCCGATTTTGGGCTTGGAATGCGCAGGAGAAATCGTAGCACTTGGGGCAAACGTCACCGACGTGCGTGTAGGCGATCAAGTCTGCGCGCTTTGTAATGGCGGCGCGTATGCACAATATGTGGGTGTACCTGCGGCGCAGATTTTGCCCATTCCGCGCGGATTGAGCCTGCGCGAAGCAGCGTCGCTCCCTGAAAACTGGTTCACGGTTTTTCATAATGTAAGTGAACGTGGCGGGCTGAAGTTAGGCGAAACGATTTTGATTCACGGCGGCACAAGCGGCATTGGCCTTGCCGCAATTCAGTTTGCAAAGAGTATCGGCGCTGATGTCATCACCACCGTTGGCAATGCAGAAAAAGCAGCGTTCGTCCAAAAGTTTGGCGCGAGCGCGATCCAATATAAAACCCAAGATTTTGTCAAAGAAACGGCATTGCTGACGCTAGGGCGAGGCGTCGATGTGATTCTCGATATGGTGGGCGGAGATTACATTCCGCGCAATTTGGCATGCCTAGCTGAGGATGGCCGATTGGTGCAAATTGCCTTTTTGCAAGGAAGCAAAGCCGAAATTAATTTCCGCGATCTTATGGTCAAGCGTTTGACCATCACCGGCTCGACACTGCGCCCGCGCTCGCCCCAATTTAAGGCAGATCTGGCGCAATCACTACTGCAAAAAATCTGGCCACAACTTGAAGCAAAAGCGATTACCCCAGTGATTCATGCAACTTACCGGATGCATGAAGCGGCGCAAGCCCATGCGCTTATGGAGTCAAACGCCCATATCGGAAAAATTATGTTGGAGATTGCGGCGTAAAAGGCTCATTTCTGCGCCGCAGGTAATGAAAGGCGATGCCTGCAGCGATGCTCAAACAGCCAGCGATGATGATCGTCGTTGGCGCGCCAAATTTATCGGTCACTGAGCCTGCACAAAAAGCAGAGAGTGGCGCGATGCCTGCCACTGCCCACGAGTAAAAGCCCATCACCCGTGCCCGCCGCGCAGGGTCAACGTGAAGCTGGATCATCGTGTTAATTGCTGAGAAGGTCAAGATCATCCCCATGCCCACGCCGATCATCAATAGCGGCGCGAGCGAAAGCGAACGGGTAAGCCCAAGCAACAAGTAGCAAACACCGCCAGTGATCGATGCAAAAACGATGAGATCAGGCAAACCCCGACCCTTACGCGTTGCCAAATAAAGCGTAGATGAAAGTGCGCCGATGCCCATGCAACTCAGCAATGCACCCAGCGTTTGTGCGTCCCCTTTGAGCACTTCTTTGGCGAAAACTGGCAGCACCGTCGAGTAATTGCCAAGCGCGAAGCTCACCGCTGTCACCGTCATCAGCGCGCGTCGCACGACTGGATCGTTAAACGCTGCTCGCCCACCCTCTTTGAAGCTTTCCCAGATATCAATTTTCTGAGTGCGTGCCTTTACTGCACCCCACTTCGCGCGGGCAAGCTGCACCACCACTGCTGAAAAAGAGATTGCATTAATCGCAAAGCAAATGGCCTCGCCCACCCAAGCAATCAGCGCACCACCAATCGCTGGGCCGAGCACGCGCCCGGCATTGAGCGCAGCGGCGTTCAGCGCAATGGCATTTGGCAACAGCGATTTATCTTTCAGCATCTCCGAAAAGCTCGCCCAGCGGATCGGCATCTCGACGCCCGCGCAAAGCCCATAGAGCGTTGCCAGCAGCATCAAATGCCAAATCTCCATGCGATTGGTAAAGGCGAGAATGGCAAGAATCACCGAGGGAATCGCCTGAACGCAATAAAGCCCGATCAAGAGCTTGCGTTTATTGACGTAATCGCCGAGCACACCCGCAATCGGCGGCAAAAGCATCTGCCCAATGCTTCCGCAAAAAGCCACTAACCCAACCGTAAACGCCGAGCCCGAAATGCGATATGCCATCCACGGCAAGGCGATCGTTTGCATCCAGGTTCCCAGCACGGAGACTAACTGACCGAGATAGTAGCGGCGAAATTCAGGCTCGCGCAAAGGCGCGAAAGCGGCGGGGAGTTGCATTGAAACCCGATTATGCGACGTTCGGGTTTCGATATGGGCGTGAGCAGCAGTTATTTAGAGAATACCTGCGGCGCAGAGGAGTTAAAAATGAGTGCGGTTTGAAATTTCGATCCGCTCGCTATAAGAAGCATCGGCGCAGTTGGAAACCCGAATTGCGCTTACATCGCCGCCAAATGGGCGACACGAATCGGTGCAGGTGGGTGGCTATCGTAATAGGCGGAGTAGAGCGGGTCGGGCGTGAGGGTGGAGGCGTTATCGCTGTAGAGTTTGCCAAGCGCGTCGATTAAATCTTGCTTGTTGGCATTGGCTGCGGCGTAGGCGTCGGCTTCAAACTCATGCTTACGTGAATAGATTGCGCCGAGTGGCGTGAGCAAGAAAAAGAGCGGGCCAAAGACTAGGCTAAATGCAATTAAAGCAATGCCTGGCGCAGCTAAAAACTGCGCCGCAGGTAAGCCAAAAGCCTGCGCGAACCACGCTTGTTTCATGACCCATGCTGCGAGCGCGAGGAAGGCCAAACTTCCGATGGCAAATACAACCAAACGCTTGACGATATGCTTGCGCTTGAAATGCCCGAGCTCATGCGCGAGCACGGCGATGATTTGGGGCGTGGTCAATCGCGAAAGCAGCGTATCGAAAAACACGATGCGCTTTGATTTACCAAAGCCGGTGAAGTAAGCATTGCCGTGGGCACTGCGCTTACTGCCATCCATGACGAAAAGCCCGCGTGCGCTAAAGCCAGTGCGGGCGAGAAGTTTCTCAATTTCCGTTTTCACTTCGCCGTCGGGCAACGGCGTAAATTTATTAAACAACGGCGCGATGAAGGTCGGGTAGATCGCGAGCATCGAGAGCTGTAGGGTCATGAAGGCCACCCAAGTCCATACCCACCACATTTCGCCTGCTGCCCGCAGCAACCAAAAGACCAGCGCGAGAAAGGGCAGAAATATCGCGGCTTCTAAGAGCGTGCCTTTGACCACATCGGCAGCCCAAAGCACCGGCGTGGTTTTGTTAAAGCCAAATTTCGCTTCGGTGACAAACGTGCGGTATGCATCAAACGGCAGCGCAATGAGCGCACCGATGGCGCTTAACGCCGCTGCGAGCGCGACTTCGCGGGCAATGATGTTGGCAGAGATGAAATCGGTGGCCTGCCAAACCCAAACCAAGCCGCCGAGAAAAATAAACCAAATCGCAGGTGCGAGATCGGCGATTGTGCTCCAGCAGGTGACATCAGCCTTGGCTTGCACATAATCCGCGGCTTTTTGGTGATTTTCAAGCGTAACTGCGCTGGCAAAGCTCGCAGGCACTGCCCCGCGATGGGCTTTGACATACCGTAGATGACGCTGACGTAGCCACGCATCAACGAGTAAATTGAGTGCCAGAGCGATACCGACTACCGAGAGAAAAATTTGCGAACTCATATGTAACAATCCAAACAATACTGAGTAATAGTTTAGGGCGGTTTGCCGTGGCACAAGATCAAAATTATCTCCTTTGGCTCGATATGGAAATGACTGGGCTCGATCCAGAGTTAGATCGTGTGTTGGAGCTGGCCATTGTGGTGACCAATTCCAACCTTGAAATGGTGGCCGAGTCTCCGGTGTGGGTTGTGCATCAGCCTGCTGTCGTGCTCGCAGGCATGGACGAGTGGAATACCAACACCCACGGCAAGAGTGGGCTTACGCAGCGCGCACGCGAGTCCACACTGTCTGATGCTGATGTTGAGTCAGCCGCGTTGACGTTTATTAGCGCATACGTGCCAAAGCGGGTGTCGCCGATGTGTGGCAATTCCGTGCATCAAGACCGGCGGTTTATGGCTAAATACATGCCTCGATTAGAAGAGTATTTTCACTATCGCAATTTGGATGTGTCCACACTAAAAGAGCTCGCTGCCCGCTGGGCCCCAGAAGTGAAGAAAGCGTTCGTCAAAAAAACGAGGCATCAAGCGCTGTCAGATGTCTACGAATCAATCGATGAAATGAAGCACTATCGCGAGCATTTCATCAAGCTACCTGCGGCGCAGAATTAACGTGAAATATTGCTCTACCTGCGGCGCAGATTCAATCGCGCTGGAAGTCCCTCGCGGCGACAACCGCACTCGCTATGCTTGCAAAGCGTGCGGTGAAATTCACTATCAAAATCCACGGGTTATTTGTGGCACGTTGCCCGTATGGGGCGAAAAAGTGCTTCTCTGCAAGCGCGCGATCGAGCCGCGCTACGGCAAGTGGACGCTGCCTGCTGGCTTTATGGAAAATGGCGAAACAGTAGAAGCAGGCGCTTTGCGCGAGACGCACGAAGAGGCGGTCGCGACCGTGCTTGCGCCGCAATTGCTCTCGGTGATTTCAGTGCCTGCGATCAATCAGGTGCATGTAATGTTTTGGGGGGCATTACCTGAGGCGAAGTTTTCGGTAACTTCCGAGAGCTTAGAAGTGCAACTTTTTGCCGAGCATGAAATTCCGTGGAGTGAGATCGCGTTTGGCACCGTCAAGCTCACTTTGGAGCACTACTTCGCCTGCCGCAAGACGGGGCAATTCCCGGTGCGTGTTGCCGATATCTTTCGCTGACGGCCAGCCAGTGGTCAGCGCGTGTGCGGAAACGGCACAGGCAAGGTGGTCAAAAATCCAATATCATTTCGATCATAGGTTAAACGTATTTACCAAGGAGTGAACATGTTAAAGAAAATTATCGTGACCGCAGTGGCCACCATCTGTGCCGCAGGTATTTTGAATAGCGTAGCCTTTGCGCAAGCGTATCCAAGCAAACCCATTAAGATTATCGTGCCGTTCCCGCCGGGCGGCTCTACCGATATCGTCGCGCGCATCATGGCGCAAAAGATGACGCCAATTCTCGGGCAGGCCGTCATTGTGGAAAATAAAGCAGGTGCCGGCGGTTCGATCGGCGCGGCCGAAATTGCCCGCTCCGCTCCAGATGGCTACACGATTGGAATGGGCAGCGTATCGACGATGGGCACGAATATCGTGGCCTACAAAAACAACAAGCTCGACCCGATAACCCAATTCACCCATATTTCAAATATCGCATCTGTGCCAGGCGTCATCGTAGTAAACGAAAAATTTGCATTTAAGGATTACAAATCGTTGGTTGCTGAGCTCAAAGCCAACCCGGGCAAGCACAGCTACGCAAGCTCGGGCGCAGGCGGCGTCGGGCATTTGGCGATGGAGCTTTTTTTAGTCAGCGTCGGTGGTGATGCCCAACACATTCCTTACAAAGGCGCGGGCCCAGCGGTAACTGACGTGCTCGCGGGCAACGTGCCGATTTTTTGGGATAACTTGACCTCCTCCATTACGCACATTAAATCAGGCAGATTCGTGCCAATCGGTTTGGCATTCCCCAAGCGTATTCCACAATTGCCAAACGTGCCAACATTCGCAGAGCTTGGCTTGCCGGATTATGAGACCGACACGTGGTTTGGTTTCGTAGGCCCAGCTGGTGTGAATGCTGAAATCGTCAAGAAGATATACGATGCCGCGCAGGTTGTGTTGAAAGACCCCGATACGCTCGTGAAGTTTGAGGCAGCCGGCGCATTCCCGGTTGGCAATACGCCGGAGCAATTCACTGCGCAAATCAAAAAAGAAGTGGCGAAGTGGAAAAAAGTAGTCGATGTAAAAAAGATTTCGCTAGAGCTGTAATCGCTTGAATCAATCCCCCGCTCGCGGGGGATTTTTCTTTTCTATAAACACAAAAAATGAATTTTGGAGTGCAATATGGATTTGAATATTAAAGGCAAAACGGCCATCGTCTGCGGTGCGAGCAAAGGATTAGGGCGCGGTTGCGCGGAAGCCCTCGCACGCGAAGGCGTGGAGGTGACCATCGTCGCCCGCACGCTTGAAACGCTGGAGGCTACCGCCGCCGAGATCCGTTCAGCAACCGGCGCAACCGTGCACGTCGTCGCTGCCGATATCGCCACCGCTGAAGGCCGCGCAAAGGTGTTGGCGGTCTGCCCCAACCCCGATATTTTGGTGAACAACGCGGGTGGCCCGCCGCCGGGTGATTTTCGCAATTGGAGCCGCGAGACCTGGCTGGCGGCGATTGATGCCAACATGCTCGCGCCAATTGAGATGATTAAAGCCACACTCGACGGCATGATCGCGCGCAAGTTTGGCCGTGTGGTTAATATCACCTCTGCTGCAGTGCGCGCACCGATTGCCGAGCTTGGTTTATCCAACGGCGCGCGCGCAGGGCTCACCGGCTTTATCGCGGGTTTGTCGCGTCAAGTCGTGCCCCATAACGTGACGATGAATAACTTGCTTCCCGGCCCGTTTGAGACCGATCGGCTCATGAGTAATTTGAAATTCAATGCCGACAAGCAAGGGATTGCGTTAGACGAAATGGTCAGCCGTCGCCAAGCCGCTAACCCCGCTAAGCGCTTTGGTACCGTGCCGGAATTTGGCAACACCTGCGCATTTTTGTGCAGCGCCCACGCGGGATTTATCACCGGTCAAAATATCCTGATGGATGGCGGATCGTACCCAGGCACGATGTAGGGGTAAATCTGCGCCGCAGGTATTTGATCTTTGGGTCTACCTGCGGCGCAGATTTGGCGAAAGAGCGCATTAGAAAGCGAAAGAAATGACCGCTGAAGAGAAACTCTCAATTTTAGGTATCGTACTTCCGGTGAGCTCTGCGCCATTCGCGAACTACGTCAACACCGTTCGCACAGGGAATCTGCTTTTCATCTCAGGCAAGAGTTGTTCTGCTGAAAATGGCGTGTATCCAAAGGGTAAGCTTGGCCGCGAGTACGATGTTTCTGAAGGTTACCGTTTCGCGCGTAGTGCTGGGATTGAATTGTTGGCGGCTATGCGCGATGCCTTGGGCTCGCTTGATCGGATCGCGCAGGTTATTGAAGTGCAAGGCTTCGTCAATGCGACGCCAGAGTTTGAAAATCACGCGCAAGTCATGAATGGATGTTCAGATCTTCTCGTTGCGGTGTTTGGCGCGCGTGGGCTTCATGTACGGTCCGTGCTGGGCGCGACTTCGCTGCGCTCGGGGCTACCGGTCATTGTTAAGGCTACCGTCGAGGTGATGCCGTAGCCTGCGCTACCTGCGGCGCAGAATCATCCGCGCTGAGATGCCTGCGACCACCGCCCAAAACGCGCTGCCAATCCCAAAGAGGGTGAGGCCAGATGCTGCTACCAAAAAGGCAATCAACGCCGACTCGCGTTCGGTTTCATCGGTGAGCGCTGCGCCTAAGCTATTGCCGAGCGTGGTGAGTAGCGCCAAGCCCGCTAGTGCTACGATGAAGGCGCGCGGGAATGACGCAAAAAGCCCGCCGACGACTGATCCATATGCACCCGCGATGCAGTAAAGCACGCCAGTGACAAGCGCTGCGATGTAGCGCTTGCGAGCATCGGGATGGGCTTCTGGGCTCATCGCGATGGCGGCGGTAATGGCGGCGAGATTGAGCCCAAGTGCACCGAATGGCGCGAGCACAAAGTTGACAACGCCAGTCAGCGTAATCGTTGGTGAAATCGGCGTGTTGTATTTCGCGGCGCGGATCGCAGCGATGCCGGGCAAATTTTGTGAAATCATCGTCACCACAAATAGTGGCACCCCTAAGCCGATCATGGCTTGCCATGAAAAAACAGGTGATGTCCATTTGGGTGACGCGAGCGAAAATTGCAGGGTTGCGAAATTTAATCGCGATTGGGCAAGCAAAATCGCAGCGCCAGTGGCCAACACGAGCGCGACGCTATAACGCGGCAACCATCGCCGACCGATCAAATGTGCCGCTAACATCGCGAGAATTAAGAGCGGCTCAACGCTCACGCTTTGAAATGCATCCAATGCAAAACGCAGCAAAATTCCTGCAAGTAAGGCCGAGCCTAAGCCAAGGGGAATGCGATTCATCAGCCGCTCGAAAGCACCGCTCACACCCGCGAGCGCGATGAGCGCTGACGAGAGTAAAAAGGCTCCGATGGCTTCTGGCATGGTGATGCCATTTGCACTCGTTGCGATCAGCGCAGCGCCCGGCGTAGACCACGCTGCAACGACGGGGATGCGATAGCGCAACGTAGGGGCGATGCAGCAAATTCCCATGCCCCAGCCGAGCGCCCACATCCAGGACGCGATGTCGTCTGCCGTGCCGCCGAGGGCTTTGCAGGCTGCAAAAATAATTGCGCCGCTGCTGGTGTAGCCCACGAGCACAACGACCGCGCCTGCAATGAGCGCTGAGACTGAAAAGTCGCGCTTTAAATCAGAGAAAAGGTTCAAATCTGCGCCGCAGGTAGGGTTACTTTTTGCCGTCTACTTCCCAAAAATTGAGGGGAAGTCGGTGTTTAGTAGGTCAGCGCGGCTGCGTTCAAAATACCAACGCAGATCGCCATCGCAGCTGTGAGCGTCGCCTTGCCGATGTTGTTATCTTCAATTGAATCAGATAAGCCTGGCAGAAGCTTTCGCGCGAGCACGAATACGACAATTTGAACGACGCCCGCGAGGCCTGCGAACATCAGCATATCAATCAAATTAACGGAATTAGCAACGACGCTAGCCAGCGGTAATGTAAAGCCAATCATTGCGCCTCCGAGGGTAATCGCAGCGGCAATATTGCCACTACGAATTAATTCGAGCTCCCGATACGGCGTCACTTTGGCGTAAATCCAAGAGAAGAGCGCGAGCAACGCCAGCGCGAGAAGGAAGTAAATCAAAAAGTCGTCGAAGTAAACGACCGAGGCACGGATGCTATTCATGATGGATGTCCAAAAAGCAAAAATTAGATAAAGTAATGGGGCACGAATTGACTCGTATTCATTGTGATCGGCGTGGCATCTTCACGCACGCCGATGCCAGCAGGCTCATCGCCAACGATCCATGCACCGACGGTGGCGTAATGGCCGTCGTAGCACGGGATCGGCGCATACTGTTGATAGACGAAACCTTCCGCGCCATAGTCGCCATCGGCGCTTATTTTCTGCCCGCTCACTGTCATCTCAACGTTGCCTCCCTCTCGTGAAAGCAGCGGTTTTTTGACGACATCACCAACAATATCAAGCGCATTAAACGACGCTTTCAGTAAGTTAGGATGATTCGGGAAAAGCTCCCACAAAATAGGCAGCAAACCTTTATTGGCTAGCACCATTTTCCATGCAGGCTCGATGATACGCATCCGCGTGCGCCGCAGATTATCGCCAAAGGTATCGCCTAGCATCCATTCCCATGGGTAGAGCTTAAAGAGCGCTTCAATCGGCGCATCGGTCTCATCAACAAATACGCCATCCTCGCGCCAGCCGATATTTTCCACCGCGATTGGAAGGGCTTCGATGCCTGCTTGCATCGCGGTATCGCGCAAGTAATCGAGATTGCCTTCGTCCTCTTCATGATCGCCAACGCAGGTGAAATGCAGACGCTGCGGAATGAAATTTTCACTGCGCATCCATTGCCATTGCGCGATTAATTTTTCATGCAGGCTATTAAATTGATCAGCGTTTGCACCGAGCTGCGGCAGCATATCTTCTAGCCAATGCCACTGGGCGACGCTGGCTTCGACCAAGCCCGTAGGCGTGTCGGCATTGAACTCTAAAAGCTTAGGCTCGCCAACACCCGTCCAGGCGAAATCGAAGCGGCCAAAGAGCGATGGGGCATCGGCTTCCCAGCTTTCTCGGATGAGCGCCCATGCAGATTCAGGGATCGCGAGCTCGGCGAAGCGCTCTTTTTCAATAATATGGGTGGCTGCTTCCATGCAGATGCGGTAGCACTCGGCGCTGGCTTTTTCTAGCGTTTCGATTTGGGTTGCGGTGAAGCGATAGCGGGCGGTTTCATCCCAGTAAATGCCGTCAATCGAATGAAACCCAAAGCCCACTGCTTCGCATCGCTCGCGCCAATTTTCACGTGGCGTCGACGGTTCACGAATCATGAGCTTGACCCGCGCGAGGAGGCCGAGCTGCCAAATCCACCACGCGAAACTCTGCCCCCGCCGCTGGCGCCGCTGCCAACGTTTCGGCTACTGCTCACGGTGTGCCGTTCGCTCGCTTTTGATCCGACAGTATGGCTACCGCTTCGGGTATTGACCGTCGCGGGCCGAAAGCCTGGCTGGTATACAGGGCCGTAGTAGCGCAGGCGATTGCCATAGACTCCCGGGGTCGTCGTTGTGCCGCTCGCATTTTGCGTGCTCTGATCAACGAAGACTTCGCAGTTGTCGTCGTCCGCACCCCAATCGGATTTGCAATCGGCGAAATTTTCGTAGACATCACGTTGAGCCGTGCGCTCGGCTTCGAGGCTACAGCCAACGGTGCTCGCACCAATGAGCACTAACGACATGGCGACGGAGCGTTTGCGGGAGGATTTCATAGAAGATTTTTAATTGAACTTCGCATGTAAAGCAACCTTTTTAGGCAAAAACTGCGCCGCAGGTTTTTTGCAGAGCGATACACGTTTTTATCTTACGGCTATAAATAGATATTTCTGAGTCGTCATCAACGCGGTAGGAAGTCCGAAATGCGTCTTCCAGTCAAGACCCACCGCTTGACGGTCCGCAACGACCGAAGCCACCCCGAACAATTTGCCCATCTGCGCTAATGCCGCTCGTCGCGTGTGAAATTAAGGTGCCCCGATCGGTGCGCATTGCGTTGCTGCCCACGCGCTTGATCCCATACGGCGTTTGGATGGAAGCGGGGCGTTGATTTACCGTATATGCAGGGCCATAAAAGCGCAGCAGCGTTGCCGTCGCGTTCTCAGTCGCAATGCTTGTGGGGTTTGGCACGTCTGCGAACGTCTCGCAGGCAAGTGGATCTTCGACCCAATCGCTGCGGCACTGTGATTCGGTTTCATAAACGTCACGCGCGAACTCGCAAATCTCAAAAGCGGAGCAACCAGAAATTGCACCGATCAAAACCAACGATAAAGACGCGGAGCGTTTCAACCTTTGCGGGCTATACGATTAGCACTTCGCCAACGCTGTGTTCTTCAGGCACGGCAAAAGCGATTGTGTCGGCGTTGTGATGCGACCATACAATTTCGCCATCTTTTATGGCGAGCGTTGTGCCCGTCGCCAATGCCTGCCATGGCTCGTCTGAGGTGAGCGGCTCAGTGGCAACGATCGTGATCCGGTCGGTTAGCGCATTCATTGCATTCAGATCTAAGCGCATATCACAATCGACGAGTTGGGCAACAGGGAAGGGGTGTTGGCGGGTGAGCGTGTAGAGCTTGGTCGAACAATGCAAAAACAAATATTCACCATTTGACAAAACCATATTGAAATTGCCGTGTGCGGCGCACTCTCCCGCGAGCGCAGCGATTGCTTTAGAAAGCGCCGATACCTGCGGCGCAGTTTTGACCTCTTTAAAGCCTGCACGTAACGATTCCATCATCCAACAAAAAGCATGCTCGCTGTCAGTCGAGCCAACCGGCGTGACGACGCCCGCGAGCGGCGCACGCCAATGTCGCAAATCACCGTTATGCGCAAAGAGCCATTGCTGGCCTCGCCATTCGCGTTGAAAGGGGTGGCAATTTGAAAGGCCTGTTGCGCCTTGCGTCGCCTTGCGGATGTGCGCCAACATGATGCGCGATTTAATCGGGTACGTTTTTACGAAATGAGCCAAGGCGGAAGAGCAAGCCGGCGCAGGGTCGTGAAAGGTGCGGCAGCCGCACGCTTCGTAAAAGCCGATGCCCCAGCCGTCGGCGTGGTGATCGGTGCGGCCGCCACGCTCGGCAAAACCGGTGAATGAAAACGATATGGCGGCCGCGCTATTGCAGCTCATTGCCAGTAATTGACACATAACGAGATTAAATCTTTGATAACGCGAAGTCTACCGCCGCCTGCGCGTGGAGCGCGGTTGTATCGAAGAGCGGTTGCACGATGTGTTGCGGTTTTACCGACAAGGTAAGTTCCGTGCAGCCCAAGATGATGCCTTGGGCACCTTGCTTGCGCAGGGCTTCGCAGGCAGTGATGAGCGTTACCCGCGAAGAATCTGAAACATCGCCTTGGCAGAGTTCATCAAAAATAATACGGTGCACTTCGTTTTGCATGCCTTCATCGGGCACTAAGCAGCGCACGCCATTATCCGCGTAGCGTTCGAGCATGAAGCGCTCGCTCATTGTGAATTTCGTGCCCAGCAGCCCAACCGTACTGAGCCCTGCAGCCTCAATTGCGGTGATAGTCGGCGTAGCGATATGAATGAGCGGCACGTCAATCGCGGCTTGTACCTGCGGCGCAATTTTGTGCATTGTGTTGGTGCAAATGAGAATGCAATCTGCGCCCGCGCTGCGGAGCTTTTTGGCAAGGTCAACCAATTGCGCAGCAAGGGCATCCCATTCTCCCAATTTTTGCTTCTCGCCGATCTCGGCAAAATCGACACTGGCTAGTAATAGTTTTGCCGAATGGAGCCCCCCTTTACGCGCAGCGATTTCGCGGTTGATTGTTTGGTAGTAGAGCGCGGTTGATTCCCAGCTCATACCACCGATTAGGCCTATTGTTTTCATTGATTTGTCGAAATGATTTCCAGTTGAAATTATGTATTCAAGGCTTCGTAAATCATTTTCTAAATTACACGAAAAAATGGGTAATTTAGTAAAAAATACTGTATTAGTGATAAAAAAAAGAAATGGATGCTATCGATAAACAAATACTAGAAATAATTCAGCGTAATGCGGAGACGCCACTTGCTGAAATTTCTACCGCAGTTAATCTTTCGACTACACCGTGCTGGCGGCGCATTCAGCGCTTAGTGGAGTCGGGCGTGGTCCGTAAGCGGGTGGCATTGCTGGATGCGGCCAAGCTCAACGTCGGCGTGACCGTCTTCGTGAGCATTCGCACCAATCAGCATAGCCCTGCGTGGTTTCGCAAGTTCCACGCCACTGTGGTCACTATCCCCGAAGTCATGGAGTTCTATCGTATGAGCGGCGATGTGGATTATTTACTACGGGTGGTGGTACCCGACATCGCTGCCTATGATCGGGTCTACAAAAAATTGATCGCATCCGCTGATTTGTTTGACGTAAGCTCCAGCTTCGCGATGGAAGAGCTTAAAAACTCAACCGAGCTGCCATTGCAATACGCAACTTAATTAAAATTGCAGTTTTGCTCGATATCTGCGCCGTAGGTATGAGGTATCTGCAGCTGCGACATTTCTAGCGATCAGCTTCGCTTCGAATACGCAATGTTGACTTTCAGGAGCGTGTATTTTTACCGTCTTTTTAAAGTTATACTATAACCATACGAATTGTGCGCATTTGGCCTGACAGTTCATCTTAAGATGCTCAATCTAGCAAAAATTAGAGTCAACATATCGTCTGGATTGACCGATCAGACTGCCGCAGCAATTCGATCGCAGGTCACTGGCGGCGCATGGCTGCGTGGTGCACGCATTCCCACCGAGGCTGCATTGGTAAGTGATTTAGGCGTGAGCCGTACGGTCGTGCGCGAAGCGGTGTCCAGATTGAAATCCGAAGGTTTGCTCACATCCCGTCAGGGTGCCGGCGTGTATGTCGCGACGGAAGATGTGATGCGTTCGCTGAAATTTGCAGATTCAGATCGTGCACCAGTTGAAACCGTCACCAAAATCGTAGAGTTGCGACGGGCATTGGATGGTGAGGCCGCAGCGCTGGCAGCGATTCGCGCCACCGCGTTGCAACGCAAGCAGATCGCCCGCGCGCTCAAGGGTATTGAGATTGCAGTCCGAGCGAAGCGCGATGGTGTTGCAGAAGATCTTGCCTTTCATCAAGCGATTGCTAGCGCGGCCGACAATCCATATCTTGAGGAATTATTCGGATTTGTAGCGCAGTATTTGCGCGATGCGATGCGGGTAACGCGTGCAAATGAGGCGCAGCGCGCTGAATTCATGGCGCAAGTCATTCATGAACATCAAGAAGTGGTTGCCGCCATTGAAGCGGGCGATGCCGAACGCGCACGCCGTGCCGCGGTCGGCCATATGAATAACGCAATGCGACGCCTAGGTGAGGGCGCGCGCAAAAAAGGCACAACATGATGAATGCAATGGACGAAATTGGCCTCATTGGCTTAGGCGCGATGGGTGGCGGCATGGCGGCAAGCTTGCGTCGGGCAGGGTTTTCCGTGCACGTATTTGATGTGCGCCGCGATGTGATGCAGGCGTTTGTGAAAGAGGGTGGTACCGCGCATGATTCCCTCGCCTCACTTGCGAAGTGTTGCGATGTATTGGTGAGCGTTGTCGTCAATGCAGCGCAGACCGAAGATGTGCTTTTTGGGGCAAATGGTTGCGTCAATCAATTGAAGAAGGGCGCAGCGTTTGTGATGTGTTCTACCGTTGACCCAAACTGGTCGATTGCCCTAGAAGCGCGATTAAATGCCCTCAACATTCATTATTTAGACGCACCGATCTCAGGCGGCGCGCAACGTGCGCGTAACGGTCAAATCACGATGATGACGGCAGGCAAGGCAGAGGCCTACGCCAAGGCCGATCCGTTTCTTAATGCGATGGCCGCCAAGGTGTATAAGCTTGGCGACCGCGCGGGTAACGGAAGTAAAGTCAAAATCATCAATCAACTGCTCGCGGGTGTACACATTGCCGCCGCGGCAGAAGCGATGGCTTTGGGTCTACGTGAAAACATTGATCCCGATGCGCTCTTTGAAGTAATTACCAATAGCGCGGGCAATAGTTGGATGTTTCAAAACCGCATGCCCCATGTGTTGGCTGGCGATTACACGGCGCTATCGGCGGTCGATATTTTTGTGAAAGATTTGGGGATCGTGCTCGACGTGGCGCGCGCCACCAAATTTCCGCTACCGCTTTCGAGCACTGCGCATCAGATGTTTATGCAGGCATCGAGTGCGGGATTTGCGAAGGAAGACGATAGTGCGGTGATTAAGATTTTCCCCGGCATTCGATTGCCCGCGGGAAAAATGGATTTAACATGACACTGAAGTTGGGTTGTATCGCAGACGATTTCACCGGCGCGACTGACTTAGCCAACAACCTCGCACGCGCTGGGTTTCGCGTGCTGCAGATGAATGGTGTGCCGGTTACGCCACTTGCGCTCGATGTGGATGCCGTGGTTGTTGCGCTAAAGTCACGCACGACACCGATAAGCGAAGCGGTGGCAGAAAGTCTTGCGGCATTGGCGTGGTTGCGGGCGCAATCTGCGCCGCAGGTATATTTCAAATACTGCTCGACGTTCGATAGCTGGTATGCGCCCGAGCGCTTTGGCAACATCGGACCGGTGACTGAAGCGCTCATGGCAGCGCTCGGCGCTGATTTCACCATCGCCACACCTGCATTTCCTGACAATGGGCGCACCGTTTTTAAGGGGCATTTATTTGTAGGCGACACGCTGCTCTCCGATTCGAGCATGAAATCGCATCCACTCACGCCCATGAACGAATCAAATTTAGTGACGTTGATGCAAGCGCAATGCGTACGAAAAGTGGGCTTGATTGATTTTCGTGTCGTCGCAGCAGGCGAAACAGCGATACGGGCGCGGGCGCTGCAACTCAAAAAAGAAGGCGTTAGCATCGCAATCGTTGACGCGATTTCAAACGCCGATTTGATGACAATTGGCCGCGCCTGCTCCGACTTAGCACTCGTGACTGCCGGGTCTGGAGTCGCCATCGGCTTGCCGCAAAATCATCAGCAGCAACCACACCCAAGCGCGGTGAAATTACCCGCAGCGCGCGGTCGGCGTGCGATCATCAGTGGAAGCTGCTCAAGCGCGACTAACCGACAAGTCGCGCACGCGATTGCCAATGGCGTTCCTGCGTTTAAGATCGACGCTGCGCAGCTGGCCAATGGCGATAACGTGATCGAAAAAGCGCTGCAGTGGGCGCAGGTGCAAAGTGCCGCGATCATTCTCCTTTACTCAACCGCAAATGCCGAATCGGTTTTGGCGATTCAAGCCCAAATGGGGAGCGCAAAAGCAGGTGAATTGATCGAGCGTGCCTTGGGGCAGATTGCACGCGGGCTGGTCGATCAAGGCGTCGCGCAACTTATCGTAGCCGGTGGTGAGACCTCCGGCGCGTGCGTGCAGGCGTTGGGCGTTACCCAAATGCAAATTGGCCCCCAGATTGATCCCGGTGTGCCGTGGTGCTACGCGGTCTCGGATGGCCTACCACTTCATCTCGCGCTTAAATCAGGCAATTTTGGCACCGACGATTTCTTCACTAAAGCCTTTACGCTCCTATGAATGAAAATACGGCACGAGAAGAAATCTGTCGAATTGGCGCGTCCCTTTTTGGGCGTGGCTATGTGCACTCCACTGCAGGAAATATTAGCGTTCGCTTAGAGGATGGTTATCTCATTACGCCAACCGATGCATGCTTGGGATTTCTCGATCCAGCGGGGTTGAGCCGGGTCGATTTAGCGCTGCGTCCAATCGCCGGTCCTTCACCCAGTAAAACCCTAGGGCTGCATCACGCGATTTACAAGGCAAATGCACAAGTCGGTGGCGATGCCCGCTGCGTGATTCACACCCATAGCACGCACTTAGTGGCTCAAAGCGCGATGTCGCCAGTCGTTAGCATTTCTGACGAATTGCTGCTGCCGATTACGCCTTATTTTGTAATGAAGGTCGGGCGTGTGCCACACCTTGCCTACACCGCGCCCGGGGATCAATCTGTGCTCGCCGTAGTGGAATCTGCCATTGCACGAAACCCGCATTTGCGCGCTGTGATGCTAGAGCGCTTGGGCCCAATTGTTTGGCAGCGCACAGCGAGTGCAGCAATGGCGCTGCTGGAAGAGCTGGAGGAAACCGCGCGCCTTTTCGTGCTTTCCGGTGGACGTATCCGGTCGCTGTCTGAAATTCAAATTTCAGAATTGCGAAAGAAATTTAGCGCCCACTGGTGAATGTCGAAACTATGATCAAACTTTCTGCTAATTTATCCATCATGTTTACGGAGGCGCCGTTCATGGAGCGCTTCGCGCTTGCTGCCGCCAATGGATTTAAAGCAGTTGAGTTTTGGTTTCCCTATGATTGGCCTGCCTCTCAAATTGCAGAGAAATTGCGCGAGCATGGTTTGCAACTCATCGGGTTAAATACCGCGCCCGGAGATACCGAAAATGGCGAATGGGGCTTAGCGATTGATCCGGCGCGCAGAGTGCAATTTCAAGCTGGCGTGCGGCAGGCGCTTGACTACGCTCAAGCCTTGGATTGCAAAAGCGTTCATGTCATGGCTGGTATGCGTACGCCGTCGTTGCTTGCCGATACCTGCGGCGCAGTTTATTTAGAAAATATCGCATTCGCTGCTGATTTGGCCGCGCAATCAGGGCGCACGATTTTGGTTGAGCCGCTCAACCCAATAGATCGGCCACATTATTGGATGAACCGGCAATCGCAAGCGCGCGAACTTATTGATACGCTTGGTCGGCCTAATCTCAAAATTATGTTTGATCTGTATCACGTGCAGATGACCGAGGGGCGAATTACTGATACGCTTAAAGCAAATTTGGCGCATATCGGCCACATTCAAGTTGCTGACGTCCCCGGGCGCGGCGAGCCGGGCACGGGCGAACTTAACTACCCCTACCTTTTCGATCAAATTGAGAAATCGGGCTACTCAGGTTGGGTTGGCTGTGAATACAAGCCGCGAACGACGACCATCGATGGATTGGGTTGGCGCGAAGCAATGAAGCTCGGTATCGCTTGATGGGTTGCGAGCGGGCTACGTCGCTTTTCCGCGTCGTGCAATCTCAAAGAAATTCACTGCGCCCATTTGCCCACCTTTGAGCGAAACCTCAATGCCATCGAGCTGAGGCGCGTGCGATGAAATGCGACACAACGGGGCACCAGGCTCGAGCAGCCCCGCAATCGTAAGCGCGGTCGCGTCGAGTGCTTGCATGACCGCGCCTGAGCTGTCGCCACCTGCGACGACGACGCGGCGCACAACCCCGTGCTGCAAAATTTGCTTGACGATTTGTGCCAAGGCGTCGCCGATGCGTTTCGCACCCACCGCGCGCGAAATTCCCACGCTGGCACAGGTGCGATCAAAATCACGAACGGCGGGATCGTCGCTGCCCGTTGCCGAGTAGATCACCGGCGATTGACCGCGCGCGATCGCGGTCAACGCCACTTCAACGATACGGGCAATTTCGATGGCGGTGGATTCCTGCGCAAAGATTGCGGGCAGTTCAATGCGCGTGCAGCAAAATCCATTTGCTTGCGCCCACGCGATTTGGGCTGCTGTCACCGGAGAGCAACTGCCCGAGACAACGAGCACATGATTTACAAGTTGCGCTGCAGGAAGTTCGAACGCGTGTGCAAGCCATTTCTGCTCCCGCCAATGGGCGATCAACGCCGCAGGTAAGCCCGAAGACGAGGCGCTCATGGTCTGCGTCGCGTTGCCCTGATGCCGTCCTTCCCAGATCGTTCGCCCGGCCTCGTGCAAAGTCTGGTGATCAATCGCGTCAAATAAGACGATGGGTGCATCATCGCCTGCGCTGGCGTCGCGACGTGAAGGTGCGGTGCCAGACTGCAATTGCGTGAGGTCAATCAGCTCGATGCGACGATTAGTTTGTGCGCGAAGGTGCAGACGCAAATCTGCTTCATGCATCGGCGTCACCGGATGCGCTCGCATCGTCGGATGCCGATCAAGCCGGTGCCCGACGCCATCGGCGATGGCGAATAAGTTTCCGAACGCTTGATACCGCTTGAGCGAAGGTGCACCGATGATCATCGGCGACCACGTGCCGCCGGTGGTGTTCACGCCAATATCAATCGCTCGACCGATTGATCCGGTGGTCGGCGATGAATCAAACGTAGAGCAAACTTTATACTGCAGAATCGGCGCACCGAGCGTGGCTAAAGTGTTGAAAATAGCAGGCAGATTTGCGTCCATCCATTGCGGAGATCGGCTTCGCGCATCGCCCGCGATGCCGATGACCCGCGCATTTGGGACGCGGGCGAGATCTTGCGCGCTCGGCGTACGTAGAAACAAAACGGTCTCTAACCCCGCCGCTGC
Source organism: Betaproteobacteria bacterium (assembly GCA_031430575.1). GTDB lineage: Bacteria > Pseudomonadota > Gammaproteobacteria > Burkholderiales > Casimicrobiaceae > JANMDS01. The sequence goes on along the minus strand of JANPBT010000020.1, from coordinate 12,273 downwards.
GCAGACTTGCATCACGTCCGTTGAGCCGGTGAAATCATCGCCGTAATAGGCGAGCAATCTGCCGTCAGGAAGTGAAGTTTCAGTCACGCGTGTGGTTTACCAAAAACTCAGCGCGCGACGAAGCTCGGGATGTGCGCGCGCGGCAACGTTGATTGCAATGCCCTTCACTGCCGCGTCCCACGCCTGCCGCATCGCGGTTACGCCGCCAGCAACGCCATCGGGGTGACCGAAAATGCCACCGCCTGCGGCGTAAATGAGATCGGTTGAATTGAGTGCGGCAAAGGTGCGTGCCGCTTGCAATCCCGTTTGCCCCGAGCTAAATACTGGCATTGCGGCGCACGGTGCATCAGCAAACAACGGCGCTTGCACGGCGCAGGCAGACGCGATAACGCTCTCATCATTCTCGCTAAATTTGTTGGCAAGTCCATTAACGTGGAGATGATCGGCGCCCGCGAGTCGCCAAAGCATTTGCCATGGCGCGTAGTCCCAACCGAGTGCGGGGCTGCGGCTGAGCATGCCCCAGCCGTTTCGATGGGCGTGGATCGGTAGCTGACTATGGCGGCGCAAGGCGGTTATCCCAACTAAGCCCACCGAATTGAGGCTCGCCATCACGCAGGTGCCGCCTTCAGCGACGACGAGATCGTGGCGGCGTCGCATTTCATCAAGCTCGCCAGTGAGGTTAAAGGCGAACATCACTTTGCGGCCATTGCGCGCTGCGCCGTCGTTGATCTCACGCATCACAAGGCGCACCCGTTCCTCAAATGGGCAATGGGCGCCGTCGCCCTGCAATTCGTCATCTTTTATGAAATCAATGCCGCCAGCAATGAGTTTGCGCACTTCGGCAGCGGTTTGCACAGGCGACATGCCAACACTTGGCTTGATGATCGTGCCAATTAATGGGCCGCTTGCAACGCCGCTTAGTTTTCGAGTACCGCTGACACCGAATGCCGGACCCGGATAGGCAAGGGCGAATGCCGATGGCAGCCGCAGCTCAACAATGCGCAAACCCGAGACGCATTTCAGCTCAAACAAATTGCCCGCAATGGTGGCGACTAAATTGGGAAGCGATGCGCCGAAGTTATCGAGCGACCAAGACAGCGTGAGCCAGCAGCGGGTAAAGCGAGCGCTAGCGTAGTCACCAGGAAGGCTGGGAGTTGATACCGTTTCGATGATGTTGAGCGCCTCGATGCGGGCACCGGAGCGCTCTTTCAGCGCATCGGTTTCGTTCGCAAGCGCGAGAAACGTGCCGCTACTCTGCTCGCCCGCGATGATTTCGGCGGCGCGCTGCGGGTCGTCTGGCGTTTCCAGCCAATAGCGGGCGAAAATGCGCTCGGGCATTAGGTAATCCGGCGAATGCTTTCTGCGATCTCGTCGCGATCAAACACCTTTTTCCAGTCATCGCGCATTAGGCGTGGTTTCCCATTAACGATTGCCTTGTTGCACGCGTCAGAAAATTGCCCCGGAATTTGCTTGAAAATTACTGCTGAAAGGATGGTCATATGCCCGAGTAAAAAATCGCGGGCCGCTTCCGCAGGCACTCCGCGCGCAACGACTTCGTCCATCGCTTCTCGCATCACATCAAGCAATGAGGCGCAGACGGTTTCCGATAAACCCGGCTCAAGCAGCGCCATCTGCTCGACAGTGACGCGATACGAGCGCAGCACTGGTTGATAAATCGTTTTGGCGATAGATTCACCCAATGCATAGGCTTCATCGGGCCCTTGCATGAGCGCGCTGACAATCGATTGCGGCGCGCGCACGCCACCGAAATAATCGGGTGCGCCAGCGGTATGCACTTCCGGTGTAAAAATCGTCGGGTGGCACGGATGGGTTACGAAGTAAGTCAGGTCACTGCGCTCAGGCAAATGGCCTGCGAAAGGCGCAGCAGCGTCGAGTGTAATCAGCATCGTACCGGGCTTTAGCTTTGGTGCGATTTCATGGGCAACTTTACCAATAATCGTATCTGGAATCGCGAGCACGACGACATCTGCTTCGGCAAGCGCGCTATCGATGCTCACGGTTTCAATGCCCAGGTCATCACGCAATCGTTTTTTGCCGATCTCGCTAGGCTCAATATGGCGCACAGTAAACGGTGAACCCACAAGATTCTTGGAAAGTCGTGCGCCCATCTTCCCGCCGGCGCCAAATAGAGCAATTGTGGTCATGATAATTTATCGATTATTAAAAAAACTGCGCCGCAGGTATTTAATGTGCAACTGAAATCGCGCTATTTAAATCCCAATACCCTAGGCAGCCATGTACTTAGCGCGGGAATAAATGTTATCAGCAAGAGGATAACGCCGTGGGCGATTAAAAATGGTTTCAGTTCCCGTACCAAATCGTTTAGCGGGACACGCGATACGTTAGAGGTCACGAAAAGTAAGCCTCCGACCGGCGGTGTGATCATGCCCAGCGTTAAGTTGTAGATCACGATCATCGCGAAATGGATTGGATCAATACCAAGCTTTGCGGCCACCGGCGCTAAGATCGGCACGAGCACCATCACGCCAGGTAAGGGTTCAATGAAAATACCAAAAATGAGCAGAAAAATATTGACGGCAATTAAAAATGTAAACGCCGAAAAATTTTGCGCAATCATCCACTCTGCGAGCTTCTGCGGAACGCCTTCGATAGTCAACACCCACGCAAAAGCATTTGATAAGCCGATGATGATCAATACCGACGCAGTGAGTAAGGCAGAGCGAGCGAGAATATCGGGGACTGCTTTCCACTCCAACGTTCGGTAGATCCATTTCCCGCAAACAAGCGCATAGAAAACCGCCACGACAGATGCTTCCGTTGGTGTAAACCAGCCCGCGCGCATGCCACCGAGAATGAGAATGGGCAGCAAAAGGGCAGGGATCGCTTTAAAGCTCGTTGCGACCATTTCCCGCCAGCCCGGGCGCTCACCGACGCCGCGGTAGCTGCGCTTCATGGAGATTTTCCAATTGACGACACACATGCCCGCCGCAATGACCACCCCTGGAATCAACCCAGCAACGAAAAGCTTGCCTACTGAGACTGACTCATCTTGCAATGCATAGATAATCATGATGATCGAAGGCGGAATGATTGGCCCGACGATGGCGGTCGCGGCAGTGAGCGCTGCGGCGTAGGATCGGTCGTACCCCGCCTTATCCATCATCTTAATCATCATCGAGCCCGGGCCCGCAGCGTCGGCCAAGGCCGAGCCCGAGATGCCTGAGAAAAAGGTAAGCGCACCAACGTTGGTATAGCCCAAGCCGCCCCGTTTGTGGCCAACAAACTGAGCGGCGAATTTCAGGAGCACTTCGGTGAGCGAGCCACCACTCATCAATTCGGCGGCCAAGATGAAAAATGGCACGGCCATAAGCGGAAAGCTATCGATCCCAGAGAACGTTTCTTTCAGTAGTACAAATAGCGGAAAGTCAGTGCCGAGCACAATCGCAGCGAGCGTTGAAAGCCCTAATGAAAATGCAACGGGCACACCGATGGCGAGAAAACCGCACGTGGTCAAAAGCAAAATGATGCTTGCGCTCATAGCGAGGCACTCGCGGTTGAGTCAAAGTGTTCGTCTGATGCGAATTTGCGCTCGGAAAGGTAATCGCGCATGATGAGAAACCAGTGCACGATCAGCAGCACGCCGCCGACGGGCATCGCGGCGTAAATGTAGGCAAACGAGATTTGTGTCGCAGCGGTGACCTGAAATTGGGCGCGTTGAACGTACAAATACCCGTACCAAACCATGAAGCCGAAAAAACCAAGAAGCAAAAGTGCGACGATAGCGCGCAGGAATATAGCAATTTTATTGGGGAGTGCATCTTGCAAATTATCGATTGCCAAATGCCCGCCATAGCGCAGCACTAATCCCGCACCAAGAAAGGTCACCCAAATCATTAAATGCCGGGCAACTTCTTCTGCCCACTCAATAGATTGGCTCGTGAGATAGCGCAAGCCGACGTTGGCGAAAATAATCATCGCCATCGCCGCCAGCAACACAATCAAAACCCAACGATTGACCGAAATGAATACCCGCTCAAAGCGGTCCATCAGCAAAGCTCCTGCATGCAGATTGCCCCTACTTTACAGCTTGAATGGCGGCGATTTTGTCAGCACCGAATTCCTTTGCATAGCCAGCTTGCGCCGCGGTGACCGCTTTGCGGAAACTTTCGCCATCCACTTTTTCAACGACTTGCATGCCTTCAGAGCGCAATTGGGCAATGCCACGATTTTCATCGTCGTTGACCTTCTTGCGCTGCGCCACTGCGGCTTTTTTGCCGGCTTCGGTAAAGGCTACTTTATCTGCGTCCGATAGTTTTTTATAAGCGACACCAGACATTAAAAGTAGGGCTGGCGAGTAAACATGCCCGGTCAACGACAAATGCTTTTGCACTTGTGAAAACTTCGATGCCAAGATTACAGGAATCGGATTTTCTTGACCGTCGATCACGCCTTGCTGAAGCGCGCCGAATACTTCAGGGAAGGCCATTGGCGTTGGCAAAATACCGAATGTTTTGTAGCCATCCATATGCACCTTATTTTCCATCGTGCGCATTTTCAGGCCGCTGGCATCGTTCGCGTTGTTGATCGCCCGCTTGTTGTTCGTCATGTGGCGAAAGCCATTTTCAGTCCATGCGATCGCTTGCAGACCGCGCGCTGGGAATTTCGTGAGAATTTCTTGACCAATCGGGCCGTCTAGCGTGGTGCGCGCGTGGGCATAGTCACGGAACAAAAAGGGAATATCGACGATCTTCGTCTCAGGCACGAAATTTCCAACGGGGCCGGTTGACGTCATCACTAAATCAATCGTGCCAAGCTGCGCGGACTCGATCATCTCGCGCTCACCGCCCAAGGCCGAAGCAGGGAAGTGCTGGCATTTATAGCGTCCGGCGGTAGATTTCTCGATGTCTTCACAAAAAACGTTTGCGCCAACGCCATAGTGCGAATCACGCACGACGGAGTAACCTATTTTCAGTGTCGTTTGCGCGATTGCAGGTGCGGCAATTGAAAGTGCACCTATGAGACTCATCAAAAGCTTAAATTTCATAAATCCTCCGTGATTTAACTGTGGCGCGATAATAGCCTAATCGGGCGGCGTTCGGTTGCTACGGGTTTACCTGATGAACCGTTTTGATTGCAATTACACCTTTGCCGTCGTGATACGACTAAACTCGAATCTAGCAATCGTGCGAACAGCGCGCGAACTTGAACTTTCTACGGCGTTTTGTTCGATATGAATGCAGCCTCACTTTTTGAATCGCTCGCCACCGCGCTTCCTGCCGATGCGCTGCTCATCTCGTCGGAGGATACTAAGCCCTACGAATGCGATGGGCTCACTATGTTTCGCGAGCAGCCGCTGGCCGTGTGCTTGCCCACCACTGAGTCGCAGATTATTGAGATCATCAATATCTGCCGTCGCTTCGACGTGCCCATCGTTCCCCGTGGCGCGGGCACCGGGCTTTCTGGCGGCGCAGTGCCCATGAAGCAAGGCATTGTGCTTTCTACCGCGAAGCTTAATCGCATCGTGAGCATCGATGAAAAAACTGCCACTGCGATTGTGCAGCCTGGCGTGCGCAACTTGGCAGTAAGCGAAGCCGTTGCGCACTTGGGTTTGTATTACGCGCCCGATCCCTCTTCGCAAATCGCCTGCTCAATCGGAGGCAACGTGGCCGAAAATTCCGGCGGCGTGCATTGCTTGAAATATGGCTTGACCGTGCACAACGTTCGTCGCGTGCGCGTTGTCCTTTCCACCGGCGATGTGGTTGAGATCGGTGGCGACGCGCTCGACGCGCCGGGCTACGATTTGCTCGCTTGCTTCGTGGGCAGCGAAGGCTTGCTCGGCATCGTAACGGAAGTCACGGTGAAGCTCACGCCCAAGCCCCAGCTCGCGCAAGTGGCAATGGCATCGTTTGCAAGCGTAGAGCAAGCGGGCGCAGCGGTCGGCGCGGTGATTGCCGCAGGCATCATCCCCGGCGGCATGGAAATGCAAGACAAAATGGCGACTGAAGCCGTAGAGAGTTTCGTACACGCTGGCTACGATTTAGAAGCCGCGGCGATATTGCTAGTCGAGTCCGACGGCACGCCAGAAGAAGTAAAAGAAGAAATGGCTCGCATCGATGAAGTGCTGCGCGCAAACGGCGCATCGTCGGTAAAACTCTCGACCAACGAAGCCGAGCGCCTGCGCTACTGGAGCGGGCGTAAAAATGCCTTTCCTGCCGTTGGCCGCATCTCACCCGATTACTATTGCATGGACGGCACCATTCCACGTAAAGCCTTGCCCATCGTTTTACGCGGAATCGAAGCGCTGAGCGAAAAATACGGCCTGCGCTGCGCAAACGTTTTCCATGCCGGTGACGGTAATTTGCACCCACTCATTTTGTACGATGCCAACATTCCTGGCGAGAGCGAGAAAACCGAACATTTCGGAGCAGAAATATTAGAGCTCTGCGTAAAAGTTGGCGGCACGATCACCGGCGAGCATGGCGTAGGTATCGAAAAAATAAACCAGATGTGCAGCCAATTTTCGCCGAAAGAGTTAGGCGCATTTCAAGGCGTAAAGCGCGCATGGGATGAAGCGGGAGTGATGAACCCCAACAAATGCATACCTACGCTGCACCGTTGCGCGGAATATGGCGGGATGCATATTAGTTCGATGGCAGCGGGGAAATTTGAGGGTTTGGAACGGTTTTAGCGTGCGGTGGTAATAAAAAGCAGCCAACCACCCAATCGAACGTCGAATGCATGTGAATTGCTGCGTTAGCGGGTGAGCTTTGACGGGATAGCGTTTTAACTTACCCGCGCGTTAAAGATGATAGATCTCTGGAATTGTTTCTTCGATCCTGTCAATCGTGCTTTTGCACTATTTGGTGCTTGTCACACTTAGTATCAATGTACTTCTCGTTTCTCGGCGTACAGCGGGAGGAGTTGGTCGGCGTGCGCTTTACGCCGACTTAGGCATTGGTGCTGTTGCAGCTTTATGGGCTCTATGCGCACTTCTCTGGTGTTAATGCTGTTTTGTCGCGTCACCACAATTGCGACTTGGCCCACAGTTCGCAGGATGAATCTATCTCTGCAACATCGCGCTTCGCTTGGGCGAAACACCACCTCTACATTTGTTGCGCTTGCTTCAGATCTCACTCCATGGGCAGCCTTCAGACTTGGCTTTCTTACCAGCGTCCTGAATCCACAGTCAGTCCTCTTCTTCGGTAGCATTTTTGTGATCGTGTCGCCCAAAGAGCCGTCGTTCACGACGCCCGCGGCCGCAATGTCGCTCGTATTTGCCAATGCTCGGCTCTAGCATGCGCTTCTTGCCTCATCGTTCTCGAGGACAGATGCTCGGATTTTGTACGTCTGATGCCGAAATGCCCTGACCCGCCACGCCGCCGCAGTCGCAGGGATTGGCCTGCGGCTTGTGCTCGCTGCAACGGCAGAAATCCACTCCAAGATGGGTGCTGCAGGTGCGGTCTAGCTTCGCGCGCAGGTTGGCGGAATTGTCGGGCTACAAGGTGCGAGCTGCGTTAAATGAATTACCTCGGTGAATGGATTTGCGCAGCCATAGCGTAAGTAAAAGAATGAATGTCGTGTTCTTTTCAGCGGTAACTCCCTCCACCAATACCGTGGAAGTAGAAACGTGCATCATGCGCGTACGTGATGCGGCTAGCTACCGATTAGCGCCTTTTGTACCGAACTCTCGTTAGCGATCACGCTACCGGCTCCGATGCTACGCGTACCGCGATATAGCGTAGGTCGCGTCGTACGTTAATTTGATTGTAAAAAATTGGTAGCGAAACTTTGACCTACAAAACCAATTCAAAACTGTTTTCGTACATTGGATATTCCACAAAATTACGCCGAAGCAGTCGGTGCATCAATTCGATGAAGTTTCTGTTCACAAAATTTGTACCGTATTTTTTTATTGGCTTAAATGCAGCTGCACTCGCTGGTGGCGCCCAAGAGATTGAAAAAATTATCGTACCTGGCGTAGTTTCTGGTATTTTTGTGGCGAGTGATTCAGCTACAGAGGGCACAGTATCGGCCGAGCAGTTGCGTGCCCGACCGCTTTTGCGTCCGGGTGAATTGCTGGAAGTTGTGCCAGGTTACATCGCCACGCAACATTCTGGTGACGGCAAGGCAAACCAATATTTTTTACGCGGTTTTAATTTAGATCACGGCACCGATGGCGCAGTATTTTTAAATGGTGTTCCACTCAATATGTCTTCTCACGCGCACGGGCAAGGCTATACAGATTTGAACTTCGTAATCCCAGAGTTAATTCAAAAAATCACGTACCGCAAAGGCCCATACGCGGCAGACGATGGTAATTTTTCATCAGCAGGCAGCGTACGAATGGAAACCAAAACGAAATTCGATACTCCGTTTATATCGTCGGAACTTGGATCAAACCGTTTCGCTAGAACTGTCGCTGGCGGATCTACACAATTTGGCGACGGCACGCTATTGGCCGCGCTCGAACTCCAGCACGCCAACGGCCCGTGGATCGTACCGGAGCAATTCCAGAAACGCAACAGCGTACTGCAGTACAGTTGGAAAACGGGTGAACACGAATTTAAGGTTTCAGGTAGCGCGTACGCGGCGCGATGGACGGCGACTGACCAGATTCCACAGCGCGCGATTGACGCGGGCGCAGTTCAGCGATTCGGTTCGCTAGATGCCACCGACGGCGGCACAACGCGACGCGCGAGTGTGAGCGGGCAATGGACGAAAACCAGTGTGGCCTCGACTACTCAGGTCAGCGCGTATGCAGTGAGCTCTGCGTTAGACTTGTTTTCCAACTTTACCTATGCATTGGATAACCCTGGGAACGGCGATCAATTTGCCCAATCGGAGCGCAGGCGAGTCGTAGGCATACATGGTATTCACACCGACTTTTTTAACTGGAACGCGCAGCCCGCAGAGGTGAGCTACGGCGTTTATCTGCGACAAGATCGGCTTGCGCCGGTAGGGCTACGCACCACCCAAGCAAGGTTGACCATCGCAACCATTCGGGAAGATCGTGTGACGGAGACGAACGCCAGTGCATTTGCGTCTGCGTCGCTCATGCTGAAACCTTGGGCGCGGATGAACGCAGGCATTCGTTTGGAGCATCTGCAGGCAAAGGTGATTTCAGATGCCGTCGAAAATAGCGGACACGCAAAAAGTACTATCTTGTTGCCTAAGCTTTCGTTCACATTTGAACCATGGAAGGAGACGGCACTCTTTCTCAATGCTGGGCATGGACTGCACAGCAATGATGCGCGGGGGCTGACGACGATGCGCAATGTTGATTTTCGCGATACAGAAAATTTCGGCGGAAGCATTGTTCCTGTAACGCCACTTGTGCGAACGCGAGGCGCTGAAATCGGGCTACGCACGCGCATCGTGCCTTCACTACAGACCTCCGTTTCGATCTGGGGGTTGCGCTCAGCATCGGAGTTGGTGTACATCGGCGATGCCGGAACGACCGAGGCAAGCAGGGCGAGTCAGCGCACGGGAATTGAATGGGCAACCTACTGGTCGCCGCACAAAGGCGTGACGATGGATGTTGATGTCGCTTGGTCACGCGCCCGCTTTCGCGATGATCCCGATGGGATTGGATTATTCGTACCAGGCGCGATTACCCGCACTGCATCACTATCCGGTAGTTATGAGCGCGGACCGCTCACGCTCGGCGCCCGCCTGCGCTATTTCGGACCCCGCAGTTTGGTCGAGGATGACAGCGTGCGAAGCGCGTCGTCTACACTCATGAACGTAAAGGCAATCTATGCGCTCACGCCGAAATTTGAAATTAGTGCCGATGTATTCAACGCGCTGAACCGCAAGGCAAATGACATTGAATACTTCTATGCATCGAAACTTCCGGGGGAATCAAACGCGGTCGAGGATCGGCATATTCATCCTGCGGAAGGACGTACGTTTCGCCTCGGGCTCAGGTGGCAGATTTAGTCAGCAGCCACTTCACTTCGATTCGGTGGCGAAGTACGCCGCCGCTTTTTTAGATAGCCAAATCCGATTGCAAATCAGCGATCTGACGCGCGAGCTCGTCATTCTTGACTTTTTCAGCGGCTAAGGCTTGACCAATCGCGCTGCGTACGGGTCGTACCTAGGCGCTTTGGCTTTGCAGCGTTGACTTCGCGCTTGGCTCACCCGCAACCGCTTTGCCTTGCGCTGCTTTGTTGCTGGCCTGTGCGTTCATCCAATCTTACAGACTCGACTCCGGCATGTCCAAGCACATGGCCGCTTCGTTACCCGCGATCTCCTTGGCCAGCGCGAGCGCCTGTGCCTTTTACTCTGGCGCATACCGCCTATTCTTTACCCCTTTTCTTCTTTCCATTTTCCTATTTCATTTCATACCCAATTATCAAAGATTTGTTGTACGTGGAATCGCGGCAGGATCATGAGATATTTCTCAAAAATCACCGATTCTGCGCCGCAGGTATTGACGATCAGAGCATCGAGGCGTATCGAGCGGCAAATCGACGAACATGATGATGCGTTGAAGTGGCGAATCCTGCGTCAATCGCAAAGGCCGTGTCATTTGCTCAGAGCACCGCGAGCCTATCGATAAAATCCGACTGTCGACTTTTCTCTAACCGAACGCATTTTTTATGAGTACCACCGAAATTTTTCTAATCGCGATGCTGGTGATCTTCTCACTGCCGTATTTCATCTGGCGGATCGGCCGTACGGATTACTTCGCACCGCTGGTGGTCGTGCAGATTATCGCTGGCATTCTCTTAGGCCCCGGTGTGTTGGGCAAAATTGCGCCGCAGATATACGGCTTTGTGTTTAATCCCGATGTAATCCAAACGCTAAACGGAATTGCGTGGTGGGCAGTGATGCTGTTCGTCATGATTGCAGGTATCGAGCTTGACTTAGAAAACGCATGGCGCAATCGGCGCGAGAGCACGATAACGGCAGGATTGGCGTTGGGCATGCCGCTGATGCTGGGCGGTCTCGTCGCGGTCGGGCTTTTACAATTTGATGGTCTCGTCGGATCGCGGGCAACGCACTGGCAATTTGCACTCGGTATCGGAATGGCGTGCGCGGTGACTGCGCTGCCGATCTTGATTTTGCTCATGGAAAAGCTGGTAATTTTGCGTGCGCCGCTTGGCCAGCGCATTCTGCGCTATGCGAGCCTAGACGATATCGCCATCTGGGGTGTGCTCGCACTTATATTACTCGACTGGACGCGCGTAATTCGGCAAATTGGTTTTCTATTTGGTTTCATCGTAGCGGCGATCGCATTTCGAGCACTGATGAAGCGGCTCGCGCAACCAGATCGTTGGTACGTCAGTCTGATTTGGCTCGCGGCGGTGAGCTTGGCGGCTGATTGGACCGGCCTGCACTACATGGTGGGAGCGTTTCTTTGCGGGGCGGTGATGGAGCACAGATGGTTTGATCAAGAAAAGCTCGACATGTTGCGCCACCATGTGTTGCTGATTGCGATGCCGGTTTTCTTTTTGAGTACGGGCCTGAAAACAAATTGGGCGGTTGGCGGCGTGATGGTATTTGCCGTCGCAGCGATATTGCTACTTGCGTCGGTAGTCGGCAAGCTCGCGGGCGTGCACATCGCGGGGAAAGTGTTGGGCTGGCAAAAGGGCGAAGCTTCCATAGTTGGTTGGCTATTACAAACTAAAGCACTTATCATGATTATATTTATCAATATCTTGCTAGATAAAAAAATCATCAGCAACGATGCTTTCACCGCACTGCTGCTGATGGCCATAGCCAGTACCATGCTTACCGTGCCTATCGTTGCGCCAAAGCTTGCGCGATTGCGCGCGCTAATTGCGCGTGACGCGTAAACGAATTTCACGCCATGAACGTAAGCCTACGGCAGAAGATCATTGCGATTTGCAATGAAAAAATAGAGAAAAAAGGCGAGGATGTTGGAGTATCGTTTTATGCATTTTTTTTCCAATAAAAATGATGATCCGGTGCTACTCATAGACGCGGCAACATGGTGGATCATGACCCACAAATTGGATCATTTCGTAAAAGCTAGAGTCGTCCGAGAAATAGTCATTGCGGAGTGTGATTCGAAGTAGGTTCGAGCGCCCCATAAAACGCAACAATGTGCTCTCAATTTATATTCTCACCCATAAACGAAAACTTTTCCCCTATACCTGCGGCGCAGATTTGATCAAGATTGGGTTGATCCTGCCCCGATTCCACGTACACCAAATGTTGGATAATTTTGGGTATGAAAGGAATATAGAAGATGGCAAGGAAAAAAGGGATAGCGAATCGGCGGTATACCGCTGAGTTCAAGGCGCAGGCAATGGCGTTGGGAAG
>JANPBT010000019.1:0-22634 GCA_031430575.1 Betaproteobacteria bacterium | reverse complement strand
CCCAATCGTACCAATCCGCGCAGAGTGAAACGACGAACGAAAGACTTCCAGCCGCGAAAAGGATCGGAAAAACTCAACCAAGTCTTTGATTCAACACCGAGAATACTTAAGTGAACAGCATTGGGGACGCACCACGTTTAAATGACCATAATCAAAAGTAATCAATCAGCAAAAGGTTTGAGCTATGCCCAGACGTGCCCGAGTTTGCGTTCCGGAAATACCCATGCACATCGTTCAGCGCGGACACAACCGCGAGGCGAGCTTTTTTGCAGATGAAGATAGGCTTTATTATCTTGAGCAACTCCAACGGCTCCTGCCTGGACACGGCTGCGCGTTGCACGCCTACGTGCTCATGACCAATCACGTTCATCTCTTGCTTACGCCCGAAACCGAAACCTCAGCCGGGCAACTGATGAAGCATTTGAGCCAGCGTTATGTGCAGTATGTAAATCGCACCCATCGGCGCAGCGGAACGATTTGGGAAGGGCGATTTCGATCAAGCCTTGTTCAAACCGAAACATATTTACTGACCTGTTACCGCTACATTGAGCTCAATCCGGTGCGCGCGGGTATGGTCAAACACCCAGCCGAGTATCGTTGGTCGAGCTATGCGGAAAATGCCAATGGTGCGCCGCCCGCGTGCTCACGCAAGACGATGGCACGCCAATCGAGCCGTTGCTCACCCCGCACCGGGAATACAAGCGGCTTGACCGTGATCTTGCCTTGCGGCAAAAGGCGTACAAGAAAATCGTAGCGGCTGGGATGGACGCGCCAACTGTTGAGCGGATTACCAAAACTGTACTAGGCGGATTCGCCCTAGGCGAGAGCAGATTTACGAAGAAAATGGAGGCGTTACTTGGGCAAAGGGTTACGCCTGGAGTGGCGGGTAGGCCAAGTACGCAGGAACCATATGAAGCAGGGAATTAAACGTGGTGTGAGGTGCCCCGGGATTCGACGACGACAATTCCGGTACACAACACCTTAGGAGTTGTTTCAGATGGTAATCCCTGTAAGGCCTCAAATGAGGCTGGCGAACGTCCTTATTGGAGCGCTTACTATTTACATAAGATAAATTACGCGAAAAACGTGTGTCACAGCAAAGTTGTAATGTCCGCTTTGCCCTAAATGTATCGGCTTTAGGCGCATCCATGCAGTCCAATCGAACCGGCTGGATTCCCATGAGATAACAGGCGTTCGCAATCGACTCCGAGCAACCTTGGCGAGCTGAGAAAACGCGGGCAACCGCCGGATAAATAATCATCACGCGCGCTCACTCATTTAGATCTGAAACAGGCACTACAAAAGATCCAAACAAGTGTTTAAAACCGGATCTAGCAAAAACAAAAAATATGACCACTTTTAAGCTTTTAAAGAACCCTGTAAACCAGACATTTCAACTTAGCCAGAAACTGGACATTTGGACAAATTCTTGACACTACAGCGCAGATCGCCGCGAATCTAATCCGCCTAAATCTGCGCCGCAGGTATGCATAGCTCTCACAAATCAAAAGCTCTCTAGCGATAAAACGCGTAGTCCGCTTGATAGTTCACGACCTGCTTCGCGCCGGTATTGCCGGCCGCGCATGGGGCGGCGGGAGCGACGCCACCAACGGTATTGAGCCGTTGAATATATTTCGTCCCGGCGAGCATGCCGCTGCCCATCGATTGCGTGACTTCCACCAATTGCAAGGGGATGTTGCCGGCGCTGGAGGGAGAAACGGCTAATTGCTTACCCACGACTTTGCTGCCGTCGTTGGCTTCCCAGGTAGGTCCGCCGTAGTATTTGCCGACGGTTTCGCCCGATGTTTTGCGCAGCGCGGCATTGGGGCCGACGAAGGTCCAGACTGATCCGGAGCCGTCAGGTTTGGCGCGGCATTCGTAGGTGAGCTCGCCCGCACCGACGAGCGTGGCGAAATAGGCGGCAGTCGCTGGGGGCTTGACCGCATCGGGAAAACCGCTGGGGGCGACTGCCATTGGCGGGGCGCTTGCGCAGCCCGCAAAGATAGCGGCAGCAGCGATTGAAGTCGTAACGGAGCGAAGTGTTGACATATTTTGAGCCCGAAGTGTGGAGTCTAAGATAGCCAATATACGCAAATGCCGGGCACCTGGTTTTGTGGTCGTAAAAACCATTAACCGTAGTATCTGCGTAAATGGGGAGAACCTGTGGAAAAATGACTATGTTCCCACTTATCGTGCCCGTTTACCCCATGTCGCAAGACCCCATGCTATTTGGCATGCCTGCTGCTAAATCCGTGCCAACCAGCAAGGCGGAAGACCCCTTGCGCGGGCTGGTGCTGCGCATGGGCGAGCGCGACGAAAAAGCGCTGGCATCGCTTTACGATGCTGCGGTCAGCGCGATCTACGCGCTTGCGATGCGTATCGTGCGCGATCCGCATCTAGCAGAAGAAATTGCAGAAGATACTTTTTTTCAGGCCTGGCGCGAGGCGCAGCGCTACGATGTGGGGCGTGGCCGGGTGATGACCTGGCTCATGATGATTTGTCGTAGCCGCGCGCTTGATGCCTTGCGCCGCGTCGATATTGCCGAGCTGAGTGAAGATCCCGATGCCTTGCGCGAATTTGAACGCAGCGAAAGCGCCGAGCCCGACGCTGTGCTGAGCGCATTTCGCACGAATACCGCGGTGCATACCGCGCTGATGACCCTGACCGCAATCGAACGGCAAGCGGTCTCGCTCTCGTTTTTTCGCGGGCTCACCCATCAAGAGATTGCTGATTTGTGGCAGATGCCGCTGGGCAGCGTAAAGACGGTAATGAACCGGGCGTTTGTGCAATTGCGCGCGCATTGCGCACCGCTTTGGAATGAAATGAATGAACACTAATCACCCACCGTATCACGACGCAAAATCAAGCGAGGATTGGCCGCTGGAGCTCGTCGGCGAATTGGGCGCCGCGCTTGCGCCTGTTGCAATAGATGCCGTTGATCGTGCGATGCTTAAATCGCGCCTCATGAGCCGCGTGCAGCGCGGTGAAGAAGGCGCGAGCACGACGACGATTCCGCGCAGCGACGATGGCTGGGAGCGCTTTAGTGCTCGGGTAGAGATCAAAGTGCTCCACCGTGCACCCGACGCCACCAGTTACTTGCTAAAGCTCGCGCCAAACGCGACCATCTGGCCCCACCATCATCGGCAAGATGAAGAGTGTGTTGTGCTCGAAGGTGAAATTATTATCGGCGATACGCGAGTTAAAGCCGGCGCTTACCATCTCGCACCGATTGGCGTGGATCACGTGCCGATTCGCAGTGAGAGTGGCGCGATTTTGTTCCTGCGCGGGGCGATGCCAAGCGTGCGCGATCTTGATGCCTGGGGCGCAGTTAAGCACGCTTTAAAGTAACGATTTTTAGCAAAATATTGCGATACCTGCGGCGCAGATTTAGGCAAAAAATGGCACATTCTGCGCCGCAGGTATTGCAGCGATTTAATCCGAAAATCTTTCTAATTCAGTAGTAATACCCGAAAATAATGCCCATCTCGTCCTCGCTGGTAAGGCCGAATTTCACGGTCACTGATTTTGTATTGTTGTAGGTAATTTCAGAGGTTAGCCCTTGCCCGGGCTCAAAGACCAGCGGCGGGTCGTAGGTTGTCGCGACCGGGTGTGACCAATCGGTATTGGTATAGAGAATTTCACCATCGCGCGCGCCGCCTTTAAAGCGAATCACGAATTTTTCGCCTAGCGCGTGCGTGTGCGATGTCAGCATCAGTACGGTTCGCTTTTGGTCAAAGATAAACGATTGCGTCGCCGTGGTGCGCTTGCCCGGCGGCAATTCAAACGAAGTATTGGCGAGGTTAAGCGTGGAGGCCACTTGACTGACTTGCGCGCGATCGACGGTATAAAAATTCGCAAATGCTTCGCCGTTGAAGGGGGTTGTGGTTTTATTCACGTAATGGGAATTGAGATCAACGCCCATATTCGCCGGTAACTCCAGCGCAACGCCCGGCGGAAATTGATAGCCACCGCTCTGCGTCATCGAGCCGCCAATGAAAACATGAAAAGCCATCGCGAGCGCAGTCGATACGTTCAGCGAATTATCAGGATTGCGCAAATCGCGGATCACATTGGGCGCCGGGCGAATGAAGGATGGCGTATTCGCTCCAAAAGCATAAAGAATCAAGTGATGGCTATTCGCGCGCATGCGCGTATCAAAGCGATTGACGTAAATCGGCGCGGGATTTTTAAGCTCTCGGTAAATGAAAAGCTCGCGCTCGAAATTGCCCGGCACTGGAAACGCACCCGTGGTGAGTTGATAGCCCTGCCCCGCGCTCGGCACCGGCAGCGGCACGAACGGCGCATATTCCGGTAGCGCCAAATTATTGAGGAGATCGGCAGGAATCGAATCAGTGGTTGGCGATGCGCCTTCGTTGATCCAGCGCTTGATGAATTCCAGTTGCCCGACCGTCAGCGAGGTCGTGCCCAATGGCATCGGCGCGTCGTATTTCTGCGTGCGCGCGTTATCCCATAGCAAAAGCTTTTCGTAGAGAAAGCTTTTATCGGCGTTGCCGGGCGTGATCAGCTTGAATTGCGCTGCCGCTGCTGCGGCATTTGCTGGGGTAATGTTGACCAAATTTTTATAAGCGTTGGCTGCATCGAGCACCAAGCCGCCAGAAGCGGGCGTGGCGTGGCAGCTCCCGCATTGCGGGGTGATTACGGCATCCATCAGGCGCTTAAAGCTCGTGCTCCCGCCGCTCGGAACGGAGGCAGCGATGAGCGCGGCGCATTCGCGATCGGTCTGGCTATCGCAGCCACACATCACCACGCCTTCTCCCGCCCAGCCTTGCGCAACCATCTTGTCGTACTCCGCTTTTTTGCTGCTGAAGCGGTGGTTGGAATCGATGCCGCGTTCGTTGCCTTTGTTGTAAGCACGATAAATTGGGGCACTACCTGCGGCGCAGATTCCCGCTGCGCTCGGCAATTGCGCAGCGAAAGCAATGCCCTCGTAATTCCAGCGCTTTTGCGTTGCCGGTGTCGTTGCTTGCAGCCCGCGCAATCCGGCGCATTCGTTGGCGCTGGCCGTGAAAAAATGTGAATTTGGCCCCGGCGACAGCGAGCCGTAAAACCGGCAGACGTCGACCGTCGCAGTCGCAGCGCCGCTTTGCTGCCATGTTGCGAAATTGTCGCCCGTGCGCGTCCAGCCAAGGCCGGCAGCGCCCGCATCAATGCCCGCCGCTTCCGTGAGGTTAGCCGTGCGAAAGTATTGCTTTAATGCGCTGTTATAAAACTCGGTCACGACAACGAAGTGATCGGCGTGCGCGTGGGCAATGGGGATGCTCAACGCCGATGTGATCGTGATTGCGAGAAGTGAAACGAGAAAACGCATTGAAATCTCCAAGACTTCAGTTAGATTAGTAGCGCGTGTACCGTTGCACAAACTATTGTGGCGTAACGCGCGCTGGTTCAGAGGATAGTAACGAAAAGTGCATTTTTAGTTTTTTTAGCCGATTGCCGTACCTGCGGCGCAGCGTGAAGCAAAAAGCGCCGAATTGCGCGAGCTCTTTAAACCTTAGTCGCTTTTGTTATGCGCTTTCTTCGCTTATTAGTCGCGCGCCCTTGGTGAAAGCGGCGCATTGACTTACCGCGCTGATCCAATTAAATTATATTTTTGACCGAGTCTCGGAGCTTTGAATGCAAAACGTAAAAGTAGGTTTTCTACAAATTGTTGCCGTAAGCGTCTTACTGTTTGCCCCCCCCCCCCCCCGCGATAGCAAACCCGATTGCGGCGCGTGGGTTTGATGCCGAACGGATCGTCGAAGCTACCGATGAACCCAGCTTCGCTCCAGCCTTGGGTCTTAGGCGCATTGAAAAGGGAACGCCAGTCCGCAATGCGGCTGATTTATCGCAATACGTGATTCATATTCGCGAAAATGTCGTCAAAAACATTAAGAAACATGTTGCCGGGATGCCTCAGCCCCGTCGTGCTGATGCGGCCGAAAATGCCAAAGACTTCCGAGGGTGGCATCGAAATGAAATGCAGGTACTGACCCGCGCGCTCGAAAAAAAATACGACTTCGCTGCGGTAGGCATGACTTCTTGGATCGGCTCAACCATTACGGCCTATCTGAGTGATGAATCAGCAGATGCCATCGCGAAAGATAATCATGTTTTTGAAGTCGTGCCGATGCTCGAAGAAGATAAGGCTGAATTTTCTGGGCAGTGGAATGATTATTACCAAGGCGGTGAGCTCATTTCGTGGGGCAAACAAGCCATCGGTGCCGACGACGGGCTGACTTCAAGTAATTTGATGTATATCGTTGATCGCGCCGCGATTCCGCACGCGGATAATTCCTCGCTCTTGCCGATGTCATTCATCAACGGGTATGGGAATTGGAACGATAGCCGAGAACACGGCACCTTTGTCGCTGGAATCATACTTGCGCAGTCGAATAACCAGTTCGTTCGCGGTATAAATCTGGGGGCGACGAATGTCTGGAATGTGGAATCTGGGATGCGAAATCCTGCAGCTTTTCTAACTGCATTTGACTGGACTTTGCTGCACAGTGAGCAGGAGGGAAAATACGGAATCGTAAACCTCTCGTCTAACTCGTCAGGTGGGTTTCGTTTCGATCAGCAATACGGCAAACTGGTGCGAAGAGCAAGTTCCCGTGCGTTGGTCGTGCAGTCTGCCGGAAATAATCTAGATGACGCATGCGCCTACGCATATTCCTCTACAGTGTTTGATTTCAACTTATACGAATACACTCAAAACCGAGTTGATGGCATTGTTGTTGTAGGCGGAATCAACAATGATGGCATGCGCGATGCTCCCTTTGATAACCCGAATTACAACCCATTTTTCGTTCACGAACTTGGATCGAACTTCGGGCATTGCGTAGAAATGTGGGCGCCTTCAAGCGTTTGGTCTACATCAGTACTAGGTTTTAACAACGGCTTGGGCATTCCCGGCACGCAGACACAGTCCATTGGCAAGGGAACTTCGTTTGCCGCGCCGCATGTCGCTGCTCTTGCTGCACGATACGGGGATGCGAGTACGACCCCAGTCCAGCGCGAGGCCTACCTGCGCGCTCGACTTAAGAACACCGGCCATTCTGATGATAGTGCGTATGCGATTCGTGTGCCGAGCTTTACCGCAGCACCTACCTTTCCCGTGCCTCTCAGGCTGCCAGTTTCGGCCATTGCAGTAAGTACCGCTGTAGCAGGCACAGACCCATGGACGACGCAAGATGGACTTCACTTAACCGGTAACTATTGGAACGCCGGATCTACTAGCGGTTACATTACATTTGATCTGGGTTACTCGCGCAATATCTCCTCAATTCGGCTCATCCCAGAGCAGAGCGCACCCGGCACTGTTAACCATCAGATCCTAGTAGCGAATACCTTGGGCTCTTTTCAACTTGCTAAGCAAATTAACGAACTCGCTGGCAACCTTGATCCAATTGCGCATGCATTACCACCCGGCACTAACGCGCGATACATTCGTATCAATTCGAATTTGCCTGGACTCTCATGGGTATCTTGGAGAGAGGTAGAACTATATGGATACTAGTCGAAATTTCAACTTACAAACTTCTATGTGGGTTGTCACGGGTTTCTTAATGTTGCAATCAATGACCGTGACTGCACAATCGCTCTGGCAAAACAAAACCGTGGAAGCGAACGACTATCCTGTCGCAGTGGTGTATCCCAAGTACGCGGTGGAAGTGCCATCACGAAATCATGTCCATATACTAACGGTGATGTTCCCCAAAGGCGGCGCAACTTTCTGCGACCCACCTCAGATGCCCCAGCCCGCCAGCATTTCGAACCCCCTTCTGAGTCGCATCGGAAATGCATTTACATTGATACATGCGTACGAGCCTGACGGTCTTTCTGGTAGCAACTGTTACAGTACTAAGTCAATTCAACTGGGAAAATTGCCAGCGGGTAAGTATGAAGTCGATATAGTCCCTACCGGCGGACCTTATCGCCCAGAGGATTTAATATTGCCGCCATTCCTAAATACGAAACTCACGTTCGCTGTACTCTCACTGTTCCAAGCGCGCCAAGGCGTGATCGAAATACCGGCAGAAGGCAGCGTGCAAAGTGGTGTCGGCATCATCTCAGGATGGTCGTGCTTGGCCGAGATTGTAGAAATTAGTATTGATGGTGGAGCGCGAATAAAAGTACCAAGCGAATCACCGCGCGCTGATGTTGAGGCAGTTTGCTCGCATCCGAATGCGGGATTTGGATTGCTTACGAATTTCAACACGCTTGCCGAGGGCGATCATACTTTGCAGCTCTACGCTAAAGGCATTGCGCTTGGCGGTTTGCGTAAATTCACGGTGGTGAAACCAAAAGGCGAATTTGCAACGGGGCTTCGCAAAGAAACAACCGCCGCAGATTTCCCTGATACAGGCAAAACAACAACGCTCGATTGGCGGGAATCTGAGCAACGCTTTGGGATTAAATCGGTGAAATAGTCGGGCCTCAGAGGTTTAGGATCAATGGCGAACTATTTGGCTGCATGATTTAAAAATCTGCGCCGCAGGTATTGGTGCTATTTCACAAGCGAGACGCGCTCAATCTCTTCGATCATCATGTTAAGGCAGCGCGGCGCAAATGCCATCGCGACGTGACCCACATCGATGAGCTCAATCTCTTTCGCGCCGGCAAGCACGGCGGCGCGCGCGGGGGCGACGATATTATCAATGCGTGAATAGATTGTGGTGAACTTTGCGCAAAGCGCGGGCGACTCGCCTTGCGCTAGCGTTGCGCGCCATGCGTTTTCGCGTTTCATTTGCTGCGCATTTTCACCAATCGCTAAATTCGCAAGCACCGTGCCGTGATGCGGCGTGCCCAGCGTGATGACATGGCGCACCTGCGCATCGCCATAGCGGCGCAGATACGCCCGCGCCGCCAGCCCGCCCATGCTATGGCAAACCAATACGACTTGCGATTGGCCGCTGCGCAATTTCAATTGGGCCACGGCATCAGCGATGATTTTTGAATAATCGTCAATGCTTCCGAAAGCGGGCTCAAGAGTGATCGCCTCGGCGAAAAAACCTTTTTTAATCAAAAGTTGCGCCGCAGGTATCCAGTAGCCACGGTTGCAAACAAAGCCATGGATCAAAAGCACTGGCAGGCGATTTCGCTGCGGCCTTGATGGCGCGGGAAGCCGCTGCAATACCTTCCACGGCATCAGCCAGAGCACCCCGCGTGTGGTCGCCCAGCCCTCTTCAAAAAAGCCATAAATCAAGCGCATCGGATGCAACTTAAAGCCGACTGGATCGCCGCGATTTGCCCAAGCAGAAAGGGCGAAGCCGCCGATTGAAATCGTGTATTTAATCGCTAAAAAAGCGATGGCTACTGCGCACAACATGATCGGCGCAGACGCGCCCATATTCACAACAGGATAGACCCACATGATCACCAGCGCGAGGGCGAGCAATCGTGTGAGATTGGCAATCATGCTTTGAGTTGCGTCGTAAGCGTTGCCGCCATGCGCCCGACGATGCCGTAAATCGAGAGCTGCGGGTTGGCGCCGATGCTGGTTGGGAAGATCGAGCCGTCGAGCACTGAAAGATTGCGCAAACCGAAGTGCGCACCATTGGCATCAACCACGCCGCGCTTGGCGTCGCCTGCCATCGCGCAGCCACCCATCACGTGTGCGCTGACCACGCGCGTGAGCAGCGGCTTCATCGGTAGTGATTCGATCTGGGCTTTCGCTTGCCCCCATGATTTCGTGGGTGTGCCCAATTCGTGCACGGCGATCACTTCCGCCGCGCCGCCTGCAAATTGAATCTCTGCCATCGCCAAAAGTGCCCGCTTCATGCCGCGCCAAACGTAATCGGTGATGGGGTAGTCGAGCTCCGGTGTGCCATCGCTTCGAAGATGCACGGTGCCGCCGACGCTTTCGCCATGAAAGCCATCGCGCATGAGTGCGAGCAGCACATGCACATACGGCAGCGCACCCATCCAGCGGGCGTGATCGTCGCCAAAGCTGTTGAGCGTTGAAGCAAAAATGAGCGGATGGATCGGCGGCGCTTCGAGCTTGAAGCCGATTTCGCCATCGATGGCTTGCGTATTCAAAAAGTGATCGCTATAAACCGTTTGCGGTGCGCCGTTATAAGCCTCCACCCGCTGCGGCATACGCGCGGCAACGACTGGCACGGGATGCAAAAAAGTGCGCTTTCCAAGCAGACCGCTCTCATCGGGCACGCTTGATCGCATTAGTAGTGCGGGTGAATTTATCGCGCCACCGGCGGCTACGAAATGCTTGGCGATAATCGTGAGCGTATGCGGAGAGGCAAAAATACCATCAGCGTTAAGCGCGGCGCATTCGAGTTTTTCAACGCGATCACCTTTAAGCACAAAGCGCTGCGCCCGCATGCGAGCGTAAAGGTGGGCACCCGCATCCAGCGCAGCGGGGATCGTCGTGGTCAGCATCGATTGCTTGGCGTTGGTTGGGCAGCCGAGCCCGCAATAGCCGAGATTCCAACAGCCTTTAACGTTGCGCCGAATGAGTTGCGACGCAATCCCAATTTTGCTTGCACCGCGCTGCAAGATTGCGTTGTTTTCGTTTGGCGCCATCGTCCACTCGCCAATACTCAGGCGCGACTCCGCTTTTTCAAACCAAGGTTTGAGCGTATCGGCGGTCATCGTGGTGAGGCCGAAATTTTTCTGCCAATAGGCTAGCGTATCGGTGGGAGTGCGGAAGCTGCTCGTCCAGTTCACCGTCGTTGACCCACCAACGCAGCGGCCTTGCAAAATATTGATCGCTTTATCTTTGGTCTTGCGCGCGGCGGATTCTTGATAAAGCTGCGGGTAAGCTTCGCCCTCGCGCAGCTTGAAATCGCGCGACGATTTAAGCGGCCCTTCCTCAATCAAGATGACCCGTAAGCCCGCTTGCGTGAGCGCTTCAGCGGTCATGCCGCCGCCCGCGCCCGTGCCCACGATCACGACGTCGCATTCCACCGTTTCGCTTTGCGTAAATTGCGCACCATCGCGCACTTTCCAGCCGCGGGCGAGCCCAGCTGCGATGGGATCTTCGATAATTGGAATCATGATTGAAATGCCTTCGGTAGCGCGAAGCCCGTGCGCGCCCACGCTGAAGCATCGCTATAGTGGCTGCCGCTAATTAGATCATGCAGCGCGTGGTAAGCGACTTGCAAAAGCCCGAGTCGATGCAGTCGCCAGCGTTGCAAAAATGCGCTGACTTCATCAATGCTTGCCGATTGCCAATCGGCAATGCCGGTCGCCGCCCAGCGCACAGGCTTGGCGTTAAGGAGTAGAAAAAGCTCAGCGACTTCTTTTTGCGCCGTCGGTGCGAGACCGCGAATGGCGGCATCGATGCGGTCAATCGTCGCTTCAATTTCAGCACTACGGGCGCTTGCCGCGCTAGAAAAGGCATTGCCCAAAATCGCCGGCACGATAGCGCGCATCGCGCTTCGCGCGTCATCATTTAATGCGCGCGCTGCATTTGCCATCGGTACCTGTGGCGCAAACGTACGTTGCAAAGCCACGCCTACGCCCAAAATGAGCGCGCTTGCGGCAGAGATGCGAAAAAAAGTGCGTCTATTCATCCGCTAGAGTGTAGGCAAAATCATTAGAGTCTGCGCACTAACGCCAGCAGGCTCGTCAAGACTGGCAGAATACGCGGGAGTACGCAAAAACTGCGCCGGAGGTATCAAGCATGGCACGCAAAAAACCAGCAGATGAATTACAAACAGGATTGGCGCGGCTGCGGCATTTGCGCCAGCAAAATGGCCAAGAGTATCGGCAATGGACGGTGCCGCTTAAAGTTTGGCAGACCCAGCGCTTGCAGCAAACTTATGCCGATCTTGCGGCCGTGACCAAATATGCCCCGGCGACCGCGTTTTTTCTTACTGATCTTTATGGCACGCAAGATTTCACCGATCGCGATGCCAGCTTAGACCGCATTGTGCCGACGATGGTCAAGCTTTTACCCGGCATGGCGCTCGGCACGATCTCAAAAGCCATTGAGATGGATGCGCTCGCCGAGGAGCTCGATCAGATGATGGCCACCGCGTGGCGCGATGTTAACGCCCCTAAATTAGATGATGCCGCCTATGGCGTGCTCTATCGCAGCGTGGGCTGCCGCCCGATGCGCGCGCGGCAGATTGCGCTCATGCGCGAAATCGGTAATTCTCTGAATTTGCTGGTGAAAGTGCCCGCGATTTCGGCTACGCTTACGGCGATGAAAATCCCGGCGCAATTAGCGGGAGTAGGTCCTTTGCATGGCTTTTTAGAGCGTGGCTTTAAAGCCTTTAAAACCATGGGCGACGCCACCGATTTTATTGCCACCATCGAGCGCCGCGAGACTCAAATTAGCGATCAGCTTTATGCCAACGCGCCCAATCCATTTGACCGTGTTGCCGAGCCGGAAGCGTCGCTTGCGAAAAAGCGTAAATCATAGCGTGTGGCTTTCTATGTTATGTTACGGGTATTGATCGTAGTGAGTTGTACCTGCGGCGCAGATTTGGCCTCAATTTAATCGCGTTCCTGAAGCCTAAATGCTGCGCCTCCCGTGTTGAATAACGACGAGGTGCTGCGTGGCGTTTGTATTAATGTTAGATAGTGTTGGTACGCCCATCCGCTGGGCGGGCGTGCATAAAGCGCTGGCCTATTACGCCAGCGGCAAGATCGTGACCGAGCTCGGCGAGACCCGCTTCACGCTGCGCGGTGGCGTCAACGACATCACAGGCGAGGTCAGCGAGATGAGCGCTAATAGCATCGTGATGATTCGCGGGCGGCATCAAATGCCCATCGGCGCAGATCGGGTATCGCTCAATAAATTTTCGTTATTTAGCCGAGATCGCGGTGTTTGCGCATATTGTGGCCACCGCCCGAAAGAAGACGATCTGACCATGGAGCACATCACGCCGACCTCGCGCGGCGGGCGCTTGCGCTGGATGAATATGGTAACCGCCTGCCGCTCGTGTAACGTACGCAAAGGCAGCCGCACACCTGAAGAAGCGCATATGCCGCTGCTTTACACGCCCTACACCCCCAACCGCTTCGAAGGTTTCATCTTGCGCAATCGCCGCATCTTGGCCGATCAAATGCAATTTTTGTTAGCGAGTGTGCCTAAGCATTCACGGCTACTGTAAGCGCAATTTGATGCATACCTGCGGCGCAGATTTGGGCCTTTCAGCGCCTACCAGCGCAATAAGCGCGAGCCGAGGGCGGCACCAATCAAGCCCGGCACGATTACGCCCAGCCCATACCACGCTGCCACAAACGGCACGGTATACATGGAGCAATGCAGGCCATAGACCACCGCAGCCGCAGCGCCTGAAAAAGCACCAGCCGCAAAGCCCGCGAGCGCGGGGCGGGTCGGCGCATAGCGTTTTACGCTCCAAAAAGCGGCGATAAAAATCGGCACGGCCAAGGCAGCGATATAGGCCGAACACACATCCCACGTCTCGCCGAAAAGCATTTCTGAGCGCGCGGACGCACCGCTGCGAAACCAAGCCGCCAAGCCCATCACGGCAAGCAACCCACCGACTATCGCCGCAGCACGAAGCCCTGGCTTGGCATCGCTTCCGGGCAGCGCGAGCTGATGCATCGCAATTAAAAGGGCAAGTGCAGCGGCGGCGCTAAACCCAAATTTGCCCCAAAACATCGGCTCGCTTGCGGCATCGTGGGCAATGGCAGGATTAATACCGAGCCAGGCCATCATGATGAGTAAGCAAACGACCACGCTGGCAAACAGCACCGCAATATCTTGCCTGCGCCGCGTGTTGGGCACAATCGGCGCGGGTTCGCGCGCGAGCATTGAGATTAAATCGTTTGTTTTCATAATATTGCCTTAGCCCCGTCACCCTGAATCCGTGCGGCCAATGCCTTCAGGCCGCGATGGATATTGACTTTAACCGCCGATTCTGACTGCCCCGTGCGCGCGCTCGCCTCGATGATCGAAAGCCCTTCTAACTTCACTAGCTGGATCGGTGCGCGCTGCTTTTCGGGCAGAGTATCAAGTAGCTTGCCAATATCACGGCGGGCTTCATGCGCGTTATCTTCGTGCCCGATGGTCTCGGCGTGAAAGTCATCGAGCGTATCGTTATGACCGTCGTGGCGCGTAAATTGCCGGTAGCGATCAATCAATTTGTAGCGGGCAATCGCATAAGCCCAGGCGGTAAACGGCTGCCCCGGGTCGTATGTATGCCGCTGATTGTGGATCGCGATCAAGGTTTCTTGCACCAAATCTTCAATTTCGTCTGGAATACGCTGCAATTTCTTACGAAAATAGCTGCGCAAATACCCCGCCAATCCTTGCAAGCAAGCGTTGTAAGCACTTGCATCGCCAGTTTGACCACGTACGAAAAGGCTGTGAAGCGTGCGTTCTCGCTCGACTAGATGCGCGGCTGGGGGGCTGTTAGGAGGCAATTCGGTGACGTCTCGTTTTGGTTACATTGATTGTAGAGCAGCCGATTGCTGGCGAAATTGCGCCAATGCGGTGATCGAAGAAATCGCGCGCACACCATACCAGCTCGTCCATTCCCCATCGATGAGCGAAATCGTGGGCGGGCGCAGCGCTCTATTGGCTAAAGCGGCAATTTGAGCAAAATTTCGTTCGGAAAACGAAAAGGGCTCGGTGGAAAGCAAGATATGATCCACCGATTGCCAGCAGGCATCACTCTCGGCAAGCGTTGGGTAGCGCGCAATCTGCGCCGCAGGTAAGCTGGCATTTACCGGCTGCGCGCAATCCCAGCCGATGAGCGCTAGCGTGCGCGCGATGTAAGTTTCGCGCCCCACCGTCATCCACGGGTCTTTCCAAATTAAGTAAAGCACCCGCTCGCGGGGGTGACCGGCAACCGCGGCGCGGGCATCGGCGATTGCGCCGTGCAGCCCAGCGCAAAGCGCGCCCGCTTCTGCATCGCGGTTAAAGATGAAGCCGAGCAGCGTGTAAAGCGCTGCATTATCTTCAGGCGCGCACGGGTGGGTGACGATGATCGATACCTGCGGCGCAGATTGGGCGATTTCATCGACCGTTTCGCGGCGGTTTTCGTCGATATTGACGATCACATGCGTTGGCCTCAACCCAAGCAATTTTTTGATATTGACATCCTTTGTGCCTCCAATTTTTGGCACATCCAATACCTGCGGCGCAGGGTGAGTGCAAAAGCCCGTGCGCGCCACCACATATTCGTCTAAATCGAGCGCAAATAAAAGCTCGGTAATCGAGGGCACCAAGCAGGCAATGCGCATCACGCCAGCGCAGGGCGCATGGTCAACGCCCAGGGCATCTTTCATCGCGGTTTGCGCGGCATGCGCGCCAAGATACGATCATAAATCGCAATCGGCAATTGCCGCATCGCCCGCCCGACCAAGCCCATTTGCCAGGGCACAATCGCAAACGCTTTCTTTGCCGCAATCGCGCGCGCGATGCGCCGCGCGCCCGCTTCTGGCGAGAGCAAAAAAGGCATGGTGAAAGTGTTCACCTGCGTCATTGGGGTATCGATATAGCCAGGGCAAATCGTCACCACCTTCACGCCCGTGCCGCGCAGCTCAACCCGCAGCGATTCGCAATATGAAATCACCGCCGCTTTTGATGCGCTATAGGCCGCCGAGCCCGGAATGCCGCGCAAACCCGCAACGCTCGCGATGCCCACGAGCGTGCCGCTGCCGCGCGCGACCATCGCATCGATCACCGGCGTAAACGTATGCACCATGCCGAGCACGTTGGTCTCCATCACCTGCCGAAAAGCAGGCAGATCGCTGGCCGCGCCCGCGAGCGTGCCCACCGAGACGCCAGCATTGGCAATCACCAGATCGGGCACGCCTAATTTTTCGATCAGCGCGGTCATCGCCACGCGCATTTCATTTTCATTTGCGACATTGGCAACGTACGTCAATACCTGCGGCGCAGTTTTCAAATGATTTGCGCTGCATTGCGCTTGGATCGCGGAAAGCGCAGCCAAATTGCGCCCCAAAAGTGCTAAATCTGCGCCGCAGGTATGTGCGTAATGTCGCGCTAGCGCCGCGCCGATGCCGGAGGAAGCGCCGGTTAAGAAAATGGTTGGGTTCATCGTTGAGAGTGGGTATTCAAATTTTTTTATTGCGCGTATTTCTATCGTCGGCGTCATTGTGGCGCAAGATTCTGCGTGACGGTTAAGTTTCGAGGAAACCTGAGCCCGTCAATTCGTCGAACAGCCCACAAGTTCCGCGCATGCGACGGGTTGGAGGCGGGAGGCGCTGAATGGCGGGCGAGCGCATGGCGGCGATGCCCGGGCTCGCCGTAGACTTCTTTCATTGGCAACGGCTTCAATCTCGGAAGGAATCACAATGCGCGAAACGACCGCGTTTGACGTAACCGCATCGATGGCGCAATCAACCTCGACGGGTGCGACAGCGCTGAAATACGCGGCGATATTTTGGTATTTGGTAGCGGCGGCGGGGATGTCGCTATTTGCTTTTTATATCTTAAAGTTTTATGGTGGCAGCGCGCTGCAAGGTGATTTCGCAGCCTGGCGAAAAGTGATGCCGCGCGGCATCGTTCCCGGTGACGGCACTGGCAACGCAATGATTTCTTCGCATCTTGTGTTTGCGCTCATCATTACTTTTAGCGGGCTGCTGCAGCTCATTCCAAAGCTTCGTAGCGTTGCGCCGCGCTTTCATCGCTGGAATGGGCGGGTGTTCGTGCTCGGCGCGGTGGTGGCCACCATCAGCGGCTTTTATTTGACGTGGGTACGCGGCACGGTGGGCTCTACCGGCAGCCAAATGGGCACCACTTTTAACGGCGTATTAATTTTGATTTGCGCTGCGATGGCAGTGAAATGTGCGAGGGCGCGCGATTTCAGTGCGCATCGCCGCTGGGCGCTCAGGCTATTTTTGTTGGTTAATGGCGTCTGGTTTTTTCGGGTGGGGTTATTTTTGTGGCTCATGATTCATCAAAAGCCAGTAGGATTTGACCCAGAGACTTTTCGAGGCCCGTTTTTAGTCGCGCTCGCGTGGTCGCAATCCATCGTCCCGCTTGCCTTGCTTGAGCTTTACCTGCGCAATCGTGGGCGCGCAAGCAACCGCGCGCAATGGAGCGTGGCGATGATCTTATTGATCGCAACGATTGCGATGGCTGCTGGAATATTTGGCGCTTACATGGGTTTGTGGCGTCCGCGCTTAGGCTAATCGCTGGCCACTGCTTATTGCCGCGAAGTGGTCAAAAATCTTGCGACTGAGATTTCGCATCGACTGAATCTGCGCCGCAGGTATAAAGTCAGCCACTTTTCACGAAAACGCGAATCATGAACGCACACTTTGATTTCAACGGCAAAACCGCCCTCGTCACCGGTGGCGTCTCGGGCATCGGCGCGGCGGTAGCGCTGGCGTTCAAGCGCGCTGGGGCGAGCGTGATTGCCTGCGGGCTTACCGAGGCTGAGCTTGCCGCCGCGCGGGCGAACGCTGATTTTGCGGGGATGCGCATCGAGAAGTTAGACGTGCGCGATGGCGATGCGGTGAGCGCGCTGATCGGCGGCTTAGCCCAGCTCGATTTCGTTGTGAATTGCGCGGGTATGATCGCGCGCGCAGCCGAGCACGACCCGGTTAAATTTGCGGAGGTGATGGATGTGAACGTGAATGGCGGCATGCGCGTTGCGACCGAGGCTCGGCCTTTGCTCCAAAAATCAAAAGGCGCGATCATCTTTATCGGCTCGGTGATGAGCTATTTCGGCGGCCCGGTGCAGCCGGCGTATTCATCCTCGAAAGGCGCGGTGAAAAATTTAGTGATGTCTCTGGGTTGCGCGTATGCTGCAGACGGCATTCGCGTTAATGGCGTCGCGCCCGGTTGGGTCATCACCGAGCTCTCACGCGGTGCGCGCGAAAACCCAGAGCGGGCCGCCCAAATCAATGCCCGCATCCCCATGCAGCGCTGGGCTGAGACTGCCGAAATCGCCGACCCGATTTTGTTTTTATGCAGCGATGCCGCGCGCTACATCACCGGCTCGATGCTCGCCATTGATGGCGGGTATATGAGCGTGGGCTAAGGTTTCGCGTTAAGCGCTGCAGCGCATATCTTGACTTTCGTTTAACCGCAGCGCGCGTGCATTTCGTTGGCTAATGCTCGGGCTTCGGCGCTGACTTCTGCCGCGCGGACGCGCAGCCAAAAGCGTTGGGCGAGCGCGCGTGCGAGGGTTTCGATTTTTTCTTCGCCCGGAATGCCGATCGTTGGGGTGAATGGGAGGGTATCAAGGCTTCCGGCGGTTGCGTCTGGGCGATAGCGCATCGGAAGCATGTCGTAGACCGGCGCGAGCGTGAAATGGCCTGTATTGACTGCGTCGGGTGTGCTTGCGATCAGGCTTAGATTGCCGAAATGCATGTCGTTGTTACCGATCCAATTGCCGAAGCGTTGCACCAGCGCAATTGCAGCGGCGTCGGCGTGCGAGAGGCAGCGCTGGGTTGCGAGGGCGCGCGCGGTGTGTTTCCAACTTTTGCGCGGCTCTGAAATAAACGCATCATGGATGGCTGCAAGCGCGACGGCATGTTTGCGCCCGCGCAGCGCTTGCCGATCAATGCGCGCGCTTTCAAGGTATGTGCGCGCGGGGTGCGTTATGAGCGCGCTTTGCGCTGCGGGCAAGTTTGCTTCGCGCAGGGTTTCGCTTGCGTGAAATTCCATCGAGAGCAAATCGTGCCAGCGCTCACCAAAAGGCGTGCCGCGTGGCGGGCTGTATTTCACCAGCAGATGGGTGCCATCGCTGCGCACGGCGGTGAATTTCGGCTGCTCTCCGCCCGCGCTGGTGCCTGCGTGCAGATGGAGATGCGCGTGCGCGATATGGGCATCGTAATCATCGGCGCTGAGGATGGACGGGGTGATCGCGTGCCACGTTTCGAGCGCCCGCTCGCCGATCAATATCGCGCCCGGTAAATCGATGCCCGCTTGCAGTGCGACGAATAAGTGTTGGTCAGCAGACCAACGCTCTGGGTTGCTATCGAAATTAGCGGGAGGCGAGGCAAACCGCTGCGCGACGGCGCGCCCTAAAAAGCCAGCGTGAACTGCCGGCGCGAGAAACCATGGCAACGCATTTCGCGCGCTCAGCGCATCCCAGCCTTGCGTGCCAATATGGTTGCGCCCGCCAGTGAGGTGGGTTAGCGTGGCGAGCGGTTGTGCGGCGCCCAGTGAATCCACCCAAAAAAGCGGCTGGGCGCTGGCCTCGCCCAAAATCAGGCTGCGCAGTGCATAGCGCGTCGCGCGCGCCGCCCCAAGCTTTGCTACGTTTGGGGATTGCTTTGCGTAGCGGGCAATCGCGTTGACGGAAACGTTGAGCGCACGCGCAGCGGTTTCGGCATTGGAGATGCCGGTGGTGCGTAAAAATGACTCAAAGCGTTGGAGGGACATGCATAGATAACTATAATCGTAACACAATGATTATAAGCATTTAAAGTACATTTTTTCGAAATTTATCTGACTTAAATGAAGCAATAAAGCATAGATAATACACAAATACCTGCGGCGCAGATTGAGTGATTTTTTGGCACACATTAGCAAAAAATCAATGCGTTTGCTAAGCTGGAATTGATCTCGGCGCGCCTAAGTGGGTGCGTTGGTCGCGTGAAAAAGCTAAAAACCCCCGCTTTCTGCGCCGCAGGTAGGGGGGTCTAAAGCGAAAAAAAGCCACCCTCGGGCGGCTTTTTTTTGTGCTGAAAAAGCTTACTTGCCTTTTTCTTGGCGCGCTTTGGCGATCAGAAAATCAATTGCGCTCGGCATACCAGCGTGTCCGTTTTTGACCATCGACGGTGCGGTGACGAATTTGCCATCGATGACTAACATCGGCACTGAATCGACGGCATAGGTGCGCACGGCTTGATCGGCGCGCTTGACTTTGCTGTCCGTGGTGAAGCCTTCATAAGCGGCTTTAACTTTTGCGACATCTAAGCCACGGCTTGCCGCCCAAGCGTAGAAAATTTCTTTATCGTTGAGCTTTTTGCCATCTTTATGAATCGCATCGAACACAGCAGGGGCGAGCTTATCTGATTCCCCCAGCGCTTCGAGGGTGAAGAGAATTTTTGAATAACCGGCCCACGCCGGTTGGAAAGAAACCGGGATACGCTTGAAATGCACGTCTGCGGGCATTTTCTTTTGCCATTCTTGCAGCGTGGGCTCAAAAGCGCGGCAATGGTCGCAACCAAAGCTAAAAAACTCAATGACTTCCACTTTGTTGGCGACATCAACCGGTTGCGGTTTGGCGAGTTTTTTGTATTCTTTGCCTTCTTCAAGATTGACTTGCGCAAACGCGCTACCTGCGGCGCAGAATGCGGTCACGAGCGTGGCAAAAAGGGTTTTTGAAAATAAGCGGGTGAATTTCATACGGTTACAGCTCCAAAAAAAGTGCGATGGCCCAGTGCCTTAACGAACGGCTGCGAATTTTGATGACGGATTGAGTCCGGCGCTATTTGATCAACACGGAGTCAATTCCGTTCCGTGACATGTCGCTGCGCGCTTTGGTGGCATCTTCAGGCGACTCAAAAGGGCCCACGCGCACGCGGTAGAGCGGCTTGTCGTCCTTAGTGATTTCGGTGACTTTGCCTTCTAAGCCCATGAGTGCGAGCATGGCGCGACGGTTTTCTGCGTCTGATTTGTTGGAAAACGCGCCTGCTTGCAAGAAAAGTGGCTTGCTTTCCCCCACTGGGCTCACCGGCTCTGCTTTCACTGCGGTTGGCTTTTTAAGCTCCGCGGCGGCTGCCGGCGGCTCGGTTTTGAGTGGCGCGGTAGGTTTTGCGGGCTCCGCGATTGGGGCAGCGGGCTTCGCAGCCTCAGAAGGCGCATTCCCCGGAAAGCTGATCTTGCCCTCAACCGAGGGTTTAGAGTCTGCTGGCTTCGCAGGCGCGGCCACGGCCGGCGCGCTCGGCGCAGAGGGCGGATTAGGGTTGGTTTCGAGCTTAAAAGGCGTGCCACTTCGATAGACGAAAAACGCCACGATGGCCGCGATGATGAGGCTTAAACCGATGCCGACCAATACGCCCGAAAGAAAGCGCCCGCGCTGCGTGGGTGATGATGACGATTCGTTTTGTGCAGATTTCACATCTTCTCCGGTGCAGAAACACCCAATAAGGCCAGCCCGTTGCGCAACACTTGCCCGGTGGCCGCAACCAATTGCAAGCGGGCACGCTTCAAAGCAGGGTCGTCGACCAAAAACTGCTCTGCATTGTAATAACTATGGAATAACGCACTGACTTCGCGTAAGTAATACGGCAGCAAATGTGGCGTGAGCTCGCGTGCCATCAACTCCAGCACTTCCGGGAAATCGGCGAGCTTGCGGGCAAGCGCATCTTCATGCGGAGAAGTTAATACCTGCGGCGCAAATTCGCCCGCTTTAAGATCAAATCCGTCCCCCGCTTTAGCCAACACGGAGCACAATCGGGCATGGGCATATTGCAAATAATAGACCGGGTTATCTTCTGACTTTGAAAGCGCAAGATCGATATCGAAAGTAAACGGCGTATCGGAGGTGCGGCTGACTAAAAAGAAGCGCACGGCATCACGGCCGACCCAATCAACCAAATCGCGCAAGGTCACGTAGCTTCCTGCGCGCTTGGAGATTTTCACTTCTTCGCCGCCGCGCATGACTTTCACCATGCTATGCAAAACATAATCGGGGTAACCAACCGGCACCCCCCGGTTTTCAGCAACGGAGACCGCTTGCACGCCCGCGCGCACTCGCGCGATGGTGCCAAAGTGATCGGTGCCTTGCACATTAATTACTTTGGTAAATCCGCGCTCAAACTTTGCGAGGTGATAAGCCACATCAGGCACGAAATAGGTGTAGCCACCATCGCGCTTGCGCATGACCCGATCTTTATCGTCGCCGTAATCGGTGGTACGCAGAAAAAGCCCGCCGTCTTCTTCGTAGGTCTTGCCGGTGGCGATCAAGCGATCGACAGCGGCTTGCACCCGCCCGCTGGTGTAGAGAGAGCTTTCTAAATAGTAGTTGTCAAACTTCAAGCCAAACGCTTGCAAATCTAAATCTTGCTCACGCCGTAAGTAGGCGACAGCAAAGGCGCGTATATCGTCAAGGGAATCAATAGTGCCGCTGGCCGTGACTTCGCCATCGGCGCAAGCGACTGTTTTTTGTGCAACGAAATCACGCGCAACATCAGCGATGTATTCGCCCTTATAGCCATCTTCGGGAAAGTTAGGCGCATCGGGCTCGATTCCGCGCGCGCGCGCCTGCACCGAGATGGCCAGATTGGCAATCTGATTGCCACCGTCGTTGTAATAAAACTCGCGCGTTACCGCATAGCCTTGCGAGGCCATCGTGGCGCAGAGCACATCGCCAATAGCCGCTTGCCGGGCATGGCCCACATGCAACGGGCCGGTGGGGTTAGCGCTCACAAATTCCACCATCACTTTGCCGCGTCCGGCGGGGGCATGCCCGAAATCTGCGCCGCAGGTATTGATCTCACCCACGATATGAAATTTTGCTTGCGGGGTTAAGTAAATATTGAGAAAGCCCGGGCCCGCGATTTCGGTTTTTTCAACCCACGGGGAGGCGGGTAGCGCTGCGATTAATTTTTCGGCAAACGCACGGGGATTCATCTTTTGCGCTTTTGCGCATTGCATGGCCACGTTGCAAGCGTAATCGCCGTGTGCCAATTGCTTGGGGCGATCAAGTGCTATGGCAACCTCGGGTAAATCGAGAGCGGCCAATCCGGTGCGCAGCCAATCGGTCAGC
>JANPBT010000018.1:0-10255 GCA_031430575.1 Betaproteobacteria bacterium | reverse complement strand
CTGGCCTACATCAGCCGCATGACCCGCTCTTTCATGCTTAACGAGCTTTCACAGGAATATATCGTTGCAGCCCGCGCGAAGGGTCTTTCCGAAACGCGCATTATTTGGTTTCATGCGCTGCGCAATGCCTTAGTGCCACTTGTTACCGTGATTGCGCTTTCATACGCTGGATTGCTGGAAGGATCAGTGCTCACAGAAACGGTTTTTGCATGGCCCGGTCTAGGCTTGTATTTAACAAACTCACTACAAAACGCAGATATGAATGCGGTGCTAGGCGGCACGATTGTGGTGGGCAGTATTTTTATCGGGCTCAATCTACTTTCTGATTTGCTCTATCGCTTACTTGACCCGAGGACGCGATAGCGATGCAACGCCCTAGCATCGTTGCGGCTGCAACCTCAAATGAAA
This sequence comes from Betaproteobacteria bacterium, assembly GCA_031430575.1. Taxonomy (GTDB): domain Bacteria; phylum Pseudomonadota; class Gammaproteobacteria; order Burkholderiales; family Casimicrobiaceae; genus JANMDS01. The sequence continues at coordinate 9,847 of JANPBT010000018.1, read as the reverse complement.
GCATGCGCGATTGGCTCACTTCCGAGCGCCCCACTTCACGCAAGCAAGCAGCGTGTGGTCGAGCGTTTAATGCATGGCGCGTGTTTGCCCGAAATAAACTGGCGCTGTTAGGCTTAGCGATCGTGCTGGCCTTGATCATATGCGCGTTGCTCGCAAATGTGTTGGCGCCCTACTCGCCTTTCACAGGCGATTTACGCACGACACGATTGCTTCCGCCTTCATCAACCCATTGGTTTGGCACCGACGATCAAGGTCGCGACATTTGGTCTCGTATCCTGCATGGCTCGCGCATTACACTGTTTGTTGTCACGTTGGTGGCCGTACTCGCCGCACCGATTGGGCTTTTGGTCGGCACGGTAGCGGGCTACGCGGGCGGTTGGGTAGATGCGGTTTTAATGCGCATCACCGATATTTTCTTGGCTTTCCCGCGACTGATTCTCGCGCTTGCGTTCGTTGCCGCGCTCGGGCCCGGCATTGAAAACGCAGTGATCGCCATCGCCATCACTTCCTGGCCGCCGTATGCCCGCATCGCCCGCGCCGAAACGCTCACGCTGCGCGACGCTGATTACATTTCTGCAGTGAAATTGATGGGGGCTTCGCCTTGGCGAATCGTATTACGACACATCATGCCGCTCTGCCTCTCGTCAGTCATCGTTCGCGTAACGCTTGATATGGCAGGCATTATTTTGACTGCTGCAGGGCTTGGCTTCTTGGGCCTTGGCGCGCAGCCGCCGATGCCCGAATGGGGGGCGATGATTGCCAATGGTCGCGCCTATGTGCTCGATCAATGGTGGGTTGCTGCCGCGCCCGGCGCCGCCATTTTCCTCATCAGCTTGGGCTTTAATTTGCTAGGCGATGGTTTGCGCGATGCGCTCGACCCTAAGGCGCAGCAATGAGTGTTGACCCAGTATTAATCGTAGAAAATCTTCGCGTGAGCTATCCAAATAGGGAAGGTGTTTTTAACGAAGTCGTTAAGGGCGTTTCCTTTAAGCTTAGGCATGAGCGCTTGGGCATCGTCGGGGAATCGGGCTCGGGTAAATCCCAAACCGGGCGGGCTGTGATGGGGCTGACCGCACCGGGCGGAAAGGTCAGCGCAGATCGTTTGCAATTTAAGGGCACCGATTTGTTGCGCTGCTCCTCAGAAGAGCGACGGGCACTGCGCGGTGGGCAGATCGCCATGGTTTTGCAAGATCCAAAGTATTCGCTCAACCCGGTGATGACCATTGGCGCGCAAATTATCGAATCGTTGCGTGCGCACACATCAGTCAGTAAATCCGATGCCCGCGGCGCTGCAATTGATGCGCTTGCTGCGGTGCAAATTGAGAACCCTGAGCGTATGTTGAAACTCTACCCGCATGAAGTCTCTGGTGGCATGGGCCAGCGCGCAATGATCGCGATGATGCTAGTGGCGAAGCCTGAATTACTGATTGCTGACGAGCCCACTTCGGCGCTTGATGTCACCGTGCAGCTGCAGGTGCTTTCTATCTTGGATAAGCTCGTCACCGAGCGCGGCATGGGCTTGATTTTTATTTCCCATGATTTGCGATTGGTTTCTTCATTTTGCGATCGGGTGTTGGTGATGTATGCCGGACGCGTGGTGGAGGAGCTTGCCGCGCGCGATCTTGCCAATGCCCAGCATCCATACACCCAGGGCTTGCTGGGGTGCTTGCCGCAGCTCGGTCAAAGCCAGCATCCGCTCCCTACGCTGCAGCGCCAAGCGGAGTGGGCGCTTTGAGCGCGCCGCATTTATCAGCACGCGCCGCGGCCGGAATTGAAATTAAAAACCTGCGCGTGCGCTACGGCGAATTTGTGGCTGTTGATGACACATCGCTTAGCGTTGCGCCCGGCCAAAGCTTTGGCATCGTAGGCGAATCAGGCTCGGGAAAATCAACGATATTGCGCGCGATTTGTGGCCTCGCGCCTATTGCGCGTGGCAGCGTGGCGCTTACGCGCGCAGCCAGTGATTTTTCAACAGAGCCACTCGCCATGCCAGGCAGCAAAGCATTTCGGCGACAAGTTCAAATGGTGTTTCAAGATCCATATGGCTCGCTGCACCCGCGGCAAACCGTGGATCGTATTTTGTCGGAACCGTTGGCCATTCACGATATTGGCGATACGGAAATACGCATTGCAAAGGCGCTCGATGACGTTGGGCTCGGCTCTGGGTTTCGCTTTCGCTATCCGCATCAACTCTCCGGCGGGCAGCGCCAACGCGTGGCCATAGCAAGAGCGCTCATCTTATCGCCGCAAATTCTTTTGCTAGACGAGCCGACCTCTGCGCTTGATGCGTCTGTGCAAGCAGAAGTGCTCAATTTGCTTGAAGCGCTACGCAATAAGCTGGGGCTTACCTTTATTATGGTGAGTCACGATTTGGCAGTGGTCACGCATTTGTGCGAGCATATTTTGGTGATGCAAAGTGGCCGCACTATAGAGGTGTTGCCCGCTGAAGCGCTGGCGCATAACCGCTCCACCGCGGCGTATACCCAAAGCTTAATGATCGCCTCTAAAGGATTTGAGCGCGCGCAGCAATCTCTTTAATTGGCAGGAAATCATCATGATTCAATGGGAAGCACACACCTGTATTCCGCTTCATCCGCGAGCAAGCTTCGCGCCGCTTGATGCGCTGCGCGCGGCAGGCGTGAACTATGCCTCGATCAATATTGGGATGGACATGAATCCGCTTTCGCAAGTGATGTCCGTGATCGCAGGGTTTCGGGCGACGATTGCCTTGCACGCCGATCGCTACGTGCTCGCGCGCAGCGTGGCGGATATACATGCTGCGCAGGCATCGTGCAAGATCGCGATTGGTTTTGATTTGGAGGGCGCGCTGCCGCTGCTTGAGCAACCTGAAATGGTCGCCATGTATCGCGATCTGGGCGTTCGGCAAATCCACTTTGCGTACAACCGTAACAATAGCGTAGCGGATGGATGCCACGATATCGAGCGTGGCCTCACCCCGCTTGGCGTGCGCATGGTAGAAGCCGTGAACGCCGCTGGCGTGTTGATGGATTGCTCGCACACCGGGCGGCGCTGCAGTCTTGACATCATGGCCGCATCAAGCAAGCCCGTGATATTTAGTCACGCCAATCCACTTGCAATGCAAGCGCATGGTCGCAACATTACCGATGCGCAAATCACGCGCTGCGCGGCAACGGGCGGTGTGGTCTGCGTTTCTGGTGTCTCAGCTTTTTTGGGTTCCGCACAACCTAACGCAGATGATCTGGCCAAACACGCCGCCTACGTGGCAAATTTAGTTGGCGCACAACACGTAGGCATCGGCATGGACAATAGCTTTCGCCAAGATGAGTTAAGCGATCGCCCCCCCGGTGATTTCGATGCTAGTTATTGGTGGCCAAAATCAGCGGGGTATACGCACGACATCGAGCCGATGAAGTATCCGCCAGTAGAAACATGGACGCTGTTGCCCGCTGCGCTCGAAAAAGTCGGGATGAATGCTCAAGAAATTGAACTGGTGATGGGCGCCAATATGCTGCGCGTCGCCACGGCGGTGTGGCATTGAATGAATGCTTTTTCATTAATACCTGCGGCGCAGATTTGACCTACCGCGCAGACATAGAGCGATTGTTGAGTAGCGCATCGATGAAATTACGCCAAATCTGCGCCGCAGGTATTACACGCTGAATTTCGTCGAACTTCAGCAACAACGCACCGATTGCAGCGATTGCAACCGATACGCTTCTGCGGCGCGAAACTGTGACCACGCCCGCAGGCACGTTTTCCGATGCGTGCGTCGTGCGCTCAACATTACGCTACGCGCAGACCAATTTAGATGTGGTGTTGGAAGGCTGGTTTGTGCCCACAATCGGCTTAGTCAAAAGCAAAGATATCAGCAGAACGGGTTCTGCCAACGGCGCTTCGATTGGCAACACTTCGGAAACGATCCTAGTTTCGATTCAATAAACCGAGAAAATGCTATTTCTCGCGAGCGAAAAACACCCAATCGCAAAATGCTCGTCTCGGTAGGCTCGATGGTTCGCGACGAAACCCAAAACCCGAAATAAGGGCCGTGAACCACGCTCAGCTCTTTTTGCCCGTGGCGAATTGAACCTAAAACGGTTTAATCTGCAGGCAAAACTAAAAACGGCGCAATGGCGCCGTTTTTAGTTTTTGAAACTTTACGATAATTTACGGTTCGCGTCCGTTACTCGCAATTACTCAATTCGTAGCAAAACAGTAAAACCGCCCCGAGCCGCCGGTGCGAACCAGAGCGTCTTGGCTGCAGCCTGCGCTTTGGTGCGAGAAATTCCAGCTCTTCGACCAATTGTCGTTCAGCGGCCCTGATCCATCATGGTGGCCAACGATTGCAGAGCCTTCACCACTACTCGTCCATGCTTTGCAGGTGGTATCGGTTTGCGGGGCGAAGGCAGTGCCGTCTTCGCGCGAGCCCGTGAGAATATCGTGTTCGTTTGGCGTATCGCCACGGCCTTTTACGATGCCGCCTTTTTCATCGAGCGCAGTGCTTTTGCCAACGGCGTTACCGCTGTGCAAATGAGCCCCATTGCGAGCGATGAGCTCACCTTTGGCGTTAAACCACGGTCCCGCGCCGATGCGATCTTTTGCGTGCGTGCCTTGTACGGCCTCGCGCGCAGGCGCGGACGCCGTGGCAGCGGAGCCGAACACCCCCGGAACGCTTAAGTAAGCACGCCACGCTTTTGCGCCAGCGCCAGCGCCGCTGGCGAGTTTCTGGCAGTGCGCGTCCGCGCCAGCGAGGCCGCCTAAATCAGCGCCTTTGCCGATTGGCGCGCTGGTGATGAAAAATGACATCGGCCCGGTTGGATTTGAGCCGCCGGAAGATGCACAACCAGCAAGCACGCCTAACGCGATGGCGCTAAGGGGAACGAATTTGGTGAATTTCATGGTTTGATTCCTTTGGGATAACTGCGGTAAAAATTAGTTTTACTCCGAACAATATACGCTGACTCGCTTCTGCGCGCAACGTTTACACTGCCCGCTCAGAGCGATTGGGGGAGAAACCCTATTGCGTCGATGCGCAGGACAATACCGAAATCCCTCATAAAAGCATTTCACGCAACGCGCGAACCCCGCCCCGTGCGGATCGCCATCGCGCTGCATCGCCAGCGAACACACGCTCGTATAAAAAATCAACTCAATTTCTAAAGCGCGCTTTTTTATAGTCAAAGCGCCCATTCTGTAGCCCCCTGGAATCTCCCAACGAGTCAAATATGTCGGACATCGTCGCAAGCCTGCGGGTGAGCGTAGTTGTGTGGTCCGCAATATTCCTTTAATGAGTGAGCGTAGCCCGGAAGGAATGCAGCGTATTCTGGGAATCTTGAACATCCACAGATGGTTCAATATCGCCAAAGTTTCATCGCGGAGTTTTATCGCATTTAATCTATCGAACCCACAATTTGGAGCAGAGAACCCGTTGAACGACTGAGATACCTGCGGCGCAGATTTGGTGCTTTTGTGCGCTTGCGTTGCCGCTTCCGAATGAGCGCAGAAATGAGAGCGGCGAAGGGAGCTGAAGCGAAGCGGCGTTTTGTTTGCCTATTTGGGCTGCGCGGGCTTTAAAAGCGCCCAATCTGCGCCGCAGGTATAGCCAAAATTTTTGTCAAACACTTTCCGAACCGTAAGTTTCATCATTGCATTTCTACAGGTTCATCGTTTTTGCAAACGGCTACTTTTGCGCCCACGCTCCCGCGCTGCTGAGGTCTTTCGCGGCGTTGTTGGCGAGCCACGCTTTCGCGGGTGCATTGTTTTTCAGGTAGGCGTCCAGAAATGTAAGCGTGAGCATTTTCGTTTTTTCTTGAATGATAGCGGCGGTGGCTGCGTCCGTTTTTGCGTTGCGATTGTCGATGAATTGCAAGAACGTTTCGCTCTCGGCGGTCGCGCCGCCATTGAACACCATGTGATCGCCGTTCTCGAAAATCACGCGATACTTATCGCCCGCAGGGAGCATATCGTATACGGCGGCGCGTTTGTCGGGCGCTGCGCCGTTGCCGAGCATATCGCCGTCAATCGTGCCCGTCACCACGAAGAGTGGCTTCTTCACCTCTTGATAAAGCTCAGCCCTTCCATTGCCCGGCGTTTGCGCAATTTGTGGGCTCAACGCAATGAACGCTTTGAAGCGCGCATCGGCGAGCGATCGGGTGGTGCCCGGATAGCGTTGGTCTGCAAGCGCCATCGTCGTCATCGCGCCGAACGAATGACCCGTCATGGCGATACGATCAAGATCAACGCGGGCGTAGGTTGGGTCGCCGCTTGCTTGGCGGCGCGCAATCTCATCCAATACAAAACGTATGTCTTCCGTGCGCACGATCAATTGCTCGCCGCTTGCGCCGCGCTTGAGCTTTTGCAATGGCGAGCCGAAGCCGCCCTTCAATAAAGCGAGATCGCTACCGGGGTGTTGCGTATGGATCACGAAATATCCATTTGCCGCCCAATGCTCGCCCCACAGTTTTCCACCATCGCGCGAACCGCCCAAACCATGCGAAAAAATGACGAGTGGCACTTTGCCTCCGCCTTCTGGAGCGCGCACGCGAAGCGGGAGCGTACGACTGCGCGCGCTATCTCTAAATTCGGTGTCGAACGTTTGTGGTGCGGCTTGTGCGTGAAGGCTGCACGCAATGAGGCTTGCAATCAGAAACGAGAAGAAGGAGGGTCTTTTCATATTGAAGCTTCAACGCAATGAGATTGAGCGGTATCGCTCGCAAGACTGTACGCTGCCGATACCTCAAAGGCAATGATCATTTTGTAACGATCTTTATTCGTGCTTGGAGGCTAGAGCGAGGGCGGTCTCAAATTTGAAGCTATATTGAGGACGTACCGTTAATAAACCCGCTCGTTTTAAGAGATTTTGCGACAAAAATTAATGCTACGTAAAACATCGCGCAACGGGTGCGAAACCTTGAACATAACTTTACGTCGCGGCAAGCGTATCCCGATCTGGCCGCCCAACATTTATCGATGCCAGTAACCAAGCGCGGTCAGTAAATGTCGGCTCACGCTCTCCCTGTAAGTGCGTATCGCTGCGTAATGATCGCTACGGACATAGGTTGCGAACGCCACGGTTGCCACGCCCTCAGCGTCTTTGATGTATCCGACATACCAGCCTTCAAAAGCACCCGAAAAGTCTCGTGGCTTGATCGGACCAGAGCCGGTTTTAGCGTACATGCGGTGACCACCGCTCTCGCCCTGAAGCGCGACTGCCTCCAATTCGTGAATCGATGCGGCGGAAGCTCCGCACCCGCTGAGCGCAAGGCAAGATAAAAACTTAACCTGCTCTTTTGGCGAGATCGCGAGTGGACCACCAAGCCAAAAATCATCGCGATCAATTGGAACTTGCGCATTGCCGTAACCAAAGCGTGCCAGCCATTTCTTGTAATTTGCCTGCCCCACCTTTAAAACTAAATCTTGAAATGGCCACGCCGCAGAGTAAGTGAAGGCCGTTTTCAGGCTCTGATCTTGCCTCCAAACTTCTGGCCAGTAGGGCTCAGCAGGTCTTTTTTTTGCATCCCAATGGAGGACTTCGCGCGCGGACGCGATCGCGCCCGTGTCGAGGGCAATCAGAAAATGCGGGAACTTAAACGTTGACCATGGCGAATGTTGAATCGTAATGTCCGTCGGGCTGGTATGCCAGCAAGTGCCGCGCGTGAGGTCGTTGACAACGAAGACAACCGTCTGCACCCCTGCAGTAGGTTTGATGAGGTCTGGAGAAATTTTTTGGCTGCGCTCGCAGTCTTTGGCGATCGATTGCATCGGCGTGAGCAGGAATGACCATGCGAGCAGCCACAGTGGGCCAGAACCGTAACGAAATAATGCGTGTGTCTTTCGTGAATAAGATGGCATGCAAAAAGTTCTCAACGATGTACGCAGCAACTGCGCAAAGTTTGCGGCTTAATCTGGGCGCTGCGGTTTAATTTGAACATTACATTGTCTATAGATACGAACGCTACACTCGATGTATATCATGCTCCACAACTCCAATTTCGGGATCAGGAACATCAAACCAATTAGGCATTTCGAGCGTGCGCTTCGCGTCAGAGAGTCCGGCGTTAATGTGCGTTCGAATCGCTTGTACGGAAAATTCGTAGTCTTTATTGTCGCTTTTTAATTCCTTGCCTTGATAAATCAATTGCACCAGATTGGCCACTCCAGCATCGGCATAGTCATGCATGAGCGCCGCTTCACCAGCCCGCAATTTATTGGCAGGCACGCGCTTGAGAGCGTCTGCGAGTTGCCTGCGCAGGGTAAGGATGCGCTTGAACGCCGTTGTCGCCTGGCGCGTGCGGCTTGAATACATGATGTCTTTATGTCGGGTTAACACTTGCGACATTTTTGTTGGCAACGCGCCGCGCGCACTAAACAAATCAACCTGAAAAATGAGCGTGCGAAGATCGTCTTCTTGATCCAGCACGTACTGCAGCGGCGTATTGGAGATAATGCCACCGTCCCAATAGTGATGGTCTCCAATTTTCACCATGGGCAAGGCCGGCGGTAGCGCGCCGCTGGCCATAATGTGCGCCGGCTCGATGCGTTCGATTTTTGAATCGAAAAAGCGATAGTTCCCCGTTTCTACTGCGACGGCACCAACGCTTAAACGCATCGAATTACGCTTGCGATCATTGAGCCAATCAAAGTCTACGAGCTCAAGCAGCGTCGCGCGCAGGGCCTCGGTTTCGTAAAGGCTGGTTGCCGTTTCGTCGTTGGCTTGGCTTAACCAAGGGTTCACACTGCGGGGCCGAAAAAAACCTGGCTGACCAAACGTCATCGTGCCCCAAGCGCTGAGCGCCTGCATCCAAGATGGCATCGGCACATCGGGTGAATCCGCAGGAAAAATAGAAGGCGACGAGATACGATCCCAAAACGCTTCGAGCCGCGCTACACGACGCCCAGGCTCATTGCCCGCAATAAGCGCGCCATTGATCGCACCAATCGACAGACCGCACAGCCAATCCGGCGTACAGCCCGCCTCATCGAGCGCGCGATACACGCCGAGCTGGTAAGCGCCAAGCGCGCCACCGCCTTGCAACATGAGGCCAACCCGTTCGTATTGCGCGAGCTGCGAGGCTAGCGTTTTCTGCGATCCCGCACCGCGCGCTTTCGTTGTCGTTTTTTTTGTGGGTTTCGCTTTCTTTACCGCGCTCACTTTTAATTCTCCAAATAGCCGTGAACCGCTTCGCCCATGCCGAGCGTGAGATCAGCCGCAAAATGCAGCGAGCGTAGCCGCCCGGAGCGAAGCGTATTTCGAAGGATTGTGCCTCACGGCTCACTCAATCCGATTTCAATCTCGTCGCAGATCCAATCGGCGGATATAAAACCTACCGGAACGTAACGATGAATGAACGAATGCGGCGAATCGATGGCGCGTTACCAAGCCGTGTTTGAATGGGCTATTGCAGACGCAATTTACGCGCCGCCCAAAATCCAAATCGTCGCAAGCGGTGCGTTTGCGATATCGAATTTACGCGCCGTATGCAGCGAACGTAATTTACGTCGCCATCGCGAAGTGCCCTCACTGCATTCCAAACTCATTGAAATACCTGCGGCGCAGATTTGGCACGTTTTAGAACTTTTTTTCTGAAAAACACCTACTTTTTTGAGCAGAAACTACCCCGGAGCGAAGCATCCGCGACTTAGTTTTCCCCCCGCTTTTTCTCGAACACTATTCAGCGATGAAGCGCCGAATCTGCTCCGCAGGTACGTTGTTTTTTACGACTTCAGATTAAACGTGGTGCGTCCCCAATGCTGTTCACTTAAGTATTCTCGGTGTTGAATCAAAGACTTGGTTGAGTTTTTCCGATCCTTTTCGCGGCTGGAAGTCTTTCGTTCGTCGTTTCACTCTGCGCGGATTGGTACGATTGGG